>DASVLS010000028.1:0-94583 GCA_036384755.1 Trinickia sp. | reverse complement strand
CGAGGTAGCGACGCCGAATTCCGGCGCCAATGCCGATTCGTTGGGGAAAGCGACTCGCACATCCCGAGCCCGCACCCCGCCGCAAAATTCCCAAGCGCCATCTTCGCTTAGAAGATACGCCCCCCCGACGAAATGCCGCTTCGGACGCCTGCTATCCCTTGAAATCACCTTCCCCGGCGGATATACGAAGGGCGTCAGGTATCCTTGCACCAATCCCGTATAGCCACGATTGTCCTTCAACCTTCGCTGCAACTCGGCGGCAAAGCTCTTCTGCGGCTCGCATACCTCGGCCAACTTTCCGGATAACGCTCTTTCCAACCAGTCCGGCCCGGGCTGATAGTGGATACCAGCGCCTCCCCAGCAGGACCTCATCCGAATATCGTTGACGGAGTTCAGCCCCATTCCCACCAGCATGTTTTCCACGTCGGCCGGGGTGGCGGACTGCCCAGCGCCGCCAAATCCCGAGGAGATCTCATGTTGTCCAGCCTCTCCATGACCATCGACATATATCCGCGCATTTTCGACACCCGCTAAATTCATGCACGCGGACTCTGCCGTGCGAGACATACGCTCGAGGCGTTTAACCACCTTATATTTATCCGATTTATATAGCACCGCCAAAGATCGCTTTATTTTCATTCGCGCCAATTTTTCTTTCGCCTCGGCATTAAACGCCTCGCGTTGCACATGATCCTTGAAAATCGGCACGACGGGCAATTTTTTTCTCGATAGGGCGTGCACCCCCATTGCATACGTCATCGCAAAATAATCGGAAACTTCATCGAACGGCGAAGCGATATAGTGCTGGGAAGGCGGAGGCCGGGTCGCCGCCCGCCTATGCGGGACACATAGGTTCGTCAACACGGGAACGCTCCACTGCGACAGCCACGATTAGCTCGACACAACGCGCCGCAAAAGGCTGAAATCGAGGCTGCTGCAAGTGGGAGATCCGTCCCGGCGCCTTCCCACGGTTCGAGCCGGGTCCAGCGCTTGAACGGCCCGCTGTCTTGCACTCTAATCATTCCAGCCTCTCGCGCGAATCATTCGACGGTGGAGGCAGGCGGCGCAGCACCGCCGCTCGCATCCCAGTGCATTGCAACATACCGCGATTGAATTGTTCACTCACGGCAGTGTTGCACAGGGAGGGCGAAGGCGGTGTCGACTCACACCAAATAGTGAGGCCTACAACGTCACCGGCACCCCGCTCGCACATGCCTCGCTGCACCGTGCAATCGAGAAAGATGCCACCCGACGTAGGCGCGAAGCGGACGAAAAAGCCGTCGGAATCGCTCTGATCGGTCGTTCGCGAATGCACCATGAAGGGCCGCCTTACTTTCGCGGCCCGAGCATTCCTCGAGAGCACCCTCGATTCCGCCTCCGAAGGCATCGTCGGCGAAACGCCGGCGGATCTGACCGTCGACGGATGGACAGGTGTGGGCTTCGTGCTGAACATCGCTGCTGCGGGCGTTCAATTGCTTGCCAATCAGGTGTCAGCCTTCGAGATCCTCCTGCAGAACGACATCGGCCCGAGCGGTTTCAAGCCGGGAGCGCAGGCCCATTCGTGAAGCGACGGCCGCCTAATCGGCAACGCAACTCGACCGAGCAGGCGCCGCCAACCTCATTTCATCGAGTACCAGTCCGAGCCATGATTCATAAGCAGGGTTTCGAGGCAAAACGAGCGAGACCGGATACGCCGACCAGTGCGCAACGAAGTGTCTATCACCGCAGGGAAAGTATCGTCCGTCGTTCTAGCACCCTGGTAGAAGTCCGATCCACCCCAACTTCCGCGGCGCGCCGAGATCACCCTCGCTCCCGAGCGTTCCCCACGCAGCAGGACTTCTTCCTCGCCGTACTCGTCCGGTGACCACTCCCAGGACCAATCGTCCTCCGGACCTGGCTCGTCCGCGGGCAGTGCAAGAACAACGGCCCCTTCCCGCTTAGCGTATTGCTTAGCCAACCCCAAATCGCGCGTCCAAGACGTAAACGGAGTCCGATATGACCGGCGTCCGTTGTGTGCCGTTGCCGTCATCGTGCTGTATAAACTGGCGGGAATGACGATACCCTTGCGCGCTTCCCTAATCCCTGGGCGCTTTGCATCGACGCCGCGATACAGAAACTTACTGCTGCCCAAGTCGACCGGTTCCTTCTCTTCTTCGAACGCTTCACGAGGGAACTGAGCGGTCAAATATGCTCCCACGTATCGCTTCAACGCCATGGCAGTGCTCGGTCCTGCTCCATCGCTGCCTCCGTCGGTGCTACGGTCGCGCTGCTCATCCCCGCGCCGAATTGAGCTCGGCGCTTTGTGACTAGTTACGGGAGAGCTCCCCAGCATGATCATTCCCCGACGAGGCTTGATGTTAGAGGTGCCACTGTGAGAAGCGGCATCCGAGCGTCCACCATACTTCATTTTCACGCTCGATAATTGGGGGGCATTTACGCGGCGTAGGTGGATCTCAATTGCTGGGTTTGCGACGCCGGTGCGACAACAGCGTTGGCGGCTATAGCGAGACATACCGAGCTGCCGGTCAAGCGAATGGTGGATGAGGAGAGACTGGCGAACTCGATACCATCACCGGCACCCCGCTCACACATGCCTCGCGCAGCGCCTTGCCGATACGCGTCGCCTCGAGCGCATCGGCGAGCGTAGCGCCTGCCGCCGCGGCCGGCGGCATACCGTTCAACCGCGCCCCCACCGCCTGCACGAACGCTTGCGCCTCGTGCAGAAAAGCGTCCTCGAAACGATCGAAAAACGTCGGCGTGCTTTCGCTGCGCACGCCGCCCGCCTCGTAAATCTCCACGCGATTGCGCCGCGGGTTATGGCCGATCGCAAGCGCGCCGCTCGTGCCGATCACCTCGCTTTGCGTGTCGCAACCGTGCGCCATCGTGCGCGACGCATAAAACACCGCGAGCCGCCCGCCCTCGAATTCGACGACGCCCACGCCGTTGTCCACGTCGCCGCTTTCGCGCAATCCCTCGTGCAGCGCAATCGTCCCCGTCGCAAACGCGCGCGTGGCTCGGGCCCCGCCGAAGAACCAGCGCGCCACGTCGATGTCGTGCACCGTGCAATCGAGAAAGATGCCGCCCGACGTGGGGGCGAAGCGGACGAAAAAGCCCTCGGGATCGTTCTGATCGGTCGTTTGAGAACGCACCATGAAAGGCCGCCCGATCTTGCCGGCGGCCGCTTGCTCATAGGCGTCGCGGTAGCTCGGGTCGAACCGTCGCATGAAACCGATCGTCGCCTCGAGATGCGGATATTCGCGCGCGACGGCCAGCACGCGCTCGCATTCGTCAACATCGAGCGAAAGCGGCTTCTCGCAAAACACATGTTTGCCCGCACGCAGCGCCGCGACGATTTGATCGGCATGCAGCGACGAAGGCGTGACGAGCCACACGGCGTCGAGGTCGCTGTCGGCCAGCAACGCTTCGTAGTCCGAATAAACGCGCGGCTCAGGCAGCGCTTCGAACGCCCAGCGCAATTCGTCCTCGACGGGGCTGCACGCCGCCGCCAACACGGCCCCCGGCACGCGGTAAGCCAGGTTCGTCGCATGCCGCTTGCCTAAGCGGCCCAATCCCGCAATGCCGATTCGCACCGGCGCCCGCTTTGTCGTGTTCGTCACTTGTCTCGCTCCTTGCCGCTGTGCCCTACCAATGAATGCGTTAGCTAGCGCCGCCGCGAAGCGAGGCGCACGCCGGGCCATGCCGGACACGTTGTCTGCGCCGCCGCGCTAGCCCTGAATGAAACGTCGCGCCGCCGGTCAGTCGCCGACGCTCACGACGCGCCCTTCGCGCCAAGACCGGGTCGCGGCTTCGGCCAGTTCGAGCGCCTTCACGCCGTCGGCGATCGTCGTGCGGACCGGCGTGCCTTGCGCAACGGCATCGAAGAAATGCGCGATCTCGCTCGCATAAGCGGCGCGATAGCGTTCGAGAAAAAATGCCTCCGGCACGTCGCTCGATACGGCCTTCGCCGAGTAAGCGACAACCTCGGTCGGCCGCACGTTGCCGGCCTGCAGCATGCCGCCGCTGCCCAGGACTTCGAACCGCTGGTCATAGCCGTAGGCGGCGCGGCGCGTCGTATTGATCTGGCAGAGCCGTCCGCGTTTCGTGCGAATCGTCACGGCCGTCGAGTCGATGTCGCCCGCGTCGAGGATCGCCGGATCGGTCAGGCAACTGCCGCTGGCATGCACCGTCTGCGCCTCGTCGTCCAGAATCCAGCGAAAAATGTCGAAGTCGTGGATCAGCATGTCCTTGAAGATCCCGCCGGAGCGTCGAATGTATTCGACGGGCGGCGCACCGGGGTCGCGGCTCGTGACGACGAGCATCTCCGGCGTGCCGATTTCGCCGGCGTCGAGCCGCGCCTTGACGGCCGCGAAGGTCGGATCGAAGCGGCGCTGAAAACCGATCATGCAGACCACGCCCGCGGCTTCGACAGCGCGCGCGCACGCACGGGCGCGTTCGAGTTCGAGGTCGACGGGCTTTTCGCAGAAGACGTGCTTGCCGGCGGCGGCCGAGCGTTCGATCAGATCGGCATGGGTATCGGTGCTCGAGCAAATCACCGAAGCGCCGACGGATTCGTCGGCCAGCGCGACGTCGGCCTCGACCACCATCGCGCCGTATTGCGCGGCGAGCGCGGTGGCTGCAACGCGATCGACGTCGATCACATATTTGAGGCGCGCCCCCGGGTGCCGCGCGAGATTGCCCGCATGAATTCGGCCGATGCGGCCCGCGCCGAACACTGCGACGTCGATCACGCCGCTTCTTGCATTAGTCATCGTATCCTCCGGTGTCCTTGGATTCTTCCACGTTCAATTCGAGCCGGTACGCAAGCGCGACGAACAGCGCCTGGCACAAGCAAATGGTGCTCGTCAGCGCGCGAAACGCGAACGCGCTGCCTTCTTTCACGAACAACTGCGCGCTGGCGTAACGCGCAAGCGGCGACAAACGGCTGTCGGTGATGACGAGCGTTTGCGCTTGATGATGATGCGCGATCCGCAGACAGTACTGCGTCTCTCGGCCGTACGGCTCGAAGCTGATCGCAATGACGACGTCGCCCTTTTTCACGCTGCGGATCTGCTCGCGGAACATGCCGCCGAAGCCCGATATCAGGTGCACGCGCTTGGCCGTGTGCTGCAGTGCATAGACGATATAGCTCGCCACCGCGAACGAGCGCCGCACGCCGACCACGTAAATGTTCTCCGCATGCTGCAGCATCGACACGGCCGCTTCGAACTGCTCGTCGTCGAGCGTCGCCTCGAGTTCGTCTAGCCCGTTGCGGCATGCGGCGACGAATTCCCGCGCGACGTTGCCGCCCGACAGCCGCCCGGGCTTCTCGTCGATGAGCCGGCGAATGCGCTGCTTGTACGTCTGCCCCGACGGGCTTTGGCCCGCGTACGCCTGCTTGAACACTTCCTGCAGATCGGAAAACCCCGAGAACCCGAAGCGCTGCGCGAAACGCACGACGGCCGAGGGATGGACGCCGCAACTGGCAGCGATGTCGCTCGTGCGATCGACCATCACGCTCGAACGATGCTGCTCCAGGTACGACGCGACGCTCTTCAATTGACGCGGCAGCGAGTCATACGATTCGGCGACGCGCTGCATCAGTTCGTCGACGCTCGGCAACTCGTCGGTGGTCTCTTCCTGCATGGCTCTTGTCCTTTTAAGCGGGTGCCGAGCGATGGTCCCGTCCGATGCCGATGGATCGCGCATCGACCGGCGCCCACGACCCACGCCTCCCGACGATGCGGATTATAGGCACGCCCACCGCAAAATGGAATGGATTTTCCATTTCTCGTTCCAATGAAATTTTCTTTGCAATCGCCGACGACTTCGCCTACTCTGTGTCGTGAGCGACGCATGCAGGTCCGCACGTCGCTCCCAACGACATAACTTCGAATAGGTGGAGACAAATGAGACTTTGCACCCGCAAGGCCGCTCTGAGGACGTTCGCCGCGGCATTCACGTCCGCGATCGCATTGGCGTTCGGTCCGTTCGCGGTCCAGCCGGCCCACGCAGCCGACGCCAAATTCGTGTTGATCAGCCATGCCCCCGACTCCGACTCGTGGTGGAACACGATCAAGAACGCCATCAAGCAGGCAGACGAGGATTTCAACGTCGAAACCGACTACCGCAACCCGCCGAACGGCGATTTGTCGGACATGTCGCGCTTGGTCGAGCAGGCCGCCGCCCGCAACTATGACGGCGTGGCGACGACGATCGCCGACTTCGACGTGCTCAAGAGCTCGATCAAGCGGATCACGGACAAGAAGATCCCGCTCGTGACGATCAACTCGGGCACGCTCGAGCAAAGCAAAAAGCTCGGCGCCATCATGCACATCGGCCAGCCCGAATACGTCGCGGGCCACGCCGCCGGTCAGAAGGCCAAGGCCGCGGGCATCAAGTCTTTCCTTTGCGTGAACCACTACGCGACGAACCCGGCTTCGTTCGAACGCTGCCGCGGCTTTGCCGAAGCGCTCGGCGTCAACTTCAAGTCGTCGACGCTCGACGCGGGCCAAGACCCGAACGGCGTGAAGTCGAAGGTCGAAGCCTACCTGCGCAACCATCCGAACACGCAAGCCGTGCTGGCGCTCGGGCCGCTCTCGGCCGACCCAACGATCCGCGCGCTCAAGGACATGGGCCTCGCGGGCAAGATCTGGTTCGCGACGTTCGACTTCGACGACGATATCGCCAAGGCAATCGGCGACGGCACGATCCAATTCGCCATCGATCAGCAGCCGTACCTGCAGGGCTACTTGGCCGTCGCCGTGCTGGCGATCGCGAAGAAGGAACACACGCGCGATCCGCTCAAGATCGAGAAAGCGTTGCAGGGCAACGCGAAGTTCCAGGCTCGACTCGAGACCTACGGGCTTGCGCCCGTCTATCAGCCAGACACGATTCTCTCCGGTCCGGGCTTCATTACAAAGGCCAACGTCGACAAGGTCGTCAAATACGCGGGGCAGTACCGCTGAACGAACGGGATGCATAACGACTCGTCGGTCGTCGCCCGGCGCTCGACCTCGATCTCGATCTCGACGCGACTGCAACGATCGAGTGATCGAACGACCGAGTCGCCGCATCGACGAGCCGTTCGTCAACGGGTTTTGCAATCCAGCTATCTAGCATGACAGCGCGGTGCGAGCCGTCGTTCACCGACCGTTCGCACCGCGCGCCAAGGAGACATTCGATGGGCGTCGCCGATCACTTCCACGCCAACCTCCGCAAACCCGAGCAGTCGGACCCGCAAGGCGCGGCCGACGAGCGGGTGCGCAGCGAATCGTGGTTCAAGCAGTTCTTATCCCGCCCCGAGTTCGCCTCGCTCGCGGGCACCGTGATGGTGTTTCTGGTTTTTGCCGTCGGCGCCGGCGATTCCGGCATGTTCAATCTCGACGGCATCATGAATTGGTCGCAGGTCGCCGCCTATCTGGGCATCATCGCCGTCGGCGCCTGCCTGCTCATGATCGCGGGCGAGTTCGATCTGTCGATCGGCTCGATGATCGGCTTCGCCGGCATGATGGTCGCCTTGCCGACTATGTATTTTCACTGGCCGATCGAACTCGCGATCGTCTTCGCCTTCGTCGGATCGATGTTGCTCGGCGCGCTCAACGGCTATCTCGTGATGCGCACGCGGCTACCCTCTTTCATCGTCACGCTCGCGTTCATGTTCATTCTGCGCGGCCTGACGCTCGCGCTGTCGGTCATGTTCGCCGATCGCACGATCATCTCCGGCGTGGGCGACGTGGCGGCGCATAGCGCCTTGGCTCATACGCTCTTTCAGGGCGTGGCGTTCCACGGCCTGTTCCGCTGGCTCGGTCATATCGGTCTCGTCAAACTGCTCGATTCCGGACAACCGCTCGTGCCGGGCGTGCCGAAGGTCATCGTCTGGTGGCTTGCGTTGGCCGCGGTGTGTGCGTTCACGCTCGCCAAGACGCGCTTCGGAAACTGGATCTTCGCCGTGGGCGGCGATGCGAATGCCGCGAAAAACGTGGGCGTTCCCGTGCGCCGCGTGAAGATTCGCCTGTTCGTGCTCACCGCCTTTTGCGCTTGCCTCTTTGCCGTCCTTCAGGTGTGCGACATCGGCTCGGCCGCCGCCGATCGCGGCTTGCAAAAGGAATTCGAAGCGATCATCGCAGCCGTCATCGGCGGCTCGCTGCTCACGGGCGGCTATGGCTCGGTCGTCGGCGCATGTTTCGGCTCGCTGATTTTCGGCGTCGTGCAGATCGGCATCACCTACACCAGCATCGATTCGGATTGGTTCCGCGTCTTCCTCGGCCTGATGCTGCTGTTCGCCGTGCTCTTCAACCATTACGTGCGCAGCCGTGTCGCGGCATCGCGTTGATCGACGGAGAAAACGATGACTGACGCTACCCCCACGCCCGATCAAAACGCGGACTACATCCTCGCGCTCGAAAACGTCAGCCGCTATTTCGGCAGCGTCATTGCGCTCAAGGACGTGACGCTGCGGCTTCGGCGAGGCGAAGTGCATTGCCTGCTCGGCGACAACGGCGCCGGCAAATCGACGCTGATCAAGACGCTGGCCGGCGTGCACCGGCCAAGCGAGGGCCAGTATCTCGTCGACGGTCAACCGGTGCAGTTCGGCTCGCCCAAGGACGCGCTCGACCTGGGCATCGCCACGGTCTATCAAGACTTGGCGCTCGTGCCGCTGCTCTCGGTCGCGCGCAACTTCTTCATGGGCCGGGAGCCGAGCCGCAAGCGATTCGGATTCCTAAACGTCCTCGACATCGAAACGGCCGCGACGACGGCGCGCGACAAATTGGCCGAGATGGGCATCCACGTGCGCGATCCGAATCAACCGATCGGCACGATGTCGGGCGGCGAGCGGCAGTGCCTCGCCATCGCACGCGCCATTCATTTCGGCGCCCGCGTGCTGATTCTCGACGAACCGACGGCCGCGCTCGGCGTCAAGCAGAGTTTCAACGTGCTCAAGCTCATTCACAAGGCGCGCGAGCGCGGGATCTCGGTCATTTTCATCACGCATAACGTGCATCACGCCTACCCCATCGGCGATTCGTTCACGCTGCTCAACCGCGGCCGGTCGATGGGCACGTTCACGAAGGACACGATCAGCAAGGAAGCCGTGCTCGACATGATGGCCGGCGGCGCGGAAATGCAAAAGATGATTGCCGAGCTCGACGGCGCAACGATCTAACGCGAAACACGACGCTCACTCAGGACTCCTCCATGGCAGCCTCACCCACTTCTCCTACGACCGAAAGCCGGTTCGCGCCGGGCCGCACGCGCGACATCATTTGCCTCGGCCGGCTCGCGACCGATCTCTACGCGCAGCAGATCGGCGCCCGGCTCGAGGACGTCACGAGTTTCGCCAAGTATCTCGGCGGCTCGTCGGCCAATATCGCCTTCGGCTGCGCGCGGCTCGGGCTCGCTTCGGCGATGCTCTCGCGCGTCGGCAACGACCACATGGGCCGGTTCTTGACCGAAACGCTCGAACGCGAAGGCTGCGACGTCAGTCATACACGCGTCGACCCCGAGCGGCTCACGGCCCTCGTCCTGCTCGGCATCAAAGACCGCGACACGTTCCCGCTCGTCTTCCATCGAGAAAACTGCGCCGACATGGCGGTCGACGAAAGCGACTTCGACGAAGCGTTCATCGCTTCCAGCAAGGCATTGCTGATCACGGGCACGCACTTCTCGACCGAACGCGTGAACCGCGCGAGCCGCAAGGCGCTCGAATACGCGCGCCGCAATCAGGTTCGCACCGTGCTCGATATCGACTACCGCCCCGTGCTATGGGGATTGACGGGCAAGGCCGACGGCGAAACGCGCTTCATCGCGAACGAAAGCGTCACCGCCCACCTGCAGCGCATCCTGCCGCTGTTCGATCTCGTGATCGGCACCGAGGAAGAATTCCGCATCGCCGGCGGCAAGCATGAGCTCATCGATGCCCTGGCCATGGTGCGCGCCGTCACGCCCGCGACGCTCGTCGTCAAACGCGGTCCGCTCGGATGCTCGATCGTCCAAGGCAAGGTGCCGGCCTCGATCGACGACGCGCCGACCGAGCACGGCATGCAAGTCGAAGTGTTGAACGTGCTCGGCGCCGGCGATGCGTTTGCTTCCGGATTTCTTTCCGAATGGCTGCGCGATGCGCCGCTCGCGCGCTGCGCCCATACGGCCAACCTTTGCGGAGCGCTCGTCGTCTCGCGCCACGGCTGTGCGCCGGCGATGCCGACGCCGGCCGAGCTCGACTACTTGCGTGAAGCACTCGCTCGCGACCCCGTACGGATGCGCCGGCCCGATCTCGACGCCGCGCTCGCGCGACTGCATCGCGTCAGCGTCAAACGCACCGCGCACGACGAAGTGCTCGGCTTCGCGTTCGATCATCGCAACCAGTTCTTCGAACTCGCTCAGCAGACAGGCGCCGACGAAACGCGCATTCCCGAACTCAAGCGCTTGCTCGTCGACGCCGTCGCGCAAACGGAATCCGCGCTCGAGCTTCGAGGGCGCATCGGCGTGCTGATCGACGATCGCTACGGTCAGGATGCGCTAAACGCAGCCACCGGCCGCGGCTGGTGGATCGGCCGGCCCGTCGAGCTGCCGGGCTCGCTGCCGCTCGTCTTTCAGCATGGACGATCGGTCGGCACGGCGCTCGTCTCCTGGCCTCACGAGCATGTCGTCAAGTGTCTCGTCCAATACCACCCCGACGCCCCCGTCGCCGAGCGCATCGAGCAGGAAGCGCAACTGCGCGCGCTCTACGACGCCGTGCAAGCGAGCGGGCACGAGTTGCTGCTCGAAGTGATTCCGCCACAGCGGGAAGGGCTGCCCGCCGCGTCCGATACCGTGTTCCGAGCGCTCAAGCGCCTTTACAACCTGGGCATCCAGCCCGAATGGTGGAAGCTCGCCCCCTTGCAGGCGGAACAATGGCAAGCGATCGACGCGCTCATCGCCGAGCGCGATCCGTACTGCCGCGGCGTCGTGCTGCTCGGCTTGTCGGCGAGCGTCGACGTGCTCAGCGCCGGCTTTCGCGCAGCGGCCACATCGAAGACCTGCAAGGGCTTCACGGTCGGGCGGACGATTTTCCACGAACCGGGCCGCGCGTGGCTGGCCGGCGAGATCGACGATGCGGGGCTCGTCGCTCGCGTGCGTGAAACGTTCGAGAAGTTGATCGGAGCGTGGCGCGCCGCGCGCGCCGAAACCGAGGCCGGCGAGCCGCGCGCCACGCGGCGGGAGGCGGCGTGATGAACGGACGCATCGAAGAAACGACGATGAGCGCCGGCGCCGCCGATGCCGGACACAGCGCGGCGCAGCCTTCGACGATTCGGCTGACCGCGGCGCAAGCGCTCGTGCGCTACCTGGCCGCGCAACGTTCGACGAGCGACGACGGCGTGTCGACCGAGCCGCTATTCGGCGGCGTGTTCGCCATCTTCGGCCACGGCAATGTCGCGGGCCTCGGCGAGGCGCTCTATCAGCATCGCGAGACGCTGCCGACCTACCGCGCTCACAACGAGCAAGCGATGGCCCATAGCGCCATCGCCTATGCCAAAGCGCATTTCCGCCGCCGCATGATGGCCGTCACGACATCGATCGGGCCCGGTGCGACGAACCTCGTCACGGCGGCGGCGCTCGCGCACGTCAACCGCCTGCCGGTGCTGCTGCTGCCCGGCGACATTTTCGTCTCGCGCGCGCCCGATCCCGTGCTGCAGCAAGTCGAAGACTTCCACGACGGCGGCGTCTCGGCCAACGACACGCTCAAGCCCGTGTCGCGCTATTTCGATCGGATCGTGCATCCGGCGCAATTGCTGACCGCGCTGCCGCGTGCGATTCGCGTGCTGACCGACGCCGCGCTCGCCGGTCCCGTCACGCTCGCGTTGCCGCAAGATGTGCAAGCGATGGCCTACGATTATCCGCGTGCGTTCTTCGAGCCGCAGCTCGTGCGCTTTCACGCGCCGACCCCCGGCGAAGACGAGCTTCAGACCGCCCTCGACGCGCTGCGGCGCGCGTCGCGTCCCGTCATCGTGGCGGGCGGCGGCGTGCTTTACAGCCGCGGGGGCGCCGACGCGCTGCGCGCGTTCGCCGAGCGGCACGGCGTCGCCGTCGGCGAAACGCAAGCGGGAAAAGGCGCGCTGCCGTGGAATCATCCGCTCAATGCGGGCGCCGTCGGCGTCACGGGCGCAAGCGCCGCAAATGCGCTCGCGAACGAGGCCGATTGCGTCATCGCAGTCGGCACGCGCTTGCAGGATTTCACCACCGGATCGAACACGCTCTTCGCACGAGCCGATGTCATCGGCATCAATGCCAATGCGTTCGACGCGCTCAAGCATCGCGCGAGCACCGTGCTCGGCGATGCGCGCGCCACGCTCGATGCGCTCAGCGAACGGCTGGGCGGCTGGCAAGCGAACCCCGACTGGACGCAACGAGCCCGGACGCTATGCGACGCTTGGCGAGAAACGGTCGCGTCCCGCACGCACGCCCCTCGCACGCCAGGCGCCCTACCCTATGACGCCGACGTGATCGGCGCCGTGCAACGCTCGGGCGCGGGCTCGCCCGAGGCCGATATCGCCGTCTGCGCCGCCGGCACGCTGCCGGCCGAGCTGCACAAGCTCTGGCGTGCCGGCCGCCCGGGCGGCTATCACGTCGAATACGGCTACTCGTGCATGGGCTACGAAATTGCAGGCGGCCTCGGCGCGAAGCTGGCGCGGCCCGAGCGCGAGGTCATCGTCTTCGTCGGCGACGGCAGCTATCTGATGATGAACAGCGAAATCGCCACGTCGGTCATGCTAGGCGCCAAGCTCATCGTCGTCGTCCTCGACAACCGCGGCTACGGCTGCATCAACCGGCTGCAGCAGGCCTGCGGCGGCGCGCCGTTCAACAATCTGCTCGACGATTGTCTGCAGGGGCCATTGGGCGCGCCGGCGATCGACTTCGCCGCGCATGCGCGCTCGCTCGGCGCGTATGCCGAGCATGTCGCCGACGTCGCCGCGCTCGAAGCGGCCCTCGTGCGTGCGCGGGCAGCCGATCGCACGTCGGTCGTCGTGATCGATACCGACCCGGCGCGCACGACGGACGACGGCGGCTGGTGGTGGGAAGTGGCCGTACCGGAGGTCTCGACACGAGAGGCGGTGCGCACCGCGCGCGCTGCGTACGAGGCGCAGATCGCGCAGCGTAGCGGCGTGTCCGCCGAGAACCGCGGCGTCGAACGCGACGGCGGGCGCGATCTCCGCTGACCGCCTCGACATCGAAACGCAACATCACGCGAACAAAGGAACGCAGCATGACCGATTTTCAAGTGCGCATCGGCGTCAATCCGCTCTCCTGGATGAACGACGATCTGCCCTCGCTCGGCGGCGAAACGCCGCTGTCCGTCGCTCTGACCGAAGGCCGCGCGATCGGCTACGAGGGGTTCGAACTCGGCAACAAATTTCCGCGCGAACCTGCCGCGCTCAAGGCGCTGCTCGCCCAATACGATCTCGCGCTGGTATCGGGCTGGTACTCCGGACGACTCGCGGAACGCACCGCCGAAGCGGAAATCGAGGCCGTCGGCCCGCACCTCGAACTGCTCGCCAAGAACGGGGCCGACGTCATGGTCTACGGCGAAGTCGCGCAGACGATCCAAGGCTCGCCCGTGCCGCTCTATCGGCGCCCGCGCTTCTTCACGGCCGAGCAGTGGGATGCTTACGCCGAGCGCGTCGATCGCTTCGCGCAATACACGCGCTCGCAAGGGGTGCGCGTCGCCTATCATCACCACATGGGGGCCTACGTCGAAACGCCGGCCGACGTCGACAACCTGATGCAGCGCACGAGCGATGCAGTGGGGCTGCTGCTCGATACGGGCCATATCACGTTTGCGGGCGGCGACCCGCTCGCGATGCTCGATGCCTACGCGTCGCGCATCTGTCACGTGCATTGCAAGGACGTCCGTCCCGATGTCGTCAAGCTCGCGCGCAATCGGGATTGGAGCTTCCTCGAAGCCGTCATCAACGGCGCGTTCACGGTGCCCGGCGACGGCGCGGTCGATTTCGCGGCCGTCATCGCGGGGCTAAAGCGCCACGGCTATCGCGGGTGGCTCGTCGTCGAAGCCGAGCAAGATCCGGCCATCGCGCCGAGCTACGAGTATGCGCAGCTCGGCTATCGGACGCTGCGCGCACTCGTCGACGCGGCGGCCACGCCCGTCAAGGAGACAGCATGAGCCTGCTAGTCAAAGCCCAGCGCGAAGGCATGACCATCGCGCGCGTCACCCCCGAATCGGCGGCTTGGCGCTACGTCGGCTTCGCCGCCTATCGGCTCGCACGGGACGAAGTGCTCTACATTCACGAGACCGCGCGCGAGTCGTGCATCGTCGTGTTGTCGGGCGCCGTTTCGATCGAAGCGGACGGTGCGCGTTTCACGAGCGTCGGCGCGCGCGACAGCGTGTTCGAAGACGCCGCCCCGTACGCCCTCTACGTGCCGCCGAACGTGCGCGCGACCGTGCGCGCCGAGCGCGACGCGGAACTCGGCGTCGCCAGCGCGCCGGCTAAAGGGAAGTATCCGTCGAGGCTCATCGAGCCATCGCAGATGAAGCGGTCGGTGCGCGGAAAGGGACTGAACACGCGCTACGTCTGCGACATCCTTCCTCAAACGGAGCCGGCCGAGTCGTTGCTCGTCGTCGAAGTGCGAACGCCGAGCGGGCATTCGTCGAGCTATCCGCCGCATAAGCACGACGCCGATCAGATCCCGGTCGAAAGCGCGCTCGAAGAAACGTACTACCATCGGCTCAACCCGCCTCAAGGGTTTGCGTTCCAGCGCGTTTATACGGATGCGCGCGACATCGACGAGTCGATGGCCGTCGAAGATCACGACGTCGTCATGGTGCCGCGCGGCTATCACCCGGTCGTCGTCCCCTACGGATACGATTCGTACTATCTGAACGTCATGGCCGGCCCGCAACGGGTTTGGCATTTCAAGAACGATCCGGCGCACGATTGGATTGCCCAGCGCGATGCGGGGTAGCGATACGCCGAACGTCGAAGCGCGAGGCCGTTGCGCCATAGGCCTTGCGCTTCACGCCGATCGCGTTCGGTTCAGTCGTGCCTATGGCGAGAATCCGCTCAGCTAGCTCGACGTTGGCCGCCCAATGCGATCCATTCGTCGACGGTTCGCGCATCGAGCGCCTGCGGCGCCCCATCGAACACGATGCGCCCATGGCCCATCACCGCGGTGCGATCGGCCAAGCGATGCGCCATCGTCAGCCGCTGTTCGATCAACAACACGGCGCCGCCCTGCTCGCACCGCGCTTTCAAGCAATCGGCCACGGCAGCGACGGCTTGCGGGGCCAGGCCTTCCGTCGGCTCGTCGACGATGAGCAGACGCGGCTCGCCCATCAGCGCCCGCACGAGCACGAGCATTTGCTGCTCCCCGCCCGAGAGCGCGCCCGCCGCGGTCGCGCGCCGCTGCGCCAGCATCGGAAACTGCTCGAACGCCTCGCCGATGCGGCGCGCGGCCGTGCGCCCCGCACCGGGTTTGATGCCGAGCCGCAGATTGTCTTCGACGGAAAGCGTCGGGAATACCTCGCGCTGCTCGGCGACATAACCGATGCCGCGACGCGCGATCTCGTACGTCGGCCATGCGATCGTTTGTTCGCCGTCGAACATGACCGAGCCCGCGCGACGCACGAGCCCGACGAGCGCCTTCGCCAACGTCGACCGCCCCGAGCCGTTGCGCCCGCACAGCAAGACGAGCTCGCCCGCATCGATGCATAGATCGACCCCGTGCAATACCTGCGCATCGCCGTACCAGGCGCGCAGCGAACGCGCTTCGAGCAAGGCCGTCAAGAGACCTCCCCGCCAGGCGGCACGCCCAGATACGCTTCGCGCACGCGCGCGTCGGCACGGATCTCGGCAGGCGTGCCCGTCGCGACGATGCGCCCTTGAACGAGCACGGAGACCCGGTCGGCAAGCGCGAACACCGCATCCATGTCGTGCTCGATCACGAGCAGCGTCTTGCCGCCGCTGACATTGCGCAACCATTCGATCGTGCGCGCCGCCTCGTCGCGATTCATGCCGGCCGTGGGCTCGTCGAGCAACAACGTGCGTGCGCCGCTTGCCAGCGCGATTCCCAGATCGAGCCGGCGCTGCGCGCCATACTCCAGCGTCCCCGCCGGCCATTGCGCCGCATGTTCGAGTGCGAGATCGGCGAGCACGCGCGCGGCACGCTCGTGGATCTCGCGCGAGGGCCGCCACCAGCGCGTCCAGCTCGACAACGCCGCGAACGAGAAGCGGCCGGCATGCGCGGTCGCGTCACCACACCATGCCGCGCAGCGCAAGTTCTCCAGCACACTCAGGCGTGCGAAGACACGCGTCGTCTGAAAACTGCGGCCCAAGCCCGCGCGCGCGAGCCGATGGGGCCTGCGCCCGGTGACGTCGACGCCGTCGAGCCGGATCGTTCCGGCATCGGGACGTAGCATGCCGCCGATGACGTTGAACAGCGTCGACTTGCCCGCACCGTTCGGACCGATCAAAGCGTGACGTTCGCCCCTCGCAACCGCCAGATCGACGCCGTTCAGTACCGGCGTCCCGCCGAAGCGCCGGGTCACGCCTTGCAGGCGCAGCGCATCGTGCACGCTCGTCATAGCTTGCCCCCTTCGGCGCCGGCCCGTCGCCGCGCCCGCAAAGACAGGCGCCACGCCGCCGCGCCGACCGCGCTCAGTGCGGCGACGATGCACCAACTCGAAGGCGTGCGGAGGTCGAATACGAACGGCCCGACATGCCATGCGCCCCCCGCATCGGCGGTAAAGCGCAGCGCGTAGAGCGATTCGACGACGATGACGAGCGCGGCAAGCCAAGCTGCTGCCGCAAGCGCGGCGAGCGCATCGTCGCGCACCACGGAGCGAATGCCGTCGCGCGCGACACGAATGCGAAGCGCGCGCCCCCAACCGGCCATGCCCTGCGGCGAACGCAGCACGACCGCAATGAACAGCAAGCCGAGATAAGCAGGCCACGCGCGCGTCACGCCGGCCAGCGCCACGCTCATTGCGGTCAGCACGAGCGCGCCGACGACGGGGCCGAAAAAAGCAGACGATCCGCCGATGACCGTAGCGATGAGCACCGCCCCCGAGCGCGTCATGGCCACGCTTTCCGCGGAAGCCACCTCGACGTCGATCAACGTCAATGTGCCGGCGACGCCGGCAAAGAACGCCGCGAAGACGAACATCGCGAGGCGAATGCGTCTGGGATCGATGCCGAGTGCTTCGACGCGCGTCGCGTTGTCTCGCACCGCGTTGGCTATGCGTGCAAGCGGCGTGCGGGTAAGCGCGTACATCGCGACGATCGAAAGCGCGGTCCAACAAGCGATGACCGCATAGGCTTCGCGCGGCGGCCCGAACGTCCAACCTCCCCAAGGCGGGCCGCTGCCGCGATCGATGGGAACGCCCGCCGCGCCGCCGAATCCTTCGGGCAGCGTCCATACGGCGGCGGCGACGAGTTCTCCGACGCCGAGGGTGATCATGGCGAACGCGGTGCCCGCTCGCCGGGTGGCGATTGCACCGAACAGCACGCCGAACGCCGCCCCGGCCGCGCCGCCCGCAAGCGGCAGCCATGGCAGAGCGATGCCGCCGCGCGCGAACAGTTGCGCCGCGGCGAACGCGCCAAGCCCTGCATAGGCGGCGTGGCCGAACGAAAGAAGCCCCGTTTCGCCGAGCAGCAAGTTGTACGACAGCGCGAAGACGATCATCGCCGCCGCTTGAGCGAGGTAAGCGAACAACCAGCTTTCGCGCACGAAAACGAACGGCGCCGCGAGCAGCACCGCGACCCACACCCAAGACAGCTTCGGGCCGCGACGATCGGCGGCGCTAGCCGCACGAGCATGCGGCGTGTGCCCCCCTCTCGAATCGCGCCCCGCTTGCGCGCTGGACTTACGCATCGTCCTCGCGCCTTCCGAAAAGTCCGCGCGGACGGCAGGCCAACACGGCGACGAGCAGCGCGTACGGCACGAGCGGCGCGACCTGCGAAACACCGAGCGAGGCCCAAGCCGTCGGCAGGCTCACGCCGGCCAAGCGAAAGAGCGAATCGAGCGACGCCGTGCTGCCGACCGCCCATGTCTGCACGCATCCGATCAGCAGCGAAGCCGCAAACGCGCCGCCCAGCGAGCCAAGCCCGCCCACGATCACGACGACGAACACGATCGAGCCCATCGCTTCGGCCATGCCCGGCTCGACGACGGCAAGCGGTGCGCCGATCACGCCGGCCAGCGCCGCGAGCGCGGCGCCTACCGCGAATACGAGCGTCCCGATGCGAGGAACGTCGTGACCCAGCGCCTCGACAGCATGCCGATGCGTCAACGCCGCGCGCAGTACGAGTCCCGTGCGCGAGGTGTGCAAGAGCAAGTACAACGCCGCGAGGGTGCAGAGCGAGACCGTCATCATGAATGCGCGGTAGCGCGAGAAGGTCGTTCCGCCGAACTGGACCAGTGGACCGTCGAGCACCGCCGGCAACGAGATCGACAAACTACCGAGGCCCCATACGAGCTTGACGAACTCCGCGAGCAGATAGGCGAGGCCGAAGGTCAGAAGCAACTCGTGCAGCGGACCGCCCGCCCGTGCGCGACGCAGCAGCAAGCGTTCGATCCCTGCCCCCGCGACGCCGACGACGGCCGGCGCGCCTGCGAGCGCGATGACGAACCCGGCATGCGTGGCGATGCTGTAGCCGAGAAAAGCGCCCAGCATGTAGAAGCTCGCATGAGCGAAGTTGAGCACCCCCAGCATGCTGAAAATCAGCGTGAGCCCTGCCGACAGCATGAACAGCAGCAGCCCGTAGCTGATGCCGTCGAGGGTCGAGACCGCGAACGCTTGCACGTCAGGCGCGCTCGCGATCGCCGTGACGATCGCGCTCGTCGCCGCACACGGCGAGCGGCGCCAGCGCTGCGCGCAACGGCGCGGGCAGCGCGGCGGGACGACGGGTTGCGCGATCGACGTAGACATGCACGAAATGCCCCTGCGCGGCGGCGTGCGTGCTGCCTTCCTTGAACAGCGCCACTTCGTACCGCACGCTCGACGCGCCGATGTGCGCCACGCGCAACCCCGCTTCGACGCGCTCGGGAAACACGAGCGGCGAGAAGTAGTTGCACTGCGTCTCGACGACGAGCCCGATCGTCTCGCCCTGTTCGAAGTCGAGCACGCCGGCGCGAATCAGATATTCGTTCACCACGGTATCGAAGTAGCTGTAGAAGACGACGTTGTTGACATGGCCATAAACGTCGTTGTCCATCCAGCGCGTGGTGATCGCGAGAAAATGCCGGTAGTCGTCGCGCGAAGCGGGCGTAGGTTTGCTCATGATGCCGGGCCGATGACGGTGGAAAGGAAGGAGCGGCGAACGAGGCCGGGTGCGGCCGAACGGGCAGCGCCGCGTTACTGCCCCGGCCGCTCGACGAGCGTGCTCGCGCAGCGCGGACAAAAACGATAGTCGCTCATGAATATGAAAGGATGCGGGCACTCGGCGCCGATGGCCGAAACGCGCTAATTCTAGCGGCTTTGGACCGGCGCGTGCCTCGTGTACCGCCTCAGTCCCTGTCCGATCTCGATCGAATCGCGAGCCACACGAGACCGACCGCACCTGTGAGCAATACGGCAGCCGCGAGCCATAACGCGGGCGCGAACGAACCGACACGCGCCGCAATCGGCGCGGCGATCAGCGGCCCGGCGATCTGGCCCACGCCGTATGCCGCTGTCGCGTAGCCCATCAAACCGGCGGCATGCTCGCCTTGCAGCCGCCGCGCCTCGCGCATGGCGAACAGCGTGATGGCCGTAAACGGCAGACCGATCAGAACGCTGCCGAGCGCGAACCCGACCGCGGTGGGCAGCACGATACCGAGCGCGATCCCGACGGCTTGAACGATGTAGCAGCCCGCCAGCAGCAGGCGGTTGTCCCACTGCGCCGGCAGACGTGCGGCGAGCAGCGATCCCGGGATCAGCGCCGCGCCGAACATCGGCCAGAATAGATCGGGCCAATTGGACCCCGGCAGCGCATGGCGGGCGATGACGGGCAGGAACGTCGCCGTGATGATGTAGCCGAACCCGGGCATGCCATAGAGCACGACGAGCCCGATCCCTTGGTAGCGGCGATCGGCCGCGCTCATCGGCGACGCCCCGCCCGCGCGGGGCGCCTTGGGCGAAGTCCCTCGACCGGCCGGGGGCGCCGGCGAAGGCGCACGGGAAGCCTCGCTCGACCTGGGTACGGCGCCGCCCGCGCGCGCCGCCCATGGGGCGAAGGCGCGCCACACGCCCGCCGTGCAGACCGCGCACAGCGCGCCGAACATCAGCCAGCCGAATGCCGGCCCCTGACGGACAACCGCTCCGGCAAGCAGCCCCGTCACCACGATGCCGATGCCCGGCCCGGTATAGATGACGCCGCTCCAGGCCGGCGCCCCGAGCCGCGCCAGCTGCGCGAGCCCCCACTGGGAAGCGAAGACGAACGTCCAAGCGCTGACCACGCCGGCCACGAACCGCACGGCGACCCAGACGGGAAAGCGGGTCAGGAGCCCCATCGCAAGCGTGAGCGCGACGGTAGCCAGCAGCCCGGCGCGCACCATCCGTGCGTGTTCGACGGGCAAAAACGCGCAAGTCAGCGCGCCGACGAAGTACCCGGCGTAATTGGCCGAAGCCAGCAGTCCCCCCTCCCTCAGGTCGAGTGCGCCGGCGTGCAGCATCACGGGCAGGAGCGGTGTGAACGCGAATCGGCCCACACCGAGCGCGACGGCCAACGCAACCATGCAGGCGATGGCGACGCGCGCGGCGCTGCGCACGCCGGCGCCGCCGCCGCGCCGAAAAGCGGTATCGCGAATCGAATCCGAATGGGCCATGAAAATCCTCGCAGCATCGAATCGGTTGACGGGCCATGGCGGTGACGCCTTGGGGGAAGCATGACGAGTGCCGCCGCTGCCCCCATCGCCCTAATTCCCTTTTTTGCGATGGTACCTTGCGCGGGCCATCAGGAAAAATGAATAATATGGATTCAATCCATCTTTCGGAGAGAACTATGGACCTGGCCGCGTTGACGATCTTTCGCGCGGTGGTGCGCGAGAACGGCGTGACGCGCGCCGCCGCGAAGCTCAATCGCGTCCAATCGAACGTGACGATGCGCATCAAGCAACTCGAGCAGCAGCTTGGGGCCGAATTGTTCGTCCGCGACGGGCGCCGGCTCGTGCTGACGCCGGCAGGCCAGGCGTTGCTGCCTTACGCCGAACGCCTGCTTGCGCTGGCCGACGAAGCGCGCCATGCCGTGCGCGAGGACCGCCCTCGCGGGCGGCTCGCGCTCGGCGCGATGGAGAGCGCGGCGGCCAGTCGCCTGCCGCGAGTGCTTGCCGCCTATCATCAGCGCTGGCCCGAGGTCGAGCTCGAACTGAGCACCGGAACGACCGGTTGTTTGCTCGAGCGCGTGCGCGAGTTCGAAGTCGATGCTGGGCTGATCGCCACGCCGCCCGATCCGTCCGTGCTCACCGACGTATTCGAATCGGTTCCCGTCTTCAGCGAGGAATTGGTGATGATTACGCCGCGCGGTCATCGCGCCGTTCGCGCCGCAGGCGACATCGCGCTTTCGACGCTCGTCGCGTTCGAGCGCGGCTGCGCGTATCGAACGTATGTCGAGCGCTGGTACGCCGAGCACGACCTACGGCCGGCGCGCGTGCTCGAACTGGGTTCGTATCACGCGATCGTCGCCTGTGTCGCGGCCGGCGCAGGCGTCGCCGTTGCGCCCCGATCGGTGCTGGAACTGCTGCCGGGCGGCGCGCGCGAAGTCGCCGTCCATCCGCTCGGCGCACTGGGCGCCGTGTCGACGCTCTTGATCTGGCGCCGCGGCCACTACTCGGCCGCTCTCGCCGCGCTGCGCGAGGCGTTGCTCGAGCCAGCAAGCCCGGCGCAGGACGACCCGGCCGGGCGCATCGCCGCATCGGGCAAAGCGCGACCGCAAGCGCCGGCAGTCGCCCGATAAGCGTTGACGCGCGGCGCGCGCGCCAAGCCGACAGCGGCGCGGGACGCGCCCGCCGCACGGCTTCGCGCCCCTATGCCTTAGCCGGCGAGCTTGCGGAACGTCTCGAGCACCGCTTCGCCCTTGAACGGCTTGACGATCCAGCCCTTGACGCCGGCGGCTTTGCCGCGCTCCTTCATCGCGGGGCTGCTCTCCGTGGTCAACATGATGACGTTGACCGCGCTATTGGCGAGTTCGCCGCGGATTTTTTCGACCATCGTGAGGCCGTCCATGTTCGGCATGTTCACGTCGCTGACGACAAGCCGCACGCCTGGATGGGTCTTGATCTTGGCAAGGCCGTCCTTGCCGTCGACCGCCGTATCGACATCGAGCCCGTTCTTGCGCAGAAACCCGGCCACTTCGTCGCGCACGGTGCTCGAATCGTCCACCACCAGAATCTTCGCCATGTATCGTCTCTCGGAACAAATAGAAGTCAGAAAAGCTCGAGCTCGCCTGCGCTTTCGTGGACGTCTGCCACCTGCGCCGTGAAGTCGAGCGGCGCGCTTGCGCAAACGCATAAGGTCGCGCGCACCCGTACGGCGCACTCGACGGTGACGTCATAGGCGGCGACGTACTCGGGCGCGAGTTCGTCCAGGTAGCCGATGCAATCGCTGGACAGGACATAAGGCGTCGACATCCCCAGGTCCGGGAAATGTTCGACGAGCTGCTGATTGATGGCGCCGCAGCAGAGGTTGCCGAGTTCCATCGCCGCCTCGCGCAGCGTCCTATCCGCCGCGACGCCGGCGTAATAGCCGCGCGTGGCTTCGTCGTCGCGCAATTGCAGCAACAGCACGATCCGAAAGTGGATCGACGCAATCGTCAAGACGAATACTTCTGCGCTCGCGCTTTGTTCCGCGGGACCAAACGAAGCGGCTCGAGCGACCTCGCACGCGTGCGAGGGATCGGTCGTCAATCGCGTGCGCGCTGCCTGAAAGAAGATGCGCTCGAGACTATCCTTGGCTGCTTGGCTGATCACGTCGGATTCCGTTCGAGCTTCGATTGAAACTGCTGCGCGAGCGCCTCGACGCTGGCAAGCGCCGCCGTGATCATCTTCCCGCCGGCTTGAACGTCCTGGAACGTCGCCGTCGTCACCAAATCGTTGCGATCGAGGCTGTCGCGATAGCTCTTCGACAACTCTTGCGAACGCGTCGCGAGCGCGCGCACTTCGCCCGCCACGATCGAAAACCCACGCCCCGCCGCGCCGGCGCGCGCCGCCTCGATCGAGGCGTTGAGGGAGACCATCAGCACGTGATTGACGATGCGCGCGAGCTCGTGATTCTTGCGATGCATGTCCTGGTTTTGCGCCATCAACGAGATCATTTGCTCGTGCCAGCGTTCGAACGTCGTCGCGAACTGCTTGAGCCGCGCCGCTTCGCCTTCGATACGTTTCGCGTGCGAAAGCAGATCGTCTTGGCGCGCTCTTGCAGCGCCGATCGCTGCGCTTGCGTCTGCAAGTTTCGCCGATTCGAGCGCGAGCGCTTCGGCCAACTGCCTACCCTGCGCCTCCAGTTCGCCGATGCGCGCCCCCTGCGCCGCCGCGGCGGCTTCATAGCGGGCCTTTTCCGCGTCGTGCACGTCGGCCAGACGGACGAGCGCCTCGTCTTGCGCGCGCATTGCGCGGCGATTGGCGCGTCCATGCGCGACGAACGCGGCGAGCGCCGCAAGCGCCACGGCGCTCGCCACCGCCAGCGCCGTCATCCCATTCATTAGAACCAAGATGCTCCCCAACTCCACTTCAAAACCTGCTGTATCGGCTCAATCCCCGATGCCGTGCCGGCGCCGCCAGCGCGCGCGGCCGAGCGATCGCCCGTTCCACGGTTACACGGTTACACGGTTACGTCAGCGCGCCGTCGTGCGCCGGCTTTGCCTTCGGCGCGGCCGGTTCGCCCTGGCCCACGGGTGCGCCCAGGCTGTCCACGACCCACGACTCGGGCAGATGGACGATCGTTTGAAAGCGCCGGAAATCCGCCCCACGACGATCGTCGGTGAAGCGCAGTTCGATACGTCCGTGCTCGCGCTCGAGCCTATCCTTGACCGCATCCATGCCCACGCCGCGCCCCGACACTTCCGTCACCGCGTTGGCGGTCGAGAAACCTGCGCGGAAAATGAAGTTCGCCACGGTTTCATCGGCAAGGTCGTCGTGCGGCCCGACCCAGCCCCGTTCGGCGGCGATAGCTCGAATGCGCGCGAGCGCAAGGCCCCGGCCGTCGTCGCTGAGCGTGATTTGCAGCGCGCCCGCATCGACGCCCACTTCGATCTCGATGGCCCCGGCCGCTTGCTTGCCTGCGGCCATGCGCGCGTCGGCCGGCTCGATCCCGTGGTCGACGCTGTTGCGCAGCAGATGCATGAAAACGTCGCGCAGCGCGGGGCTCGCGTGACGGCGCAGACGGTAACCGTTGTCGTCGATCACAACGGACGGGGTCGGTTTGCCGAGCTCCTTGGCGAGCGACGGCAGCGATTCGATCGGGCCCGAGAGTGCTTCCTCGAAACGCTCCGTATCGAGCAACCGTAGCGTGCGGCGCACGGCGTCGCGCATGACGACGAGCCCTGCTGCGTCGGCTGCATCGACGGATTCGACGAGTCTCAAGCTCTCATCGATATGCGACCGGTCGACCACCATGTAGCGGCCGCTTTGCGCGCGATGCGGCATGCCGCCCGGCCCCTTGCGGCCGAGGTTGACTTCGTTGATCGTCGCGTAGTGCTCGACGGCTTGCTTCACGCGGGCAAGCTCGGCGATCGAAGCCTCGCGGTCCCATGCCTCGCCCGCGCGCAGCCGGCGCATCTCGTCATAGCGCTGCTCGGCCTCGTGCACGATGCTCGTCAAGTGGCGCAAGCCATAGGTGCGCGCGTTGCCCTTGATCGTATGCATGTTGCGGAACAGCTCGGCGACGGCCGATTCGTCCGCATGCTCGTGCTGGCCGATGATCCGCTCGTTTTCGTGAATGAAGCCCTTGGCGCTTTCGACGAACTGATGGAACTTGTCTTGGCTCACGGCGAGGATTTCGCCGATCATTTCGAGCTGCCGCTTTTGCTCCGTCGATTCGGCGGTCAACCGCCGCAACTCCGTCACGTCGCGCACGCAGAGCATGAGCCGCATGACGGTGTCGGTCTCGTCGGTGATCGCCGACCAACTGAGATCGAGCGTCTTGGCGCGCCCGTCCGGCATCGTCTTGGCCACCTCGTTGACGAGCAAGTGCTCGTTGAACGAAAAGTTGATGGCGTCTTCGCCGATGCACGCGTGGATCGCCGCTTCGACCTGCGCGCGCGCGTCGGCGTCGAGGCTCGTATCGTCGAAGATCAGCGACATGACGTCGCGGCCTGCGATGTCCTCCGTCTCGAAGATCGCTTCGAGGAATGCCGAGTATTCGCGGTGCACGACACCGCCGTCGACGACGGTCAGGATGCCTTGCTGCATGTTCTGCAGCATGGCTTGGATGTCGGCCGTCTTTTGTTTCAACTGCAGAGCGCTTTGCTCGATTTTTTCGATCATGTCGTTGAACGCGACGATCGAGCGCCCGATCTCGTCCATGCGCGCGACGGGCACGCGCCGCGTGAAATCCTGGCTCGCGGCGATCTCGCTCATCTCCGACTGCATGCGGGTGAGCGGCCGGGTAATCTGCCGATAGAGCAAAATGCCGATGACCGTCAGCATCGCGATGGCGGCGGCCGTCGCGCCCCCGATGGCTGTCGTCGTCGTGGCGAGCGTGCCGTTGAGCGCGCCGATCGCGTCGTCCTTCTGTCGGTTCTTCTCGATGCGCATCGTCTCGACGATGCCTTCGAGTTCGTCGCGATATTCGCCGACGTTCGCGAACAAATAGGCCTGCGCCAGTTCGTTCTTGCCCGCGGCCTTCATTTTTTCGGTTTCGTCGATGGCCGCGAAGTAGTTGGCTACGCTTTCGCGCGCCTGGGTCACGAGCCCTTTCTGCGCGTGGCTCGCCGCCGCCTTTTCCTGCACGCCTAGCGCTCGCAGCAACGCAGCCTTTTTGGCCTTCAGTTGCTCCTGCGCCTGCGAGACCATGTTCGCGTCCGGCGCATAGACGAGCGTCATCGTCGCTAGCTGAACGTCTTTGACTTCGGAGACGAGATCGGCCGATGCGAGCGCGCTCGGCACGACGCCTTGCGTGACCTGGCGCACGTCGCCTGCGCTGCGCCGCGCTTGATAGGTCGCATAGCCGCCGATTCCCGCGAGCGCGACGAACATGAGCAGCACCAATAAGGTGATGCGGTAGCGGATCGTCATGATGAACCCCGTTGCGTGGTCGGTCGCGCGCGGTCTCTCGCCGCGTTCGCAACGCTGTTTTTAGTCAACCTTGACTTTCTTCCAGCAAGATTATCGGGGCGCGCTCATGACGAAGTGATGACCGACGCAGACATACCAACGTGGCCGCCCGGTCGTATCTCGAATTTCGCGTGGGCATCGACATCTAGCCAGATTGATGGCGGTCGACGTGCCCATGCTCGTTCTTGATGAAACGACGTTCGGACTCGACCCGCAAAGCGATGCGCTCGCCATCGCAATGCTGCGCAAGCGACTTCGTCGAGGCTTGCGTCGAACCGGGCAGCGCGACGCAGCGCGAGCCGCCTAGGCAGCGGCGACCCCATCAGGCGCTGCGCACGCCACCCGTCACAACTGCGCCCGCACCCACTCCTTCACGCCGTCGAGCGCCGCAGGCAGCTTTGCGGGCTCGGTGCCGCCGGCTTGAGCCATGTCCGGCCGGCCGCCACCCTTGCCGCCCACTTGCTGCGCGACGAAGTTGACGAGTTCGCCTGCCTTGACCTTCTTGCTCGCATCGGGCGTCACGCCGGCGATCAGGCTGACCTTGCCGCCGTCGACGGCCGCGAGCACGATCGCCGCATGCTTGAGCTTGTCCTTGAGCTTGTCGACCGTCTCGCGCAGCGTCTTGACGTCCGCGCCTTCGAGCGTCGCGGCGAGCACCTGCACGCCGCCCACTTCGATAGCCTGCGCCGCCAGTTCGTCGCCTTGGCTGGACGCGAGCTTCGACTTGAGCGCCGCAAGCTCCTTCTCGAGCGACTTGACCTGATCCTGCACCTGCGCGACGCGCTGCGTGAGCTCCGAGGGCTGCGCCTTCAACGCGGCCGCCACAGCGTTGACTCGGCTTTCGAGCCCCTGCACGTAGCGTACGGCGTTATCG
Source organism: Trinickia sp. (assembly GCA_036384755.1). Taxonomy (GTDB): domain Bacteria; phylum Pseudomonadota; class Gammaproteobacteria; order Burkholderiales; family Burkholderiaceae; genus Trinickia. Next base: position 67,471 of record DASVLS010000028.1, on the reverse strand, counting down.
CCCGTGATGGCCTCGACGCGGCGGATGCCGGCCGCCACACCCGTTTCGCCGACGATCTTGAACAAGCCGATGTCGCCCGTGCGATGCACGTGGGTGCCGCCGCACAGTTCGCGCGAAAACCCGAGATCGAGCACGCGCACTTCGTCGCCGTATTTCTCGCCGAACAGCGCCATCGCCCCACCCTTCACGGCTTCGTCGAACGGCATCACGCGCACGACGCCCGGTGCATTGGCGAGCACTTCGGCATTGACGATGTCTTCGACGCGGCGCACTTGCTCATCGGTCATCGGCGCGTTATGGACGAAGTCGAAACGCGTCCTTTCGTCGTCGACGAGCGAGCCCTTTTGTTGCACGTGCGAACCGAGCACCTCGCGCAGCGCCTTGTGCATCAAGTGCGTCGCCGAGTGGTTGCGCGCCGTGCGCGCGCGGCGCACGGCATCGATCTCGGCCTTGACCACATCGCCGACTTTCAACGTACCCTGCTCGAGCGCGCCATGATGGCCGATCACATCGGCCTGGACCTTCAGCGTATCGGCCACGGCAAAGCGCACGCTAGCGTTCGCCAGCAGGCCTGTATCGCCAACCTGGCCGCCCGATTCCGCATAGAACGGCGTGTGGTCGAGCACGACCACGGCTTGCTGGCCATGCTTCACTTCATCGACGGCCGTACCGTCGACATACAAGGCGACGATCTTCGCATCGTCGAAGATCGATTCCTCGTAGCCGTGGAACGTGGTTTTCGCCCCCGAGTATTCGAGACCCTGCGCCATCTTGAACTTGCCGGCCGCGCGCGCCTGCTCGCGCTGGCGCGACATCGCCTCGTCGAACGCGGGCTCGTCCACCGTCATCTCGCGCTCGCGGCAGACATCGGCCGTGAGATCGAGCGGGAAGCCGTACGTGTCGTGCAGCTTGAACGCGATATCGCCGGAAAGCACCTTGCCGCCCTTGGCTTCGAGCGCCGCAAGGGCTTCGTCGAGAATCGACATGCCGTGCTCGATCGTCTCGAAGAAGCGCTCTTCCTCTTGACGCAGCACGTCGGTGACGCGCGCCTGCGCATCGGCCAGCTCGGAATAGGCCCCGCCCATTTGCTCGACGAGATCGGCCACGAGCTTGTGAAAGAACGCATGCTTGCAACCGAGCTTGTAGCCGTGGCGAATGGCGCGGCGCACGATCCGGCGCAGCACGTAGCCGCGCCCTTCGTTGCCCGGAATGACGCCGTCGACGATCAAGAACGAACACGCGCGGATGTGATCGGCGATCACCTTCAGCGAGTTGTTCGCGAGATCGGTCACGCCCGTTTCGCGCGCGGCGGCGGCGATCAGCGCCTGGAACAAGTCGATTTCGTAGTTGCTGTGCACGTGCTGCAGCACGGCGGCGATGCGCTCGAGGCCCATGCCCGTATCGACGCAGGGCTTGGGCAGCGGCGTCATGTTGCCTTGCGCGTCGCGGTTGAACTGCATGAACACGAGATTCCAGATCTCGATGTAGCGATCGCCGTCTTCCTCGGGCGATCCCGGCGGGCCGCCCCAGACGTCCGGGCCGTGATCGTAGAAGATTTCCGAGCACGGACCGCAGGGCCCCGTATCGGCCATCTGCCAGAAGTTGTCCGACGCGTAGCGCGCGCCTTTGTTGTCGCCGATGCGGATGATGCGCTCGGTCGGCACGCCCACTTCCTTGGCCCAGATGTCGTAGGCTTCATCGTCTTCCTGATAGACGGTGACCCAGAGCTTTTCCTTCGGCAGGCCGTAGACCGTCGTCAGCAATTCCCACGCGTAGTGAATCGCGTCGCGCTTGAAATAATCGCCGAACGAGAAATTGCCGAGCATCTCGAAGAACGTATGGTGCCGTGCCGTATAGCCGACGTTTTCGAGGTCGTTGTGCTTGCCGCCCGCGCGCACGCTGCGCTGGGCCGTCGTGGCGCGCGAGTAGGGGCGCGCTTCCGCGCCGAGGAATACGTCTTTGAACTGCACCATCCCCGAATTGGTGAAGAGCAGCGTCGGATCGTTGCCGGGCACGAGGCTCGACGAACGGACGATCGTGTGGCCCTTCGATTCGAAGAATTTGAGGAATTTCTCGCGGATTTCGGCGGCTTTCATAGAAGGCTGAGCGGACGGTCTCGACTGGAAACCGGCCGCGCCTTGCGGCTCTTGGCGCCCGGCCGTTTTCCCCTAAACGGCTCATTATACGGAAATTGCGGGCGCCGACCCGAGCCTCGCGCGTGCGTATCGCTTGCGGCGCGGGCCCGCCCGCAAGCCGGGCCCGCGCCGCGCGCGATCAAACGGCTCGCTTGACGAGACGAATGGCGAACAGCAGGATCACCGCGCCGACGACGGCGACAATGAGCGAACTGACGAGCCCGCTGCCTACGTTGATGTGCAGCGCCTGCGCCAGCCATCCGCCGACGAACCCGCCCACTATCCCGACAATGATGTCGACGATGATGCCGAAGCCCCCGCCCTTCATGATGAGTCCTGCCAGCCATCCCGCGATACCCCCGATGATCAGGGCGCCAATAAGATGCAGCATCGTCGTTTCTCCCGTGTGTCGTGCCATGTTTGCGTCGCGCCGATGTCGATCGGCGCTTGTCGAAGCGCGTCGCGCCGCCAAGCGCGACACGCGCTCGTCAGTCTATCTGCTGGCGCCCCGTTTTTGACCGCCTGGCGGGGACGGATAACGATTGTTTAGCTTGGCGGTCCGACATAGCGGTACTGCCGCGCCGAAACGGCCGAATCCCCGCCGATCGTCGTAACGCAAGCCGGGCGCGCCGCCGCGATCGACGCGGCTGCCGCGGCCAATGCATCGAGCCGCTCGGGTAACATCTTCCTCATCTGGGCCGAGGCCGCCCATCACTCGCCTCGAGGAGACATCTAACGCATGGGAGCGCTCAGCCATATCCGCGTGCTCGACCTGACCCGCGTGCTGGCGGGCCCTTGGTGCGCGCAAACGCTCGCCGATCTCGGCGCCGACGTCATCAAGATCGAGCGCCCGGTCGCGGGCGACGACACCCGGCACTGGGGCCCGCCGTACCTGAAGACGCCCGACGGCGCCGATACGCGCGAAGCCGCTTACTACCTCTGCGCGAACCGCAACAAGCGGTCGGTGACGGTGGACATCGCCACGCCCGAAGGGCAACAGATCGTGCGCGAGCTCGCACGAACGAGCGATGTCGTGCTCGAAAACTACAAGGTCGGCCAGCTCGCGAAATACGGGCTCGACTACGCATCGCTGAAGGCGGTCAAGCCCGACATCGTCTATTGCTCCGTTACGGGCTTCGGTCAGACGGGGCCGTTCGCCGAACGCGCCGGCTACGACTTCATCGTGCAGGGCATGGGCGGTTTCATGAGCATCACGGGCGAGCGCGACGATCTGCCCGGCGGCGGCCCGCAAAAGGCCGGGGTGGCGATCGCCGATCTGATGACGGGCATGTACGCGACCGTGGCCGTGCTCGCCGCGCTTGCGCACCGCGACCGCACGGGCGAAGGCCAAGCCATCGACATGGCGCTGCTCGACGTGCAAGTGGCGATGCTCGCCAACATGGGCTCGAACTATCTCGCCAGCGGCAAGGCGCCGCAGCGCTGGGGCAATGCGCACCAGAACATCGTGCCGTATCAAGCGTTCCAGACGTGCGACGGGTGGATCGTCGTGGCCGTCGGCAACGACGGGCAATTCCGCAAATTCGTCGAAGCGGGCGCCAGGCCGGAACTCGCCGACGATATCCGCTTCGCGACGAATCCCGAGCGCGTGCGCCACCGAGACGTGCTCGTGCCGATCGTGGCCGACATGGTCAAAACGCGCGGCAAGCGGGAGTGGATAGCGGCACTGGAGGCAGCCGGCGTGCCGTGCGGCCCGATCAACGACGTCGGGGAAGTCTTCGGCAACGAACAAGTGCATGCGCGCGGCATGCGGGTGGACGTGCCGCATCCGAGCGGCGCGACGGCCTCGCTCGTGCGCAATCCGATCCGAATGAGCGCCACGCCGCCCGAAGTGCGCAGCGCGCCGCCGACGCTCGGCGAGCATACGGATGCCGTCCTGCGCGAGCTGCTCGGCTATGACGAGGCCCGCATCGCGGCCCTACGCGCCAAGTCGGTGATTTGAGGCGAGCGCGCGCGGCACGGCGGCGACGCCCGTTCGCGCACGCGTCGTCAGGCCGTCAGCGACGCCAGCCAGCGCCGACCTTCTTCCCAATCGCCGAGGCCACTGTCGGCATTGATGTGTCCGCGGGGCCCCACTTCGATCAGGCGGCTGCCCCACCCCGCTGCGCAGCGTTGCGCGAAGGAAAGCGAGCCGTAAGGGTCGTCGCTGCTCGCCACGACGATCGACGGAAAGGGCAGCCGCGCAGGCTCGATGTCCTCATAGCCCGCCGCATCGCGAGGAAAGGCCTGTGCGGCGGGGTCGGGCAACGCCACGAGCAATGCCCCGGCGATCTTCCCGAGTTGCGCCGCGCCCGCCATGCGCAGCGCCCAGTGCGCCGCCGTCAGACAACCGAGGCTGTGCGCCGCCAAACGAATCGGGCCGCTCGGCTCGGCTGCGATCGCCGCACCGAGCGTTTTGCACCAACCCTCGCGTACCGGGCGATCCCAATCGGGCATCGCCACACGCACGAAGGAGGGATCGTCCGCTTCCCATCGCGTTTGCCAATGGCCGGGGCCCGAATTGGCGTAGCCGGGCAGCAGGAAAGTCTTGATCTGATTCATGGAACGTCGCCCGAAGGTGGAGGCATGCGCCAGTCGCGCACGCCGATCGAAAGTCCGCGCGTAGTATAAGCGCTCGACCGACCGCCGAAAGGCCAATCCGCGCCTCACGGCGATGGCGATTCAAACGGTGGGCAACAACGGCTGAGCCGGCTTCGCGCTTGCCGTCGTCGCGCACCGCGCCGAGCGCTTCGGGCAGGATCGGGCCTCCTTTAGGTAGAATGGACGGATTGCCGCGGGCCCGCCCCGTGTACTTTCCGCCGATTCCGACTTTCGCATGAACAACGAACGCAACGACGCCGCGACTTCGCCGTCCAATTTCATCCGCAACATCATCGATGAGGACAACCGCACGGGTAAATGGAGCGGACGTGTCGAAACGCGCTTTCCTCCCGAGCCCAACGGCTATCTGCACATCGGCCATGCCAAGAGCATCTGCTTGAATTTCGGCGTCGCCCGCGATTACGGCGGCGTGTGCCACTTGCGCTTCGACGACACGAATCCGGAAAAGGAAAGCATCGAATATGCCGATTCGATCATCGACGCCGTGCGCTGGCTCGGCTTCGAGTGGGAAAAGGACGGCAAGTCGCACCAATACTTCGCGAGCGACTACTACGACAAGCTCTACCAATACGCCGAACTGCTGATCGAGCGCGGCAAGGCCTATGTCGATAGCCAAACGGCCGACGAAATGCGCGCGAGTCGCGGCTCGCTGACCGAGCCGGGCACGAACTCGCCGTATCGCAACCGCACGCCCGAGGAGAATCTCGACCTGTTCCGCCGCATGAAGGCCGGCGAGTTTCAGGAAGGCGAGCATGTGCTGCGCGCGAAAATCGACATGGCGTCGCCGAACATGACCATGCGCGACCCGGTGCTCTATCGCATCCGCTTCGCGCATCACTACCGCACGGGCGATACGTGGTGCGTCTATCCGATGTACGACTACGCGCACTGCATCTCGGATGCGATCGAGAACATTACGCATTCGCTGTGCACGCTCGAATTCGAAGATCACCGGCCGCTTTACGACTGGGTGCTGGCCGAGCTTGCCGAGGCCGGCGTCTTCACGCGGCCGCTCCCGCAGCAAATCGAATTCTCGCGCTTGAATCTGACCTACGCGATCACGAGTAAGCGCAAGCTGTTGCAACTCGTGACGGAAGGCCACGTCGACGGCTGGGACGATCCGCGCATGCCGACGATCGTCGGCGTGCGCCGGCGCGGCTACACGCCCGAATCGATCCAGCTCTTCTGCGACCGTATCGGCGTCACGAAGGTCGATTCGTGGATCGACATGAGCGTCTTCGAAGGCGCGCTGCGCGACGACCTCGACGAAAAGGCGCCGCGCACGGCGGCCGTGCTCGATCCGCTCAAGCTCGTCATCGACAACTTCCCGGCCGATCTCTCGGAACCCTGTACGGCGCCCGTTCATCCGCACCACCCCGAGCGCGGGCAACGCAACTTTCCGATCACGCGCGAATTGTGGATCGAACGGGACGATTTCACGGAAACCCCGCCGAAGGGCTATTTCCGCCTCTTCCCCGGCAACAAGGTCCGTCTGCGCTACGGCTATGTGATCGAATGCACGGGCGCGGAGAAGGACGAGCAAGGCAATATCGTCGCCGTGCATTGCACCTACTTCCCCGACAGCAAATCGGGGACCGAAGGGGCCAACAACTACAAGGTGAAGGGCAACATCCATTGGGTCAGCGCGACGCACGCGGTGCCGGCCGAAGTGCGGCTCTACGATCGCCTGTTCAAGGAACCGCAGCCCGACGCCGGCGGGCGCAATTTCCTCGAGGCGCTCAATCCCGATTCGAAGCGCGTCGTCCAGGCCTACTTGGAAACAGGCGCCGAAACGCTGCAGCCCGAAGCGCGCTGCCAGTTCGAGCGCCACGGCTATTTCGTCGCCGACCGCTACGACTCCAAGCCCGGCAAACCCGTGTTCAACCGCATCGTGGGTTTGCGCGACAGCTGGGGGAAATAAGCGCCGGCAATGCGCGGGCGCCCCAGGCGGGGCGCCCCTTCGCCCCTACAACGTCCGGTGCAGTTCGTCCAACGACAGCGCCGTCTCGAACAAGCGCGTCAGGCTGCCGCTCGCGTACTGGGCGACTTCCAGGGGCGCGACCCATCGGAACGCGTCCATTTCAGGGATCGGCGCGCCATTTCTGCGGCTAGGAAACATCGACGTGCAAACGCAGTGCGCGATATCGACCTCGCCGTCGCGGATACGCGCGGCGAACAAGTGCAAGTCCTTGTCTCGCCGATACGCGAAGCGTCCCAGATCGGTCAGCCGCTGCGGCGGCAGATCGATGCCGGTCTCCTCGCGAAGCTCGCGCAGCGCGGCATCGATCGGGGCCTCGCCCGGATCGCCTTGCCCTTTCGGAATGTCCCAATGCGACGTTTCGGTGGCATGTGCGAGAAGAAGGCGGCCACTGCGATCGAGCAAGATCACGCCGCAGGAAAGCGTCCGTTCGTTCATGCAGCCCGTCGACGCCGACGCCGGCGCCGCTCCACGCTACTGTCTGCTCCGATTGCTGCCCGCACGCTCGCTCCATTGGCCATCCCTGACGGCAATGATATAGCCAAGCGGGGCGCGGCATGTCGGTGGACTTAGCTCAGTTGCTGCATGCGTACGCGCGAACGACGCGCAAGCCCACGCCCACATCGCCTCGCCGCCGGTTCAGTTCCCCGACGACGTAGCACTCCACAGCACCGACGCATGGATGACCACCAGCAGCCCCTGAGCCTTCTCGTCCGACACGACGGCCGGATGCGGCTTAGTCAGGCTAAGCAGGTCGCCGACAGCGAGAGGCCAATAACCGCCGATCACGTTCGGATTCGAGTCGAACGTGATCGAGCCCGTCGATCGACCCGCTTCGAACGCAATGGAACCGATCTTCTTATAGTTCAGATAAAGATAGAAAGTCAGCGCATGCGTGCAAGCCTGCTTTGCCAACTTCGCAACGCGCACCACCTCGAAACCGTTTGTATCGGACCTGAGTATTGCGCCGCTTGTGATTGGCCAGTTTTCGAGCGTGCTGATGTCGCCATTCACGCCCACGCCGTCTTGCATGCCCACGAATCCACCGTCGACGAACGTGCTGAGACGCGGCGCCGTGCAGGCTTGCAGTTGTCCGAAAGTCGCTGCCTCGTTACCGGCCTTGCCGTCGGCCACGTTGATGATGCGCCGCTGTATGACAGGGCTGTTCACCAGCGTAAGACCAACGCTCAGCACGAGGTCCTGCCCTTGGTCCGACGAATCGCCGCCCAAAGCCACGGAGTTCGTTCCAGACGTTTCCGGCACTTGCCCGGCGCTTGCGGAAATCGCTAGGTATCGAGCGCCTTTGAATTGCCCGACGGTCGCGGCATCGGTGTCGTTTTGGCCGTCCGCAACGTGGACGATACGCCGAACAATCGTATTCATCCCGGCGCTGCCAATGCTGACCACGTTCGACTCCCCGCCGTCGTCGGAGAAGTTTCCCAAAGTTATCGAGTTTGGTCCGGTGCAGTTTGCTGCGGTTCCGATCGCGATGCCGGCGGTCCCTTGAACGCAGGCAGTATCGCCGATCGCGACGCCGCCGTCCGCGGTCGCCGACGAGCCGCGCCCAATGGCCAAGGAACCATGACTCGACCCGGTCGTCGCTGGGCTATCGTCGAGTCCAAGCGGGAGGTCCGAGATAGCGATATAGGTTCGGAGGGTCACGGGTACGACCTGCTTGTCGACATAGCCTTTGCTGACCAAACTGGTATCGCCGCTCGGGCTCGAAGGGTTGTCGACGACCCCGACACGCGTCCCACCCACCTCGAAACCGTGGGTCTGCCCAGCGCCGACGGCATACTTCAGCGATTCTCCGTCTTGCTCCAGCGACGAGGCGGCCGATGGCCCAAAGGCGACGCCACCGAGAAACGTATGCACGGACGACCATTGCGGGCTGATGCTTTCATCGAGTTGCAACACCACGTCGGAGCGCATGTACGTCGCCGCCGTGCCATCGCTCACCGCTTTGCCGATGCTCACGCCGGGATGCGTCGGCTTGCCGGGCTGCACGGTATTGCCGTTGCCGCCGTGACTATCGACATACGACTTCGACACGAGGCTCGTCTCGCCGCCTGGATTCGACGGATCGTCGATTTGGCCGACTGCTTTGCCGTCGACATAAAACGCGTGCACACCCTGACCCACCGAGTACTTCAGCGAAACGCCCTGCTCCAGATTCATCGACGCCGCCCCCGGCGCGCCGAAACCGATGCCGCCCAGAAACGTATGCACGGACGACCATTGCGGGCTGATGCTTTGATCGAGCGCCAGCGTCGCATCGACCGGGATGTAATAGAGCGTGCTGCGCCCGCTTCGGGCAGTCAGCCCCACTAGGTTGTAGTTGGCGCCCGGCTGCAGGTTGGCGTTCATGGGGCCTTCCGACTGGGTCTCGCTCATCGCCTCTTTCCTCCTTGAACGCTTCGACAGCTCAAAATACGAAGATCAACACGAGGCCCGCCGCGTCGCTCTCTTGCGTCGACATCTGGGGCAAGCCGATTTTCAATAACGATCCGGGCGAAACGGGAACGGTGCTCGGATCGAACTCGAACGCGCCCGTTACCGCGCCCTGCGCGAACGTCACTTTCCCTTTGACCTGTTCGTCCACGAGCACCGGAAACGTCACGCCGGTGCTCGTGGACGGCGCCACTTTCAACGTCGCGACGTTCCGCGGGTTTGCGCTCATCGCGCCTTCGTGCAAGACGAGCCACTCGTCGACGTACTGCGCTTGTTCATAGTCGGAGATGGGCCCCATATAGAAGGTCCCATGCGCGTGATTCACGGACAACGTTCCATCCGCGGTAACGCTCAGCGCGCCGTCCTCCCGAACCTTGACGGCTCCGAGATGACTGGCGGTAGCAATCGGCAACATCGTCGTGACCTCCGTTAAAACGTGTACCGCAAGCCCAGCGTGGCGGCGACGGTGCTCATGCCCGTGCCTAGACGCTGCTGCCCGCTCAACTCCCCGTAGATGGCCAAGTTCGGCGTCAACAGTCCCGTCGCTCCGACGCCGACTTGCATCGCGCTCCCTTGCTTGGCCAGTTCGAACGATTGTCCCGACATCGTCACCGACGGCGAATTCATCCAAGTGTTCGAGAAATCGACGCGTGCGTACGGTCTGAACGACGCCGTACCGGGCATGGACATCGACACGCGCACCCCCACCAAACCGGTAAGCGCGAATAGATCGCCCGTGCCCACGTCGAGCCCGTCGTTGTCCTTCCGGTCCTCGAAGTGCAGCACTTGCGCGAGCACGCGCACGTGCGGTTCGACGTCGAGTCCGCCGGAAACGACGGGCAATGTGAATCCGCGTCCGACCTCGAGCGATCCGTCGAAACCGTTCGCGTGAATTCGCCCCACTTCGCCCCGCGCCGACGTAGCGACCGTTCCTCGGTACCAGCCTGCCGAAAGCAGTCCATCGGCATACCAGCCGTCGCGGCGCTGCCATGTTCCGGTCAAGGCTACGTTGAACGCGGTGATCGAGGTTTTGCTCGACTCGGCGGAGGCCGCTTGCGGACGAACGGGCGTGTCCCCCAACGTGACGGCCGTCCCGAGCCTGAAGTCGCGATCCGCGCTCTTGCGGTGCAGCCAGTCCGCCCCGAACTGCAGGGCGGTAATGGATTGCCCGAAGTCGTAGCCGTAATCGGAGAAGCTGCGGCTCGAGTGGTAGACACTGCGGCTATCGATGGTGCGCGCGAAGACGTCATCGGCTTTCTCCTTCGCATCGAACGCCCCGCGGCGCACGTCGCCGAGCCGCCGATAAAGGTTGTCTGCGACGATCGACTCGTAATTCTGCAAAGCGAGCGGCGCCGTCAGATAGCTGCTGCCCTGAGGAAGGAGCGTCGGGTGACCGTCCGGGGGGATGCCCGGCTGAACGTTGCCGTTCGAGTCCGTGTACGACGTTTGAAGACGGTAGTCCCATTGCGGTACCTCACCGTTCGGCAGCACGCTTTGCGACGCGGCGGGCGGCCCGTAGCTACCCGGCCCGTACGCGAAGATGCGGTACTGATACGGGCTGCCGGCCGCGGCCACGTATCCGCCCTTGAGCGTGAACGCGCCTGCGGTGGACGTGCCGCCAACCTGCGCCAAGGAGATCCCTTCGGTGGGGATCGCTCGATTGTTGAGCGCGGTATTCGTATTGGCCCCCGCCCCGGACGTCGTCAAGCTCAGTTGGGTCTCGCCCGTTACATTGCCCGTTACGATCACGCGGTCCGTGTGTTGATCGGCGAGAGACCCACCCACGTTCAGTTCGGTTCGCATATTGATGACGCCGCCGCCCCGATAATCGCCATTGACCGTCAGCGTCTGGTAGCCCGAGTCCTGAGCCGCTTTTGCGACAGCGGCGGCAGCGGCGTTGGGTAACCGGGCGCCGAAGGTAATCGCCCCGAGATTGGAGAGGCCGGCCAGTGCCGTGTCGGCCGTCATGTTCCAACTGCTAGAGGCGTCGAGCGAGAGCGTAGCCACCGCGCCGTTCGTGAGCGCGGGCGTCCCGGTGAAGACGCTATTGGCTGCCAGCCGAATCGCCAACGCCGTTCCCGCCCCATCCGCTGCGAGGACGTTGCCGATGAGACTCTGCGCGCTCGCATTGAGGGTGCCCGTGCCGCTCTCGACGCGGTAGGTTGCGCCGCCCGCCGTCACCTTGGTGTCGCCGGTCAGGTTCAGCGTGCTCGTACCGTTCGCGACGATCGCGTCGCCTTGGCTGACGACGGTCGCTCCGTCGAGATCGACCGTCGTACCGGCCGCTTGATCGATAGCGGCCTGATTCGATGCGGACAGCGTCGTGGCATCGACGCGCACCGCTCGCAAGCCGAGCAGGCCATCGCTCACGATGGCCTGCCCTAGCACGCCGCCGCCCGTGAATGTCAGTGCCCCGCCCCCCGTCTTCGTCAACGTCTGCCCACTGCCGGCGATGCTGCCCAGTGTTGCCTCGGTCGACGCCGCACCGTCCACCCGCACAGCGCCCGCAGACTGCAACTGCAGTTGTCGCGACGAATTGAACGCACCCCCGCTGTCGATTTCCAAGTCGCCGCCATCGAGCACGACTTCGCGTTCGTAACGGGTATCGCCTAGGTTGTCGTCGTCCGAGACTTTGAGCGTGCCGCCCAGGACTCGCGTGTTGCCTACATAGTGGTTTGCCCCTGTCAGCGTGGTCGTATTGGAGCCGGTCTTGACGACGAATACGCCACCGTCGATCTGCGCCGCCTCCACCGACGCGGCACCGTCTCCGCCCACGGCGACCTTGTCGTCTCCGCCGATGATGTGGCTGCTCGCGGCATTGCTGCCGTCGGTCACATGGAGCTTCGCCCAGTCGTTGGCGTTCACGCCGCTGGAATCGAACGTGCTGTCCGACAAGTCGAGCCAACCGCCATCGAGCTCGAACGTATGATCGAACTGCGACGGATCGGCGATGTTCCTCAGTTGCAAGACGCCGTCCGCGACGATCGTCGTGCCGGTAAATGCAAACGGATCCGTGCCCGACATCGTCTGCGTGCCGCTGCCTTGCTTCACGATGTTGCCGTATCCCGAAATCGTCCCGCCGAAGTTGTAGTTGCCCGAACCGCTCAGCACGAGGTTGGCGGGCGAACTGCTCGCGCCTAGGTTGATTCGAGCGGTCGTGCCCGGGTTCTGGGCTTCGATGCCGGCAACCGAAAAACCTGCGGGTCCGTTGGCGCCGATATCGAGTGTTCCGCCGGAGTTGGCGCCGTCGTCGAACATGAAGCGATTGCCGGACGCCGTCGCTTGGCCGGTGACCGCTAGCGTGCCGCTGCCAAGCGTGACGTCGCCCGTGAAGTCGAAAACGTGCGAGCCGGAAAACGTCTGGGTCGCGCCCGCCCCGCTGCGCAGCACGACGCCGCCGCTTCCGGTGATCGTGCCCGAGAAAGTTTGGGCCGCCCCCACGCCGTCGAGGACCAAATCCGATGAGGCGTTCGTGCCGCTGTCGGTCAGTTGCACCGTACCGTCGCCCGAAATCGCGCCCAGTTCGAAGCTGCCTTGATTGTTGCCGACGTTCAGTGTGCCGCCTGCATTCAGTTGAAAGCGCTTCGGCCCGTTCGCGTCCTTGCCCGACACCCCGCCCGCAACGGCAAGCGTACCGCCGTCGATTTGCGTGGCCCCGGTGTAGTCGAAGGCATTTTGCCCAGCGAACGTCTGCACGCCCGCTCCGCTCTTGATCAGCGAACCGCCGCCTTCGATTGCGCCGCTGAACGTATTCGAGGTTCCACTCGCACCGTCGATGAGCAAATCGTTGCCGCCTAGATTGACGAGCCCATTCGTGCCGCCGCTGCCGGTGGACGCGAGTCCGCCGACGTCGAGCGCCTGGGTCCGGCCGCTCGCATCGAGCTCGCCACGGGTGCTCGCGCCGCTTCCCTGACTGATCGTCACGACCGACCCTACTGCGCTGGCGCTATCATCGTTGAAATCGAGGGTGCCGCCGGCCCCCGCCAGCAAAGACGCGCCGCCGCTTCGCGCGCCTTGTGCGAACCGGATCGTTCCGCCCGCTTCCGCTCCCGCCGCGTAGGTCCCCGACGGCAGGCCGGCGAGCGCGCTCAGATCTTGTCCGTCGAGAACGAGCGTCGCGTCGTTGCGCGCGCCGATCGCGGACGATCCGGCGCCCTGAACCAAGAACGCCGACGGGCTCAAGCCGAGCGAACCGAACGATAGCGAAAACGAATGGGGCGTGTTGGACCCGTCGTACCTGTCATAGCCGTCCGCGACGAACCCGTAAGCCTCGGCGCCGTCCGTCGTCAAGGAGGTCGTCGACGCAAAGGCGGCCGTCACGTCGGCGACGTTCCCCGCGCGAGGCGTATAGACGACGGCGCTCGCGCCGTCCGAGTGCGTATGAACCGCGACGTCCGCACCCGTCGTGATCGACCCTTGGCGCAGGTAGATGCCGGGCGCTCCGACGCCATAAGTATCGATATGGGTACCCGACAGGCTGATCGTGCCGCCGAGAAGCCGCACGCCCGCGGCGTTGGCATAAGGCAGGTCGCTAAACGTCGGGGCAAGGTCCGCCGCGCCTCGGGTGACGATCGTATTGACGCCTACCGCATCGTTCAGCGTCAGTTGACCGTTCGTATTCGGTTCGACGTCGACGCCGCCCGTCCCCTTGCCGCCGACATCCACCGAAAGCCCGGAGGCCGTCAGGCTCCCGCCGGACACAGTCAACGCCGAACTATCGATCATGTTGGACGTCAGGCCGACGTTTTCCACCGCGAGAGCGCCGCCCGACATGTTGACGTTGAACCCCTCGGCGCCCCTGCCGCCCGCCCCCTCGTTCGCCGTGAGGTCGACCGTCAAGTTCTTCAGCGCACCGGTCGTATCCGCCGACTGGTAGTTGATCCCGAGCGTATAGATGCCGGAAACACCGGCTACGTGGATCGTGCTTTGCGACCGGTCGGTACCATCGAGGTGAAGGGTCGAGCCACCGACGATGTCGACGCCGGCCTGGCTCGAATTGAAATTCAAGAGCCCGGTGAAATCGAGCTTCGCCCCGCTATTCGCATAGATCGCGCTTGTGGTAGGCGCGAACGCACCGCCTATGCGGAGCGTATTCTGCGTCCCCGTACTCGTCAGCGCAGCACCCGCCCCGATGAGGCTGATCCCGTATGCCCCGCCCGTGTCTACGTCGAGCACCGAATTTGTCAGCGTCATCGTAGCGGAGTGGGCTCCTCCATCCGTCGCGATGGACACGCCATTGGCGCCTTGGCTCCCGACGTTTGCGCTGAAGTTTGCGCCGTCGAGCACGACGGCGGCGTCCACGGGAGACGACGAAGAAGCGCGCACCACAATGCCGTCCATATGGTACGGATCCGACGGCGAAACGGACAACGCCTGGTTGCCCCGGAACGTTATCTTGGCGTCGGCGGTTGCCGTACTCGCCGGTTCGACTCTGACGAAGGACGAGATCTGGGCAATGTGATTCGTCGTCGAAAACGTGTCGTAGTAGGTGTCGTCACCCGACGCGGTGATCGGCGCCCCGCCGGTTCCGTCGATCGTCACCACGGCGGCCTCGCTCGTCGGCGCATAAACGTTGGTGCACGACGGTACGTCTTGATTGACCACGCCGGACACTGAGCCATAGCTCGTGCACGCCGCGGCCCATTTGCTATGCCCCCAGACGGAAAGCACCGCAAGACAGAGCGTAGTTCTCCTTGAACCCCGCATGACCAAATAGCTCATTGTTTAAATCTATAAAAGGAGCGAAAAACCCAACGTTTGGGTTCTTGCCACGATGCTTTGCACCAAGATCAAGTCGGATCGTTGCAACGTCAGACATTTCTCACTCAGGTTTACGCGCCATTTAGCGAGGCCGGCGTCGAACGCGATATCTCCCACTTCGATCCCCTCGACACCGAACGGCTTCCAAACGAGCTTCAGCGCCACGTCAGCGGCGGGATTCGCCCCGAAAGGCTCGATAATCGGATCGTTTTTCAACAGCAATCGAAATGACGGAATGGACCACACCGATATCACGCTGGGGCTCTGCATCGAGCCCGCTGGATAAACCCCTTCCACAACGAACATATGCCGCGGCACGAATGGCGCCATCGAGTCGATCAATCGGATGTCAACCGCCGGCGAACGCTGCCCCCCGTATTCGTATGAGACGTCGTATACGTTTCCCAGCGGCGGCAATTCGCTTCTGAGAAAAGCACAATCTATTACGAGCCGTCTAGCGTTCATAACCGGAAAAGTCTTGCTTACATCGCCCATCCAGACCGTGACCTGATTTTCCTGCGAATCCGGCAGCAGTATGCTGACGACGACCGGGTCGCCTTCGTCTCCTTGGTTGCCGGGATCGGGCGGATTCAAAGTTTGGAGATCGATTACCCCTTCACTACTTTGCTGAAATAAGCGCGGGGCGGTCAGTTTCATGTCGTTTTGTTTAAAAAAACAATCACTCTAAAAAGGGAGTGTTATCGCCGCGCCGTCATTCATTCCAATCCGACCGCTCGGCGCGATGGTATCGATTCCTATCGTCAGTACTTCGGAGCAATACGCCACGCCGATTCCCGCTCTACTCACGTAATATCGGGCCGCCAATGTCCCCACAGTGCCCGACGAGTCGTCGGATGCTTGGAGTTGCCCAAATCCCAAGAAGTGATAAGGCTGGTAACGCCACTCGATGCACCCCTGCCTCCGGGCAAGCGAGGTCACGACCAGCGACCAGGGCCACGGCTCGCCGCCCGCCATTGGCAGCGACATTCCCGTAGGCTCTTGCGAAGACAGACGGTAGCCGTTCAACACGATCTCGATCGCCACTTGATCGCCCAACCGCATCCTCGTGTCGTAGGGCACGCTGACCGTTAGGCCATCGGCGACGGTCGTGCAGTTCACCGGCCACCCGTCGGCAGCTTCGACTAACGACGGCGCCGTCAAGACGTCGGCAAACGCCGTAGCGATAGGCTCGAACGCCGCGGCCGGGGGCGTTCCTGTCGCGCCGAAGGGGAAGATCGACGACACGCGGACCATTCCGGCGCTGGTCGCGACGTAGTAGAGCTCATTGCTGATGGTGTCCGCGTACGGCGGGCTTGCGCTTCGCAGACAAGCCAACTGCAGCGGAAACCGCACTTGCGAAAGCGTGCCGACGCTTTGGAACCGACCGTTACAGAAAAGAAAGATGACGTCGTCCGGATCGGCGCCATCGTAATCCTGCGGAACGGTCGCTTCGATCGTCGATGAGCCCGCATCGTTCAGTGCAACCGGGTTCTCGCAAAACGGCGCTGGAGGGCTGGTCCCGAACGCCTGCGTGTCCGCGACCAAAATCGGGCCGACCTCGGACTCGATGATCCCCGCCTGGCACAGTAGGCTCGCACAAGTCGTTTTCCCACCCTGCGCGCAAACGTATAAACGCGCCACACCGTCTGCGTCCGTGACGACGTCCAAGCTGAGCGGCGCCGTACCGGCATTGACCACCAGCGGCTTCAGCGCGTCGTAGTCGTCGTAAAAGTCGACGTCTTGCAAGAAACTGCCGCCTGCATCTTGCCCCGCTTCCGTCAACCGAACGCACATATTCGGCAGGCCGGAGTACGCTTGGATCTCGTCGTCGCTTCCATCGGCCATCACCTGAAAGCGATAAACGAGGTAGTTCCCAGCGGACGACGACGGCGTTTGGTCGACATCCGACGCGTCGAGGATGCCGGGGTAGCTCGTCATCTGTGCGTAGACGCCGTACGTGCTGTAGGGCAGCGAGTTCGACGCACATTGGGGCGACGTCATCGATGCGCTCACCGTGCCTGCGACCAACGTCTGTCCGACGACGAGCGCCCGAAGCGTTGCAACGCCGTGAAACGCATCGGGCTGCGTCATGTAGACCTGCACTTCGTCGTCATGGCCCGGCACCGGATACCAGTCGCTGCCTTTGTGCCCATACGGTTGCAGTTGGAGCCCCGGCTTGACGCCGACACCCCGAAAGACAACCGGCAGGTTCGCCGTACTGCCGGCCTCGCTCAGGGACAACGTCGCCGTGAATTCGACGATCTGGAAGGAATAGAAGGCATAGGCGCCGTGCAGCCCAGAGAACCTAGCATTCGTTGTGAGCGTCAGTTCTACCATCCGTTCCCACCCGACCGTCGCGTTGAGAAAATCGCTCTAGACCGCCAGCACCAGGAAAATCGCCGAATCTTGCACCCCTTCCAGTCGAACGGAGATCCGGTCGCCTCTGACGAAATCCGCCGGTCGATCGACGCTCGCGATCCACGTCTTGCCCGTGGCGTCGGACTCGACGCGAGCGAATGGCTGCTCGTCGTCGTTTTTGCAAAGCTGCAGCGCGACGTTTGCCGCCGACGCGCCTTCAGTCGAATAGGCTGCCAACGACTGCACGAGCACGTCCTTCGACGATGCGACGGCGTACGCGCCCGGGACAATCCACGCGCCGAGGATCCCGGGCGGATAAACACCAAAAAGCTCTGTCTGTATGACGCCGCCGGTGACGACGGTGGGCACGGGCGGCGTGCCGACCACGGTCACGCGCGCCGCATCCGATCGAGACGAATTCCCCGTCCTGCTCGTCACCGTGTAATGCACTTCGTAATCTCCAGGTGGCAGGGCCCATAAAGGCAGAACACGAATTTCGTATTGCCCGCGGCTAAAATCCTGAATTGGGTCTGCGAGAAAACCATGGCGTCGTGCGATTTCGACGGGGATTTCGCGCGCTATCCACTTCAACGTAATTCGATCGCCGACATTGCATTCCGGATAAGCCTGAACACTGACTCGCACCGCGTCGCCGCCAAGCGCCGCCAAGTTCAACACTTCACCCACGGCCTGAGGAAAAGTGGGCGGCGGCAACGAGACCGCCGCCTTGCGTGCGTGGCGCTCACTCACTCGCGCCCTCCGAAAGAAACGCTGCGTCCACGAAGCGGCCGCAGCCATGACCGAACCCTACGCGATCCGTATTCCGGCCAGTTCATACCCCGCCGGGAGGGACGGTATCGATGTACATCGTCCGTGTCGCAATGGAATACCCGGGCTTATTCGCACCATCATCGGGCACCTGGTACTGCAAAAATACCGTCGATTTCTGTCCCTGCGGCCCTTCGGAGAAGCCCGCAAAGTACTTGTAGTCCACTACTTGAGTCGCGTAGTTGTTCGTGAGATCTGCCGCCACGATCGCATTGAACTTTATGACTTGCGGCTGATTGACGGCTATCCCCCCATTCCAGCCGTCGAAAAAGAGGTATAGCGTGAGTTGATCGCCGACGACCGGCGTCCACCCGGCGCCATCCCAAGATATTTTAATCGTCGCCCCGTTCTCGATCATATCGAAGGTGATATTTGTACACTCCTCGTTTCCGACCATGATCGGCGCAAGATATCGGGGTTGAGGGGGGTACGGTTGCGGACCATTGCCGCTGACGGCGCCCATTGCAGTGAACGAAAATTGCGAGGACAAGCTCGCCTCGGCACCCCTGATAACGAAATATTGCAATTGATTTTGCTCGCCCGACTTCGAGATATCCAACGCGCTAGACGGAATCGCGAAACAATCCGGAAAACCCGTGGACGCATCATGGTCGGCGACGTAGAAGGCGTTGAGCAGTAGCTTGTACGGTGGATCGAAACCTAGGCAGGGGATCAATATATCGCCCTCCTGGATGGCGTCCGGATCGTTTCCCGGCGGGATGGAAACCATCACAATCGTATCGGAACGTGCCAACGTCAGTGTAGTTCCGGCCACCTGGTCGGGCTGCGGCCCCGCCAAGTTCGAGCTGTTAGTCACGCCGCCTGAAGTGGTAACGATCACTTGAGCGATGTTTCGAACTTCGTTCCCAATCTGCATGACCAGCGTATCGCTATACGCACCCTTGCTCAGGTTCGACGTGATGTAAAAGGTGAACTTCCCGGTATCATCGCTATCGATCCAGACATATGTGTCCGTTCCGTTGACCTGAATCTTGCTCAATTTCGTTTCGTTCGCGTCCCAAAAATCGAAGTTCGTCAAATCGCCGGTCTTCCCGTTAACGTACGCTGAGAATTTTACATTCGTGATCGCGTTCCTATCTCTACTGTTATCGCAGATCTGATAATTTTCGATCTTGATCGCCTTCGAAGCATCGAACGTCGTCGTATTGCCCTCTATCTGTTTGACGCCATACAACTCGTTCGCATAAATAGCATTGGTCCCGTAACCATAATCGGTACTCGGCGACAGATGGCTGCCGTCAAGCGTAAGATCAGAGCCCGAACCCGACACATCGACATTCCACCTGCAAAATCCTAAGTTCGACTGCGACACCGATCCAAGAACAATCGCGTTTAGCAAAAACGTATCGCTGTCCGAATTAATCGTTTGCGTCACGTCGGCGGCCGAATCCGGATGAACGACTAGGCCAGCTTTACTCCGATCCAAAGACGAAAAGTCGTCGTTGGAACGAAGCTGAAAGGCAATGGACGTATAACCGGCCGTACTCAAACCAGTGGTCGGGACCGAAAGCGAGATCTTTTGTCCTTGGTACAAGGTCAGAGTGCCATCCGGCGGCGTTGCGGTAACGGTAGTCGGCGACAGCGGCAACACCCGGCCAAATGACTGCGCACCCCCCATCAGTTCATCGTCTGACTTCTGCTGATCAGCCATAGCAACGCCTCACTAATTGAAATAGAGACACCGAATTTTTTATCGGCTTCCGTAGATTGCACTCATAGACAACCATACTTCTCAATTCAACGAAGCGATACTTTTTCATTCTCATTTCGTGTACGGGCATCTCATGCTTGTTCTCGAAACCCACGATTTGAAAATAGAAGGCGAATTCCATTTTCAACGATGCCCGGCTGCGATCAGGCGCTTCCTAGCCCAATCGCGCGCTCCATCGCCTGGATCAAGGCGAGCACCGACGCCCGCGGCCACTGTGCGCCTTCCAGTTCCTGTTCGACCCGACTAGCGGCCTCCGACACTTCTGCGAGCTGAAACCAGGCCGCGGTACCGGCAACGGCGTGCGCGAGTTCGCGCATCGCGTCGCGGTCGAAATTCGCGCCGCAGGCTTGCAGCCGTTCGACATCGGCGGCAAGCGCCCGCCTCAATTGCCCCCGCAGTGGGTCAGGACCCGTCGTTTCGCCGCCGCTTGCGCTCGGCACATCGAGCAGACCGTAGCGCGTCAGCAACGCCCGCAATTGCTCGCGCGACAACGGCTTCACATACACCTCGTCGGCGCCGGCGCCGATGCAAGCCTCGCGCCGCGCCGCAGTCGCATCCGCCGTCAGGGCGACCAGCGCGCTGCGTCGCCCCGTGCCGCGCTCGCGGCGGCGAATGCTCGCAATCAACTCCACGCCATTGAGCAAAGGCATCGCGCAATCGGTAATGATCAGCTCGTAATTGCCTTGCGCATAGGCAGTCAATGCTTGCGCGCCGTCCTCTGCCACGTCGCAGTCGACGTTTAGGCTCGACAATTGCCGCCGCAACACTTCGCGGTTGATGAATTGATCCTCGACGAGCAGGACGTGCGGCGAAGCGCTGGTCGAAGCGTCGGGTGCCCGGACCGGCGCCTCGCCCGAATCGTGCGGGTCCGTCCGCCCCGTGCACGCGCCTCGCGCGATCGGCAAGTCCAACACGAACGTGATCGTCGTACCGCGCCCGAGTTCGCTGTCGAGCGAAATCGACCCGCCCATTTGTTCGATGAGCCGCTTGCAAATCGCGAGGCCCAGCCCCGTGCCCCCGTAGCGGCTCGCCAGAGTGCCGCGCGCTTGAGAAAACGGAGAGAACAGGCGAGCCTGATCGTCGCGTGAGATGCCGATGCCCGTATCGGTGACATGCACCGAGACGGTCTGACGTCCCGCCGTCTCGGCCAGTATGTCCGCTCTGACAGAGATGCCTCCGTGATCGGTGAACTTCACCGCGTTGCTCAGCACGTTGAGCAACACCTGCCCGAGCCGCTGAGCATCGCCGAGATGACGCGGCGCGACCGCTGGGGAGACGTCGACGTGCAGCCGCAGCCCCTTGCGTTCGATGTCGGGCGCGACCAAGCCCGCGGATCGTCCGACGACATCGGCAACGCTCATCGACGCCGATTCGAGCGACAGTTCGCCGCTCTCGCTCTTTGCAAAATCGAGAATGTCGTTGAGGATGCCGAACGACAACTCCGCGGCATTGCCGGCCATCTCTACGAGGTAACGGTCGTCGGCGGATAACCCGTCATGATTGAGCAACTGCAAAATGCCGACAATCCCGCTCATCGGCGTGCGAATTTCGTGACTGACGGTCGCGATGAACGAATCGCGCGCCTGCGCGGCCGCCTCGGCATCGTGCTTGGCCGCAATCAACGCGGCGTGCGCTTCCTTCGCTTGCGTCACGTCGTGCAGGTATCCGCTCCACTCGACGCTGCCGTCTTCCCGCCTGCGCGGAACGGCCTCGACGTGAAACCATGCTGGCGCGTCGCCGGGCCGCTCCAGCATGAATTCGTCGCTCACACTCTCGAGACTGCGCGCCGAGCGCAGGAACATTCTTGTCAAACGCCGCCGCTGCAAAGGGTGGAGCGCATGAACGAACGCGTCGAACGTATCGGTCGCGACCGGCTCGTGCAACTGCAGCAACTCATCGGCTCGGCGGTTCGCAAAGACGAGCTCGAAGCGCGGATGCCGCGCACGCAAGAACTGCAACTGAAAAACGACCGACGGCAGCGCCTGCGTCAGTTCGACAAGCCGTCGCTCGTGCTCGCGTTCGCGACGCTCCATTCGCCTTAATTCGGACACGTCGACGAAAGCGCACAGTACCGCCTCCCGACGATCGCCTTTACCGTTACACGGGCGAACCCAATAAACGGCCTCGTGCATCGCGCCGTCCCGCCCGCGGTAGCGCAGTTCGCCTTGCGCGGCATGTCCGGTCGCGATGACTTCGCGCGCCACGTCGGCAAGCACGTCGTCATGGATATCGCTTGCCCGCCTGGCCGGCTCCCCCGTCGAATCAAGCATGTTTGCGGCGCGCACGCCGACCGCTCGCTCGTAGGCCGGATTGACAGCCAGGTATCGACCGCGCCCGTCCTTGACGAAAACCGGAATGGGCACCGTATTCATCAGCAATGTCTTGAACTGCGTTTCGAATACGAGCTCGCGCTCGGTGCGCCGGCGCTGCCGGACTTCCTTGCGCAGACGGAACATATTGAACGCCAGCAGCGCGACGAAAATGAGCGTCAGCGTACTGACCGGGGCCAATACGAGCCAAAGCGTGCGCGGAGCGACGCCGAAGGTGAACCGCGTCGACAACCAACTGTTTTGGATTTGCTCTCGCTCGACTTCCGGAATCGCGCGCAATGCACGATCGATAAGCGGTAGCAGCCGTGCAAACTGCGGCGCGACGCCAAACGACAAGTCCTGAATGCGGTCCGTCGGGGCCGCCACCCGCAGCGCACCGGCGTAACGCTCCCGGACGATCCGGTCGATCACGCCGAGATTGCCGATATAGGCGAACGCACGCCCCCGAGCCACGGCTTTGAGCCCGTCCTCCGCCGACCCGACGGTCACGGCACGGATGGTCGGCAATCCCGGAAACCGGGCGCGCGCCGCTTGAACGTCCCCCACGACCGCGACCTCTGCGCCGTCCAGATCCTCCAGGCCGCCGATGAACGGCGCCGTTTCGCGCGTGACGATGACGAGCGGATACCGGACGTACGGTGTCGAGAGGCTGAAACCCGGCGCGAGTCCGTCGAACTTCGAAGCAGCGACGATGACATCGATTCCGCCTTCATTGGCGAGCCGAATCGTCTCTGCCCAAGAGCGCGTGGGAACGAGACGGAAACGGATATGCAATGTATCGCGCAGAAAATCGAGGTAATCGGCGGATATCCCGTCGATCCTGCCTTGCGCATCGACGAATGCCATCGGCGCCCAGTGCGGATCGACGCCCACGCGCAATGGGGGCAATGATTGAAGGTATGCGCGATCGGCCGGCGACAACGGTAAGCGCAGATCCCACCCCACGCGCGTCGCGTCGGTGCTGATTTCCCGACGCGGACAGGCGCCAAGGCCTACCGATACGAATACGCACAACGTAACGAGCGACGCGATTCGCCACACGCTAGCCGACCCTATAGCCGTCACGGCGAGCAGAGATCGTGTGCTCGACAATATTCGAACAACTCTTTGTTGGTCGAGAGGCCGAGCTTGTGTTGTGCTCGCCGCTTGTGGGCGCTGACCGTCTTGACGCTGCGATTGAGCCGCTGCGCGATTTGACTGGCCGTCAACCCGTGGGCCGCGAACAAACGAATGACTTCGAGTTCCGCAGTCGTCAAGCTGGCTTCGTGACCGACCCGCGCCCCCACGAGACTCATGTTCTCCAGCAACGATTCCACGCCCGAGCTCACATAAGTCCGCCCTTGCGCGGCCGCGATGAGCGCGCAATGCAACTCGTTGATCCCACCTGCCTTTTCGACGATGGCCTTGACGCCCTTCTCGAGCAGCTTGTTCAAGATGGCGGCGTTGCGCATGGCGGTGAGCACGACGATCGGCACAGCCGGGCAAATGCGCCTGAGACGGTCGATCAGCGCAATACCGTCGCGTGTGCGCGTGCCCGGCATCGACAAATCCGTGACGATGACATCGCACGTCTGCGCTTGGACGACTGCGACCAATTCATCGGACGTCGCCGCTTCCGCCACGACCTGCGCGACGCGGCCCGCTTCGATGGCCAGTCGAATACCATAGCGGACAAGCGCATGATCTTCCGCCAATACGATCTGCAATGGTTTATTCACGACGTTGTTTGCCTATATCCTCGACCGACGCTGCACGATGGACGCTGTGCCCGGCCGCTGCGCGGCAGCCGATCGCCGCCGATTCCGCCTTTCGCCGCCACCCAAGCGCCCCATTGCCACCGGTTATCGAAAAAATTGTAGTCACGGCCGGCCAATATGAAATTGTAGATACGTCGCCCAGGCTCACAACTCAGAAAATTCTCGAATAGTGGAACGTCGATGAGACTTTGCGCATTTGCGCACGATATTTGCGCCTGCCTTGTCTACCGCGCGGCGGGGGCCGTCATCTCGCCATAATCGGTATCGATGGGAGGGCCGCACTGTTGCGTTCAATCGGTGGTGGCATGGCGTCCCGCGCCGCGGCAGCGAGACAGGCCATCAGCGAATCGAAGTCGAGCGTCCACTCGCCAAGCGCCGTTATCAGCTTGCAATGCCCCGGCGCCAACGAGTCGTCGATCTCGGCCGGCCAAGGAAACGCAGGTGGGGAACCGTTACACGCATCGAGATAGTAGGGGACATCGGCTTCGCACAGCCGAAGACGGGCCGCCGGGCCCGAGCCGGCCACGCGCCTCAATTGCTCGCAGACGATCGAAAGCCGTCGCGGGGCCGGCACCTCGGCGCCGGCACGCGCCAGCGCAGCGGCAAGGACCTCGTCCAGCGTCGTTTCCAATTGAGCCGTCAGCGTTGACTGAGCGATCTGGTACAGTTCCTCCAGCGCCCTCGCTCTCGCGACGAGCGCAAGCTCGACCTCCCTTTCGCGCACCTGACGCGCCCGGGTCGCGCGTTCGTCGAGCCGCCGGGCGTTCTCGCGCGCCTGGCCGACGATCGCAAACGCTGCCCGCCGGGCGCGATCGACCACAGCGGCGACATCGCGAAGTCGCGCGACCTCCTCACCCGAATAGACCAGCTGATGGGGGGAAGCCTCTTCGCCATAAGACAGCGAAATTCGTCTCGCGGTAAATTTCATCGTTCGGCTCTCACCGCAAATCGGCGGTCAATCGACGCGCAACCGCACCACAAATCGAAAGACATCGGCGTACATCGACGCGCTCGATCATCAGAACTGGCTGACGATCGCCATGGCGCGAGTCATCGAGGTCGATTCGCTCGTTTGGCGGACTTCGTTCACTGCGCGCAATCGGCATCGTCGATGTCTCAGGTTCGCCGAGCATCGCGATGCGGGATTCGGCGAGCGGCCAATCCTGCCGAGCCATGGCGCGCAAAACGCCGACGCCGCATTCGTGCGGTCCTTGCACTCCCCGGTCGCCAGACCGATCGACAGACAGCGGCGGCGATAGCACGGACTGCACGCAATTGACGGCGCGATACCTCCACGCCCATGCGCTCGCGGGATCCCTCGCCGCTCGCAGAAGTCGATCGGGCGCAGACGCACGCATCAGCGCGATATATCCAAGCGTCGTCACGATACGGTGAAGCAATGCGGGAGCGGCTTCCAGCAGAGGACGCCAGCCTTCGGAGCCAGGGGCGCACCATTGCCGAGGCAGGCCAAAACGCACCGCCCAGCCACCGCACACCAGCCGCTCGGCATAACGATCGAATTCGCATGGCGGCGCGCCATAGATCATCCGCCATGCCGGCGCGGCGAATCGCCACGGCTCGCGCCAAAATTCCGGGATGGCGTCACTGGGAATCTTGTCCATCCACGCCGTCCGCTTCACCTCGTTGGAAACCACGCCGCCGAATACGCCGTACTAGTCGATCGGCCAAGCAGCCGAGCACCACACCTGCCGCCGCAAGCGCGATCAGCCGCGACGCCAAACGATCGACCACAACGCCACCCGGGGCGGCGGGCACATGAACGATCGGCTGCTCGGGCACGAGGACGATGGCGACCCGGCCATCTTCCACGCCGGCCAAGCCAGGCGCGCCATGCTTGACCAGACGCGCGATGCCCGGTGCGAGCGGCGATAGATCGACATCCGCGCGATGCTTGACGAACACGGACGCCGACGCTGGCGAGAGCGGCAACCCCGGGGCGGGACGCTCCGGCGGCACAATGCGCACCCGCGCCGAAACCACGCCATCGATATCCATGACGGTGGCTTCCAAGTCGCGCTCTATTGCATGGACGCGGCGCGCGAGCGCTTCGGACGGGGTCAGCGCGATCCCGCGCTTACCCAGCGCTTCGTCGATCGTGGCGCGGCTCGGCCGCAATAAACCCGCATCGCGCAATGCTTGCATCGCCCGGGGAAAATCGGAGCCCGCGACGGAAAGCATCACACCCGACTTCTCGGGCTTGCGCTCCACTTCGATGCCGCGCGCGCCCAGTGCGGCGACCATTTCGCTCGCTCGGCCGATGTCGGGCGCCAACTGCAACGCGACCTTGCGCTCGCAGCCTGGCAGCGCCAACGCGGCAACGATCAACAACCCGTAGGCCTGCGCAGTGCGCCAGGGCACGAGCGGCGCTTCGATACGCATATCGGCGGCTC
Source organism: Trinickia sp. (assembly GCA_036384755.1). Classification (GTDB taxonomy): domain Bacteria; phylum Pseudomonadota; class Gammaproteobacteria; order Burkholderiales; family Burkholderiaceae; genus Trinickia. Next base: position 41,112 of record DASVLS010000028.1, on the reverse strand, counting down.
AGGTCGACGTCGCCAATTGCCTCAGCGCACCCGCCGTGACGCCCACGAGCTTCGCACTCCACATGACGCCGAGGTTGTAGTTCGCCATGGCGCGAACCTGTCGATGCATCGTGAGGGCCAGCGTTCCGGCGTCCATGCCGGTGGACCAGGCCTGGGCTAAATCGGCGGACGACTGCTCCGATTCCAAACGCCGCCGTCCGATTTCGTCGAGTTGCCGCGCCAACACCTGCATCGCAGAGGTCCGCGCCGGCGCCGTAACGCCCGGATCGACTGCCGCGGACAGCGCGCGCCCCCGGTCGACAGCCGCCATCGCGGCGCGAAATCCCCCGACATCGTGGGCCGCCTCCGTGCGTACCGCCGCGATGCCGAAATCCGCCACCGCCCGCTCGCCCGCACCCTCTACCGGCGCAGTCATGGCCGAAGCTGCTGGCCGACGCCGCGCAGCGCATTGACGAGTTCCGTCTTGACGTGCCCTTGTACATAGGCCAGTGCGTGCTGCGCGTCCACTTGCCGCTTGGCCAGCGCGAACTCGATGCCGGACCGAGCCGCCCATTGCGCTACGCGGCTTTGATCCGCTGCGCGTGCGGCGAAACCTTCCAAAACTTCGATCATGTGTCTAACCTCTCGTTGGCGGGCCGGAAGTCGTCGCGCGCCGTCCGACGCATCGCCGTCAAAAATGAATGCCCTGTGCGGCCTTGATACTGGCGTTTTGAACTTTCGCGCCGGAGTCCAGGTGCCCGCTCGCAATACTGTTGATCGTATCCGCCATCATCTTTTGAATATTGGCCTCGGTTTGCATTTCCATCGCTCGCAGTTGAGTCGCTTCTTGCCGTTTCAAAGCACGCTCCATCTGACTCAAGTTCGCGCCGCCCGCTAGGGCCGCGGCGCTCGAGGTCGCCCCCGCATCCGACAAACCGAACAGCGCCGACTTGATCGTCGACGCGAACGAGGCCACTGCGCCCGCTGCGTGAATTGCGGGCCCTACCGCCGCCATGGTCATGATGTGCTCTCCTTCGTTGCCGATGTGGTTGGCGAACTTCCGCGGGACCGATCACCCGCCGGAATTGCGCGATTAGTAACCGTGGCGGCGAAGCGGTTCCATGATCACGGCGAATTGCGCCGCGTCCGCACGCCGGAGCCATGCCGAGGCCCGGAATAGCGTTACATCGTCCTATTTATCGGCCGCGATGCGCCAACGCGCGTTGGAACCGGAATCATTCGAGGGTTGCCACGCCATGAGTGTTCGACCCAATGACGATTGCGACTCGCTCGAACGCGGTCTGCCCGCCGCCCGCCGCGGACCGGTCCGTCGAATTCGACGACTGGTACCGCGCACACGGCCGTGCGATCTACCGCTTCATCGCGCGCCGGGTGCGCAGCGCCGAAGACGCGGAAGACATCCTCCAGTCCACCTATTTGGGTGCTTGGGAGAATCGCGCGTCGTATCGCGGTACTGCCCAGCCCAAAACGTGGCTGACAGCGATCGCGCTGAACGTGATGCGCAATCATCTGAGCCGCGCCTCCGAATACCGGTTCGTGCTCGAACCGATCGACGATCACGAAAGCGAACTTCTCGACCTGCGCGCGCCGGAGCGGTGCATGTCGGTGAAGCAGACATTGCTGACCGTCCTCGAATTCGTGCAGGGCCTATCGCCGGATCAACAGCGCATGCTCGAGCTGCTCTTCGTCGACAGCGTCAGTTATGTGGATGTCGCCGCCGCGCTAGGCATTCCGGTCGGCACCGTTCGCTCTCGCCTGTCGCGCTTGCGGTCGAAGTTGGAAAGGCACTTCGAGCGAAGGCGAGGGTTCCAAGGCCGCCTCACGCTTGATTGATCGCACAGGCGCAAGCCCGCGCCGTATCACGCTCCCAGATCAGCCGGTACTTTTACGCGATGACGATTCAGCCCGCCGAAACTCAACTGCTTCATGCCCTGCGCCATGCGGAGCGGTTGCGCCAAACCATGTCGCCGGCCGATCCTGCGCAATGGCGCGACTATGTCGAGTCGTTGCGCGGTGTGTCGCTGGCCAATTGGAGCGCCACCACCGATCTCCAAATGAAATTCTCGCTGCTGCGCACGGTCATCAACGAGGTCCGATGAAGCGCCTCGCCCGTTGCCCCTCTTCGTGCCTCTACCTGCTGCATGCGGTGCTGGCCGCGCTCGGCGCGTTGGCCATCATGGGGCAGGCAGGCGCCAGCCAGGACGTCGGCCTCGTGCTCGATTCGCCGTACGCGTATCAAGCGTCGAACCGAACATTGCCGGACGTGCTGCACGGATTCGCAGCCGATCACGGTTTGGCGTTGCGCATCGACGTCAAAGCGCCATCCGGATGGCAAACGGCCAAGCTCGACGGCTGGCTGCGCGCACCGACGGGCCGCGCGTTCCTCGAGCAGCTTGCGCACTCGCACCATTTTTCTTGGTTCCTCTCCAACCGGACGCTATACATCGGCAGCGCGCACGACGCGGCGGTCGAGCGGATCGCATTGAACGGCATGCGCGCCGACGATGCGCGCACGGCGCTGGAATCGGTCGGGATTTACGATTCCCGCTTCGGCTGGGGGAACCTATCCGGCCAAGACGCCGTGCTGGTCGGCGGGCCGCGCGCTTATCGGGCGCTCGTGCGCGCCTACCTTGCCGCTGCGCGCAAGCCAGCCGGCCCGCAGGCCGTGCAGGAGCCGATGATCTTTCCGCTGCGCTTCGCCCAGGCGGGCGACGCAGCGCCATCGGCCGGCGAGCCTGCGCGCTCGGGCGTCGCCTCGCTGCTGACGCAACTGCTCGCGCATGAACGCCGCATCAAACAGCCGCCGCTCGCGACGACACCGCAGCCGGACGGCCTCCCGCCATTACCCGACTCCACGCCGTCGCTCTCGCAGTGGATCGGATATGCCGCGCCGTCCTCCGCGCCTATTCTCTCCGCGCCTCACCCCACGCCTGCAGGCGGCGCATCGCTGTCCAAGGGCGTGGCCGCCGGCATCGTCGCGGACGAGAGGACCAACGCCGTCATCGTATGGGCCGATCCCGCCTTGCGCCCCGCTATACAACGTCTGATCGACGCACTGGACCAGCCCGCATCGCATTTTTCGATAGACGTTATCGTCATCGAATCGAACGGGGCCACCGTGGACGCATTGAGCGCGGCCGGGGAACGCGCGTCCGCCATGTCGCCGCCGATTCCGTCCGCCTTCGAAGGTCGCTTCGCCGAAGCGATCGCAGACGGTCGCATTCGCTTGCTCAATCGTCAAACGCTCGTCGGTCAGCTAAACCGGCGCACGACGCTCACTATCGGCGGCGAGGCGGCGCAGGGGAAATCGCCGTCGGACGACGCGACCGCCGCTCGAGGCAACGGGCGCAGCGACAGCCGCGGCGATCGCCTCGATTTGACGGCGCGCATCCTGCCGTCGGTGAAAGGTCAGCCCACCTTCATCGCCGTCGACGTCGACTTGCTGCTTGCACAGCCCACGGGGCTACCGGGTCAAACATGGTCGAATACGACCAGCCTCAAGCTCGATACCGCAGTCACGCTGGCAAGCGGCGCCCCGCCGCGCTTGATCGCTAGCTTTCCGGTGGCCACCGCGCGCGCCGAGCAACGCGCCATCTTCATCAGCGCCAAGGCGCTATAACAAGGGGCCGGCTCCGTGACCATGCTCGAGCTTCGCATTCTGAGCGGCTTACATCGCGGCGCAGCGCTTCCCCTCGATGGCGACGCCATTCACATCGGCAGCGGCGACGAAAACGACATTAGCCTGCTCGATCCGGGCATGCCGGAACGAGCAGGCGTCCTCGTGCGTTCCGGCGAAACGGCTTGGCTCTACTACGCCGGTGTCTCGTATGAAGCGGGCCAATGCGACGCGGCCCGCGTCACGCTGCCGGCGCACGGCGCCGCCGTCGGCGCGGGTTCCCGATGGTTCGCCGGCCCCGTTCTCGTCGGCTGCGACCGCGAAGGCTCGCCTTGGCCCGTCGAACCGGCTCCGCAGAACGCACCGGCATCCGGCGCGCGCCGGCTCTCCACGCGAATGAAGGTTGGGCTTGCCATCGTCATCGCGACGATCGTCTGCTGCTCGATCGTCGCCGCACTCGGCGCGCGGATAACCCCCGCCGCAATCGCGCTGCCGACGGCGGCGCCCTCCGCGGCAAACGACGCCATTTCCGCCCCATCCACGGCTGCGCCTGTCCGCGTGGTCAAAGGGACCATTTATCCGAGCGACGCCTTCGCGCCCCCGCCGTTCGGCATTCGTAGCGCCCGCGGCGGTCCGTACGGCTTTCTCGTGACGGACGACGACCACACCCTCATGCCGGGCAGTCGATGGAAGGCGTACACGCTGGAGCGAATCGAGGCGGGCCGCGCCGTATTCTCCGGCCCGCGCGCCGCGGAACTGCACTGGTGAAATCTGTGGACACCATCATCCATGCGACGTCTCCCGGATTGCGATCGCGGCTCTCCGCATGGGCGCATCGCGCCGACGGCCGGCTCGCCCACGCGCAAGCGGGCGCCGTTGCGTGCCATGGCCGCATCGAACAGGTTAGCGCCACGCTCATCGTCGCCACGCTGCCGCGCTGTGCGGTCGGTCACCTGTGCGAGATACCCGCCGCATGCCGCGACACACTGCCGATCTTGGCCGAAGTGATCGGCTTCGAGGCAGACCGCGCGTTACTCGCGCCCCTCGGGTCGACCGACGGCATCGCTCCGCAATCGTCGATTCGCACGCTCGGCGTACCGCATCGCATCAACGTCGGGCCGCATTTGCTCGGCCAAGTCGTCGACGGTTTCGGCCGCCCTATGCGAGCCGCTTCCGCGCCCGCCAACGGCTCTGCGCTACGCGACGTGCTTGCATCGGCACCGTGCCCGATCGACCGGCCGGTCGACCACGAACGAATGGTCACGGGCGTTCGCGCCATCGACGCCTTGCTGACACTTGCCAAAGGTCAGCGCGTCGGCCTGTTCGCGGGGCCCGGCTGCGGAAAGACGACGCTCATCGGCGCACTCGCGCGCGGCATAGCAGCCGATGCCATCGTGTTTGCGCTCGTCGGCGAGCGTGGACGTGAGCTGAACGCATTTCTCGAGCGAGAGGTCGATCCGCCGATCGCGCGCCGTACGGTCACGGTTTGCGCGACGTCCGATGCAACGCCCATGGAGCGCACCCGGGCCGCTTTTACGGCAACGGCCATCGCGGAGGGGCTGTGCGACGGCGGCAAGCATGTGCTGCTGCTCGTCGACTCCCTGACTCGGCTGGCGCGCGCGCAACGCGAGATCGGTCTTGCGTCGAACGAGCCTCCAGGCCGATTCGGTTATCCCCCTTCCGTCTTTGCGATGTTGCCGCGCCTCATCGAGCGTGCGGGCCGCCGCCGCACCGGAACGATCACGGGCATCTATACCGTGTTGACCGAGAGCGACCACGCGGATCCGATTGCCGACGAAGCGCGTTCTTTGCTCGACGCGCACATCGTGCTCTCGCGCAAACGATCCGAGCGAGGACAATATCCGGCAATCGACGTCACCGCGAGCCTCAGTCGTCTCACGCACGACGTCGTCAGTCCAGCGCATCGCACCGACGCCGAGCGGGCGCGCAGCTTGATCGCACGCCATGCCGACCTCGAGTGGCTGATCTCGTTGGGCGAGTACGAGCCAGGACACGACGCGTCCGCCGACGATGCCGTCGCGCGACATCCTCGTCTACTCGACCTCCTTCTACAAGACACTCGCACCCCTTCCCCCTGGGAGAAAACACTTGAATATCTGCACGCCGCCGTCCGCGGCGCATGACGCACTTGGCGCGCGCCGCCGTGCGGTCGCCGATGAACTGCCGCCGCCAAAGAGCCCATACTTCGGTAGAACACTGGTTCGATTATGGGACGCTCGCCGAAAGGCCGCCTCACAACGGCTCAGTCACGCAGAACAACATGCCTATCGGGCATTCGATGAATTGCATCATGCCGAAACCGTCTTGGCGCGGCTGCGCGCAAGCGCCGCCGCGCTCGAGCGCGAAGGGATCGGCGGCGACACTTACCGTGAAATCTGCGGACGTGGCGTCCTCGACGCATGCAACGCTCGGGCGCAAATTGGCGCGGCTATTGCGTTGAAGGTGCGCGACGTCCGCGCTCGAGCGCAAGCATGCGAGCAAGCGCGGGCAAACCTTGCAAAAGCGCGGCAGCAACACCGATCGGTCGGCCGGCGCCATCAAAAGCTGGAACGCTGGCTGCAACGGCTCGAAGCGGTCGATCGCTCATGACGTACGTCGACGACACCGCTGGGTATCGCTCATTCCCGGTCGAATCTGGGCGATATTCGATTCTCCCCGCGGCACAAGCGGGCACCGGCGTTTCAGAGCGCGGGCACTGGCTGCCTGAAGACGCAAGCGGGCCCTCGCAAGACTTCCTGTTGGAACTCGCCGTTCGACGAGCGCATAACGATCCAGCGTGCGCGTGCGAAGCAAGCCTGAAAATGTCCGGGCTCGGCCGTATCCACTTGAACGTGCGGCACGAACCATCGCGCGTCTTGATTCTGATTCGATGCGAAACGTGGACGGCTTACGTCTGGCTCTCGCCTAAACGATGCACGCTAGAGCAACGGCTTACGCGCGCGTTGGGCTGCCCAACGTCGATCCAAGTATCCGCCGACACGTCGCCATGAGCCTGTTGTCGCAACGGATGCCCGAGCCTCCTCAACTGCCGCTGCCGCTGCCGCTGCCGCTTCGGCGCATCGATGCCATCGAGAAAGCGCGAGCCCGGTTGGTCCATCCACATCACGCCCAGTGCCCCTTACCGGACGGCAACGTTGCGGAGCTCGTCGTTCGACAAGGGAACGCACACTGCGACGACCTCGCTCGCGCCTTGCCGTTATCGACCCGGTTCGGGCCGGCCGTGGCGTTCGACTATGCTCCGTGGTTATTGGCGTGCACCGGCATCGATGTCGCCGATTCCCCGCAACCGGACACGCATCGAGCACTTGCGCGCTACGCGTTCGCGGCCCTCGCACCGAGCTTGCAAGCGGCGCTCGGCGATCCCGTCGTCTGCGACGCGTCACACGCGACGCCGGCCGAGGCGTTTTCCGTCGCCATCCACGTATCGCTGCGGTTACCGTCGATTCGCCTGTCGATGACGCTGCGAATCACACCCGCGGGCCTCGATGCGCTGTTAGACAGTGGCCCTTGGACATGCGCCGCGTCGCCTAGTCCCCCACCAGCCTGGCTAGCTTCGATCAATGCGGCGATCCCTATCGCCGCCGGGGTGACGACGTTGCCGCTCGCGGAATTCCGCGCGCTCGCGAGCGGCGACATCGTATGCCTAACGACGACCCCGTTCGACGTGACGGGTCACGCTGTGCTGCGCGTCGCATCGCGCAGGCTACGCGTGCGTTGGGTGGGCTCTTATCAATGTTTCGAGGTTCAAGAGATGTCGGATATCCCAACTTCCCTGCCCGAATGCAGCGACGCGCCCTCACGCACCATCGCCACACCGATCGATACGGCGGACATTCCCGTCCGCCTATCGTTCTCGCTGGGGGCGTTGTCGTTGACGGTAGGCGAAATCGCAGCCCTCGGCCGGGGCTCGCTTCTCGAACTGGGTCAACCCTTGCCGCCATCGGTCACGATCGAAGCTAACGGACAGGCGGTCGGCGCCGGCGAACTCGTCGATCTCGACGGCAGGCTCGCCGTCGAGATCACGCGATGGCCGGCCGGCGGCGCGCGCGCGCCGACGCCGTGATGCTCGATCAGCACCCGTTTGCGCTGCTCGCGCTCTTGGCCCTGGTCTCGCTGCTCCCGCTCGTCGCGATCGCCACGACCTCTTACCTCAAGATATCGGTCGTGCTCGTGCTCGTGCGCAACGCGCTCGGGGTGCAACAAGCGCCGACGACGCTCGCCTTGAACGCGATCGCGCTCGTCGCCACGCTCTTCGTGATGACTCCAACGCTGTCGGCCTGCATGGACCGAGCACGCGCGGTCACATTTTCGCCCACCTCCGGCGCATCGCAAATCGACGCGGCCTTGTCGGTCGTCGCCCCCCTCAAGCAATTCGTGCTGCGCAACGGCAGCGAGCACGAGCGCCAGCGCTTCGTTGCGTTGGCCCAAAAAACATGGCCCGCTTCGCACCGCGCCGCCAGCGCCGACGACTGGAGCATCGCCGTTCCCGCATTCGTCGTATCCGAATTGCAAGCGGCGTTCGAAATCGGCCTTCTTCTATTCATCCCGTTCGTCGCCATCGACGTTCTAGTGTCGAACGTGCTCCTGGCCATGGGCATGCAGATGGTCCCGCCCGCGATCGTCGCACTGCCGATCAAGCTCATGCTGTTCGTCGTCGCAGACGGGTGGGGCAGGCTGCTGCACGCGCTCGTCCTCTCGTATCACGGATGACGTCATGCCCGAGTCGCTCATCCTCTTTCAGCATGCACTGTTTTTCGCCTTCAAGACCTCCGTCGGGCTTGTCCTCGCCGCCGCGGGCGCGGGCATCGTGATTTCGCTCGTTCTGTCGGTATTTCAGATTCAAGACCAAACGCTGCCGTTCGCGATCAGGCTCGTCATCGTGGGCGCCGCGCTCGTCGTCATGGGTCCGAGCATCGGTGCCGAACTCGTGCGGATCGTCGATCAGGCGTTCGAACTCGCCGGCGCTAGGCACGTTTGATCGCGCATCTCATGTCCGGCAACCCGCTCGAACTCGCTTTGCCGTTCACGGCAGCGCTCGCGCTTTGCGCGTTGCGCTGGGTTCCCATGATCGTGCTCGTTCCCGTATTCGCCACTCATGCATTAAGCGGCATCGCTCGCATGGTCCTCGTTCTCGCGCTTGCGTTGCCGGCGACGCCGGCAGTCGCGCAAGCGCTCATGGCCGCTCCGCTTCCGCTCGCCGATTGGCTGGGCCTCGCCGCCAAAGAGGCGGCGATCGGGATCGTCCTCGGCAGCCTTATTGCCGCGCCGTTTTGGGCAATCGAGGCAGCCGGCACCTATCTCGACTATCAACGCGGCGGCAACCCGCAGGCGTTCGATCCGGCCGCCTCCGCCGATGCCTCGATCCTCGGCGCAATGTTCCAGCAGGCGCTCGTCGTCTTTCTTATCCATACGGGTGGGCTCCATGCTCTGCTCGAACTCGTTTGGACGAGCTACGCCGCATGGCCCGCGCTTGACATGCGGCCGACGCTCGGGCCGCGCATTTGGTCGAACGTCATCCCCCTCCTCGTTTGCACGATGCGGTTCGCGCTGACGCTCGCTTGGCCCTACCTGCTCGCCCTCGGCGCGATCGAAGCCTGCTTCGCCGTGCTTTCGCGCGTCAACGCGCGATTTCCCGCATACGTCGCAGCGCTGCCGTTCAAGAGCGTCGCGTTGCTGCTGCTCATGGCGCTGACGCTGCCTCGCCTGATCCAAGCCGCGGCAGACATCGCAGCGGAGCATGCCCTCGGAATCCGCCAATCGATCGTTGAATCGACGCCGTCCACACCGTGAGCGACAAGCCGCTTCCGCCGACCGACAAACGCCTGCGCGACGCGCGCGACGAAGGCAACGTCGCCCGCAGCGATATGTTCGCGGGCCTTGTCGTCGCGGCGTTCGCAACCGAAGCGGCATTGGCCTGCATCAGCGCTGGGGCCGAGGGTTGGCTCACCCTCCAGCAAGGCGCGCTCGCTCAGTTGGCATCGCCCGACCGGATCGGGGCGTGTCTTCCCCTCATCGCGCAGGCGGCCGCGCTCGTGGCTGCGCTCGCCGGGTGCGTCGCAGCGGCAGCGGTCGCGGCCTCCGTTGCCGCGTCTTGGGCCTGCGGCGGCCTTGCCTTCGCGCCGAAATCGCTCAAGCCGTCCCTGAAGCGTTTGAATGCGGCTCGACATGCGAAGGAACGGTTCAGCCGCAAGAACCTCACGGCCGCCTCACTCGCGATCGTCACAGCCGCCATCGTCGGCGCCGTCGCTGTCTTCCAACTGCACCGCGGACTGCCGCTGATCGGCGCCATGATCGACTGGCAGTCCCTCGGCTTCGATCGATACGCGTCGATCGTCCTGCTGCGCACCTTCGTCCGCACACTGTTCGTCGCGCTGATCGTGCCCGCAGCCCTGTCCGCGATCATTGCGAGAGTGCAGCATCGTCGAGGTTTGCGCATGTCCCATCGCGAGATCGGGGATGAAGTCAAACAGACGAGCGGCGACCCGGCGATGCGCGCCTACCAGCGCACATCGTTTAGCGAAACGATGGCCGTGCCGCCGGTGCGCAATGCGAGCGGCAGGCAAGCGCTCATCACGAACCCGGAGCACGTCGGCGTTCTCTTGCACTACGCCGGCGACACTTCGGAGCCGCCCATTGTCATCGGTAAAGCACTCGACGCCGACGCCCTGCAAATGACGAACGACGCATTGACGGAGCGCGTGCTCGTCTTCCGTTTTCGACGCCTCGCGCGCCACCTCTTTCAGCACGCCGCACTGCAAGCGCCGATCCCGCCCGAGTGCTATCGCGCCGTCGCGATCGTCTATCGACTCGTCGATGAAATGCAAGCGCTCGACGATCGCCCGAACGTACCGATCGACATCGACGACGCCGCATTCGACGAACCGCAACCGCGCTAGCGGCCGCCCTGGTCGCCTCTCCCCTCCTGCGCCGCCGGCGGCCCGTCGGCTTGCGTAATTTGACCTAGCACCTTCACGCGCTGCGTCGGCACGAGTTCGGAGTACGACAGCACGTGCACGTCGAACGCTTCATCGACGAGCACCTGGCGCAGCGGCCGGCGCAACGCTTGCGTCGTCAACAGAACCGGCGCCACGGCAACTGCGGCGCTCGCGTTAGCCTTGTATCGCGCGCGGACCTGTTCGACAAGACGCTGGACGACGTCATGGCCGACTGCCAACACGGCGCCTAGCGGCGTCTCCTGCAAACCTTCGCTCAACCATGATTCCAGTTCCCGCTCCAACACCCAAACACACAGCACGCCGCCTACTGCGAACTCCTGACAAATCTGTGCCCCGAGCGCGATGCGCACGCGTTCGGTCAGCGCCGTTGCCTCTTTTTCTCTGGGCGCCCACGCAACGAGCGTCTCCGCGATCTCGCGTACGTTGCGCAGCGAGACGCGTTCGCCCACGAGCAGCTTCATCACCTCGGCGAAGCGAGGCAGCGTCACAGCCTGCGATAGTTCTTTGGCGACAGCCGGCATCTCTCGTTGCAGCCAATTGAACAGGAGTTGCGCCTCTTGGACACCGACGAACTGTCCTGCGTGTCGATGCAATACCGTTCGCAGCAGCGAAGCGAAATAGTCCACGGCACCCAGACCCCGACCGACGTCGATGCCGGCTTGCGCCGCGACCTGCGGCTCGAACCACATCGCCCCATCGATCAGCGGATACGACTGCGCCACGGCATGTTCTCGGGCGTCGGCTTCGGCATCGGGCGGTACGGGTAGACACGTTCTGTCCCAGTGAAAGCGTCCGCATGCAACCACGACCTCGTAAATCGCAAGTTCGTACGCATTGGCTTCCAAACGGTCGATACGATCGATTTCGATCACCGGTACCGTCACGCCATAGCGCAAGACCAGTTCGTTACGGACGCGCCGGATCGTCCGTTCGAGCGCCCCGATCTGCGGCGCGAGCGGGGCGGCATCGGCCGCCGCGCTCGTCGCTGCCTGCAACGAAAGGGAAACGACGATGGGGCGCATGGGCACGATCTGCCGCACGTCGGTGTCGTCGGGTACGGCGTCCAACGACGGCGCCTTCGACGACGCCTGCACGTGCGCCTTTTCGCGCGCGTCACGACGCAAACGCGGCGCACCGACGCCTAACATCGAACCGGCCAGCACGAGAAATACGTGCCATGGCATGCCGGGCGCCGCGGCGAAAATCCCCATGATGCTGGCGCCCATCAGCCACGCGGCGGGCGCCCCGCTCAATTGCCGAACGACCTGCTCTCCGACGGTCGAGCCCTTCCCGGCCGGCTCTGCGCCACGCGTGATCAGCACCGCCGCCGCGATAGCGATCAGGAGGGCGGGAATCTGAGCGACGAGCGCATTGCCGATCGTGAGCAGGCAATAGCGCTCGAGCGCGGCCTCGAAGGTCAGACCGCGCTGTAAAACGCCGATGCCGATGCCGGCCGTCAGGTTCACGGCCACGATCACGAGGCCGGCGATCGCATCGCCCTTCACGAAACGCATGGCGCCGTCCATCGCGCCGTGCATGCGGCTTTCGCGCGCGAGCTCCGCGCGCAGATGCTGCGCTGTCTCGGGTCGTATGAAACCGGCGCGCAAGTCGGCGTCGATCGCCATCTGTCGCCCCGGGATCGAATCGAGCGTAAAACGGGCCGCCACCTCCGCCACGCGCTCGGCGCCTTTCGTGACGACGAGAAACTGAACGATCGCGATGACAAAGAAAACGATCGCCCCCACAGCCATGTTGTCGCCGGCCACGAAGCGGCCGAACGTCTCGACGATCGCACCCGCATCGGCATTGAGCAGAATCGACCGGCTCGTGCCGACCTCGATGCCGAGACGAAACAAGGTCGTCAGCAATAGAATGACCGGAAAGCTCGAAAAAGAAACGGCGCTCGGGACATAGAGGGTGAGCGCAATCAGCAGCGTCGCTGCGCCGACGTTGACGGCGATCAACGCATCGATCACGAGCGTCGGCACAGGCAAGATCATCATGGCGATGACGAGCGCGATCAAAACCGGAGCGAGCGCATCGCCTTGCCCGATTCGCGCCAGCCAACGCGCGGCAACCGCACCCTTCCCGACGCGCGAGCGCCACGCAGACCAATACGGCGCCAGCGACGAAATATCGATCATGGAAGCCGCCTAGAACGAAAGGACCGATTAAGTAACGGGCGCGGCGTATCGGTTCCGGTCGATATGGCGACCCAAGCAGGCCCGTCGCCAAGTGGAACGGCATCGCCGGCTAAATGCCCGAGGGACAGCGAAACGCTCGCCATCCCGACGCGCCGAACGGATTGACGACGCTCGAAGCGGCGAGTTCGAGTTCGATGCTGCGCGTGCCGAGCGAGTACGTCAGCTCGACACGGTCGGCCGAATCCGCCACGAGCTGGCCTCGATCGAGCAGGCGAAACAACGACCAAGCGCCACGCGCTTCGATGGAAAGGGTGCTGTCGTCGCCCGCGAGCCGGTAGTCGACGCGCGCGCTCGCCTGTGCCGTCCGGTCGGGCCACTGGAACGCCGCGATGGGCGGCGCCCCTTCCGCATAGGTGATCTTTTGCCCGTCCGACGCGAACGTGAATTGCTTGATCTCGGGGTCGATATGACGCGGCGCCAGCGTGAAACGAACGTCGATCGCTTTGCCTTGCGCAGGGAAAAAGACGGCGCGTATTCGCGCAGCACGCTCGAATTCATCGAGTGCAGTGCTCGACAAGCCCGCCGGAGCGATGCTTGCCCGCCAGGTCCATGGCGATGTCGTCGTGTCGACGTACGCCTTCAAATTCGCTTGAAAGAACGTATCGAGCAGACCGCCGGGCGCGAACAATCGCGTGAAATCGTCGAGCGTCACATCGGTCGAGGCATCGGCGACGAACGGATACCGGCCCTCGATGGCGGCATGGCAAAACGCCGCGACATCGGCGCGCCAGCGCTCGTCGATCTCCGCGCGCTCCTCCGCTTGCGCGGACGCGGCGCCGTCCTGTGCAAGCCCTTGAAGCATATTGCCGAGCGGCGCGGGCAGGGTTGCGGCATGGTCCGCGAGGCGCGTCAGCGCGTCGTCCGGCGGCGGAAGCAAACCGCTCTTGCGCGCGAGCGCGCTCGCCTTCAGATAAACGGCCACTTCCTTCAGTTGCGCTAGCGCCTGATCGAGCGGGCTCCCGCTATTCCCGTTCGCGTCGGGACCCGCCGGGTGCAATAGCAGGTGCAGCGCATCGAAATGACGATCGACCAAAAGCTGCGCCTGCGCCGACGGCTCGCGGTCGGGTTCGCGGCGATCGAGCGTCGTCGACGGCGCGCCGCTCAACCACCGTCGAAGCGTGCGCCCCACCCTAGCGGCGAGCCCCGCCGGCGCGGGCTGCGATGCTTGTTGCGGCGATGCCGCCGACGCAAGCGTCGTTTCCTTCGCTGCACGCATCAGATAGGCGCGCAGCGGCGAATCGCGGCCCGTCAACAATTGCACCATCGCCGCACCGTCACCGGCAGACGAAAGCGGCCGCAGACCGACATCGCCGATGATCGCATCCCATGCGGCGCTGTATCGCGTGAAGTAAAGCCGATCGAGTTCCTCCGGCAGCGCCCGCATCTGCAGCGTGCCTGCCGGCCCGAGCACCCAGGTCTCGCTCCGCGCTCGTGCAAGCGCGGCATCGCGCAATCCGAAGTAGCGGCGCATACCGGCAAGCGTGAAGGCGCCCGGAACGCCTTCGCTGAGCGGCCGCGCCGTCTTCCGATAAAACGCCAGCGCCGCGGCGGGTCCGGCCATCTCCGCCACCGACAAGGGGTCCGGCATCGCCGCCTCGAGCTCCGGCAGGACGGTCGCAAACACCCGTTGCGCGGCACTCTGCGCCAACAGCCGCGCGCGCACGTGCGCAACGAGCGATGCATCGAGCCGTACATTCGATGTGAACGCGACCGGGTCGGCCCATGCAGCCGCGTGCGCCATCCACGCGGCCTGTTCGGCCGCGGACAGCCCGGTATTCGCCGCCTCCCTTGCGATCCACGCCAAGACTGCCGCCCGATCGTAGTGTGCCCGGTCGCCGAGCATGAGGTAGGCGCGCAGCGTCGCGTACTGCGTCGATGCGGCGACATGCGCGTCGGCGAGCGTATCGGTCATCCGCGCGACGACATACGATTGCAACGTCTCGCGCAGGACTGTTCGATAGGCCCCTTGGCAAGCGCGTTCCAAATGCAACTCGCGCACGAGCTCGACGCCGGCCAGCCAGCTACCCGACGACGCCTGCCAAGCATGCCCGCAGGGCAAGCCGTGCGCGAGGTCGAGCAACCGCAGGATGGCTCGGGGCGAGCCGACGTCGACGCCCTGGCGCGCGGCGCTCACGAGTGCGCTCGCCGACGGGGCGGTCGCCGCCACCGCGGCGCTACCGCGGCAATACGCCATGACCAGCCCCACGCTGAGGCATGCCGCCAGCGCCACCGTCGATGCGGCGGCGATGCCGCGCACGACGGCGAACCGGCGCGGGAGCGCATGGTATGACCGCACGAGGTCTCGCTCGCCGAACACGACGTCGGGCAAGAATCGCGCGCCGAAACGCATCGGCCCGGCAGCGGCCCTGGCGTCCGCGCCGTTTGAGCTCGCCCCGGCGCAAGAGCCAACGTCGACGTTCGAGACCGCCGATACACACACAGCTCGAAGCAGCCCGGGTTCCGGGTGCTCCGGTGTTGCATCGAAAGCGTCGCAGACGAACCGGCCGAGCGCATCGACCCAATCGCTCAACGCGCTCGGAAACCGGTAGGTCATCGCGGCGCGGCGAGAGTCGGCTCGAACGGGCAGACGCAAGACGAGATGGTCCTTGGCCCCACGCACCCATGCGTTCAACGCTTGCGCAAAGCCCTCGGCCCGCGCACGGCCGAACGGCTTTCCTTTCAACGGAAACGTCACGCCCATCGGCGTCGCGCATGCCGCGTCGGTCACATCGCCGACGAATGCCTCGAAACCCGGCAGCCGATCGCCATGGGTCACCAGTACATAAACCGGCACCCGCCGTTTGAATACTTTGTAGGCGTCGGCGATACGTGCGCGCACCGCTTCGCTCCGGCAAGCGTCGCCTGCTTCCTTGTCGGCGATGCGGCTCGCGGACACCACGACGACAATGCCGTTGATCGGGCAGTGGGAGCGGACGCGCTTGAGCCGCCGCAACAACAGCGGCCAGTGCGCGTTGTCCGTGGCGTCGCCGATCGTCGTCTCGAACAGCACCGCGTCGTCGCCGAACCACCATCGCGGCGGCGAGCGGCCCGCCGGATCGAGCGCATCGTCTTCTCGCCGGCCGGGCCGCATTCCCGACGCTCGGAGCATCGTCGATTTTCCCGCCCCGCGTTCGCCGACGACCACATACCAAGGCAGGCGATAGACGCTATGCCTACCCAAGCGCCATGCCGGCCCGCCCGTGCGCGCCCAGCGAAGCGCGGCCGCAACGCTGCTCTCCACTTGCGAGCGCCGCACGTCGCCGTATGGCGCATCCGCGGACGATTCGAGCACAGGCCGCGAGGTTTCCGACTCCTTCGCCGCGCCGGGCGTGGCCGCCCTACGCGACCGGAATCGATTCATGAGTCGTCCTAACATTGAATTCGATCGCTCCAATACCTGAGCTCGAGCACCGCCGTCACCGTCGAAACCGCGACTTCGGTCATAGCGCCCCTCCGCGCGCGACGACTGTCACCACGACACGGCGGTTGCGTGCGCGATTCGCGGGCGAATCGTTCGGCGCGACCGGCTCCGATGCGCCACGACCTTGCGCGAAGAAGCGCTCGGGACCGCCCGCCTCCTCGCGCAATAGATTCACGACCACCGTTGCACGCGCAAGAGACAGTTGCCAATTGGTGGGTCTGCCGGGAGAAGTGGGCTCATCGTCCGTGTGCCCGACGACAACGATGCGCGCGTCCAGATCACGCAATGCGCCGCCGATGCGTCGCAGCAGCTCAGCGCGCGACGCCAGCACGGTCGAACTGCCCGAAGCAAAAAGGCCGTCGCTGCCGAGCGTGAGAACGGCGCGGCCGGGGCTGCCGTAAATGGCGACGCGATGGGCGTCGAGATCTTGCGCTAGCCGGTGCGACAGCGTCTGGGCGATGACATTCGTCGAAGCCGAAGATGCGGCCGAAGCCGGGCTGGGCGTTGGAGCCGAGACCTGGGCGACGCGGACTCGACCCAACGTTTCGACGACCGGCCACGCCTGCTCGTGCAAGCTGATCTCGAGCGTGACGGCGAGCGAGGCCGACATCGCCAGAGCCCCCGCGACGAGCATGCGCGATACCGGCCACTGCCCGCGCCCCTGCCACTTGTTTTCGATCATGTGCGCTGCGCCGGGCCACGCGGGTAAGCTCCCCCGCTGCGCAACGAGCATTCTGCGCAGCTTGTCTCGCACCGTTTCGAGCTGGAAGGGCCCGTTCTCCAACAACCGATAGCGTCCCTCCATCCCGAGCGCGAGCATGACGTAGATCAGCTCCAGCACATCGAGATGGGTCGCTGGGTCTCGGCTCAGCGAGTCCAAGAACGAAAAGAATCGCTCGCCACCCGAGGCTTCCTTGTGGAACGTGACGAGCAGGCTGTGGCTCGCCCACGCACCGGCGCCGCCCGAAGGTGTGGCGGCGACCGCCTCGTCGACGAACGTGCAGAGGCAGTAATGCACGACCGTGCGCGATTGCTCGTCGACGCCCGCTCGTCGGACACGTTCGTCGAAAGCATCGATCATCGCGCGCAGCCGAACGCGCAACGGCTCGATCGCCTCTTCGAACTCCCGCAACTTCAAACGGCAAACGAGCTCGAGCACCGGATGCGCCGCTTCCATCAATACATTGACGCCGACACGCTGAGACGGCGATGCCGTTGCGGGCGATGCAATCCGCGCGGCCATCACTGCCTGATCGCCCATAGCTGCAGCTCGAGCCCCGGGAACGCGCCGGCCACGTGCATCGCCAATGCCCCGGACGACGCCAGTTGCAACCACAATTCGTCGTTCGAATCGAGCGCCAGATAGCAACGCTGAGCGTGAAACGGCAGTTGCCGCGGCACCGCGGGTAGCAGGCGAAGGCCGATGCCGGGCAGTTGCAGGTTCACGAGGTCGTCGATTTTCTCGAGCGGCCCTACCTTCAGCTGAAACGGCAACGCGGCGGCAAGGGCGTCGACAGGCATGTCCGCCCGCGCCGTCAGCACGAACCCGGCCGTCGAAAACAGCGAGCTATCGGCGACGCGCGCCACCTGCAAGCCGAAGGGCCGCGCTTCGAGCCCGATGGCGATCGCCTGCGGGCTCATCGCATAGCTCAGTGCGTCTCGGATAGCGGCGATCACCGGCGCAAACGATGCGTCGAGCCTATCGTGCCGATACGGAACGGGTGTCGCCCGCGGCTCGGCCGCTTTGCCGGTCAAACCCGACAGTTCGCCGGCCAGCTGCAGCAACGCGCCATACAGCGACTCCGGATGCAGCCCATCGGTCTGCGCCCAATGCGCGAAGAGCGGCTCGCAGCGATTGACGAGCTGCAGCAGGAGGAAATCGGTCAGCTCGGCGACGGCGCCAATCCCAGGTTGCGCGAGGCGTGCAGACAACATCTGCGCGCGTTGCCGCAGCAATCCGACCAATTCGTCGACGAAAGCGGACAGCGCCGGTGCGGCACGAACGCTCAGGCAGGGTGGCATATAGGCGTCGTCGAGCACGAGCCGATGATCGGAGCGACGTTCGACGATGCGCGCCACGCCGATCGTCGTGAACGCGTCGCCGATCTCGCCCTCCAGCGCAAGCCGCATCCTCAACCTCGCAACTTGCACGAGCGCGCTGCCGCTCGCGGCCGAATGGCTGTCGTCCGCCATGTATTCGGCCGTGCCGTACCGCGCTTGGGCAAGCCTGTCTGCGCCGCGCTCGACGCACCCCTCCCCCTCGTCGACTTCGGGGATGCCAGGACGCGCCAGAGCGAGCGCCAACACGACAGTCGCGCCGCGCGCGCTGTCCGGCACATCGATCGGCAACGGCAGATCGCCGTCACCCGGAAGAGAAAACGGCGTTCCGTCCGGCATCAAGCCTTCGCAGCGCCTAAGCGCCAGCTTCCCGAGCACGAGCTGCCCTTCGTCGATCGTCAGGCGCGAAAAGCCCCACGCATACCGTCCGAGCAGCGCGCAACGCGCATCGATCAGTCGATGCAGATAGCGGTCCTGTTGCTGCAAATGTTGCTGCTGAAGCAGCATGCCTTCCGACCACACCACTCTGTTATACGAAAGCATTCTCCCCTCGCGGAAAAGCTGCATGCTTAGGCCGGAGGACATGCAGTCCACCAAAGATCAGGAAAACCAACGATTTCGATAAGCCGCTCATCGCGCCCCCGAGCCGTCATCGGCCTTCTTCGGCGCACTCGGCGCTTCGGGCGAAGCGCCGGGCGCGGACCCCGCGGCGCCTCCGCTATTGAGCCCGACGAGCGGACCGCTGATCTGCACGCCGGCAGGCGTGATCGTCACGAAACTGCCGCCGCACTTGAGCGTCAGCATCGCCTGCGCTTCTATGACGACGCTTGCGCCGCCTTTCACGTGGACGATTTCGCCCTTCACCGAATAGTTCGCCCGCGCCTCGTGCAACACGTCGACGCCTGCGCTAAGCGATGCGCTCCCCCCCACTTTCACGCGCTTGCCGCCCTCGACCGTGAGGTCGTAACCGCCCACCTTCGCCACTCGCTTGCCCGCGACGATCGCATGCGCGTCCTCGCCCACCCACTCATGCGCGCTCTGCTTGACGTAGGTGTCCGCGCGTCCGCCGGCGTAGAGCAGCAGTTGGAGATTCTTGTCGTTGAATCGCAACTCGTTGTGCTCGCCGTCGCCCGCGAGCGACGCCGTGCGTATCGTCGAAATCGCCTCGTGCGCCGGCAACGCATAAGGCAGCGGGTTCGCGCTGTTGTAGAGACACCCGACGACGAGCGGACGGTCGGGATCGCCATCGACGAACGCCACGATCACCTCCTGCCCGGCCCGGGGCATAAAGACCATCCCCCAATTGCGCCCGGCCCACCCTTGCGCCACCCGCACCCAGCATCGCTTCATGCGATCGTCGGCCCGCGGCGGGTCCAGTTGCTCCCAGTGAAATTGCACTTTGATGCGGCCGCGCTGCTCGGTCGCCATCTCGTCGCCCGATTCCGCCACGACGGTGGCCGTCTGCAGCCCCGCCTGCGGCCGCGACGTCGTGGCCGGCGCCCTGAACGGCCGGTCCTTGGGCAATGCGCGGAAGGTGCAGTCGAAGACGGGATCGCTGCGCGTGAGGGCCTCAGCGCGCGGCGCGTAATCGCCGAGACGAAGGCGGTAACGCGCCTCGGTCACGAGATAGTCGTCGTTTTGATCCGCGCGAGGGTGCCCCGTCAGCGAAAACACGCCGCCGGGCCGAATCGTCCGCGCAGTCGCCGCGCCCCACGCCCACTTGTCCTCGGCCCGCAGGGCGTCGAGCCGTGCCTGAGCGAGGCGTCGGCCTTCGTCCTGCGTTTCGTAGTGCGCGTCGTAGCCGGCCATCAGGAAGCGTCGCTCGCTCGAATCGGCGGCCGCGCGCACGACGAGCGCCTGCTGCTGCGCGCTCGCCTTGGCGTTCGCGAAATCGAACGCCGTGAGTTCAGTCATACCGGGCGACAGTTGCTCGTCGATCCGCCATCGGTAAATCGATTCGCCAAGCGGCCTGCCGTCGACGAGCGTGCGCGCGAACGCGATCGCACCGTCATGGGTGGCAGCCGTCGGCGCGTCGGCCAGCACGAGCCAGTCCTTGTCGTCTCTGTGTTCGACGAAGTAATAGATGCCCTCGCGCTCGAGCAGACGGCACACGAAGTCGAAATCGGTCTCGCGATACTGAGCGCAGTGCTCGAGCGTGCGGTACCGCAACGCGCAGGCGTTGCGATAGTTCACCTCGTACTGACCGAGCACGGCCTCGACGACCTCGAGCGCCGTGCGCGCATGAAAGAAGCGGCAGTGCGCGCCGCGCGTAAGCGTCCATAACGTCGGACGCATCAGCAGTTCGTAGCGAAACAACGCGCGCTGCGCGTCGTCGGGCCAGCTTTCGCCGATCGAAAATCGCGCCACGATACCGTTGAATTGCCGCTCGCCGCCGCCTGTGTCGAGGCGCACGGAAACGCGTGTGCCGAGCAGCGATTTCGCCGTGAGGTCGCCCCTCGCACTGAGCGCCGTGAGTCGCAACGCGAACGGCCGTGAAATCGCTTCGAAGCCGTCCATCGACGACAGCACGAGCGTTCCCTCCGGCAGGATCGTTTTGAGCCGCGCAGCCCGGCTTGTCTGGGTCAGAATCGGTGTCGCCATCTTCAGGCTCGATTGGAACGGCGTCGCTTCACGGCACCATCGTCTTGACGGCGCCCGGCAGGGCGACGGTTACGCTGCCGCCCCACGTGCACGCGCAGACGCACGCGTTGTCGATGACGGGCAGCCCTCCGGCAAGCACCGTCGGCACGCCCGGCAACCAGGGCGCGGCTGTCGCGGGCACGCACGGCGCCGGAGTGGGCGTGCCGAGCGCGGCGGCGGTGGCCGCCGCCACTGCCGGATTCGCGGGCGCGCTGCACAGGCCGAACGTGGGAATGTTGACGAGCGGCACGTGATCCATGATCGTCGCAACCGGGCGCCCTTCGACGAGCACGCGAGCGTTCGGCAACACCACGAGTACGGCCGGCGCCGCGCCGAACGAACACGTCAGCTCGGCGCCCTCTACGACAGGTTGCGGCATGTCCTTCTCCTCCGGCCGCCATCAGCGAGCGACTTCGCAACGAAACGCCTCGCCCGCGACTCGCAGTTGCGCTCGGCGGGCGCTCGGCTGGCGATCCCGTGCCGAAAGCAGCGCGAAGCCGATTTCGGGCAAGATGCCTTCACCGATGACGGCATCGACGAGGCGCGCTCCGGTTTCACGTTGCACGCACCGCTCGAGCACCGCGGCTACGACGTCGTCTCCATAATCGAGCCTGACCGCGTGCTGCTCATGCACGGTTTGTCTAACACGCTCGAGCTGAGCATGGACGATCGAGCGCATCGATGCGTCCGATAGCGGCAAATAAGGGATCGTGGTCATCCGCGCGAGCAGCGCGGCGGGAAATGCTGTCAGGAGCGCTTGGCGTAGCGGCGTACGCAGTGCTTCGAGCGCCGCCGTCTCCTGGCGTTCGGCGGCCTCCCATGCGCTTGAAATGCAAGCCTCGCCGACATTCGTCGTCAACAGGATGACGGTATTGCGAAAATCGATGAAACGTCCTTGACTGTCTTCCATCCATCCCTTGTCGAACACTTGATAAAACAACGCGTGCACGTCGCGATGCGCCTGCTCGATTTCGTCGAGCAGCAGAACGCTGTACGGCTTACGGCGCACTGCGTCGGTCAGGCCTGCGCCCTCTCCGTAACCGACATAGCCGGGCGGCGCGCCTTTCAGTGCGGAAACGGAGTGGGGCTCTCTGTACTCGCTCATGTTCAACGTGAGGAGGTTGCGCTCGCTGCCGTGAAGCGCCTCGGCCAGCGCATGAGCAGTCTCGGTCTTGCCGACGCCCGACGGCCCTGCGAGCAGAAACACGCCGAGCGGCCGTCCCCGACGGTGCAGCCCCGCACGCGCCGTGCGCATCCGTCTGGCGATCCGGCCGATGGCATGCGATTGGCCGACGATCCGTGCGTTCAGGCGCTCCGCCAAGGCAAGCACGCTATCGAGTTCGTCGCGCAGCATGCGGCGCACTGGAATCCCTGTCCAATCTTGCACGACGCAAGCCACCGCTTGCCGGTCGACATCCGCGACGACGAGCGGCGATTCGCCCTGCTGCTCATACAACTCACGCTCGATTCTCGCCAGCGTCGAGCGGCGATCGTCGTTCACATTACTCGGGGCGCTTCCGTCGCTTCCGTCGCTTCCGTCGATTGCGTCCGCTGGTGCCCCGTTCGCGGCGCACGAGCCGGCCGCACCGCTTTCGAGCGCGGCGTCCCGCAACGCCGCCGCTCGCAGCGCAAGCACGTCGGCCACATTCCGGGCTTGAGCACGCCATTGCGCCTCCAACGCTGCGGCGTGCCCGCGCGCGGCTGTCAGCGCGTCGTCGACGCGCCGCAAGCGCGCCGCATCGCCATGACCAAGCACGGCCTCGCGCGACAACGAGGCGTGCTCCGCGGCTAACGTCGCAATGCGCTCGCGCGCCTCATCGAGTGTAGGCGGGGGCACCTCTCGGCCCGCGGCGACACGCGCGCAAACGGTATCGAGCAAACTCACGGCTTTGTCGGGCAGCATACGGTCGTTGATGTACCGATGACTGAGCGCCACCGCCGCGCCAAGCGCTTCGTCGAGGATGCGCACGCCGTGATGCGCCTCCATCGCGGGCGCAACGGCACGCAACATCGCGAGCGCTTGCGTCTCGTCGGGCTCGGCGATCGAAACCGGCTGGAATCGCCGCGTGAGCGCGGGATCCTTTTCGATGTACCGCTTGTACTCGCCCCACGTGGTGGCTGCGATCGTGCGCAGCTCGCCACGCGCGAGCGCAGGTTTGAGCAGGTTCGCCGCGTCGCCCGTGCCTGCCGCGCCGCCCGCGCCGACGAGCGTATGCGCTTCGTCGATGAACAGAATCACTGGCCGATGCGCCGACTGCGCCTGCTCGACGACCTGCCGCAGGCGGCTCTCGAATTCGCCCTTGGCTCCTGCGCCCGCCTGCAGCAGCCCGATGTCGAGCGAACGCACTTCGACGTCGCGCAGTGGGGGCGGAACCTCGCGTGCAACGATCCGCTGCGCGAGCCCTTCCACGACAGCCGTCTTGCCGACACCCGCATCGCCCGTCAGCAGCGGATTGTTCTGGCGCCGCCGCAACAGAATGTCGACGACTTGCCGGATCTCCGAATGACGCCCGACGATCGGATCGAGCTTGCCTTCACGTGCCAGCGCCGTCAGATCGACCGTATAGCGCGCCAGCGCATTCGGTGATGCGTCGTCGGCTTGCGCCCCGGCCATCGCGCTTCCCGCGCCCCGGAGATCGTCGCGGACGCTCGTCGATTCCGGCGATTCCGCGGCGATCGCGTCGAACGCGCGGGCGCACAGGGATTCTTCGAGACGGCCCAGCGTCGGAGAGCATGCCGTCAGCGATCGGCGCAGACTAGGCGTCGCGATCATGCCGACGAGCAAATGCCCAGTGCGAACATGCTGCGCGCCGTACTTCAGCGACGCGTAGATCCAGCCTCGCTCGGCGGCCTCCAGCGTGTCGCTCGACAAGTCGACCGGTTCACCGTCACGGAAAGGCAACCGTCCGAGCGTACGCTCCAACTCGCGCTCGATCCCTCCGGCCTCGACGCCTGCGAACCGTGCGATCCCATGCAGATCGGAATCGCCCTGTTTGAAAATTCGATAGAGCCAATGCGCCAGATCGATTCGCGCGTGGCCGGCCGCTCGGCCAAGCGCCGCGCCCTCTTCGATCGTGCGATAGGCGATGCCTCCCAACTTGCCGAACAGTGCCGCGCGGCTCAGTTCCACCATGACGTTCTACCCTTGCTCAGTTGTCCGAAAATCCCGCAGCGGCTTCGCGCCATCGAACCGTAAACGCGGTTCGGCGCCGCCGGCGCTAGGCGAGCCGACCCACGTGTTGCGCGCAAGACGTGCGTTCGAACCGAGCCGCATCGCCTGCGCGGCATCGGGCGCCAGTCGCAGCACGACTTCGAAATCGAACGCGGCGCCTGCGTAAAGCCGGACCCACGCCGCGACGCGGCGGAATCCTTGCGTGCCAGGCTGCAGCCGCTCGTTTTGCGCGGCGTCCAATGGACCCAACACCACGCGAAATTTCTGTTGCCGGTTCCATGTTCGGCGCCCGAGTACGTACCCATCGCCAAGAAGGGCTTTCCTGCAAGAGGCCCCAAGCCGCGTCAATTCACGCTCCGGCAGGCGCAGCCACTGTCCGACGAAAGGCGCTATCGCAACGGGCACCCCCAACACCCCGGCCAACAGCGCCGCCAAGCCCGATGCGTGCCGGCGACAATCGCGAAGCAACCCGGCGGCGCCCCATTTCGCCTCGGGACCGATAGCGTCGATACGGTCGCGTTCGCGCGCACCGTCGTGCGCGGCGCCACACAGGCTTGCGACATACACCGCGAAGCGGTCCTCGCCGGTGCGGTCGAGGCCGATCACCGGCTGGCTCGCCGCCCATGCGCGGTAAAACAAACTCGACATCCGGTGGTGGAAAACATCGAGAAAGCACTCGAGGGCGCGATCGTCCTCATGACGAGACCTCGACCGCACGTATTCGGTGAAGTGCAGCGGCATCGGACCCTGCGGCCCGAGCAGTCCGAAATCCAGTGCAAGCCGCGCTGGCGCATTCGGAGCCGCGGGCTCGTACGAGGTCACCTGCGCCGAGGAAAAGCGCAATTCGGCATCCTGCGCAAGCCGGACGGGCTCGGACGACGGCCGTGCATTGACGCCCAGCCGCGCGGCCGACGGCTGCGCGCATTCGATCAGCCGAAGCAACTGAAACGCCTCGAATTGCTTGGCCCGCCGCAAGCGGTCATTGCCCGGCTTCATAGGATCTCGCACCGTCCCGCCCTCGCCGGATAACGCGCGAGAACGCCGCGTCTCGGCGACCGTATGCACGTTTCGGCGAACTGATTGATCGGCATGTAATCGGCGAGCGCTTGCGCAAGGACGGCGCCGAGCAGCGACGCGCGCGAACCGGCCCACGCCGCGTCGTCGAACGTCAACGCGATCTCGAGGCCGCGCCCGAACGACACGGGCCCGGCCAACGGTAAGCGCCGCGTCACCGGGCGCGCGCTGGCCGCTCGCAACTGTGCGATTTGGCGCTGCGCCGCCTCGTCCCCCTCAGGACACATCGCCCCTAGCCATTGACGGAGTGCACGGGCGTCGTCCGAAGCGGGTCCGTCGCCGGGCGACGCAGCCGTCCTCACCAATAATGGCAAGCGACTCGTCGACAACATGTCGAGCAGGCGCCATAAGCCCCGCTCATCGGTCAACGGCGGCCGCGGCGCGCTGGGGCCGGACACGCAGCGCACGCCTTCGATCGCAGCGAGTTCGGCGCCCGCCGTGAAGTCGGTGACGCCGGCTCCGACCGGCATCGACAACGGCAAGTCCCGATTCGTACACAACGCATCGACGCTCAGTTGCCGTAGTTCCCCGGAATAAGGCGCATTGGCAGGATCGACGAGCGCCACGTATATTTCGGTGCCGGCGTAACCCGAGCGTGCTCCTCGCACGCGCTCCCGTTCCGTGAGCAAGCGCGGCGTACGACGCATCTGAAAGTAGGCGCGGTCGCACGCACCGGGATCGCGTGCGCGGTAGAAAGGCGCAAATCGTTGCGGAGCCGACTGCCCCGCCGAGTATCCATCGATACCTTCGATGGCGAACACTTCGAAATCGAGCGGCCGCGTCCGATCGACGACGACGTGGTGTTCGAAACGCCTGTCGTCCACAGCCATTCGATCGGCACGGCGGCCGAACAAGTTGATCGCGGGCGTGCAATGCAACGCGAAGTTCGTCGCCGTCACGCTCGCCTCCAAGGCCGAATCGTAGGCGTCGAGCAGCAACACGAGTTCGAATTGCGATGCTTGCGCGGCAAACGGCGACGCCTGCAGCCCGGCGAGTTCGACGAACAGAAAGCGCTCCGGAAAGCTGAAATACTCGCGCAGCAAGCGGCACCCGCGAAACGTCGAACTCGACGTGGGCAGCAGCGCCTCGCAGTCGTCGAAGCCCTTCGCGCTGACCCGCGCCCGAGGCAGCGGCGCGTAGCGAGGCGCCTGCTCACCCACACGCATATAAGCGCCGCAGACGTGCCCCGTCAGCTGCAGGTAGAGCTGCTCGGCCAATCCATCGTTCCCGCGCAAATACAATGGCAGGCGCTCGAGCCTACGCATCGTGTCAGGCACGTTCGCATGCCATTCGAACCGCAGCGTCAGCGTGGCCTTCGGCGACCGATCGAGCGCGCCGCCAACGCCGGGGGGAAAACGATCGAACGCCCGGTAGCCGGCTTGATCGAAGCGCAGCGGCATCAACGTGACCTCGTGCGCCGTGCGATATTCGCAACGCGTCGTACCCTCTCGATCGAGCCGGCTCGCCAATGCCGTGCCGCGCGGAACCGACACGCCGGCAGCCATCGCCGGGTGCGTCGGGTCCGGCTCGAACTGGACGACGGCCATCGACGGCGTGGGCGCCAGCAGCCCCGGGTACATCATCTCCGCGAGGTGTTGCGTGAAGCGTGGAAACTGCGCGTCCAACTGCAGGCGCACGCGTGCCGCCAGAAAGCTGAAGCCTTCGAGCAACCGCTCGACGTAAGGATCGGCGCATTCGAAGGCGTCGAGCCCCAGACGCGAGGCGATTTTCGGGAACGCAGCCGCAAATTCGCCGCCCATCTCGCGAAGATGGCGCAACTCCTCCTCGTAGTATGCGAGCAGTCTATCGTTCATCCGACGCCCACCTCCCGAAGAGAAGGCACGTCGCCCGTGATTCGAACCTGTCCCGACTCGAGATCGAGCTCGGTGCGGAAGTACAGTCTTTCCGGATAGGGTTGCGCCCACAGGTCGCCTTCCACGAGAAAGACGACGGACGTGCACCCCACGCCACCGTCGGACGCCAGCGGCGTCACGCGTACCGTCTGCGGCGCGATGCGCGGCTCGAAGCGAACGACAGCGCCCTCGATCGCGCGCGCAAACGCCGCCACGTCCAAGCTCGACAACGCCCGGCCCGTGACGTCGCGCAATCCGTAATTGAGTACCGATGCCGCAGCGTACGGGTGCGCATCGAGCGACGCGCACCCGTACAAGGCGTGGGCGTTAAGCAAGTTCGACAAGTCGCGCAACACGCTCGCACGCATTTGCTTCATCGAAACGACCCGGCGCTCGCGCGGCTCCGTGGGCTCGTGCGGCTTGTCGTCGGACAGCCGATCGAGCAGCACAGGCTGCAGACGGTCGAGGCTCGTGAGTTCTGCCATGAGAAATCAACTCGATGGGAGGGGTTCTAGGCGTCGCACGCGGCGGGCGGCCGAGCGCGACGCGGACGTCGGGTCTTCGCTTATGACACCTGCTTCTTCAGGATGTCGAAGCCCGTCTTTCCCTTCGACACCAGCGCACCCGTCTCGGTGCTCTGCGAGAAGTACTCGCGTTCGATCTTCTCGAACGTCAATTCCATGTGCTCATTCGTGCCTTCCGCGTGGTACGTATGGATGCGCGCATTCGTCAGCGTGACGATGACGAACGGCTTCGGCGTCTTTTCGCCATCGGCCTTGTAATCTTTCAGCGTCACCGTCGTGATCGGCTTTCCGCTGTAGAACTGCGCCTCGATCTTCGGCGTCGAACCGCAGACGACTTTGCTTACGCTGACGGGCGACACATACGCCGCACCGCTGCCCGACAGCCCAGGCCCGCGCCCCTCCATCGGAATGGCGGCGTCGAAGGAAAAGGCGAGGACATCCATTTCCCCTTTGGCGCCCTCGACCTGAGACTCCCCATCGATGCCGGTCATTTTCATCGTTTTCACAACGTTGTCGTAACTCATTAGGACTCCTATCTAAATTTTCAACTCTTTCTATGATGAAAGCGCAACGCCCGGGCCTTTCGCAGCGGTTAACTACCTCGGTCCATGGCGCCGCACTACTGGCCGGCGATAGCCGGCAGCTTACTCACAAGGCGCAAGGAAACGGTCAGCCCCTCGAGTTGGTAATGGGGGCGCAAATAGAAACGCGACGTGTAATAGCCGGGACGGCCCTCCACTTCTTCCACGACGACGGCGGCATCGGCAAGCGGTTTGGCGGCCTTCGTGGCTTCCGACGAATGACTCGGCATGCCGTCGACGTATGTCATCACCCATTGGTACAGCCAGCGCTGCATCTCATCCCGGCTTTTGAACGAGCCGATTTTGTCGCGTGCGATGCATTTGAGGTAGTGGGCGAAACGACTGCAGGCAAACAGGTACGGCAAACGCGCCGCGAGCATGGCGTTGGCGGTGGCCTCGGGATCGTCGTACTCGGCGCTCTTGTGCAACGACTGCGCACCGATGAACGCAGCCATGCCCGAATGTTTCATATGCACGAGCGGCAGGAATCCCGCCTTCGACAACTCGGCTTCGCGCCGATCGCTAATGCCGATTTCCGTTGGGCATTTCGTGTCCAAGCCGCCGTCGTCCGTAGGGAAGACGTGCACAGGCAAGCCTTGCACCGCGCCGCCCGACTCGACGCCTCGAATACGCGAACACCACCCGTACGTCTTGAACGACCGGTTGATGTTGACCGCCATCGCGTAGGCCGCGTTGACCCAGGTGTAGCGGCTGCTATCGCCGTCGGCCGTGTCCTCCTCGAACGCAAAGGCTTCGACTGGGTTGCTTGCCGCGCCATACGGCGCGCGCGCCAGAAAGCGCGGCAATGCCAGACCGATATAGCGGGAATCCTCAGATTCCCGCAACGCGCGCCATGCCGTGTGCTCGGGCGTCTGGAACAGTTTCGCAATGTCGCGCGGATTCGCGAGTTCTTGCCAAGAATCCATGAGCATGACCGCCGGCGAAGCGCCGGCGATGAAAGGCGCGTGCGCGGCCGCACAAATTTTCGCGATCTGCGCGAGCAGATCGACGTCGGGACCGCTGTTGTCGAAGTAATAATCGGCAACCAAGGCGCCAAACGGATGCCCCCCGAACTGTCCGTATTCTTCTTCGTACAACTTCTTGAACAACGGGCTTTGATCCCACGCCGCGCCCTTGTACTTCTTCAGCGTTTTGTAGAGGTCCGCCTTCGAGATGTTCATGACGCGCAGCCTAAGCTGCTCGTCGGATTCCGTGTTGCCGACAAGATAATGAAGCCCGCGCCAAGCGCTCTCGACCCGCTGAAACGCCTCGCAGTGCAGAATCTCGTTGATCTGATCGGTCAGCTTTCGATCGATCTCGGCGATCAGCGCTTCCACGGTTCCGATCACATCCGCGGAGATGCAAGCGGTGTCCTCGAGCGCCTGTTGCGCAAGCGTGCGCACCGCCTGCTGGACGGCTTCTTGCGCCTTCTGCGTTTTGGGCTTGAATTGCTTTTGGAGCAGGTTCGCGAAGTCGTCGTCCGGCAGGGCCGCCTCGCTCGCCACCTTATGTTGCTCCGCGACCGCGGGGCTGATGTCCGTCATGGTTGGATGTCCTGGATGCGGTGAAGTTAACCTTGCGCGGGGGGCTCGGCCGGAATGACAGCTGCCGGCGCTGCTTCATCCGGCGCATCGGCCCGTGGCGACGCCGACAGCGTTCGCATCAACGCCGGATCGGCCAGCACATCGGCGATCAGTGCTTCAGCGCCGACTTTTCCGTCCATGTACGTGAGCAGGTTGGCGAGATGGCCGCGCGCCTCGAGCAACCGCCTCAACGGTTCGACGCGTTGCGCAATCGCCTCCGGCGAAAAATCGTCCATCGACTCGAACGTCAAATCGATGCCGAGCCGCCCTTGCCCCGTCAACGTGTTCGGCACCATGGCCGCGACGCGGGGTCGCATCGCTTTCAACCGATCGTCGAAGTTGTCGCTGTCGATCTCGAGAAACTGACGGTCGGCCACCGGCGACTGCGGCTCCGTCGATTGGCCCGACAACTCCGCCATCACGCCCATGACGAACGGCAAGCTCACCTTTTTTTCGGCGCCGCGGATTTCGACGTCGTATTCGATCTGCACACGCGGTGCACGCGTGCGCCCCAAAAATTTCTGACTACTTTCGTTGGTCATACAAACGCTCTCCATCCGGGTCGGTCATCAAAACTTACGGAACGGCGCCGTCGTCGTCACTCACGCTCGGCGCCCACCCAGTGCCTCGCCTGCTCGACGCCAGCCGGCGCGAGCGCCGAGACAGCATCGACGAAGCGCACGCCCACCAGCGTTCGCGCACGCTCGAGTAACACCGGCACCGGGCTAGACGGTTCGACGCGCAGGTAGTAAGCGCACAGTTGGTCGAGCGCGCTCAAGACGTCCTCTCGCCCGGCAATGCCGCCGAGCCGTTCAGGCTCCCCTCGGGCCGGATAAGCCACAGCCGGCGCCGGCGTATCGGGTGTCATACCGGAGAGAAACGCAGGGTGGCGCGCGAGTTGCGCGCGCACGGCTTGGCTCGCGCGCCCAAGCGTTTGCGCTAGCGCGGTTAGGGCAACCGAACGGCGATGTCCAATGCACTCGGTAAGCCGTGCATCGATTCGCTCGAGCGACGATAGCGCGCTCGCCAGCGCATCGCGCACCCGCGCGAGATCTTCGAAAGCGGCGTCGGCGAAGGCCGCGTCGATCGCGGCCGGAGAGCGCTCGAATGGCATGTCGCCCGAGCGAGAGTCGCCGTCGGCCGATTCGATGTCGCGCAGGCACACGCGGCCGTGACTTGGCGAATCGACGAGCGGCGCCGCGGCGAGGTCGCGCAAGAAGCCCGATTTGTCGTCGAGTGCGAGCAATACGTTGATGCGCGCCGTGGGGTCGTAGTCGTCGGCGGCGTCCAGTTGTGGATGAACGCCATCCCAGTGCCGCGCAAGCAGCCCCTCGATGAACGCCAAACCGTCTGCCATGCCCGGTATGCCATGAAGCACCAAAAGCGCTCGCGTCAGCCATACCGCCAAGCGTAGGTCCCGGCTTTGCGCGAGCAATTCGAGTGCCGTAGACTTTATCCTTTTCCAGTCCGGCTCGACCGCTGCGACGAGTAGGCTCCCGTATTGGACCTCCGGGCTGCCTTCCAGCGCACGCGCAGCGTCCAGAAATGCAGGCGAATACTCCAGATCCGGCCCGCAGGGTGTCTCGGGATGCAGGGGTTGCAGCAGCGTCGAAACGTCGATGAAGGCCATGTCCACTCGCGTCGTTGATGGGAGCGAAGCACGCGGTGACGCGGGCGACGCGGCGCCGATAGACGCGCTCGCCGTGCTTCGAGCAACGACTCGATTGTTCCCGCTTCCACGCGGGAGCTCCTCCCGAAATTTCTCAGAGTGTGAAGCGCAGGCCTGACCGGCGATACGGCGCCCCTAGGCCAGGATCAGGTACAGATCTTCGGTCGCCGCACTGCGCATCGCCGATGTCTGCCGTGCGAGCAACCGCGCGTGCGCCACCACGTCGTCCGGTCCCGTCAACGCCGCGACGAGTTGGCGCGGAAAGTGGAAACCCGCCTCCGTTAGGATCTTGTCCGTCAAATAAACGGCTGCGCCGCGATTGGCGATCGCCTGTGCCGGCGGCAGCTTCTTCAAATCGGCCATCGCGCAAATCATCTGGTGAGTGAGCTTGCGTTCGAACTCGACGTCGCGCAGGCCGGCCTCGCTGAGGTAGCGCAGGCCATCGTCGAGAACATAAATCTTCTTTGCGGGTTCGGTCACGCCATGTTCGCGCGAACCCGGGGACAGGAGGTCGAACTCGATGTCGCCTTCGAGAACGAACTTCCATGGGCCGCCATGCGCTGCATCGATCGCCGGCATTTCGTCGAACATTCGCCGAAACGTCGCGCTTTGCTGATACAGCCGGCCATAAAAATCCATGACGACCATCGCGTCGGACGCCAATTCGCTCGTCATCGAGCGATCCTGCACATAGAAACCGAAGTTCTCGTGAAACTTTGTCTTGAAATCGCCCCATGTCAGAAAGACGGTGTCTTCGTCGTTCTCTATTGCGTCGAGGACAGCCTTCGTGCGAACGACCGTCAAACGCGAAGCCACGGGCTCGCCTTCGACAAGGGTCTGCGCCGTAACGGCGCCGCGGTGCGCGTCGACGATCGCGTCGAGATAACGATCCTCGAACTCGGCGCCGCGGGCCGCCGCCTGCGCGTGATATTCGACGGTTTGCTCGATCGGCGCATCTGGCCGCGCGTTCTCCGCGCGAAACATGATTTGCTCCGGAAAGTCGTATCCGGCCTCGCTCAGTATTTTTCCGGTCAAGTAGACGGCCGGTCCGCGGTTCGTCAGATCGAGCCCCGGCGCCGGGTCGGCCGCGCCCGTCAATGCGCGGACCATCTCGCCCATGTAGGCTTGCTCCGGATGCATCGTCCGCCGGCCGCTCGCCGACATATACGGCGTCGACTCGATGCCGGCATCGTCAGGCAGGTAGATTCGTTTGTGCATGAAATCGGTATAGGCCTTACGCGGCGACCCCAGCGGGCCCGCATTTCCAATGACGAAGTCCCATTTCTTCCACGACGCCTCCGTGCCGTTTCGCGCGCGCCCATCGAACTGCGCGTGGCGGTTGAATAGCCGGCGGAAGGTACTGCTCGATTCGTAGACCTTGCGATAGAACGCCGGCGCGTTCAGGTGGGATGTGTTTGCCGAGGCGGGTGACGGCAACGCGAAAGCATCGGCGAAAGCCTCGTCGAAATCGAGCACTGTCGCATCGTTCGCACGCTCCAGCAGCCGCGTCACGCCCTGCACCGTCAGCCGTTCGTGCGCTTCGTCGCGCTGCGCGGCGCGGTCCTCTCCATGCGTTTCGATGCGCCGCGCGTGCGCTTTTCGTGTTCGTTCGTCTCGTTCGATCGTCGGAGCGTCACGCAAACGATGCCCCGTTCGCCAATCGACTTCGACGTAGCGGTCGCCCTCGCGCCGAATCGGTACGATGCGGTCCTCCTCGTCCAAATGCACGACGTCGTAGTTGCGCCAGCGCACGCTCGCCCCCTCGCGAACCCTTTTCGCCAACGGACGCAACGGGGCGGGAACATTGGCATCGCGCTTGCCGATGTGCGCCGGGTCCGCCGCCATTTCGATCATCTCGGGCTGTCCGGCGAGATTGACGTTCGAAGCATCGATCCGGCCGGCCACTCGGCGCAGCTTCGGCACGATCGGGTGAACGCCTTCCGATCGTAGCCCCCCGCCCGCGCCGGCCGAAATATCGAAGAGGTCGACGCCGAGAAACAGAAGCCCGAACGCCGCGCGCGCCGCGTCGCGGTGGCGCACGCCCTCTTCGATGTTGTAGACGGGCCCGACGATCGGGATCGTGTTCAGCCACGTGTCGAGTCCGCGCTCGAGTGCGCGATGCGACTCCGTCTCGGTCAGCAAACCGGTCGCGACTTTGTCCGCTTCGCCCTGCACGGCCGCCGCCGTCGGTCGCTTCGATTGCGACCGCAGCCGTTCTTTTGCCGTCGCCACGACCCACGGATTCGACGGCAGCTCCGCGTTGAACGCTTCCTCCGCTCGCTGCAACTCGTCCCGCGGCTTTAGACTCACGCCCTTGCGGGGCCTCATCCAAGCACCGTTCAAGCCGACCCAGTCGGCACGATCGAGAAACTCGTCGACGAGATCGCCGAACGCTTGCTTGTTCAAGTTGGCGTTGTCCCCGGAGATCGTGTACGAGCGGGTATCGGACACAGCGTCCTGGTCGACGCCGTTGCGCAGCAGAATATCTCTTGCTGCTTCGCGCCGATCGAATACGGGCGGCGCGCCGTAGGCTGCCAGCAATCGCTCGTTCGCATAGGCGAGCACTGCGGCCTCGCGCGCCTCGATATCAGCACCGAAAATGCGGTTGGGCGTTAGCACGCCCTTTGCGCGAAGGTCGCGGGCAAAGGGCGAAATCGGGCTCTGTTTGTCCGCGGCCTCGCGCAATGCGTCGAACAACCCGAGCAGCACTTCGGTCTGTTCCGCGGGAGCCGCCTCTTTCCAACGCGAGCCATCCTTGCTCGATCGGGACAAGTAGCTATCCAGCCACCGCGCAGGCGCATCATCGCCGGCAGCCATCCGCTCGCTGGCGGGGTCGCTTACGTGGTTCTCGAATAGGAGCCGCAGTTGCTCGTGCGAAAGCACCTCCATTGCGCTGGATCTAGCCAGGTGCATCGCAAACAAGAGCCGAGGATGATAGGGGTACGATTGGCCGTCCTTCCATGCCGTCTCCCTACGGACAAAGGCTTTCACAAGGGCCGATTCGT
Source organism: Trinickia sp. (assembly GCA_036384755.1). Classification (GTDB taxonomy): domain Bacteria; phylum Pseudomonadota; class Gammaproteobacteria; order Burkholderiales; family Burkholderiaceae; genus Trinickia. The sequence goes on along the minus strand of DASVLS010000028.1, from coordinate 6,735 downwards.
CGCCGACGACGGAAGGCGCCGCACCGCGGTAAAGGTCCATGCGCAGCAGGGCAGTCGCCATGGAATGCGGAATCGAGCCGATCGGAAATCGAGTGGATTCCGCCATCTCTTCGAACTTCTCCGTCAGCAGCGCCCGGCGTTCGGGGGTCGTCAGCGAAGCCAGAGCCGGAGCGGACCATACGGCTTTCGATTCGACGAGATCGTCGAACGACGAACCCTCGACGTTGCGCAGCGCAAAGCCGTCGAAGTAAGGCGTCGTCTGCCCGAACGTTGGTTGCGGAACGAACAAGGCATCGAGCAGAGGCCGCTTTGCGTAGTCGGCGCGCAGCGCATCCGTGAACCGTGCTCGCAAGACCGATAAGCTCGCGTCCCCCGGCGGCGCGGCGGGGGACGCGGCCGCGCTCGCCGTGGGGCGCTGCAGCCGCGCGTACAGCACGGCGGCCTCGTCGAGCACGCCTTCATCGGAGAAAAGGGAGACATCGAGAGTCTTGGCGAATGTATCCGGAAGATTCACGTGACGATGCTTTGCTACGGCTCGCATCAGCTCGCTCGGCCGCGACGCGTACGCCCGTGCTTTGTCTTCGTCGACCCATCGCGTGATCGAGGCGTGCAACCGCTCGAGTACGGCTGCCTCGGCGGCAGCGGGAGGCGACGGCCGCGCTCGCTGTGCCATGGCGTTCGACCTGTTTGCCGCGGAAAGCGTCGGAGCCTGCGACGATGCGGCGGCCGTCGTCCCCAAGGGGCGCGACAGCGGCGGCTCGAAAGCCGCGGCCCGGCGTAAGCGGCGTTCGAGCGGCGTTCGAATAAATTGCCGTCGGCCCGCATCCGCGGATCGCGTGAGCGAAGGCTCCCCGCGTTGCGTGTCGGTCGCCGACTCGTTTCGACCCGCATGGTCGACACTGTCCACGTGCGGATCCGGCGCCGGGATTTCGGTCAAGTCTTTCGGGATGAATTGTCCCCGCTCGCTCGTCCCCGTGATACGCATGCATAGCCTCCCTTTTCGACTCGTGTCGCCCCTGCGTGGACAAGAACGCGACAATGAGCCAAGAGCGCGAGCCGCGCTCGGAAGTAAAGTGATTTCCAGACTAGATTACCTATGCGCATGGCGCGGCCATCCAATATGAACGCTGTACGAGTCGTCGAGCTAGTGCCGGCCGCTCGGCTCGCCCAGCGCGTCGACAAATGCTGTCCCGAGCGCGGAGAGGACAGATCGCGCGCGCACGATCGCTCGGGCAGTCAGTGACGGGTCGGCCAAACGCAGCGCACGTTCGGCGTAGCCAAGGGGCTCCAGCATGCGTTCGTCGCGTACGAAGAAGGCCGCGGTACCCGTCAGACGATGAAGCGCCTGCGCGGCCGGTTCCCATTGGCCCCGGGCAAGTGCGGCGTCGAGCGCGAGACGCTGACATTCGAACTCGTCGAGGGCGACCATCAGCAGTGTGCTCAGGCCATCTTCTCCGTATAGCTCGCGCAATTCGGAGAGCTCGAACTGACATACCGTCTGGACGTCGTCGGATATATCAGATTCGCGCCGGTCCCTCGTCGGCATACGCCGCCTCCCTCCGTCTTTCCAGCAGCGATGCGAGCTTCAGTCGCGTGATCGGCTTAGAGAGATAGTCGTCCATGCCCGCTTCCCGACACGCCCGCTCATCATCGCGCGTTGCGTTCGCGCTGATGGCGACGATCGTCGTGCGCGCGCCGCCTTCGCACTCGGCACGCCGAATGTTGCGCGCGAGCGTGTAACCGTCCATGCCCGGCATATGGCAATCGAGCAGCACGAGCGCCGGCCGCAGACGCCGCCAGTAGGCGTAGCCCTCGATGCCGTCGCCCGCCGATTCGGCGGCCACGCCCAGCGCTCGAAGCTGTCTCACGATGATGTCTCGATTGACGCCGTTATCGTCGATCACAAGGACCGGCTTGCCGGCGCCCGATCTTAGAGCAGCATCCTCGAACTGGCGCGCGTCGTCGGTGTTGTCGGCGGTGAGTGCGGCGGCGGGGTTCGCATCCTCGGGGCCGAGGCCCACTGAACGCCCCGTCCCCGCGCCGCCTAGGCAAGCGACGACGGCATCAGTCAATTCGTCGATGGAGCGGATGTCACCTCGGACGTCATGGCGAGAACTCACGACGACGGCTCCTCGCTCATCGGCCGTGATCGCGATGTCTGCCTGCCCCGGTCCCGACACGCAACGAATCCCCATTTTCGTCAACGAAGCGCGCACCGCAACGGCCATCGCCGGCACCGGCATGTGCACGAACGCACGCGACGGCGTCAAACGGGGCCACTCGCGTGCACCCTCGCCCCATTCGATCGGCAAGCGAACGCGCACGCGCGTGCCTTCCCCCGCCCGGCTCTCGACTTCGATCGTGCCGCTCATGAGATCGACGACGCGCTTGACGATCGATAGGCCCAGGCCAGTGCCGCCATAGCGCCGCGTGGTGCCGCCGTCTTGCTGCGTAAACGGCGTGAACAAGCGACTGCGATAGGCTTCCGAGATCCCCACGCCCGTATCGGTGACACGGAGAATGAGCCACGTCTGCCCCCGTGCAACCTTACGCCGCACTTCCAGCAGCACGTAACCGCGTTCGGTAAAGCGGATGGCGTTGCTGAGCAGGTTCGTCAGAATTTGATTGATACGCGCCTCGTCGCCGATCAGACGGCGATCGAAATGCGGCATCGCCGCCAAATACACGGCGCATCCCTTGCGCCCGGCCAGCGGCGCATGCAATCCGACGGCCGCGGCGGCCAAGGAATCGATGTCGAATGGCGCCGCCTCGAGGGTCAAGGCCGCTTGCTCGATCTTGAGGTAATCGAGCGTATCGTCGACGACGCGCAGCATCAGCCTCGCAGAATGCTGCGCGATATCGAGATAGCGCCTTGATTCAACGTCCAACGCCATGGTATCGAGCAAATCGAGTACCCCGACGACGCCGTTCATCGGCGTACGGATCTCGTGGCTCATCATGGCGACGAATGCCGACTTTGCTCGGTCGGCGGCAAGGGCCTGCTCGCGTGCCGCGTCGGCCTCGTGGCGAGCCGCCACCGCCACGCGCTGCGCCGCCCGCGTGCGTCGATAGGCCCAAACGAGCGTCGCGATGATCGACAAGGCGACGGCCGCTCCTGCCGACGTCAACCCGCGCACCGCATGTTTCTCATAGCCGAGCACGATCGTCAGCGGCCGCGCTCGGCTGGCGAGCCGCGCGAGTTCGCGCGGCCCGTATGAAGCCAAGTACCGGTCGAGCATCGACACCAATGTACGGCTGCGCTCGTCGGCCGCGAAGCCGATTCGCTCTACGCCTGCGATTGCCGGATCGATCGACAGCCGGCCGTGCGCGTAGCGGTCGCCGAGTTCTTCCGCCGCAATCACGTTGACGAGCGCGGCATCGGCATTGCCCGCAAGCACGGCACGCAATGCGCCCGCGGCATCCGGTCGAGGTACGAGGGCCGCCTCGTCCAATCCTGGCTCCGGCAGCACACGCCGCATTCGCCATGGTGTCGTCGCGATGCGCCCGGCGCCCGCCTCGTCGCCGCCAGCTACGCGCACGAAGGACCACGGAAACGAGTCGTAAGCGCGGGTGGCGGCGAACCCGGGCATTGTCCCCGCCGCCAGCGGAAACGATGACATGAGATCTACGGCGCCGCTGCGCAACGCCTTCGCCGGCTCGAGCGTCACATCGAGCACGACGGCCTCGAAGCGCACACCGGCTGTCTGCGCGAACTGCTTGAGCAGCGTCGCGCCGAGACCCTGCCATCGCCCTTGATCGTCGACGAAGTCGTAGGGACGTCCGAGCCGCTGGACGCCGACGCGCACGACCGGGTGCGAGCTCAGCCAATCGCGTTCGGCGTCGTTCAATCGAAAGCGGCTTGGTTCCGGCACGCGATGGATTGCCGTCGGCAGGGGCTGAACCCCGATTTCATCGAGCGCGTCGGGAGAGAGGCCCGCGAGGCCTCGCGCGATGATCGCCGCGACCCGTTCGTCGGTTTTCCGTGACGCGAGGCACAGCGCGATCGACAGCGGCAGCGCCGTGGACTCGAGCGTCCCGAGCGCCAACGCGTTGACTGCGCCGACGTTTAAAGCGTGAATGCCGACGAATGCGTCGGCCCGTCCATCGGCGACGGCTTCGAGCGCCGCCCGGCGCTCGGACGCCTCGATCAGAACCGCATCGTGCAGTTGCGCACCGAGCGCCGCCGCGCCGAGACTGCTCCGAGCGACGACCACGCGTTCGCCGGCCAGGTCGGCCAGCGTCGCGGGCACCCGCCGGCCCCGTGACGTCACGACACCGACGCCCATCGACGCATACGGCGCGGACAATACGCCCCCTTCGTTCGGAATCGGATCCTTGCAGGCGACGGGCACGATATCGACATCGCCGCGGTAAAGCGCGGACCAGGCTTCTCCGACCGACGAGAACTGCCGGTAAGCGAGCGGCCAGCCCTGCCGTTGCGAAATGGCTCTCAGGACGCTCGCATTGGGGCCTTGCCGCACACCCGCATGATCGATGTAATCGAGCGCGCTCATATCGTTGCTGTAAGCGCCGACGCGCAACAGCGCCGGTGCCCCCTGCACGGCACCGGACGAACCGGCCAAGAAGGCGACGGCGAGCGCGCAGACGAAATGCCGCCACAGCGGCAACAGGCGCCGTTCCGCCCGAGGACGGCGCTCTCGCGATATTTGGCCAGCGCCCATCGCAGTCTTCTCGCGAGCGATCAATACCGGAACTTTTCTTTGAGAAAGAGCGCGAGCCCGAGGTCGTCCGACACGCGCAGCTTGCGCATGGCGCTGCGCTTATGCGTGCTGACCGTCTTCTTGCTGCGCATGAGACGCGCGGCCGTTTGCGTCACGGAAAACCCACCGGCAATGTGCCTAAGTATCTCGATTTCAGCAGCGGAAAGATTGTCGTCACGCACCTCCGGCGCAAAGGGCTGCACTTTTCCCTGCCGCACGACGAAGAACTTACGCGGCGAAGCGACGGCGATTCGAATGGCTTCCGCGATCAACGGCAGTGGCGTCGACTTTGCCAGAAACGCGTTCGCACCGGACCGGTGACAGATGCACTCCGCGTCACTCGGCCGCGCCGCGGATAGCACGACGATCGCAAGTGGCGGCGCCTCGACACGCAAGCGCTTGACGAACGAGCCCCCATCGGGACGGTCTCCGGGCAAATAAAAATCGACGAGTGCGACGTCGCATTCTCCGCGTTCGATCACGGCGAACAAATCGTCGATTGTCGTGACGTTAGCGACGAGTTCGAAGTCCGCATGATCGCGTAAATAGGTTGCAACGCCGAGCGTGACGATCGGGTGGTCGTCGAGCACCGCAATACGGACTCGATGTTTTGGACGAGACAACAATAAGACTTGCCGGGGAGTCATGCGTTTCATCCTCGCTATTGCCATTGCGACGTGAAAGGACCGCCGCTTTCATGTAATGAACGTCATTGCGCGGCGACGAAATAATGCCCGAAAACGATGAAATAGTTATCCCACCAACCAACACCCGATACCACACGAACCCCTCGCGCTTCATGGGGAAGCATGCGGAAGATTCTTATTTTATCGATCAACGCGAGCAGTCAATTACGGCATAACACCGGATTCTTCGCACCTCGCGATGCCACAGCATTCTAGCCCAATGACATAGGACAAACAACGTCGACCCCACCGAATTCACGGAAAATCAGCGAAACCGTCGAATGCCACTTCATTTAGTCCTAAAAATCATCGACAAAGGGAACGGCAATGCAACTTTGTGCTACTTAAAATAATGAGATACCCAATACGCAGTAGATCGGCGCACCGTTTTGTACTCAATGCAAGGCCATAGCAGCGTCTTTAACGGAAGTTTCGATCTCCCGCTGCGCGCCGCCATGCCACCCGCTCGGCACTCGGCGCGCACGCGCTTTGCAGTGCAAGCTCAAAATGAGACGGCGCTATCGTGAAATCGACGGCGACGCGGCGCCACCGGGCATGATGAACCACGTGCCCGGCAGGGAAGCGGCCACGTTCGCAGCGAGGGCGACGAACGATCAGCCAGTAAGATTCAGTGGACTAAGCGGGCCGCGGCGAAAACGAAGCCCGTCAGGGCGATCGCCGTGCCGATGAACCATTTCAGCAACGTGGATTCGAGCGTAGTGACATCGTTTTTGGTCGCTACGTGCAGAAACCCAGCCTCGACATGCGCCATGCGCTCGCGGATATCAGTCGTCATTTGTTCCAGTTCGGTGAGACGTGCGTGAAAAGACACATCATCGCTGGAGAAGGCGAGGGAGGGTACGTGGGGGCTGGGAAATCGGACGGATTTCTGCGGGCGACGCAGCGCTTGCGCATTGGACATGATGATGGCGGCTCGAACGTTAATGGATGTGGCGCGGCAGAGCATCGCGCGCGCCGGCAAGGCGCCGCGCACCATCCGCCGCGTGCGCCGGGCGCCGACAGCCACGCCCGTTGCAAGCATCATCGAACGCTAGAGGAAATCGCGAAAGTAGACTGGACGGCTAGGCGTTCGATTGCCGCCGTTCGACGACTCACAGCGCCGGCAAGGCTCGACCGCAGTGGGCGGTCAAGAGCGAGGCACGAACGATGCGTCACCCAAGCTACTCGAACGCCAACTTGCGCCAACCATGAAATCGCTCTGCAAGATCTCGTTAGTCGTGCTGGTCGCCGTCATGGCGGGCAATCGTATCGCCAACGCACTCTACGATGCACGTGCGAAGCTGCGGCGCCCCGGAGCTTGAAGGGGG
>DASVLS010000027.1:0-7887 GCA_036384755.1 Trinickia sp. | reverse complement strand
ATTCGGTGACCAAGGCGTCCGCTCAAAAGCGGAGAGTAAACGACGTCCGCCGACAGTTTACAAGCGCTGCGCTATGTCATTGAAAGTAAACAGGCTTTCTCCCTGGCACCGCGCCACAGCGACCTTATGTATAACGACATGCTTAAGAGCACGATAAATTTTCACGCAGACGATGGCGTGAATGAGCAAATTGTTGAAAGGGTTACCAGGGCAATCAATGGTGGACTTTATGGTGAGGAAAATCGAGTCTACCATACCTTGCGACTTTATAAGTTATTTGGAGATTATTGATGCATAAAATTCGTCGAGCCGTTTTGGGTTTGATATGCATTGCGATCAGTGTGTGCTGCGCAGAGAGCAGTGCTCAGGAGCGTCTCAAAACTTTCTCCGATGAGCATGTGCTATTTGCCTATCCGGCAAATCGCTATTCGAAGGTGCGATTCGGAGAGGTAACGGAGGATGGATTCTATACCTACTACTTGAAAGTGAAGGGTTCGGATGCAGAGGATATCCTCACCGTTTGTAAGGCGAACCTTAGTCATTGTGGCTTGGATACTGGTGCGGTCAAGCCTTATTGGTACAGCAGCGATGGATCGTTGATGCTGTTTAGCGCGACAACCACTGTCAAGAAAAAAGCGGCCGATTCTGGTAAACTTGCATACGAGGATTTTCCTGCGTGTCCGGCGACAGATAATGAGGGGCCGTCAGCCTATGGTGGTGATTGCTATGAATTGGTTGAGGGGAGTCATGATAAGACATTGTCTATAACTTATTGGATTGGGTCAAAATCACTGCATCGATCGAAGTCGAACGCAGTCAAACAGGCAAGGATCATTTTGAAATCGATTGTGGTGAAGTAAGTTGAATATATTGGTTGGCCTTTTTGAGGCTGTTGATAAATTGAAAAAGCGATCTTCAGATTACCATCGATGAGTAAAGCATCTGTCTGCCACGGCGATCCCACCACCACAGGTGGTAAGGTCATCGCAACTGCGTCGACCATGTTCGATGGTGATCGGCGTATCGCACTCGATGGAGAGATGGCCACTTGTGGTAATTGTCCTGGAGAACACCCAATCCAAGGGACAGGCATGGACATGGACGAAGATGGGCGAGCCAGCGTGCTTGACAACGATCCCGTACAGTGTCCATGCGGTCAAAACCATGTCAAGGCGGGATCGGACGCTGGGTGCTCGACTGGTTGATACTAAACGGCACCTCAATGGCCTTCTGAGTCTTCAAAAACTTTGCATCCTTGAGTGCTTGTCGACCGAACCCGACCGCTTCGTGCTGTGGGGAGGTCGCACGTCGGTTCACGGTCGAGTTGCGGAAACGATCTAGCCACGCCCGCGAGCCGAGTTGCCCGGCGGAGCACTTCGCAGCAGCCATTCGATCTTCTGTGTCGCTGTCCTGGGCTCACTCCACCTTGATGGTCAACCGGTTCGGTGCACCGGAATCGTTCCGGGCGTCTCGGTACGCATCAGGTCTGACCGTCGGCTTGCGCGAGACCCCGCCGCAACAAGTCATCGACCAATCCGTTGATGCCGTCCGGATGGGCCGCTGCGCGCTCCTTGAGCGCGGCGATGAGCGCACCGTCGAGCTTGCAGGCGAACGGTACGAGGCCTTTTGCCTGATCGAGCTTTCGTTGTTCGCGGCGATTGACGCTCGTCTCGGCTGCGCCCTTGCCGAAGCGCTCGGAATGCGCTTGCTTCATCGAATGCGTGAGTTTGAGCGCCTTGTTCTTTTCAAGGTCGGTTTTTTTCATTGCCATGGAACGTGTCCTACGGTTGGAATCGATGAGCGCGTATTGTACGCAGTCCCAGAGCCGTTGCTGCTAGCGGGGGGGCGTCGCTTACCGTTTGGCGTTCCGCCGGTCCGCCGCGACGAGCTTCGCCAATTGCCGAATCAACGGAACGAACGACGATTCCGCGGTATTGCCGTAGCCGAGCACCAACCCATTGTGATCGGGCGAAGGCGTCAAGGCGAACCGCGACAGCGGCATCGGCGCCATATCGAACGCGCGAGCGGCTTGCGCAATGCGCAGGTCGGAACAGTCGGCGGGCAGCTTGATCGTCAAATGCATGCCGCTATCGCCTCCCGTGACGACGTGCGGCGTATCCAAGTGCCGGGTCAACGCGCAGCGCAACGCGTCTTGACGGCGCCGATAAAGACGGCGCATGCGTCCGAGGTGCCGGCTGAATTGGCCGCTTTCGATGAACTCGGCCAACGCGAGTTGCTCGTAGCGATGGCCGCCGCGCAGTGTCTCTCTCAGGAGCGGCGCGGCCTTCGCGATCAACGCTTCGGGCAACACCACGAAGCCCAACCTCAGCGAGGGGAACAGCGTTTTGCTGAACGTGCCGACGTAAAGGACAGGCGAATGCGGCACGAGGCCCTGCATCGCGCCGATGAGTTCCCCCGAATGACGGTATTCGCTGTCGTAGTCGTCCTCGACGATCCATGCCTCGTGGGCTTGCGCCTTGGCAATCAGGTCGAGCCGGCGCGATGCGGTCAACACGGCGCCCGTCGGGTACTGATGGGAAGGCGTCGTATAGACGAGGCGCGGCGTCATCGTCTCCCACGCGTTCTCCGGCACGCATAGCCCATCGTCATCGACGCTCATGGGCACGACGTTCAGGTCGCCGCACAGAAATGCCGACTGCGCGCCTCGATAGCCCGGGTCTTCGACCCATGCGTTATCGCCGGGATTCGTGACGAGCCGGACGCATAAAGACAATGCCTCCTGCGCGCCCTCGGTAATGACGACTTGCTCGGGTTCGCAACGCACGCCGCGCGCGACGGCCAAGTGGCGCATGATGGCGGTGCGCAGCGGCAGCTCGCCTTGCGCATTGCCGTATCCGAGCGCGCCGACGCCTGCGTTTCTGACGGCGCGATCGAGGCAATGCTTCCATGCGTTGAGGGGAAAACGCGCCAGTGCCGGCACGCCAGGCCGCAGAGGGAGTGTGTCGGCCGCATCGAACAGCGCGTCGCGGATTCGAGCGGCGCGATGCGACACCTCGGGTGCCTGCGCGCGCCGGCTCGGGCGTCGGACGGTCTTGCGCGGTTCGATCGTGGTCACGCGCGTGCCTTGCCGGCTCAGTTCGATGTAGCCTTCCGCACCCAGCAACTCGTAGACGGCCGTGACGCTGTTGCGAGAGACGCCGAGCGCCGATGCAAGCGTGCGCGAACCCGGCAACCGGCAGCCGGATGCGAAGCGCCCGTCCAGAATCGCGGCGCGAATGCGTTCGTGCAGTTGTTTTTGCAACGAGGCGCCGCTTCGGTCCCTAACGAGCGGGGTGGCGAGCAAGAGGTCCAGCACGGGGCTGATGAGTTCGTCGACGGTGGACATACGAAAAGACGGAATGCTTCCGGAGTGCTTCGGGAACGCTTAGCGCGTACAAAGGATCGGCAAGCAGAGGGCGAAGAGCAAGCCGATCGCCGGCCCGTGGCACCATGAAATTCGGGTGGCGTGGCACTTTCAAGCGGGCCACGGGGATTCTAAAGTCTTCTTCATGTGATGCAAATGGGGAGATGCGATGTCGACGATGACGAACGAATACGGCCAGCCGATCGGAGCGCCCGTGACCGGGTGGACGGCGCGGCCGATGCCGAGCGCGGAGGTGTTCGAGGGTGCGTACTGCCGGCTTGAACGCTTGAATGCGGAGCGTCACGCGGACGATCTCTTTGCCGCGTACGGAACGGCGCCGGATTGGCGCGACTGGACTTATCTTCCGAACGGCCCTTTCCCGGACCCGCAGGACTTCCGGCGTTACATCGAGACGGCGGCCAAAAGCGCCGATCCGAGGCACTATGCCGTGATCGACAAGAAGACGAACAAGGCAGTCGGCACGTTATCGCTGATGCGCATCGAGCCGAACCACGGTGTTATCGAGGTGGGGGCGGTGGTGTTCTCTCCGCTGCTCAAGCGCACGCCGATCTCGACCGAGGCGCAGTTTCTGCTGATGGCTTACGCGTTCGACACACTCGGGTACCGCCGCTACGAATGGAAGTGCGACAGCTTGAACGCACCTTCGCGCGCGGCGGCGGAGCGGCTGGGCTTCAAGTTCGAGGGCATTTTCCGGCAGGTGGTGGTCTACAAGGGGCGCAGCCGCGACACGGCTTGGTTTTCGATCGTCGACAAGGAGTGGCCGGCTTTGAAGCAGGCGTTCAAGGCATGGCTCGCCCCGGAAAACTTCGACGACCGGGGCGAGCAGCGGATGTCGCTGAGCGATCTGCGCAAGGGATGATCGCGGTCGTCGTGACGCCCGCCGCTCACCCCTCCATCCGAGCAATGGCATCCAACTCGCCGTAGACCTCATCCGTCAGCCGCAGCGTCGCTGCCTGCAGGTTCTCCCGCAGATGCGCGACCGACGACGTGCCGGGTATCAGCAGAATGTTGGGCGACCGATGGAGCAGCCAAGCCAGCGCCGTTTGCATCGGCGTGGCGTCGATCGAGGCGGCGATCTTCGATAGCGCCGCCGACCGGATAGGCGAGAATCCGCCCAGCGGAAAGAACGGCACATACGCAATGCCTTGCGCCGCGAGCGAATCGACGAGCGCATCGTCTTCTCGATGAACCAAGTTGTATTGGTTCTGCACGCAAACGATCGGCGCGATGCGCTGTGCTTGTGCAACTTGCGTTGCCGTGACGTTGCTCAAGCCGATATGCCCGATCAGCCCGTCGCGCTGTAGCTCCGCGAGCACATCGACTTGCCGCTCGATCGTTCCTTCCGACGGTTTGTGCAAGTCGTCCATGATGCGCAGGTTGACGACGTCGAGCGTATCGAGACCGAGATTGCGCAGATTATCGTGGACGACCGCACGCAGGTCGTCGGGTTCTTGCGCGGGAAGCCACGCACCGGTCTGATCTCGCACGGCCCCGATCTTCGTCACGATCGTCAGCGATTCGGGGTAGGGATGCAGCGCTTCGCGAATGAGCGCGTTCGTGACGTGCGGGCCATAGAAGTCGCTCGTGTCGATATGGTCGACGCCGAGGACCAGCGCTTCCCGCAGGACGGCGAGCGCGGCGTCGCGATCCTTCGGCGGGCCGAACACGCCGGGCCCGGCCAATTGCATGGCGCCGTAGCCCATGCGCCGCACCGGGCGGCTGCCTAGCATGAACGTCTTTTGATCGAAAGCGGTAGGGGACATGGGGGTCTCCGGTAAGGGGGTGACGATCGAAACATCGAAGGCTCCCAGTATCGCCACCATTGCGCCGTTCGATAATCCGCCTAAACTTGCACGGGTTGTTCAAAAAAATGAACGGTCTCCATGGATTTCAACGATCTTGCCGCATTTGCTTCAGTCGCACGCGCCGGCGGCTTCCGTGACGCCGCGCGCGCGAGCGGCGTTTCGGCATCGAGCCTGAGCGTTGCCGTGCGGCGCCTCGAGTCGAAACTGGGCTTGCGTTTGCTCAATCGCACCACGCGCAGCGTCGCGCCGACGGAAGCCGGGCGACGGCTGCTGGAACGGCTGACGCCGTTGTTCGGCGAAATGGAAGCGGCGCTCGATGTGCTGAACGTCTACCGCGATAAACCATCGGGCACGTTGCGGCTGAACGTGCCGGTGAGCGCAGCGTGGGTCATATTGCCGGACATCGTCGCATCGTTCATGGAGGCTTATCCCGACATCCGGGTCGAAGTCATCGCCGAGGATGGGTTCGTCGATGTGCTCGCGCTGGGATGCGATGCGGGCATTCGCTATGACGAAAGGCTCGAGCAAGACATGATTGCCGTTCCGATCGGCCCGCGCGTGCAGCGCTTCGCGACGGCCGCGGCGCCGCGCTATCTCGATGCGCATGGAAGGCCCGAGCACCCGCGCGAGCTACTGGCGCACGCTTGCCTGCGCGGGCAGTTTTCCAGCGGAGCGATGGCGATGTGGCAATTTCAGCGCGGGGAGGAGGTGTACCGGCTCGATCCGCAGGGGCCGCTCCTCGTGAAGCCCGTCGCAGCGCTCGATTTGGCGGTTGCCGTCGCAATTAGAGGCGGGGGCGTCGTTCACCTATTCGAGGAGGCGTTGCGCCCGCACCTTCAGAGCGGCGCGTTGGAGCCGATCCTTCAGTCATGGTGGCAACCGTTCGCCGGCCCGTTTCTCTACTATCCGGGCCGCCGGCACGTGCCGGCGCCGTTGCGCGCGTTCATCGATTTTATTAAGCCGCGCGAAGGCTGACTCCAGCGGCGCGGCGGTGCTGCTACGACTTGTACGGTACGCGGACGGCAACGAGCGGGATCGGCAACGAGCCGCTATCATTGCCTCCCTCTCGCCCGCGCTCGCATTGGAGTCGCACATGCATCGATCCGTCGTCGACGATTCGGGCTCGGCGCTCGTTCATGCCGTGCCCGAGCCGCCGAGCGCCACCGTCCCGATCTCTCTCGTGAAGGCGTTCTTGGCCGGCGCCGACGCGCGTCCCGAAACGATTCGCCGCTTTTTGGAAGAAGCCGGCATTGCGCCGGAGCTGCTGGGCGAACTCGGCGCTCGTGTGACGGAAGAGCAGTTCTCGACGCTATACCAAGCGCTGGCGATCGCGCTCGACGACGAAATGCCGGGGTTCTTCAGCCGGCCATTGCGCAGCGGCACGCTGAAGTTCTTGTGCCTGAGCCTGCTCGACGCGCGCAACCTCGAAACGGCGCTGCATCGCTTCGGCCAGTTCTTCCATATCGTGCTCGACGATTTCCGGATCGAATCTCGGCGCAACGGTCCCCTCGCGCAGTTGGCTTTGCAAATCGATCGCCAGCCTCGGCGGATCGGTCCCCTCGGACACGAGTTGATGCTCAAGCTCGCCCATGGCGTGGGATCGTGGCTGATCGGGCAGAACATCCCGCTTTTGCAGGTCGACCTCGCGTGCCCGCGCCCCGCGCACGCGCTCGATCATCGCTATTTCTTCCCGGGGCCGGTGCGATTCGATTGCGATCGCACGCTCATGCGGTTCAGCGCGGCCTACCTCGATCTGCCCATCCGGCAGAGCAAGCGCAACCTGCGTAAGTTTCTGGCTCGCGCACCGGGTGATTGGATCTTCGATTCGTTCAGCGAGCAATTGGTCAGCCATCGCGTGCGGCAGTATCTCGCCGCGCAACTGCCCGATCTGCCGACGATCGAACAAGCCGCGGCAGGGCTTCAATGTTCCGTGCGCACCCTCTGCCGGCGTCTCGCGGGAGAAGAGACGACGTTCCAGGCGTTGAAGGACGAACTGCGCCGCGACGTCGCCATTCAGCGGCTGACCGAAACGCAGGAAACGATCGCGCAAATCGCAGGCGACCTCGGCTTCGACGATCCCAGCGCGTTTCACCGAGCGTTTCGGCATTGGACGGGCAGCACGCCCGGGACATACCGCCGTCGCCCCTAGCCTAGGGCACGTGGTCGCGGGCTTTCTCCCCCGAGATCGCGCAGGTTGCGCTCGGCCGGCTCGGCGCGTGACTGCACAATCATCCCGTTTATTTATTGGCCAGATTTGCCAGTATCGGGCCGATTTGGTCAGCCATCAGCCGGCATTTACCGCTACGATCTCGGGAAAATCTATCGTAGCGTGGCCGTATATGTCATATCTCGCCGCGCGTGCTTGACGCCTTCTTTGGACTTTCCCTATGAGCTATCGCGCCCCGATCAAGGACATGCTGTTCGTACTGCAAGAGTTGGCCGGCATGGCCGATGTCGCCAGCCTGCCCGGCTATGAGGACGCCGGCATCGATACGGCGCAAGCAGTGCTCGAAGAATCGGCCAAGCTATGCGAGCAAGTGCTGGCGCCGTTGAACGTGGAGGGCGATCGCCATCCGAGCGCCTGGCGGGACGGGGAGGTCACGGCTTCGCCGGGCTTCAAGCAGGCGTTCCGGCAATTCGCCGAGGGTGGGTGGCAGGGCGTGCAGCATCCGGCCGAATACGACGGACAGGGGTTGC
>DASVLS010000026.1:0-3960 GCA_036384755.1 Trinickia sp. | reverse complement strand
AAATCGCGCGCAGATTTATAGCTCGACGGCGAATTCGTATCTGCACATCGGGTACCTCATCGACCACCACGGGAATACTCGCGGGCGCTACCTCGGCACGGGCTTCGACCTGAAGACCGACTCGTGGGGTACGTTACGGGCTGGGCAGGGACTCTATGTCTCCACCTACGCACGCGGCGGTACGTCGAGCCAGCCGCTCGATGTGAAGGAGGCGACTCAGCATCTCATCGATTCGGGCGGGGTCATCCAGCGCCGTTCGCTCGCAGCGGTCGACGGTAAAGCGGAAGGGCTCGACGCGGCACAAAGCGCGATGAAAGACTTCGCGTCGGCCACGCAAAGCACGGTTCAAGGCAGCCAGAGCGGCGGTCGCACAGCAGGCGGCGGCAGCGGCAGCGCCAACGGCTTTTCGCAACCCCTCATGTTGTTGGCAAGCCCCGCAGGCATGGGCTTGTCGACCCAACGGTCGCTGCATGCCGCCGCCACCGAGCACATCAATCTCGTGAGCGGTTCCAGCACCTACGTGTCGACAGCGAAATCATGGATTGCGAGCGTCGGCGAGAAGCTGAGCTTCTTCGTGCAGAACGCAGGTATCAAGCTGTTCGCCGGTAAGGGCAAAGTCGAATTGCAAGCGCAGTCGGACAACATCGAAATCACCGCCGATAAGACCGTCAAGGTCGTTTCCACCGCCGACGCTGTAGACGTGATGGCGAAAAAAGAAATTACGCTCAGAGCGGGCGGCGCAACTATCCGACTCTCGGGGGGGAACATCTACGTGCATGCGCCAGGGACTGTCGAGGTCAAGGGAGCGCAGCATGTCTTCGACGGGCCCGCTAGCGAGAACGCTTCGGCACAACTTGCACCGGCCAAGTCGTGCGCCCAGCAGATGGGCTCTGCCGCGCAGTCCGGCACCGCACTCGTGTAGGTGACCCATGGTTCACTACGTCATCGTTGAGCCCCTCAATGGGAAGCTCGAGCTTTCTGATGTGCCTCCCGTTTATGCCGTGGGCGAGCTTGTGCCTGAGCAGCGGCCGGAACTGGCCGGTAATGCGCCGGTGCTCCACTGCGCTGAACACCCTGACGAACAACTACCGGCATTGCGCGAGCAGGCGGAGCGCGCTCGGGCATCGGGAGCACCACCGGTTATTTGCGCCATCCTCGAATGCGATAAGGCGACGCATCGACTGCACCAGCATCTTTCGGCGCGCCTCGCGTTACCGAAACCAGAGGGAGGATCGGTGGTCTTCCGCTTCTATGACCCGCGGGTGTTTGCGCATCTACGTTGGATATTGACGCCCGAGCAACTGGGAGCGCTGATGGGTCCCGTCGCACGCTGGACCTACCTGGACGGTCAGGCGGCATGGGTGACCGTGGAAGGTGCGAAGGTCCCGAAGGACGAATTTGCCCTAACTGACGCGCAGTACCAGCAAGTCGCCCGCATCGAGATCGTCGAGCGAGCGCTCGAGACGCTTCGTAGCAATGGAGCGGCAATCAAGTCCGATACGCCGTCGCTGCTCGAGGCTCAACTGGTGAAGGGCGAGACGTACGGCTTCTCCGGTGGCGACCTGCTGGCATTCGCCCTTCACGGCACGGTCGTCTCGCCATATTTCGACCGGCACCCGCGCATTCGAGCCGTGCTACAGGAACCCGAGAAGCGCCCCTACGCGGAAACCGTCGCACGTTGGACGCAACCCGACTGGGAAGCGATTGCGCGCGAGAGTGTCCAGTACCAGTGACCGCTGCCGGATCTCCAGTTAGAACCAGACAAAAAATGGCATACGACTTCGACTTCTCGAGCATCAGCCAACTGACGACCGCGGCAACGCAGGCGTCGACGCGCGAGTCCGGTAGCTGCAACATGTGCAAAAAGAAGGGCCTCCCGATTTTGCCGGTCCGTTATTCGGCATTCGCCGATACGAAGGCTCATAGCGCATCCGGCGCAGTCAGGCTCATGGGTGGCAAGTTTGGCGATGGCGTGATGAGCATCCCGTTGAAAAAGGCGAAGTACACGCTGCGCACGCTGCGTTACGGCTACGTGTATGTGTTCTATCCGAAGACTGGGCGTTGGCAGGCGTATGCCGTGACAGTCGAAGGGAATTTGTACGAATTCCCGCTTGATATGAACATCGACCGCAGTCGCGAGCAGCCCTTCAACTGTAAGCAAGCAGGACACGCGCAGCTGGCGCAGTGCATCACTATCGAGGATGCCCCGAAGGCCGGTGTCGTGTACATCGCCTTCAGCGATGAGCGATGGACGAAGAAGGTGCGCGACGCGTATGCGTCCAATTTCATGGGCTGCCGCGACAAGCGGATGCAAAAATTCGACGCGGCAGGTTGGTTTAACGGCAGCACGCAGCAGCCCCACGCGGAGAGCGTGACGCATGTCGCGGGCCTGCTGAATGAATACAAGGGAAGTGCGCCCGACGCTCTGGCAACGGCTTGTTTCACCTATCACAACCGCGCGGGGCAAGGACCCGACCTCAAAAAGGCGATGGACTCCATCACGCCCGACAAGGGGCTTATCTTTGCACTGTGGGACCCGGCTGGCATCACGCAGGAGCTGAACTTCGAGCAGCGCGCCGCGTTTGGCGCCGCACTCGAGCCCTACGGCCATGGCATCTGGACCGCGAGCGCCATCGACGCGCTGCACGATGCGGTCGTTGCGTCGGCCAAGGAAGACGTGGAAAGCGGCGCCCGTTTGATGCAGGCCAACGCGTACCAGGGGCTGGGGACCAGTGCCCTATTCGATGGAGGAACGCTGCTCGAAAAGCAACTCAAGAGCATCGAGGCAATGAAGAAAGCGGACCTCGTCAGTGCGGGGCCCGAAGCGTGGAAACCGTACACGACGCATTATCGACAGCAGGCCATCGTCGATTTCAAAGCGCAAATGGCGCACGCGCTCAAGCATGAACAAGCGAGCACGCTCGTGCCGCTATCGCAGGACCACCAGGCCTGGCTAACGAGTCCTGCGCTGTTGAACGTTTTTCAATTCGACTACGAAGCGGGCGACGTTCGAAGCGGTATCGGCTACACAATCATGTTGACGAACTGCGTCGAAGGTGCCTCAGACCGTAAGGAGACTGTTGATGTGCTCGTCAAATGGGCACAGGGCGACGTCACCGATACACGTAATCCGCTCCTTCGAGCATTCGTGCTGAACGACCCCGTGTTGGGAGAAAAGGTTAAGGAGGCATCGAGCTATCCCTACAACGAACTTCGAGAAACCGTGGCAAAGCTCATTGAGTCATACAGCAATGTGGCGTACGTTACCAAACATGCGGACCGCGGCCTCGCGGCCAGGCTGTCTGGCTCGTTCGCCCGCCTTTTGCACGAGGTAGGCGGGCCGATGGTCGAGGTCATAACCAAGAACGTGGATGCAGCCGCGGCGAAGGTAATCTACGCGACAATGTGCGTGCGCACCGGAAAAGTGTTTGAGGTCAAGCCGGTGTATGGGTCGCCGACTCAATGGGTTAGCTATATCGCCCGTCAAATGCAAGTGATGCTGCCCGGGCGGCAGCAAGCGGACGTCCAAGACTTGCAAAAGGCACTTCAAGAAAAGGCCGCGCCTGCTGGCGGCGAAAAAGATTGGGGCGTCAAGGTAAAGCAGTTCGTTCCGGTCGAGACGCTACCCGATGAGGCGGCCGTTATGGCAGGGATCAAGTCGAGCCCAGGTGTCTCGGCGAAGATGATGGCCGCGACCTTGACGCCCGATGTCGTTGAAAAGATTTACATGCCGAAGTTCCGGCTGTTCGCCAGAGGGGAGCCGGCCTATGCCGGCATCGGTGCGATTTTCAACGCTATCAATTTGCGTTTCGCTCGCGAGGAACTGAAAAAGTCCAATCACTTCAACTCGACCGAGAACACCATCAAGTTCGACAATGCTGCCGCCGGGTTGGTTGCTAGCGTCTCGCAGTGGGGACATGAGGCGGTAGAATCAATCGAGAAGTCCGGCGCCAAAATCGG
>DASVLS010000025.1:0-2588 GCA_036384755.1 Trinickia sp. | reverse complement strand
CCTGCGCGATGGCGACAAGGCCGGCGCGCTCGGCTACTGGCTCAGCCACCTCGGCGGCGAGACCGTGACGGACCACGCGATCCGAAAAGTCCTCGGCGGGCTCGTCGATCCGCGCATGGCCGAGCGCGTGGTGGGACACCTGACCTCGCGCGGCGAATACGACGACTACCTGCGCGAGCAGACCGGAGGGCGGCGCCATGCGGCTGCCTGACGTCAACCGCTGGTGGGCAAAGGTCCAGCTCACGGCCAACGCGCGCCTGCGGATCTACCGCAAGATCGGCAAGATGCTCGGCAACGGCTTGCCGCTGCTCAAGGTGCTCGAGGATCTCGAAGCGCGCGCCTCGCACAATGGCCGCAAACCGCACGAGGCGCTTGCCATCGCGCTCGCGGATTGGCGCCGTACGGTGCAAAACGGCGGACAGCTGGCCGAGGGCATGTCGGGCTGGGTGCCGCAATCCGAGCGGATGATCATTCTCGCGGGCGAGCAAGCGGGCCGCATCGAGCAGGCGCTCGAGTCGGTCACGCGGGTGGTCGTGGCGAGCCGCAAGATCCGCTCGTCGATCATCGGCGGCGTGACCTATCCGAGCATGGTCCTGCTGATGGTCTTCACCTACATCTATGTGTTCGGCACGCGCGTCATTCCGCAGTTCGCGCTCTTCTCCGATCCGCACGGCTGGCACGGCGCGGCACGTTCGCTTTACCTGATGTCGAGGTTCACGCAGCGCTGGATGCTGCTCGTCGTGGCGCTGACGATGGCCTTCTGCGCGCTTGTGGCGTGGTCGATGCCGAACTGGAACGGACGCCTGCGCACGTTGCTCGATCGCGTGCCGCCCTACTCGCTCTATCGGCTCGTGATCGGCAGCGGCTTTCTGATGGCGTTCTCGTCGCTGCAGACCTGCGGCTTCACCGTCGAGAAGTCGCTCGTGCGGCTTGGCGCCACGGCCGCGCCCTGGCTGCGCGCGCGTATCGACGATACGTTGTTCGGCGTGAAGTCGGGCCTCAATGCGGGCGAGGCGTTGCGCGCCACCGGATACCGCTTTCCGTCGTCGGAGATCGTCGACGATCTTTGCATCTACTCGCAGTACAGCGGTTTTGCGCAAGCGCTCGAAGTGCTGGCCGCCGAGTGGCTCGAAGACGGCGTCGAGATCGTCGGCACGCAGATGCGCGTGCTCAACAGTATGTCGATCGTGTTGCTGGCGGTCGTCATCGCGTGGCTGGTAACCGGATTCTTCGGCATCCAGCAGGAGATCGCGGCGGTGTCGCGATCATTGAAATAACCGGACGAAAGCCTGGCCTCAGGTCACGCCGGACATTTTTCGCTATTGGGAGAATTGCATGAAACCGGACCGTCGCCTCGTCAAGCCCGCTGCCCTGCCGCGCAGCACGCCGCACTCTCGGCGCCGCCAACGGGGAGCTTCGCTGCTCGAAGGCATCGCCTATCTCGGCATTGCCGCGATCGTCGTCATCGGCGCCATCGCGCTGCTGCGCACGGCATTCGGCAGCGCCAACGCGAACACGATGCTCGAGCAGCTTTCTTCGATGCAGACCGCTGCCCGCAAGCTCTACATGACGACGCAAGGGAACTATGGGGCCGTCTCGCTCGACGGGCCGATCATCGCCGCGGGCGCCGTGCCGCAGGGCATGGCCGTGAACACGGCTAACGCGACGATCACCAATGCGTGGGGCGGCACCGTCACGCTCACGGGCGCGAACACCACATTCACGATCAGCTACGAGAACGTGCCGAAGGACGTGTGCGTCGATGCGCTGACGGGCACGACGACGGGCTTCACGCAGGTCGCCGTCGATGCCGCCGCGGCTGTTTCGACACCCGTCTCGCCCTCGGACGCCGCGAGCGCCTGTAAAAACGACACCAACACGATCGTCTGGACATCCAACTAACGCCTGTCGGTCCAATGCCGGCCCTCGCGCACCCGCGCCGGGCCGGCCTCGCGAACGAGGGAGAGACGCCATGTACGCTTTTGCTACCTTTGCCATCATCGCCACCGTCGTCGGCGCCTGGCAGACATTCGGCCAACAGCAGATGCAGCCGGTCGCGCAGGCCAGCAGCAGCGCGCAGGCGCAAGCCCAGGCGCTCAACATGGCGGCCTACCGGCAGTCGGTGATCAGCTATTTGCAATCGGCCGATCCCTCGTTCATCGGCTCGATCCCGCCGGGGCAGTTGAAGAAGATCGCGAACTACGCCTCCGACGGGCTCTGGAACAACTACGTCGAGGGCAATACCGTCGTGGTCTACGCGCAGTCGCCGACGTCGGCCTCGCTCCCGAGCTTTACGGCCAAGATCGCGCACGGTTCGGTGTTCGCCGGCGTTGCCCGTGGCGGCTATCTCGTCCCCACCGGCCAGCCGGGCGTCAGCATTCCGTTGCCCGCCGCCATCGCAAACCGCATCGCAGACGGCACGCCCGTCTGGATGGCACAAGTCACGCGGGGCTGACGCGATGAACCGCCGGCATGCCGCCACCGGATCGCCCTCGCGGCGCGGCGCTCGCCGCTCGCGTGCGCGCGAGCGCGGCGCGACGCTGGTCGAAAGCCTCGGGGCGCTTTTCGTCGCGAGCATCATGATGATC
>DASVLS010000024.1:0-1901 GCA_036384755.1 Trinickia sp. | reverse complement strand
GTTCGTTCCAATCGTTCGTACAGAACCATCCCGATAACTGATCCGATCGAAGAATCGGTGGGTGGACGCATTCGCTCGCTCAATGGCGACTGAAAACGGAAGCTCGAAGCCGCGGTGCAACCGCCCAGGCTTCGAGCTTTTCTATTTGCCGAGGGGGCGAGCCGACCAGGGCGATCAAGACGGCGGCCGCCAAGTCAGCGGCCGGTGTCCGGTGCGGGAGCCGTGCCCACGATGCGTGGCTCGCGCCGCGGCCCGCGTGGACGAGACGGCACGTGCCGTGCCGGTATGGGCGTCACCGGCGCAGGCCGATGCATGAACGCCGGAACTCTTTGGTGCACCCGCGCTGCAAGCAGCAGCGAAATCACGAGCGCAATCGGCAGCATGTTCGATGGTGTCGTCAGGCGGTGCTCGGTAGCCGACATCGCTAGCAGACAGACAGACCCGAGTTCGACGAACCGATAGGCGACGAAGTTGCGTCCGCCCTCGCGCATCGAGGCCCACGCGCCTTGCTGGCACCAGGCGACAAGGCGCGAATAAAAACTCAGTATCAGCACGAGGCCTACCACACCGAGTTCGGCGAGGATGTTCAGATACGAGTTATGCGCGTGCGAATCGGTATGGTTTGCCGTGATGCCCATCGGCTGCCCGAACAGACCAAAGTAGTGAACGACGTACGCGATCGTATCGTCGAATGCGCCGAAGCCCATGCCGAAAATCGGGCTCTGGCGGAAGTACGCAAGCGCGCGCGGCCATAGCCATTCGTAGCGGACGTCCAGATTCGCCACCTTTTCGTCCGGGTTCTGGATGGTGAACTGGTAGCCCATATAGTCGACGTTGCCATGCGTATGATAGGCCGCGATGACGATCGACGCGACGATGAGTCCGCCTACGAGCGTGAAGAACATCCAACGTTTCCGACCGAAGAAAAGGTAGGGGAGCAGCACGAGGATGCCGAACATCGATCCGCGACTGTATGTCGAAAACAGCATCAACGCATTGGCGCCCATCAACGCCAGCAAGCCCCGGCTCTTCTTCATCGAGTAACAGGTGATGCCAAGGCACAGCAACACGGCCAAGAAGCCGCCTGCTGCGTTGCGTGCGATGAAGTAGCTGCCGAATGTGTTGGACGGGTGCCGGAAAATCGTCAGCAAGCCGTTCTGTGCGACGTACCAGAGGTAGTACGGCAGGTTGACGAGTACTGCAAAGATATAAAAGCGCCGCAGGATCTTATTCAGATCCCATCGGTGCATATAAACGCAACCGGCGAGGATGGGTGCGTATGAGATGAAGAAGTTGCCGTCGTGACGATAAAAATCGAACTCGAGAAACGATTCGGGGTTGTAATAAAGCGTCGATAGGAGGGCGAACGCCGCGAACGTCACCAGGGGCGCGATGAAGCTCGGGTAGCGGCGACCGAAGAAGCGCCATCCGCACAGCACCATCGGCACAAAGCCGATGGCGCTGAGCGGGATGAAATTCGTGACGCTGAAAATCAGCGCGATCAAAGAGACGTAGGCCACGTTCGCTTACCCCGGCTTATTTGGTCACGATCGCGGCCGTCAGGCCAGCGTTGAGTGCGGGCGACAGCAAGCTCAACACGCGGTTAAAGCATACGAGCGGGCCGCTGTCGACGTAGACGACGTCCTTGGGCTGCAGGTGGAATTGATTCGCGAGCAGGTCGAGTTGATCGGCAAGCTGCATTTGGCTCGTGCAGCTTCTTGCCGCGAAGCCGCGCGTCGCACTACCGTGGGTTCCCTTCGGGTCGAGCAATCGTAGTGAGTTTTTCATTTTGCACTCCATGCTTCAGTAGGCATTTTCTTCAATACGCATTGGTATGGCGCAGGCCGTTGAAGATCGTCGCGAGGATGATCCGCATATCGAGCCGGAACGACCAGTTGCGC
>DASVLS010000023.1:0-9995 GCA_036384755.1 Trinickia sp. | reverse complement strand
GCGGCCGGAAGCGGCTCGCCGCCCCACGCGGAACGCCGCGCGCAGCGCAAACCACGCCGCTCGACGAGCGCGCCGACTTCATCGAAGCGCTGAGGGTGACGCGGCACGAGGATCAGCAACGCGTCTTGCGTCGACAGCGCCGCAAACGCGTCCAGCACGAGCGCCTCCTCGCCCTCGCGCGTGCTCGCGGCCACCCATACCGACCGCGCGCCGATGGCGGCCCGCCAAGCGCGCCCGCGCGCGACGAGCTCGGGCGGCGTCGCCATGTCGAATTTCAGGTTGCCAAGCACCGCCACGTTACGCGCACCGAGCGCCGTCAAACGCTCGGCATCGGCGGGGCTTTGCGCGAGCACGCGCGTGAACCCGCCGAACACCTCGCGCGTCGCCGCGCCGAACCGGGCGGCGCGCTTGAACGAGCGCGCCGACATGCGCGCGTTCGTCAAGACGAGCGGCACGTCGGCCAGGCGGCATTCGTCGATCAGCGTCGGCCACACCTCGGTTTCCATGACGATGCCGAGCGACGGACGCCACGCACGCAGGAAGCGCCTCACGGCACGAGGCAGGTCGTAGGGCAGATAGCAGCGCAACACGCGATCGCCGAACAACTGCATGCTCGTCGCCCGCCCGCTCGGCGTCATATGCGTGACGAGCACGCGCGCATCGGGCCGCGCCGCCATCAGCGCGGCGATCAGCGGCTGCGCGGCGCGCGTTTCGCCGACGGACACCGCGTGAACCCAGATAAGCGGCGCATCGTCTTCAGGCACGCGCCCCCGCGCAAAACCGAAGCGCTCGCCGATATGCTCGCGATACCCGCGCTCGCGGCGCGACCGGATGAATAGCCGCAACACGGCAAGCGGCGCCACGATCCACCACAACGTACGGTAAATGGCTCTCAACATGCGCGTCCCTCAATCGGGCCGATCGCTCGCCGGTGCACGCAGGCAGCGAGCACCGCACCGCCGTTACCGAAGCCGGCCTCCCCGCGCGTCGGCGTCAAACCAGCGCGCGGCCTTCGAGCCGCTCGAGAATGCCGAGCGGCGCGCATTCGGGCTGAACCATCGCGCGTACCGGCAGGAAGAATGTCTGTTCGAGCATGTATTGCCCCGACATCGCGGCGTGCGACGTTTGATCGGAGAAGCACATCCATGCGCTGCCCGGCGGAAACGGCATCGTTTCCTGCGGACACGATTTTTGATAGTCGAGATCCGCCTTCATGCCGTCGTGCAGATTGAGCATCAAATGATCGTAGGCGCTGCGCGGCGACTTCGTGATGTGAAGCGCATTGAGCAGCCAAGCCGAGCCCGGCGTCTGCCGCTTGATGTTCGGCAAGAAACGCTTGGCCATCTGTTCGAACGGCTCGCCGACACGCCACACGCGCGGCTCCCCGTTCGGATTGACGTTGGCGAAGACGCGCAGGATGCGCTCGCCGCGATTGGGCCGAGAAGGAAAAGCATCGACGTGAAGCCGGCTGTCGTCCTTGCGCCATGACGTATGGCGCGTTTCGACGCGCATGAGCCGCAGGCTCGTCGGCGCCGGCCGCAGCGCATCGCGGTACTCCGGCAACAAGTGGTCGACGAGCGTGCGCACCTGCGCTTGGTAGCGTGCGATGAGCGCGCGCACGGCCGACTGCGTGACGGCGTCGCCCGTGACGCCGCGCAGCGCGCCGCCCTTCGGATCGAGGCTGATGTTCTTGCGCTTCGGATCGGCGAGCGTGGGATCGAGCAGCGCCGTTTCGCCGCCCTCGATGGCAAAGCGAAGATTCGGAAAGTAGATGACCTTGCCCGTTTCGAGCGCCACGCGCAGCGTATCGCGCGTCACCGAAAGGTCGGAGCCTTCCCAGTCCGAACAATTGACTTCTAGGATTTGCGATTCTTTCATGGTCCCGTGGGTCGCCATCGATTACAGCAGGCCGAATCCGGCCAGAGCGCTTTTGACTTGCTGCAGCGTCGGCGGATCGCCGGCGGTGCCCAGATTGACGACGCGGGCGGACCAGTAGCCGCCCGTGCGCCATGCGGTCGCGAAATTGTACAACTCGACGGTGGGCCGCTTCAGCGCGGCGGCGATATGCACGAGGCCGGTGTCGACGCCGACGGTAGCGGCCGCCCCGTCGAGCAGGCCGACGACGGCCGGCAACGACAAGCGCGGCGGCACGATCGCCGCGGCGCCGAACTCTTTGGCGAGTCGCTCGCTCGTCGCGCGTTCCGCTTCGCTGCCCCAGGGCAACACGAGCGAAGCGCCTCGCTTGACCAGCGCGCGGCCTAGCTCGATCCACGAGGCGTCGGGCCATTGCTTGTCGGCGCGGGACGTCGCGTGCACGAGTACGACGTAAGGCACCGGCAGGTTCAGCCCCACCTCGGCCAATGCACGCGCGGCGCGCGACGTGTCGAGGCCGAAGTCGATTTCGTCCGAAGGCTGCGGCCGCGGCGCGCCGATCGCCTGCGCGACGAGCTGGCGCGTCCGCTCGACCACATGCGTGCGCGGCTCGATCGGCACACGCCGATCGTAAAAAAAGCGCACGGGCCACTCGTACCCGGCGCCGTCCGTGCGATTGCCGAGCCCGACGAGCGGCCCGCGCGCCCAGCTCGCCACCCAGGCCGTCTTGATGAGGCCCTGACAGTCGACGACGAGGTCGTACCGTTCGGCGGCCAGTGCGCGGCGGAACGCGCCGATTTCGCGCCAAGTCGACGGCGAGACGATGCGCTTGCGCCAACGGCGAAGCGAGAAGGGAATGGCCTGGCGCACGCCGTGCACGAGCGTGACGAGATCGGCGAAGCCTTCCTCGACGAGCCAATCGATTTGGGCGTCGGGATAGACGCGCCGAATGTCGGCGACGGCCGGCATGTTGTGAACGACGTCACCGAGCGACGACACGCGGACGAGCAGTATCTTTTGCACGCTGAAAGGTAAAAGAAAGGGGCGGCATGGCAAACGCGGCGACCGCGTGGGATTCCCATCGCCGAGCGTTGCCTGGCGGGCACGCATTCTACCGCGCCCGAGCACGATTTTTGACGGAGCGATGGCCGATGCGGGCGCGATAAGATGTCGCCATGACAGCGGCGAGTGTTTTCTCCTCGGTTCGGGGACGCACTACAATGGTCGTCGTTTCGAATCACGCGCTCACGAGCGCAGCTCCTGCCGACGCACCCATGTTCAGTTCGTTCCGCCCTGCCCGTCTCGCCCTTTCGCTCGCCGCACTCGCCGCTTTGGCTTCGCTCACCGCGTGCTCGAGCGCGCCGCAGCCGAAATTTCAGCAAGAAATGTTCGACGCGGGGGCGAGCCCGTTCTCGCGCACGTATCAAGTCGGCAGCACCGACGCCTGCGAGGCCGCGCGGCGCGCTCTGCTCAATCAGGGCTATTTGACGACGCTCATGGGGTCCGACCGCATCGATGCGACGAAGGATTTCCAGCCGAGCGGCGAGTCGCACATTACGGTGGAATTCCATGTCGTTTGCACGCCGGGCGTCGACGCCGACGGCACGAGCATCGTGTATGCGAACGCGATTCAAAGCGGCTATACGCTCAAAAAGAGCGATACGTCGGCCAGCGTCGGCTTGAGCCTGCTCGGGTCGGTCTCGCTGCCCATTCGCTCCAACAGCGACGCGATGGTGAAAGTATCGAGCGAAACGATCCAGAGCGACAAATTCTACGACCGGTTCTTCGACTCGGTCGGCCACTACGTGGGCACGCTCATCAAAACCGCGCCGGTACCCATCGCGCCTGTGAAGGCAACGACGTTGCCCGGCTCGCCGCCTCCGGTAATCGCAGCGACACAGCCACCCGCGCCCGCCCCCGCTGCGGCGCAAGCGGCGGCGTCCGAACCTGTGTCGTCCGTCGCCGCGCCCGGGTTTGCGCCGGTGTCGCCCTCCGCGTTGCCTGCACCGATGGGGCTGCAATCGCCGTACGCGCCCGCATCGGGCGACGCACCGCCCCTACTGCCGGCCGACACCGCGGCTGCGCCCGCCGCTCAAGCGCCTTCATCCGCGCAGCAACCCAGCGCGCAGCCGGCTCCTGCGCAGGCCGCGCCGCAATAGCGCTCAGAACGGCAGCTTCGCGTCCGGTTTGGCCGCCACGATCACACGGCGGAAGTCGTTTTGAATGCGCGCGAGTGCGTCGGCGCTATCGGCTTCGAAACGCAGGACGACCACGGGCGTCGTATTGGACGAGCGCGCGAGCCCGAAGCCGTCCGGATATTCGACGCGCAGGCCGTCGATCGTGATGACCTCGTCGGCGCCGGTGAACTTCGCTTCCTTTTGCAAACGGCCGATCAACGCGAAGTTTTCGCCTTCCTCGAGCTTCAGTTGCAACTCGGGCGTCGATAGCGAATTGGGCAGATCGTTGAGCAGCTTGCTCGGGTTCTGCTCGCGAGAAAGCAATTCGAGCAGACGAGCGCCCGTATAGAGCCCGTCGTCGAAGCCATACCAGCGATCCTTGAAGAAAACGTGGCCGCTCATCTCGCCCGCGAGCGGTGCGCCCGTCTCACGCAGCTTCGCTTTGACGAGCGAATGGCCCGTTTTCCACATCACCGGGTCGCCGCCCTTCGAGCGGACCCACGTCGCCAGGTTGCGCGTGCATTTGACGTCGTAGATGATCTGCGCACCGGGGTTGCGCGAGAGCACATCCTGCGCGAACAGCATCAGTTGGCGATCGGGGTAAATGATCTGCCCGTCCTTCGTCACGACGCCGAGCCGATCGCCGTCGCCGTCGAAGGCGAAGCCGATTTCGGCGTCGGTCTCGTTCAGCGCACGAATGACGTCCTGCAGGTTCTCCGGATGCGCGGGATCGGGATGGTGGTTCGGGAAGTTGCCGTCGATGTCGGTGAAAAGCTCGACGAGCTCGCAGCCGAGCGCCTTGAACAGACGCGGCCCGAGCGCGCCGGCGACGCCGTTGCCGGCATCGACGACGATCTTCATCGGCCGCGCGAGTTTTACGTCGCTGACGATGCGCTCGATGTACTTGTCGGCGATATCGTGCTGCTCGTAACCGCCGTTGCCGGTCGCGAAGTCGTTGCCTTCGATGCGGCGATAGAGCGCTTGGATTTGCTCGCCGTAGATCGCGGCGCCGCGCAGGACCATCTTGAAGCCGTTGTAGTCGGGCGGATTGTGGCTGCCCGTCACGACGATGCACGAATCGACGCGCCGCTCGCCGCCTGCGAGCGCGAGCGGTACGCTCGCGGCGAAATAGCCGACCGGCGTGGGCACCATGCCGATATCGACGACATCGACGCCCGCTGCGCGCAATCCGTCCGCCAGCGCTTGGATCAGCGCGGGGCCGGAGAGCCGGCCGTCGCGCGCGACGACGACGGCGTCGCCACCTTGCGCGCGCACTTCGCTGCCGAAGGCTCTGCCGACTTGGCGCGCGACGTCCTCATCGAGCGTTTTGCCGACGACACCTCGGATGTCGTACGCCTTGAAGATGGATTGCGGAATCATTGGTCACTCTCTTTTGGCTGCGATTGGAAAAGGTGCCGGCGCCGGCAACCCACTTATAATTGCGGTTTTTCCGTCGGCGCGACTCGCGCCTATTTTAATGCTCCTATGCTCTTTCGCGACGCGGCCGTACGAGATGAAGGCCGAAAAGCGCGTCATTTCAGCGTCGACGCGAAAACAGCGAGCAAAATTCCTGCCCTTACTTTTCGTTACATGCTGAGGCGTATCGCCCATCCGGATATCGCGAAAGCGGCCGCGAACATCGTCTGGCTCGGGCTCGAGCGGCTGACGCAAATCGTCGTCGCAATCGCCATTGCCGGGCTGCTTGCCCGTTACTTCGGGCCCGACGTCTTCGGCAAATGGCAATACGCGAACACGCTGCTGCTCGTGCTCGCGCCGATCACCTGGGTGTGCGGCGCCGAGATTCTCGTGCCGACGATCGTCCAACGAGGCGAAGGCGAACTCGGCACCGTGCTCGGCAGCGCGTTCGTCCTACGATTGGCCGTCTCCGTGCTCGCGCTTGCCGCGACGTGGGCGGGCATCGCCGCGGGGCTGACCGATCCGACGGTCGGCGCCATGCTCGCGGGGCTTGCCGTGACGATGATCTTTCGCGAGCCGTTCGTCGGCGTCGTCAATTCGTGGCTTCAAAGCCTCACGTACAGCAAGCCGCAGCTCGTCACGAGCATGTTCACGGCACTGGCGAAGCTCGCGCTCGTTTACGCGTTCGTGCGCATGGCCGTCAGCGCGCCGAGGTTCGCATGGCTTTGGGCGATCGAAGCGGGCGTCATCGGTTTCGTGCTGGTCGCCTACTACGCGCGGCGTCACGGCGGCAAACTGGGCTGGCGCGTCGAACCGGGCCTTTTGCGTCATTTTGCGAGCGCGGGCACCGTGTTTTGGGTGGGTCTCGTTTGCATGTACTTGTTCCTCAAGCTGGACCGGCTCATGCTCGAGCGTGCGATTTCGTTCGCCGACCTCGGCCGGTATTCGGCCGCTCAGCAGATCAACGAAAACTGGATTGCGCTCGCCCTGATGCTGGCGCAGACGATCGCCCCCGCGTTCGTCTACCGCGTGCACGAGCGCGCGCATCTCATGCGCAACGTCGTGCGGTTGATGCTGCTGGCCGCAGCCCTGATGATTTCCGGCGCATTGGTGTTGGACGCCGTGGCGCCGATCGTCATCACGCGCGTGTTCGGGGCGAATTTCGCCGATGCGATTCCGATCTTTCGCTGGTGCGTGTGGCTTTCGGTGCCCGCCGGCGTGGAAGCGATCGGCAACCTGGTCCTGCTCAAGTACCAGGCGAAATTCGTGGTCCTAACGAAATGGCTGCTCGCGCTGGCCGCCGCGTTCGCCGTCGATCTGTTGGCGATTCCGCGTATCGGCGCCTATGGCGCGCTCGCTGGATTAGCGGCGGGCTACTGCGCAGCCGTTGCGGTCAACGTCTACTACATTCGGTTCAAGCTGCGCCCATGACGACGCCCTCCCGCGGCTCCACGCCGCAAGACCCGCTCGGCGACGTCGCCGTGCTGATGCCTGCCTATAACGGGCAGCCCGACGTCGAACGCACGCTCGCTTCGTTCGCCGAAAGCGCTCCGGTGCACGTGCTGATCGTCGACGACGGCAGCACACCGCCGATCGTCGCGCCGACGCTGCCCCACCTCGATATCGAAATCCTGCGCATGCCGCAAAACGGCGGGATCGAGCGCGCGTTGCAGGCAGGCATCGAAGCGCTGGCCGAGCGCGGCTATCGGTATGCGGCGCGTATCGATGCGGGAGATCTTGCCGCACCGGGGCGCCTGGCCAAGCAGCGCGCGTACCTGGAAGCGCATCCGAACGTGGCCGGGCTAGGCATGTGGACGCAGGTCGTCTCGCGCAACGGGGCGCCGCTGTTCATGCTGCGCACGCCCGAGCAACCGGACGCGGTGCGACGGCTGCGATTTTTTCGCGCATCGCTCGTTCACCCGGCTATGATGCTGCGCGTCGACGCCGTACGGGCTGTCGGCAACTACCGCGTGGCCTATCGCGCGGCCGAGGATCTGGATTTGTTCTTGCGGCTGATGGAGCGTTACGATTGCGCGAATCTGCCCGAGCTCGGGCTTTACTACGAGCTCAACGAAGGCGGGATCAGCGCGACGAAGCGGCGCCGGCAGATCGTTTCCACTTTGAAGCTGCAGTGGCGCTACTTCGATGCGGCGAACGTCTACGATTGGCTTGGGCTGGCGAAGAACCTGCTGCATTTGGTCACGCCGTATTCGGCGCTCAGAACGATGAAGCGCACGTTGTTCGCAATGCATGCCGCTTGATCCGTCAGGTTCGATTTCGATGAAGCCATCGTCCCCGCCGCTTTCCGCGCAAGCCGCATCGCTGACGGTCTGTCTCGTTTGCAATACGGGCTTTGCCATTTACACCTATCGGCAAGGCGTCATCCGAATGCTCGTCGCCAAGGGGGTGCGCGTGGTCGTCCTTGCGCCTCGCGATCGCACGTTTCCCCTGCTCGAAGAGATGGGGTGCGTCTGCATCGACTTGCCTGTCGCCTCGAAAGGCACGAACCCGCTTGCCGATTTGCGTACGCTTGCGGCGCTTTATCGGCACTACCGAACGATCCGGCCCGATGTCGTATTTCATTACACGATCAAGCCGAACATCTACGGGTCCGTCGCGGCATGGCTTGCGCGCGTGCCTTCGATCGCCGTTACGACCGGGCTAGGATACGTCTTCATTCAGAAGAGCCGCGCGGCAAGCGTCGCCAAGGCGCTTTATCGCTTCGCGTTTCGATTTCCGCGCGAGGTTTGGTTTCTCAATCGCGACGATCATTCGGCGTTCTTGGACGAACGGCTGCTGGCGCATCCCGACCGCGCTAAGCTCTTGCATGGGGAAGGGGTCGACATCGATTATTTCGCGCTGACCCCGCTGCCGCGTGCGCCGCGCGTGACGTTCGTTTTGATCGGGCGGTTACTGTGGGACAAAGGCGTCGCCGAATACGTCGACGCCGCGCGAATGCTGCGTTCGCGCTATCCGCATGCATGCTTTCAACTGCTTGGGCCCGTCGGCGTGGACAACCCGAGCGCAATCACCAAGGCCGACGTCGACGGCTGGAGCAAGGAAGGCGTCATCGAGTATCTTGGCGAGGCCCACGACGTGCGACCTACGATCGCGGCCGCGGATTGCGTGGTGCTGCCCTCGTACAGAGAAGGCGTGCCTCGCACGTTGATGGAGGCATCGGCGATGGGGCGGCCCATCGTCGCGACCGACGTGCCGGGGTGTCGCGAAGTCGTCGCCGATGGCGTCACGGGGCTGCTGTGCGAAGCGAAGCGCGCGGAAAGCCTCGCTGAGAAGCTAGCTCAGGTGCTCGACATGAGCGAAAGCGAGCGACGGAACATGGGATTGCGCGGGCGAGAAAAAGTAACGGCCGAATTCGATGAAGCGCTCGTCGTCGAACGTTATCGGCAGACGCTGCTAGCGTTGACGGGCGCAAACGTATTCGAGCGAAGGGCGGCGCCGAGCGCCGGACCCGAATGGGGAAAACAACGATGACGAACACAATGTCGAATCAACGGCGGCACGGCGCAATTTTAGTGACCGGAGGAGCCGGATTCATCGGTTCACACACGGCGGTCGAATTGATTTCGAGCGGCCACGAGGTCGTGGTCGTCGACAATCTCGTCAACAGCAAGCGCGAAGCCGTACGCCGCATCGAACGCATCGTCGGGCGAGCCGTGCCGTTCTATGAAATCGACGTGCGCGACGAGGCGGCGCTGGGGAAGGTGTTCGACGCACACGCCATCGATGCGGCCATTCACTTCGCGGCGCTCAAATCCGTCGGCGAATCGGTCGCCAAGCCGATCGAGTACTACCGCAACAATATGGACAGCTTGCTCGTGCTGCTGGATACCATGCGCGCGAGAGAGATCAAGACATTCGTGTTCAGCTCCTCCGCGACGGTCTACGGCATACCCGAGCGATCGCCCGTCGACGAATCGTCTCCCCTATCGGCGACGAATCCTTACGGCCAATCGAAAGTCATCGCCGAGCAGATCTTGCGTGACCTCGAACGAGCCGATCCGAGTTGGCGCATCGCAACGCTGCGTTATTTCAATCCTGTGGGCGCGCACGAAAGCGGGCTCATCGGTGAAGATCCGGCCGGGGTGCCCAACAATTTGATGCCCTACGTGGCGCAGGTGGCTGTCGGCAAGCTCGAGAAGCTGCGGGTGTTCGGCGGCGATTACGATACGGTCGATGGGACCGGCGTGCGCGACTACATCCATGTCGTCGATCTTGCACGGGGGCATATCGCGGCGCTTGAGGCGCTCCAAGCGCGCGATGCGAGCCTGGTGGTCAATCTGGGGACGGGGCGCGGGTACTCCGTGCTTGAAGTGGTGAAGGCGTTCGAAGCGGCGTCGGGGCGCAGCGTGCCGTATGAAATCGTGGCACGGCGGCCGGGCGATGTGGCGGAGTGCTACGCCAGTACGGCTGCCGCCGAGAAAGTGCTCGGCTGGCGCGCGCAGTATGGGATCGAGCGGATGTGCGTCGATCACTGGCGGTGGCAGGAGATGAATCCGGACGGGTTTGCGT
>DASVLS010000022.1:0-165144 GCA_036384755.1 Trinickia sp. | reverse complement strand
GTCATGGCTGCTCATCATGCACCTGCTGCTGGAGGCGGGAACTGCGGGAATGTTTGGCAGGGGAGGAAGGACTCGAACCCTCGCATGCCGGAATCAAAATCCGGTGCCTTGACCAACTTGGCGACTCCCCTACACTGACTCAGCGCTTCGTCGGACCTGCGGGACAACTCCGACGATGCGAAACCTATGACGCGAAAGCGAAGAGTGGATGCGTATCCAAACTCGATGCCACGGCGCTGATCCAATCTGCTGGCAGCTTGGCCTGCACCGCTTTCGCTTCGCCGATGCTCCGGAACGCGGCAAACACACTCGAGCCCGATCCGGTCATCCGCGCCGGTGCAATGGCTTCAAACCACTCAAGCACCTGCGCAACTTCCGCGTATTTTCCCACGACAACTGGCTGCATGTCATTCCGGCCGAAGCTATCAGGCCATCTTGCGCTGCAGCTTTGCTGTGCAAGAAAGTCCGTAATTGTGACGGCTTCAGAGTTTCTTGTCAACGATTTATCGGAAAAAATCGCGACTGTCGGAACATGCGCCTTGGGCGTGACCACAAGGAAGTAACGCGGCGGCAATTGTACCGCCTCCAGCGCTTCCCCGACACCTTCGGCAAATGCGTTTTTTCCGAAGACGAAGAACGGCACGTCGGCGCCGAGCGTCAGCCCCAGTGCTTGCAGCACGTCACGGGCCAGGTTCAGCTTCCAGAGCCGATTGAGCGCGAGCAGCGTCGTGGCCGCGTCGGAGCTGCCGCCGCCGAGTCCCGCGCCCATCGGCAGCCGCTTGTCGATTTCGATGTCGACGCCGAGCGGGGTACCCGTGTGCCGCTTGAGCAATTCGGCCGCGCGCACGACGAGGTCGCTCGCTTCGGGCACCCCCGGCACGTCGGTCTTGCGGCGCACGAGCCCGTCCTCGCGCAGCGTGAAATGCAGGACATCGCCCCAGTCGATCAGCTGAAACGCCGTCTGGAGCGTGTGATACCCGTCGGGCCGGCGGCCCGTCACGTGCAGGAAGAGGTTGAGCTTGGCGGGGGCTGCGCAATCGCGCAGCGAATCGGTCGTTTCGATCATGGGAAAAGCGTCGTAATGCAAGCGCCGGGCGCTCAGCGGTCGAGCACCAGCTTGATGTCGAGCGGCGGGTTCTCGCGCGTCAGATCGAGCCGCTTGACGCCGGTCGCCGGCGCATCGGCGTACGCGAGGTATTGGATCGTCCAGCCCTCCTGGTCGATCTCCTTGAGTCTCGACGTTTGATCGGGATCGACGATCGTCTTCGCGCGCGAGCTCGGCGCGGGCGAAGACGCGAGCCAGTAGCGCAGACCTTCGACGGGCAGCGAGAAGCCGAGCGTATGCTGCATGAGGTCACTGACGTTGTCGGCGGTCACGGGCTGACGATCGGGTAGCTCGAGCGAGGCCGTTTCCGGCGAAGACGTGACGATCGCGAGCGTTTGTCCCAACGGGTTCAAAAGCTGGAGCGTGACGGTATCGCCTTGCTGCTGCCAGTCGAAGTTGCCGTAGGCGTTGCGCGTACGCCCGTTCTGGTCGACGTAGCGAACCGAGAAGCGGCCATGGTAGCCGAGGCTCGTTTGCGTCGACAGTTCGGCGGTGGCGTTCGACGTGGAAGGGCCGTGCGTGGGCGTGACGGCGCAGCCCGCGAGCGCGACGGCCAGCGCCGCCGACGCGCTCAGCGACGCGCGGCGCGCCTGCCGGAAAACGGAAGACAAAGCGTGCATCAGAGATTGTTTGCGTTGACCTGAAAGCGTTCGAGCGTCTTGACGAGCGTGTCGTTGTCGGGCTCGAGCTTGCGCGCGCGGCGCCATGCATCGAGCGCCTGCGTTTGATCGCCGCTCTTCCAGAGCACCTCGCCGAGGTGTGCGCCGATCTCGGCATTGGGCTGAATTTCGTAAGCGCGTTGAAGCAGCTTGGCGGCATCGGCCGTTTCGCCCTTGCGGTACTTGACCCAACCGAGGCTGTCCATGATGAACGCGTCGTTCGGCGCGAGCGCGGAGGCTTTTTCGATCAGCTTGTCCGCTTCGTCCAGGCGCTGGTTGCGATCGGCCAGCGAATAGCCGAGCGCGTTGTAGGCCTGCGGATTATCGGGCTGCTCTTGCATGACCTTGCGCAGCACCGTTTCCATGAGCTCGTAATGGCCGTTCTTCTCGGCCGCCATCGCATAGTCGTACTGGATCTCGGGGTCGTCGGGGAATGCCTCGTTGGCTTCTTTCAGACGCGACTCGGCTTCGCGATAGCGCTTCGCATCGAACAAGATCGCTGCATCCGTGCGGGCGATGAGCGCCTGCTCGCGCGGGTCGGCCGGCTGCAGATCGGCGAGGATCTTGCGTGCATCGTCGATCTTGCCCGCCTTGGCAAGCAATTGTGCGCGCGTGACGCGGGCCGCGAGGTATTGCTGGCTCGACGGCGGTACCTTGTCGAGCCATTTCGCGGCATCGTCCTCGTGCTTTTGCTCGAGTGCGAGCTGCGCGAGATAAAGGTACGCCTGTCCCGGATCGGCGCCCGGCGTTTTTTCGGTCAAGTCGGCGTACTGCATCAGATACTTCTGCGCCGCGTCGTATTGCTTTTGCTGAACCTTGATGAGGCCGAGCGCGAGCAGCGGCATCGGGTCGTGCGCATCCATGGAGCGCAGCGCCTCGAACTGCTTTTGCGCGTCCGGGAGCCGATCGCTCGACAAGTACAGCTGGGCCAGCGCCAGCCGCGCATCGCGCGCCTTCGGATTTTGCTTGACGTACGACTCGAACGACGCGATCCCTTCCTTACGCTCCTCGGAGCCCATCTGGCCGAGCGCAAGCGCCGCGGGCAAGAAATCGGGCTTGAGCTTCAGGGCGCGCTCGAACGCGGCGCGCGCGCCGGGCCGGTCGTCGGCGAGCAGTTGCTGGCGGCCGATCGCGAGTTGCGCCTCGGGCCGGTCCATGTCGTTCTTCAGCAGATCTTGCAGAACTTGCAAGCCGCCCACGTGGTTCGGCCCGCGAGAGAGCAGCGTTTGCAGCGAGAGCAAGGCGTTGCCGCGGTTCTCCTCGGGCACTTTCGCGAGTTCGCGCGCGAGCAGCGGCTTCGCGTCGTCCGGCTTGCCCGACAAGACGAGCAGCGAGGCGTCAAGCTGTACGGCGCGCTCCGAATCGGGTGCGTACTCGTGCCACAGCTGCGCGGCCGCAAGCGCATCGGACGGGCTTTGCGCCGCGAGCGCGATTTCGGCCGCGCGCTGCGCCATGCGCGGATCGTGGGTGTCCCGGGCCAGCGCGAGATAGGTCTGGTACGCGGGAGCGGGCTGATTGCGCTGCAAGGCGATTTCCGCCGCCAAGACTTGGAAGACGATTTGGCTCGACAGCGCAACGTCGGGCAGATCCTTTTTCTCCTCGGGCAGAGCCGGGCCGAGCAGATCCGACGCGCTCGCGGCGCCGTCGTCGGACGGAGCCGGATCTTGCGCGTGTGCGGGCACCGCCGCGAAGGTCCAGACACACAGGACAGCGGCGACGATGCGGCCCGCGGGCGTGAGGCGCCATGCGGGGCGGGCGCCGACCGGGCGCCTGAAGAGCTGCTTGATGGACAAAATCATGGAGATCCGTTCGAGGTTTCGGTCGATTGTAACGCGCTCGCTACAATACACGCAGATTGGACCATGCAAGTTACACACCTATCCCCACCCATTAGACATGCCCGAGCTGCCAGAAGTCGAAGTTACACGGCGCGGCATCGAGCCGTACGTGACCGGTCGCCGCGTCGAGCGCGTCGACGTGCGCACGAGCGCGTTGCGTTGGCCGGTGCCGGCCGAGCTCGCGAGCGCGCTCGCGCGGCAGGCCGTGCGCCGGGTCGAGCGTCGCGGCAAATACCTGCTGTTCGAAACCGACGCGGGATGGTTCATCGTCCATCTCGGCATGACGGGGACGCTGCGGGTGCTGATGCACGAGCAGGCCGCCCCGCCGGCCAAGCACGACCACATCGATTGGATCTTCGACGAATTCGTCTTACGCTATCGCGACCCGCGCCGGTTCGGCGCCGTACTGTGGCATGCGCGGTCCGCCGGCGATGTGCGCGCGCACCCGCTGCTCGCGAGCTTGGGCGTCGAGCCGTTCAGCGAGCAATTCAGCGGCGAAGTCATCTTTCGCGGCACGCGCGGACGCACGGCGTCGATCAAGCAGGTGCTGCTCGCCGGAGAAATCGTCGTCGGCGTGGGCAACATCTACGCATCCGAGAGCCTGTTTCGCGCCGGCATTCGGCCGACGACGCCGGCCGGCCGCGTGTCGCTCGCCCGTTGCGAGCGCTTGGCCGATTGCGTGCGCGCGACGCTGGCCGCCGCGATCGAGCGCGGCGGCAGCACCTTGCGAGATTTCGTAGGCAGCGACGGCGCGAGCGGGTATTTCCAACTCGATTGCTTCGTCTATGATCGCGCGGGCGAGCCTTGCCGCGTTTGCGGCGCGCCGATTCGCCAAATCGTCCAAGGCCAACGCTCCACCTACTATTGCGCGCATTGCCAGCGCTGAGTTTTCGCTTTCTATGTCAGCACTCCCGACCTCGGCGGAAACGCCCGCCACGCCGCTGCAAGCGGCTTTCGCCTCGCGGCTGATCGCCTGGCAGCGCCGCCACGGCCGTCATGACTTGCCGTGGCAGAACACGCGCGATCCGTACCGCATCTGGCTGTCGGAGATTATGCTGCAGCAAACGCAGGTATCGACCGTCATCCCCTATTACGCGAAATTTCTCGCGCGCTTTCCCGATGTCGCGTCGCTGGCGAACGCACCGATCGACGACGTCATGGCGCTATGGGCGGGGCTCGGCTATTACTCGCGTGCGCGGAATCTGCACCGCTGCGCACAGGCGGTGCTCGAGCGGCACGGCGGAACGTTTCCGAGGGACCCCGATAATCTGGCCGAATTGCCGGGCATCGGCCGCTCGACCGCAGCGGCGATTGCGTCGTTCGCGTTCGGTGCGCGGGCGACGATCTTGGACGGCAACGTCAAGCGCGTGCTGGCCCGCGTGTTCGGCGTCGAGGGTTTTCCGGGCGAGAAGCGCGTCGAAAACGCGATGTGGGCCTTAGCCGAGGCCTTGATGCCCGCCGCGCATGCGTCCGACGAGGATGTGACCGCTTACACGCAAGGCTTGATGGATCTCGGGGCGACGCTGTGCGTGCGCGGCCGGCCCGACTGCGCGCGCTGCCCTTTCTCCACCGACTGTGTGGCGAATGCGACGGGGCGGCAGCGCGAATTGCCGGCCGCGCGGCCGAAGAAGACCGTGCCGACGCGCCGCACCTGGATGCTCGTGCTGCGCGACGGCGCCTCGGTGCTGCTCGAGCGGCGGCCGCCGTCCGGCATCTGGGGCGGCTTGTGGAGCTTGCCCGAAGCGCCCGACGAATCGGCGCTGGCCGAGCGCGCGCTTGCGTTCGGCGCCGCCCGCGGCTTCGAGCGCCTGGCGCCGCTCGCCCACACGTTCACGCATTTCAAGCTCGAAATCGAACCGCGTTGCGCCGATATGCGCCGCCCGGAATCCGGAACATCGAGCGCACCCGCTGCCTTGGGCGCCGCCGGTGTCGAAGCGCGCGACGACGACACGGCGTGGGTGCCGCTTGCGCAAATCGACGATTACGGCGTGCCCGCGCCTGTGCGCAAACTGCTCGATGCGCTCAAGGGCTCTCTCGTCTGACGGATGGAACGCGGGCGCCCGTGCGCCCGTGCGTCCGTGCGCGAGCCTCGATCGGCAACCGCCACCCGCGACCGCTCAAAGCAGTTGATGCTGCTGCATGTAATGATGAACCGCGTCGATACGCGCGTTCGCATCGGGCAGCTCCATCAGTTTTTGGCGCGCGCGCAGCGGGATTTGCAGAATTTCCGATAGGCGATTGGCCACCCAGCTCGGATCGTCGAAGCGAAACGGCTGAGCGAACGGCACGCCGTCGGCATCGCGTTCGCGGATCGTCTCGATGATCCGTTCGAGCACCTCGGCGCACGCGCCGAATTTCTCGAGCGCCTCGACGCCTTCGAGCGGGACGTCGTCGGGCAGCGGTTCGGCCATGCCCACGAGCAGCCCGCTCGGCTCCTTGCGATGAGAAAGCAGGCGAAAGCGCCGCATACCCCGAGCGCGCACGAGCAGCATGCCGAAATCGTCGACGTCGCATTGCTCGATTCGCGCGAGCGTGCCCACCATCTCGGGCACGCAAGGCACGTTTTCCTGGGCGAGCTCGCCGCCGCTCTTGAGCAGGCAGACGCCGAACGGCGAATCGTCGCGCAAGCAGGCGCGCGCCATATCGAGGTAGCGCGCTTCGAAGATCTTCAAGGGCAACAGCCCATCCGGGAACAGGACGGTGTGCAGCGGAAAGAGCGGCAGATCAGCGTAGACGGCAGGAGGAGTGGTCATGGCGCACGCTTCGAATTGCCGCGTAGGCCGCGGCGGGTTAGGCCGGTAGTGATCCGAGTCGGGCGAGATCGCTCCCGTCTCAGGCCACTAAACGTGACGATTCGTCGATGGCGACCGGCGCATCGCGATGCCGGACGATCACGGTCGCTTCGCGCGAGAGGCGCGCGGCGAGTGTCTCGGCGATGAACACGGAACGGTGCTGACCGCCGGTGCAGCCGATCGCGACGGTCAAATAGCTGCGGTTGTCTTCACGAAAACGCGGCAGCCACTTCATGACGAATGCGTGGATGTCGTCGATCATTTCATGCACGATCGGCAACGCGTCGAGGTAATCGATGACGGGCTGATCGCGCCCGGTGAGCGGGCGCAGGCGATGGTCGTAGTAGGGATTGGGCAGGGCGCGCACGTCGAACACGAAGTCGGCGTCGAGCGGCAGCCCGCGCTTGAACCCGAACGATTCGAACATCAGCATCAGACCTTCGCGCTGCTCCTCGATGAAGCGCGTCACCCATGCGCGCAGGACGTTCGCGCGCAGATTGCTCGTATCGATCTGATGGCCGAACTCCGCAAGCGGGGCCACGAGCTCGCGCTCGCGTTCGATCGCCTCCGCCAGCGAGGCGAGCAGCCCGACGTCCGCATCGTGCGCGGGCGTGCCCGAGAGCGGGTGGCGCCGGCGCGTTTCCGAGAAACGCTGAATTAGCGACTGGGTGCTTGCGTTGAGAAACAGCACGCGCACGTCATGC
This sequence comes from Trinickia sp., assembly GCA_036384755.1. Classification (GTDB taxonomy): domain Bacteria; phylum Pseudomonadota; class Gammaproteobacteria; order Burkholderiales; family Burkholderiaceae; genus Trinickia. Next base: position 158,046 of record DASVLS010000022.1, on the reverse strand, counting down.
TCGCTCGACAGATCTCGGATGATGCCCGGCATTTCGTCGAGCGAGGCGCTCGAGCGCGCGTCGATCGCGACGGCCAGCCGCTCGTGCCCCTCGTCCTCGCTCGCGAGGTACTGGGTGAGCGCGGGCAGAAAGCGCGGCGGCAGATTGTCGACGCAGTAGTAGCCTGCGTCGGCAAGCGCGTTCAACGCGACGGATTTGCCGGAGCCGGAAATGCCGGTGATTAGAACGATGCGCATGGGGAAGAACCAGTTCGTTTCATCATAGCACTTGCGTCCGGCTCGGTCTTGCCGGCGAAAGACGGCCGGCCGGAGCGGCGCGATTCCGTTGCGTCGACACCAGGCGGCTCCGGATCGCTGCTTAGGACTGCTTACATCAATTTGCCGGGAAGCTGGCTATCGGGATCTTGCATTGCAATGCGCTGCCGATCCATGAAATCGCGCAAAGTATCGATCCCGCGCAGTTGCAGGATCGTATTGCGCACGGCGGCTTCGACGAGCACCGCGAGGTTGCGGCCGGCCGCGACTTGAATCGTCACCTTGCTGATCGGCAGCCCGAGCACGTCGACGGTTTGGCTCTCCAGCGGCAGACGCTGGAATTCGCCGTCGGGCCGACGCACGAGTTGCACGATCAGCTTGAGCTTCATTTTGCGGCGTACGGCCGTTTCCCCGAAGATCGTCTTGATGTCGAGCAGGCCCAGGCCGCGCACTTCGAGCAAGTTTTGCAGCAGCGGAGGGCAGCGCCCCTCGACGAAATCGGGGCCGAGCCGCACGAAATCGACCGCGTCGTCGGCCACGAGCCCGTGGCCGCGGCTGATCAGCTCGAGGCCGAGCTCGCTCTTGCCGAGACCGGAGTCGCCCGTGAGCAGCACGCCCATGCCGAGAATGTCGAGGAACACGCCATGCAGCGTGGCGCGCGGCGCGAGGATGCGCGACATGTACAGACGCAGGCTGTCGATGACGGCAGCGGGGGACATCGGCGTCGTGAACAGCGGCGTCGACGAGCGCGTGCAGCGCAACACGAGTTCCGGCGGAGCGGCCACGCCGCCCGCGACGACGAGAAACGGCGGTTCGAGTGCGATCAGCTCGGCCATGTGCCGCGAGCGGTCTTCGTCCGTCTGTCGCTGGTAGTACTCGACTTCCGCCTCGCCCAGCACCTGAATCCGGTTCGGATGGATCAAGTTCAAATGGCCGACGAGGTCCGCGCTCGACGTGGCATTGGCGACCGTTTCGGCCGAGAAGCCGCGTTCCCAGCCCTCATGCCCCGTCAACCAGCTCAGTTTGAGCATGGATGCGTTGTCGTCGAAGATGCTCTGGGCGTTGATGCTGGAGGTATCCATGAATCCCTTGCTCCTGGTTGACCGCGGCGCGCGGCGACGCACATGCGTCGAGCCGCCCGCCCAGGCCGATGAACGGCGCGCGCGAAGCACGCCGGGCCGCCGCGCCGGAGCACGAGGCTCGAGCGTTACGGCATGCTCAAGGGTGCCATTGGGTGAGCAGGCGATGCAACTCTTCGCGGTTTTGTTCGGTGTGCAGGCGTTCGCGCGCTTCCCGATCGGACAGCAATTGGGCGATCTCCGAGAGAATCTCGAGATGCTGCTGCGTGGCTTGCTCGGGCACGAGCAGGAAGATCAGCAGCGAAACGGGCTGCCCGTCGGGCGATTCGAAGGGAATCGGCTGATCGAGGCGGACGAACGCGGCGAGCGGCTGCTTCAGACCCTTGATGCGCCCGTGAGGAATCGCGACGCCTTCGCCAAGCGCCGTGGATCCGAGCCGTTCGCGAGCAAAGAGATTGTCGGTGACTGCGCTGCGGGCGATTCCGTTCTGATTTTCGAAGATCAAGCCCGCTTGCTCGAATACGCGCTTCTTGCTGGTGACGGAAAGGCCGATTACGACGTTTTCGAGCGGAAGAAATTTGGCTAAACGATTCATGTTGGCAGGCTAACGCGTCGCCTGGGCGCTCCTCGCGGCAACTGGCTGGTTGTCGATTTTCGGCCGTGCGCGCCGGCTCATGGGGCCGGCGCCATCGGGCTGCTGTGCGGCCGGCTGCCCCTTGATAACCGGCACATTATAGAACAGGGCCGCAGCAGTTGGTGCGCCGCGCGAAGCGGCGACCATGCAGTCCGGGCGGTTCGTCGAATAGAACGAAAAAAGCCGCCCGGACGGGCGGCCTTCTACGCGGGGTGAAACGGTCTCGGCGTCGACCGCCGTCTTACTGCTGCGCTTGCTCGCCGATAGGCGGCACGTCGTGATGTTTGATCGCCTCGTGTTGATGCTCTTGAATGCGCCCCTTGTGGCGCACGACCTGGCGGTCGAGCCGATCGACCATCAGATCGATCGCTGCGTATAGATCTCCGTTCGCGCTTTCGATGAAGATATCTTTGCCCTTTAAGTGAAGGCTGATTTCAACCTTCTGCCGCTTATCCTTTTCCTTATGGTTGTCGACCGAGAGGACCACATTGCCATCGATCACCTGATCGAAATGCCTTAGCACCTTGTCGAGCTTGGTGATCACGTATTCTCGCAACGCCGGGGTGACTTCGAGATGGTGTCCACTGATCTTCAGATTCATAGTGCTCTCCAAACAAATGGCTGCCTGGCACCATCGGTGCGGCTGCGCCGGTCGGGAGCGGCCCGCTCGAGTCATCACCCCGCGTGACTGACGAGCGGCGGGTCGTATCGGCCGGCCGAGCCGCTGATGGCGTTAGGGCCGGTAAACGCTCTCCGCAAAACGCGGAAAGCCTAAAGAGACTTGCGCAAATTGACTGCGGGGATCTTGAGTGCTTCGCGGTACTTGGCAACCGTCCGGCGTGCGACCACGAATCCTTGCTCCGCCAGCAGTTCGGCTATGCGGCTGTCCGAAAGAGGGGTTTTCGAGTCTTCTGCTCCTATCAGTTGCTTGATGAGCGCGCGAATGGCCGTCGAAGAGGCCGCGCCCCCCGTATCGGTCGACACGTGCGAACCGAAGAAGTACTTGAACTCGAGCGTCCCGAATGGGGTGAGCATGTACTTGCCGGTCGTCACACGCGATACCGTCGATTCGTGTAGGCCCAGCGTATCAGCTATTTCCCGCAAAACCAAGGGGCGCATCGCGATTTCGCCGTGGACGAAAAAGTTCTTCTGCCGCTCGACGATGGCCTGGGCTACGCGCAGGATCGTTTCGAAGCGTTGCTGGATGTTCTTGATCAGCCAGCGCGCCTCTTGCAGCTGTTGGCGCAGCGAACCGCTGCCGGGATCGCCCCGATTGTTGCGCAGGATGTTCGCGTACAGGTGGTTGATGCGCAGACGCGGCACCACCTCGGGGTTCAGCTCCGCTTGCCAGCCGCCGGAGACTTTCCTCACCATGATGTCGGGCACGACGTAATCGGCTTCCGCCTTGCCGTAAGCCGCGCCCGGGAACGGCTCGAGCGAGCGGATCAGCGCATGGGCGTCGCGCAACTCGTCGTCGGTCGCCTTTAGCTGCTTGCGCAGCCGCGTGAAATCGCGGGCGGCCAGCAATTCCAGATGATTGGCGGCGATGTCGATCGCGATCTTGCGTGTGGGCGAATCGGGTAGGCGCAGCAGTTGCACCTTCAGGCACTCGGACGCCGAGCGCGCGCCGACGCCGGCCGGGTCGAAGCTCTGCAGCAGCGCAAGAGCCGCGCCCAGTTCGTCGAGATCGACCTCGAGCTCTTCGGGGAGATCGGCCAGGACCTCGTCGAGCGATGAGGTCAGATAGCCGTCGTCGTCGAGCGATTCGATCAAAAACGTGACGAGTGCGCGGTCTCGCGGGCTGGCCTGCGTGACGCGCAGCTGGGCCATCAGGTGGTCGCGCAGCGTCGTCGTCGACTCGTGGATTTGCAGCGGCGGAAGGTCGTCGTCGTCGGAAGCGGCCGGCGAGCGGCCGTAATCGTCCAGATTCCACTGCGACGAATCGCCGCCGTCGTTGCTGCCGAGCGGGCTGTATTCATCGGCGCCGGCGCCGTCGCCGCCTTCGGCGCGCTCGGCGGACTCCGATGTGCTCGCGCCGCTCATCGGCTCGGGCGCGGACGGCGTCGGCGCTTGTGCGATGACGGTGCCGTCGGCCGCGACGCGCAACGGGCTCGCAATCCATTCGTCTTCGGATTCGAGCAGCGGATTTTGCGCGACGGCCATCGCGACTTCTTGTTGCAGTTCGAGCGTCGACAGCTGCAGCAATCGAATCGACTGCTGCAGTTGTGGGGTCAACGCAAGATGCTGCGATAGGCGGAGTTGGAGGCTGGCTTTCATGGCAATGTGTCTTTCATTGTAGAGACTTTGCCTCGCGCCGGGAACCTCGGAGCGCAGACGGCAAACGCCGCAAGGCGGAGCGCCGCCGCGGCCTGAGCCGTCTGCGTGAAATGGCGGGTAGGGTTGATCCGAACCTTACATCCGGAAGTGCTCGCCGAGATAGACGCGGCGCACGCTTTCGTTTTCGATGATCTCGTGCGGCGCGCCGGCTGCTAGCACGGAGCCGTCGCTGATAATGTAGGCGTGATCGCAGATGCCGAGCGTCTCGCGCACGTTGTGATCGGTGATCAGCACGCCGATATTGCGCTGCTTGAGGAATTTGACGATCTTTTGGATCTCGAGCACGGCGATCGGGTCGACCCCCGCGAACGGCTCGTCGAGCAAAATGAAGCTCGGATTCGTCGCGAGCGCCCGGGCGATTTCGACGCGGCGGCGTTCGCCGCCCGAGAGCGAGAGGGCCGGGTTTTCCCGCAGATGCGACACTTGCAGTTCGTCGAGCAACGCTTCGGTGCGCGCTTCGATCGCCGATTTCGACAGGCGCTTGCCCTGATCGTCATGCTGCAGCTCGAGCACGGCGCGGATGTTTTCCTCGACGGTCAGCTTGCGGAACACCGAGGCTTCCTGCGGCAGGTACGACAGGCCGAGGCCGGCGCGCTTGTGGATCGGCAGCAGGCTGATGGATTTGCCGTCGAGCACGATCTCGCCCGCATCGAGCGGCACGAGGCCGACGATCATATAGAACGACGTGGTCTTGCCGGCCCCGTTCGGCCCGAGCAAGCCGACTACCTCGCCGCTCTTGACGTCGAGCGAGACGTCTTTCACGACGGTGCGCGTTCCGTAGCGCTTCTTCAGGTTGCGCACGACGAGCGAGCTCGCCCGGCGAGCCGATACGGACCCGGGCGCTGCGTCCGTCGTCGCGGCGGTAGTGGATAGCGTATTCACTGCGGCACGTTTCCTTGAATCTTCGCCGCGGGCGCGAGCTTCTCGGGCGCGCCCGTGAGCGGCGCCGGCGCGCCGTTGCGCGGCGAAAGCATCGCGCGCACGCGGCCCGTGGGGTTGCCTGGGCCGGCTACGTCCTTGCCCGCGCGCGCCGTATAGAAGTCGTTCTGCCCGTCGTACGTGATGACGCTGCCATGCACTTCGTCCAACAACGTCGTCAAGCCATGCAAGCGGCGGACCGTGGCGCGCGTGGTGAGCGTCGTCAAATCCTGCTTGCCATCGTAGTCGATCCGCTCGGCGTTGCCTTCGACATACTCGTCGAGGCCCTCTCGCTTTTGGCGGAAATAGGCGAGCTCTTTGCTGTGCGGGGCCATCGTGCCGGTCGCGTACTGGTAGCCCTGAGGGTCCTGGTGCACGTCGACGCGGTCGGCCTTGATGAGGATCGTGCCCTTGGTGGCGACTACGTGCCCCGTAAAGATCGTGACCTGCTTCAAATCGTCGTAGGTCATGTTGTCCGCTTCGATATTGAGCGGCTTGTCCTTGTCGGCGCGCTCGGCGTGGGCGGCCGGCGCGAGCGCGAAGCAAGCGAGCAGCGCGACCATCGCTGCGAGGCCAGCGCGTACGGGGCGTCCGATAAGAGAGAGCGGTTCGTTCATGCAGTCACGCTACGAAAGGATGGAACCCGGTCACTTGGAACCGGCGCCGGCACTTCCGGCGCCCGACATGTCCGAAGCTGCGATGTAGCCTCGGACATTGCCGAAAAGCTGCACCACACGGGTGACATTGTTGTACTTCATGGCGCTGGCCGTCGCGATGGACTGGCCGCGCCGAAGTTTAACCGGCTTTTCCGTTTCGATAACGTCGTCGTTCACGAGAACGCGGAAATGTACCGAATCCGCCTGCATTTCGGGATCGCCTGCACCCGCGGCGCGCAAAATTCGCGCGTTATCGTATAAGTCGACGATCGAGGCGTCGCCGTTGACAGTACCGCGGTCGCCGGTTGCCGTCACGATCGGCTTGCCGGGCTGGAACGCCCGGATCGCCGGCAGCGTGAGGTCGCTGTTCTCGTCGTCTTCGTAATGGACCATCTTCGTCGCCGTCAGCCGGTATTGCGTCGAGCCCGACTGGTCGAGTTCGGAAACGGAGAAATGATCGGCGAAGTAGTCCGGCGCATGCGTCTTGACGCGTTCCTCGTCGCGCGCGGCAGGCGGGCGAGTCGCCTGCAGCAGCCAATAGGTGCCGCCCGCGAGCGCCGCCAGGGCGATCAACGACAAGAGCGACGTGATGCGCGACGGATTCATGCGCGCGCCGCTCCGCAAGCGGCGGCGAGCAGCGCGTCATAGCGGTGCTGGGCGCGCAGCAGCGTGTCGCAGACTTCGCGCGCCGCGCCTTGTCCGCCGCGCGCTTCCGATACCCAATGCGCACGCGCGATGACTTCCGGGTGGGCGTTCGCGGGCGCCGCGGCGAAGCCGCAGCGCGTCAGCACGCCCAGGTCCGGCCAGTCGTCGCCCATATAACCGGATTCCTCGGCCGTCACGTTCGCCTCGCGCATCAGTTCGACGAAGGCCGCGACCTTGTCGGCCGCGCCTTGATAGATATGCGAGATGCGCAATTCCTGGGCGCGGGCGAGCACGATGTCGGAGCGGCGGCCCGTGATGATCGCCGTTTGAATCCCCGCTTCGCCGAGCAGTTTCAGGCCATGGCCGTCCATCGAATTGAACGATTTCATGTAGTCGCCTTGCGCGGTAAACATCAAGCCGCCGTCGGTGAGGACGCCGTCGACATCGAAAATCATCAGCTTGACGCGGCTCGCGCGTTCGGTTGCCGTGAGGGGCGCGGCGGCCATCAGATCACCTTCTTCGAAAACAGGTCGTGCATATTGAGCGCGCCGATCAGCTTGCCGTCGGCGTCGACCACGAGCATTTGATTGATGCGGTGGCGCTCCATCGATTCGACGGCCTCGACGGCGAGATGATCGGGCCCGATCGTGCGCGGCGTGCGCGTCATCACCTCGACGATCGACAGATCGCGGAAGTCGCCCGTGCGCTCGAGCACGCGGCGCAAATCGCCGTCGGTGAAGATGCCCGAGACGCGGCCGGCGTCGTCGACGATGGCAGTCATGCCCATGCGCTTGGCCGTCAGCTGAAACAAGGCGTCGCGCACGGTCGCGCTCGCATCGACTTTCGGCAGTTGATCGCCCGTGCGCATGACGTCGCGCACATACGTGAGCAGGCGCCGGCCGAGGGCTCCGCCCGGATGCGAGCGGGCGAAATCGTCGGCGCCGAAGCCGCGGGCATCGAGCACGGCCATGGCCAGCGCGTCGCCGAGCGCAAGCGCGGCTGTCGTGCTGGCCGTCGGGGCGAGCTCGAGCGGGCACGCTTCCTTCGGAACGCCCGCGTTCAAATGGACGTCGGCGAGCGTGGCGAGGGTCGATTGCGGGCGTCCCGTCACCGCGATCAGCTTGGCGCCGAGCCGCTTGACGAGCGGCAGGATCGCAACGAGCTCTTCCGATTCGCCGGAATTGGAAAGCGCGATGAAGACGTCGTCCTGCGTGACCATGCCGAGGTCGCCGTGGCTCGCTTCGGCCGGATGCACGAAAAACGCGGGCGTGCCGGTGCTGGCGAGCGTGGCGGCTAGCTTACGGGCGATGTGGCCGGATTTGCCGATGCCGGATACGACGACGCGGCCACGGCAGCTCAGTAAAAAGTCGACCGCGGCGACGAAGCGCTCGTCGACTTGATCGCGAAGCCCGCGCACGGCGTCGGCTTCGATGTCGAGGACTTCCCGGGCGAGCGCCAACGCCCGGTCGCCATTGATTTTCGCTATCATTCGCCGGAGTATAGCAAAGGCGTTGTTCGCCGCGCCGGGCCGCCCTTGGCCCTAGCCGCTCCCCCAGGCTTTCAAGATCGACCGCGCGTCGCGCTATCGCGCGTCGGTACGCTTCGCTGACGAACGAGGACGCTTCGCACGTGATTTCTCCGCTCGAGATGACGCTTTTCCTGCTGCTCGCGTCGGTGGTGGGCGTCGTATTGTTCCGCTCGTTGAATCTGCCGCCGATGCTCGGCTACCTGACGGTCGGCATCGTCGTCGGGCCGCACGCCCTCGGCCTTGCGCCCAATGCGGAGCGTGCGCAGAACCTTGCCGAGTTCGGCGTCGTCTTCCTCATGTTCTCGATCGGGCTCGAGTTCTCGCTCGCCAAGCTGCGCGCCATGCGCACGCTCGTGTTCGGGCTCGGGTTGTTGCAGGTCCTCGGCACCGTCGGCGTGTCGGTGCTCGTCGGGTCGCTCGTCGAGCACTGGATGCACGTGACGTGGCAGGGCAGCATTGCGCTCGGCGGGGCCTTGGCGATGTCCTCGACGGCCATCGTCAGCAAGATGCTCGCCGAGCGGCTCGAGATCGAAACCGAGCACGGGCGCAATATTTTCGGCGTATTGCTGTTTCAGGACTTGGCCGTCGTGCCGCTGTTGATCGTCATCGCCGCGCTCGGCGGCGACTCCCACGATCTCGCCAAGACGCTCGGCATCGCTGCCCTGAAGATCGTCGTCGCGCTCTCGCTGCTGCTGTTCGTCGGCCAGCGCTTCATGACGCGCTGGTTCAACGTCGTGGCGCGCAGGCGCTCGCAGGAGCTGTTCGTTCTGAACCTTTTGCTCGTCACGCTCGGCGCCGCGTTCGTCACCGACAAGTTCGGCCTCTCGCTTGCGCTCGGCGCATTCATCGCCGGCATGCTCATCGCCGAAACCCCCTACCGCCATCAGGTGGAAGAGGACATCAAACCGTTTCGGGACGTGCTGCTCGGCCTGTTCTTCGTGACGACGGGCATGCTGCTCGATCCGCGCGTGCTCGTCGCGCACCCGCTCCTCGTGCTCGCCTTCCTGCTTGCGCCGGTCTTGCTCAAAATCGTCATGATCACGGGGCTCGCGCGGCTGTTCGGCGCGACGCCGGGCGTCGCGATGCGCACGGGCCTCGGGCTTGCGCAAGCGGGCGAGTTCGGCTTCGTGCTGCTCAATCTGATTCTCGACAAGCATCTCGTCGACGCGGCTCTGCTGCAATCGATCCTCGCGGCGATGCTGCTCTCGATGCTCGCAGCGCCATTCTTGATTCAAAACGCCGACCGCATCGTCTTGCGACTGTCCTCGACCGAATGGATGCAGCAGTCGCTGCAAATGACGCGCATCGCCACGCAAAGCCTGCGGCAAAACGCCCACGTCATCATCTGCGGGTATGGCCGCGCCGGCCAAAACCTCGCGCGCATGCTCGAGCACGAAGGCTTGTCCTATGTGGCGCTCGACCTCGATCCCGATCGCGTCGCCGCCGCCGCCGCCGCGGGGGAATCGGTCGTGTTCGGCGATGCGGCGCGGCGCGAGTCGCTCGTCGCCGCCGGTATTCACCGGGCCGCGGCCGTGGCCGTCACGTACGCGAACACGCCTTCGGCATTGCGCGTGCTGCATAACGTGCACGAGCTCGAGCCGGCGCTGCCCGTCATCGTGCGCACGGTCGACGACGCCGACCTGGAAAAGCTGCTCGCGGCGGGGGCGACCGAAGTCATTCCCGAGATCGTCGAGGGCAGCCTGATGCTGGCGTCGCACACGCTCGTGCTGATGGGCGTGCCGATGCGGCGCGTCGTGCGGCGCGTCGAAGAACTGCGCGACGCGCGCTACAGTCTGCTGCGCGGCTACTTCCACGGCGCCGACGATCCGGCCGACGACGACGGACACGACCAGGTGCGGCTACAATCGGTGGCTGTGGACGGCAATGCCGACGCCGTCGGACGCACGCTCGAGGAGCTCGGCCTCGCCTCGATGGGCGTCGAAGTCACGGCGATCCGCCGCCACGGCATTCGCGGCGTCGAGCCCGGCCCCGAAACGAAGCTGCGCGCGGCCGATATTCTCGTGCTGCGCGGGCTGCCCGACGCGCTGTCGGTGGCAGAGGAGCGCTTGCTGCGCAATCGCCGTGCGGGTGTGCCGGCGGTTTGACGAGATGCGCCTTTCAGCAGTCGAGGCCCGTTCGACGGCCGCGTGCTGCCGGCGCTGCCTGTTCATTTCATCAATCGATCACGGCCGTTTACGTGCTTTCCGCCTTCGGCGCAAGCGCGGTCGGCCGGCTCCCTGCGGAGAGTCTCATGTTCAATGCGCCCGCGGACGCGCCCCACGACGCCGCCGCGTTCATCAAAAGCCAGGTTCGCACGATCCCCGACTGGCCGCTGCCCGGCGTCCAATTTCGCGACATCACGCCGCTGCTGCAACGGCCCAAGACGCTGCGCGTGCTGATCGATCTTTTCATCGAGCGCTACGTGGAGGCCAAACTCGATTACGTCGCAGGCCTCGACGCGCGCGGGTTCATCATTGCGCCGATCGTCGCCTACGAGCTCAATCTCGGCTTCATTCCGATTCGCAAGATCGGCAAGCTGCCATACAAGACCGTGTCGGAATCGTATGCCCTCGAGTACGGGACGGCTACCGTCGAAATCCACGAGGACGCCTGCGAGCCCGGCAAACGTGTGGTCATCGTCGACGACCTGATCGCGACCGGCGGCACGATGATGGCCGGCAAGAAGTTGCTGGAGCGGCTCGGCGCCGACGTGGTCGAGGGCGCGGCGATCGTCGATCTGCCCGATCTCGGCGGCTCGAAGCTGCTGCGCGAAAGCGGCCTGCCGCTTTACACGGTGACCGAGTTTCCAGGACATTGACGGGCGATACACCATGCCGAATCTCGCGCTTTTTCTCGCCGCCTCCGTGGCGATCACGGCCGCTCCGGGCCCGGACAACCTGCAGGTGCTCGCGCGCGGCATCTCGCAGGGTCGCGCGGCGGGCCTCGTCGCCGCGCTCGGGTTCGCGGCCGGGCTGACGTTCCATACGACGCTTGCGGCGTTCGGGGTGGCGGCCATCCTGCGCTCATCGCCGCTCGCGTTCCAGATCGTCAAGCTCGCGGGCGGGGCTTACTTGATTTGGATAGGACTGAAGGCTTTGACGAGCCGCGGGTTGGCGAGCGCGCACGACCGGCCGCCGCAGCCGCTGTCGGCCGTCTTTCGCCAGAGCGTCATCGGCAACATGATGAATCCGAAGGTGACGCTGTTCTTCGTCGTCTTCCTGCCGCAATTCGTCGATCCGAGCGCCACGCAGCATGCCGCCTTGCAGATGGTCGAATTGGGCCTCGTCTTCATGTTGCAAACGCTCGCGATCTTTTCGCTGTTCGGCTTGTTCGCGGGGACCCTCGGCGGTTGGCTCAAGCGTCGCCCGCGCGTGGGCGTCTGGCTCGACCGGCTAGCGGGCGCCACGTTCGTCGCGCTGGGTTTGCGCGTCGCGTTGCGCGATTGATGCCGTCCGGTTGCATCGTCAAGGAGTCCCAATGAGCTTGCCTTGCATCGCTTGCGCGCGCCGGTTCGATCCGCGCGCGCACCGTCCTTTCTTCATGGCTTCCGAGCAGGTCGGCTGGATTCGCGAGCCCGAAGTGGCGCTGCTCGCATCGTGGCCCGACGTCTTCGACATCGACGCCGCTGCGGTGAGGCTGTCCGCACGATTCGACGAGAACGCCGATCGCCGCTCGGCCGCGCTCGCGGCCGTCGTCGGCGCGCTGGCGGCGCAGGGGCGGATCGTCGGCTGGCGCGACGAAACTTACGCGATCCGCAATGCCTTCGACGCGCCGCCGCTTGCCTACATCGAGCGTGCGGCGGCTCGTTTCTTCGGCACGATGACGTACGCGGTGCACTTGAACGGCATCGTAAAATACGCCGATCGTGCGCCGCAGCTCTGGATTGCGCGCCGTAGCGAAACCAAGGCGACCGATCCGGGCATGCTCGACAACGTCGTGGCCGGCGGCATCGCGTGGGGCTTGTCGATCGAAGACACCCTCGCCAAGGAGTGCTGGGAAGAGGCGGGCATCGAAGCCGGCCTAGCGGGCAAGGCCGAGCGGGGCCGCACCGTGCACGTGCTGCAGTCGCTGCCCGAGGGTACGCAGGCCGAGCAGGTGTTCGTCTACGACCTGGCGCTGCCCGAGGACTTCGCGCCCCGCAATCAGGACGGCGAAGTCGGCGAGCACCGGCTTGCGCGAATCGACGAAGTCGCGCGCTGGATCGAAGACGGCGAGATGACCGTCGATGCGAGCCTGGCGACGCTCGATTGCATGCTGCGCCACCGCTGGATCGACGAGGAGGCGGCCGCCGGCATCGAAACGCTGTTCGCCGCGCCGCTCGTCGCACGCTGAGCGCCGAGCACTGAGCGCCGAGCACTGAGCGTGCGGCGCGAATCAAACACAGGAGTTCAGAAGGTCATGTCGACCCAACACAGCTTCATTTTGAAACTGTCGTGCCCAGACCGGCCCGGCATCGTTCATTCCGTATCGGGGTTTCTCTTCGAGCGCGGCGCCAACATTCTCGATTCGGCCCAGTTCGGCGATAGTCACACGGGCGAGTTCTTCATGCGCGTGCATTTTCAGCAGGTGGGCGGCGACCCGGGCCTCGACGCGCTGCGCGAATCGTTCGCGGTGTTAGCCGGCGAGTTTTCGATGCGCTGGGAGATCCATGACGCGGCGCTCAAGCCGAAGGTCGTCATCATGGTGTCGAAGATCGGCCATTGCTTGAACGATTTGCTGTTCCGCTATCGCACGGGACAACTGCCGATCGAGATTCCCGCCATCATCTCGAACCACAAAGACTTCTATCAGCTCGCCGCGAGCTACGACATTCCCTTTCACCACTTTCCGCTGACGGAATCGACGGCGCGCGCGAAGGCTGCGCAAGAAGCGCGCGTGCTCGAAGTCATCGACCAGCACGAAGCCGATCTCGTCGTGCTCGCGCGGTACATGCAGATCTTGTCGCCCAATCTCTGCGAGCACCTTGCCGGCCGCGCCATCAACATCCATCACTCGTTCCTGCCGAGCTTCAAGGGCGCAAAGCCGTATTACCAAGCATTCGATCGCGGCGTGAAGCTGATCGGCGCGACGGCGCATTACGTCACGACCGATCTCGACGAAGGCCCGATCATCGAGCAGGAAGTGGAGCGCGTCGACCACAGCATGACGCCCGATCAGTTGACGGCGATCGGCCGCGACGTCGAATGCGTGACGCTCGCCCGGGCTGTGAAATGGCACGTCGAACATCGAATCGTGCTGAACGGGACGAAGACGGTCGTCTTTCGTTGATGGCGGCGGCGTCCGGCCGGAGAGCCCACCCCAGCCCGGCGGCGCGTTGGCCCGCGGCCGCCGTGGCGCTAGACGAGCCTCAAGTGGACGAGCTCGCGCTTGATATAGGCGTAGAAGATCGGCGCGGCGACGAGCCCGGGCACGCCCGCCGCCGCCTCCATGACGAGCATCGCGAGCAATAGCTCCCACGCGCGCGCTTCGATTTGCCCGCCGACGATCCTCGCGTTCAAGAAATATTCGAACTTGTGGATCAGTACGAGGAAAACGAGCGACGAGATGGCCGTCGGCAGGCTCACGGCCAGCGAGACCGCGACGATCAGCGTATTGGAGATCAGGTTGCCGATGACGGGCAACAGGCCCGCGATGAACGTGACGAGCACGAGCGTTTTCGACAGCGGCAGCCGTTCATGAAAAAGCGGTAGCGCGATGAGCAGGTAGAGCGCCGTGAATACGGCGTTGATCGTCGAAATCTTCACCTGGGCGAAGACGATGCGCCGGAATGCGTCGGCAAAGCGCGAAGCGCGCGCGACGAGCGCCGTCGACAGCGGCAGCCGCCGCACGTGCCGGACGCTGGTAATGGCGATCATCGCGCCGATGATCATGCCGAACAGGATATGGCCGAAGCCCCGCGCGACGTTCTTGCCGCCTTGCTGAAGCTGCTCCATGTGGGCGTGCACGAGCATGCCGGCTTTTTCCTTCATCTGCGAAACGTCGCCGGGCAGCATGGCCGAAAGCCACTCCGGCGAGCGCGAGCGCGCCTGGGCGACGATTTGCATGACCTGATCGAGCAGGTTCTGGATGTTGGGGACCGTATGCTCGAAATGCTCTACGATGACGATCGATAGCGCCGCCAAGCCGCCGACGACCACGCCGGCGATGACGACGACCGCCACCCAGCGCGCACGCTGGCTCGACATATGGCGCTCGATGCCGGGCGAGAGCGTATGGACGAGTTGGTAGACCAGCATGCCGGCGAGCAGCGCGCCTAGCAGCTTGAAATGCAGCACCGCCCACATGCCGACGAACGCCAGCGCGTAGCTGCCGATCTCGACGGCTGACAGCTTCGGCAAGCTCGCCTCGCTCGTGAGCCGCACAGGACGGCCCCCGACCTCTCGAATGCGGGTGTCCTCGGGGGCCTCGTTGCGCTTAGCCATGATGTTCCTGGTCTCCAACCGATGTCGGGCGGCTCGGGCTGAACGATGCGCCGGGCCGAGGCGATCGCCGCGGTCAGCGGCGATCGAGCAGCGGCGCGAGATACCGTCCCGTAAAGCTCGCTTTCGATTTTGCGATCTGCTCGGGCGTGCCTTGGGCGATGATTTGCCCGCCGCCGGCGCCGCCTTCGGGGCCCAGGTCGATAACCCAGTCCGCCGTTTTGATCACATCGAGATTATGCTCGATGATGACGACCGTATTGCCATGATCTCTCAACCGGTGAATGACCTCCAGCAGCAGGGCGATGTCGTGGAAGTGCAGGCCGGTGGTGGGCTCGTCGAGGATATAGAGCGTGCGTCCCGTATCGCGCTTGGACAATTCGAGCGAAAGTTTGACGCGCTGCGCCTCGCCGCCCGAGAGCGTCGTGGCCGATTGTCCAAGCCGGATATAGCCGAGGCCGACGTCGAGCAGCGTCTTGAGCTTGCGCGCGATGACGGGCACCGCATTGAAGAATTCGTGCGCATGCTCGACCGTCATGTCGAGCACTTCGCTGATGTTCTTCCCTTTGTACTGGATGTCGAGCGTTTCGCGGTTGTAGCGCTTGCCGTGGCAGACGTCGCAGGGCACGTAGACGTCGGGCAGAAAGTGCATTTCGACCTTCAGCACGCCGTCGCCCTGGCACGCTTCGCAACGCCCGCCCTTCACGTTGAACGAGAAACGGCCGGGATCGTAGCCGCGCTCCTTCGCGCCCGGCACGCCGGCGAACAGCTCGCGGATGGGCGTGAACACGCCCGTGTAGGTGGCCGGATTCGAGCGCGGCGTGCGGCCGATCGGCGATTGGTCGACGTTGACGACCTTGTCGAAGTGCTCGAGCCCTTCGATCTGATCGTAGGGGGCCGGTTCGGCCGACGAGCCGTACAAATGCTGCGCGACCGCGTGGTACAGCGTATCGTTGATCAGCGTCGATTTGCCCGAGCCGGAAACGCCCGTGACGCAGGTGAGCAAGCCGACGGGCAGGTCGAGCGTGACGCGCTTCAGATTGTTGCCGTGCGCCTCGACGATCCGAAGCCGCCGCTCGTCGGGCTCCTTGCGCTCGTCGGGAAACTCGATGCGGCGCTCGCCCGCCAGATATTGGCCGGTCAAGGAGGCCGGATCTTTCTGCACCTGCTTCGGCGTGCCTTCGGCGATGATCATGCCGCCGTGTTCGCCCGCGCCGGGGCCCATGTCGACGACGTAGTCGGCCATGCGAATCATGTCTTCGTCGTGCTCGACGACGATGACCGAATTGCCGAGATCGCGCAGGTGCTTGAGCGTGGCGATGAGGCGGTCGTTATCGCGCTGATGCAGGCCGATGGAAGGTTCGTCGAGCACATACATGACGCCCGTCAAGCCCGAGCCGATTTGCGACGCGAGGCGAATGCGCTGCGCTTCGCCGCCCGAGAGGGTATCGGCGCTGCGCTCGAGCGACAGGTAGTCGAGCCCCACGTTGTTCAGGAACATGAGGCGCGCGACGATTTCCTTGACGACCTTCTCGCCGATCTCCCGCTTGGCGCCTTCGAGCTTGAGCGTTTGGAAATAGCCGAGCGTATCGCGCAGCGGCCAGCCGCTCACTTCGTAGATCGCGCGCGCGTCGCCATCCATGCCGAGCCGTACGAAGCGCGCTTCGCGCCGCAGCCGCGTGCCGTCGCACGACGGGCACGCTTGATTGTTCTGATATTTCGCCAGTTCTTCCCGCACGGCGGCCGAATCGGTCTCGCGATAGCGGCGTTGGAGATTCGGGATGATGCCCTCGAACACATGCTCGCGCACGGTCGCCCGGCCGCGTTCGTTGATGTACGAAAACGGGATCTGCTCCTTGCCCGAGCCGAAGAGAATGAGCTTGCGGACTTTCTCG
Organism: Trinickia sp.; assembly: GCA_036384755.1. Taxonomy (GTDB): domain Bacteria; phylum Pseudomonadota; class Gammaproteobacteria; order Burkholderiales; family Burkholderiaceae; genus Trinickia. The sequence continues at coordinate 141,681 of DASVLS010000022.1, read as the reverse complement.
GGCAACTCCTCGAACGGCGTATCGATGTCGAATTCGTAATACGCCGCGAGGCTTTGCAGCATCTGGAAGTAGAACTGATTGCGGCGGTCCCAGCCCTTGACCGCCCCCGCGGCGAGCGAGAGCGACGGATGCGCGACGACTCGCTTCGGATCGAAGAAGGTGATCTGGCCGAGCCCGTCGCAATCGGGGCAGGCGCCCATCGGGTTGTTGAACGAGAACAAGCGCGGCTCGAGCTCGGGCAGCGAATAGGAGCAAATCGGGCACGCGAACTTCGAGCTGAACAGGTGCGCCTTGTCCGTATCCATTTCCAGGGCGATTGCGCGGCCGTCGGCCAGGCGCAGAGCCGTTTCGAACGATTCGGCCAGCCGTTGCTTCATGTCGGCGCGCACTTTCAGGCGGTCGACGACGACGTCGATCGAATGCTTGTCGTTCTTTTTCAGCTTCGGCAGCGAATCGACGTCGTAGATCTGCGCCGTGCCTTCGTTGGCCGTGCCGCCGCCCGAGCGAATGCGAAACCGGATGAAGCCCTGCGCCTGCATCTGCTCGAACAACTCGGCGTGTTCGCCCTTGCGGTTGGCCACGACGGGCGCGAGGATCATCAGCTTCGTTTCCTCGGGAAGCGCGAGTGCGGCGTCGACCATTTGCGAGACGCTTTGCGCTTCCAGCGCGATTTCGTGGTCGGGGCAATACGGTGTGCCGACGCGCGCGTAGAGCAGACGCAGATAGTCGTGGATTTCGGTGACGGTGCCAACCGTCGAGCGAGGGTTATGAGACGTCGCCTTTTGTTCGATCGAGATGGCGGGCGAAAGCCCCTCGATCAGATCGACGTCGGGCTTCTCCATGAGCTGCAGGAACTGGCGCGCGTAGGCCGAGAGGCTTTCCACGTAGCGGCGCTGACCCTCGGCATAGAGGGTGTCGAACGCGAGCGAGGACTTGCCCGACCCGGACAAGCCGGTGATCACGATGAGCTGGTGGCGAGGCAGATCGAGATTGACGTTCTTCAGGTTGTGGGTGCGCGCCCCACGGATACGAATTTGTTCCATGAACCTGGACTTCGGCGAAGAAGGAGAGGGGGCCAAACCTGCTACTATAACGACTTTTCCAGACCGCCGTTACGGCGTCCTTACAGCGCGCGGGAACGAAAGAACCCTCACGCTGGCTGCGTTCGCTGCCCCGCGAGGGCGTTGCCGCTCCGTATCCGGCGGCTCGGCGGGGAGCTGGCGTGAGCGACGTCGCTACGGTTCCCACGCTCGCTTCCGATGTCGAATCCATCCGTTACTTCCTCGCGTATGAGCGCGCCCGAGTTGCGCGCTACCGTGTCGCTCGCCGCGATCTTCGCGCTGCGCATGCTCGGCCTGTTCATGATCATGCCGGTCTTCTCGGTGTACGCGAAGACGATTCCCGGCGGCGAGAACGTGCTGCTCGTCGGCATCGCGCTCGGCGCGTACGGCGTGACGCAATCGCTGCTTTACATTTTTTACGGCTGGGCTTCGGACAAACTCGGACGTAAGCCGGTCATCGTCACGGGGCTGCTGATCTTCGCGCTCGGCAGCTTCGTCGCCGCGTTGGCGCACGACATGGCGTGGATCATCGTCGGCCGGGTCATCCAGGGCATGGGGGCCGTATCGTCGGCCGTCATCGCGTTCATTGCCGATCTGACATCCGAGGAACACCGGACGAAGGCCATGGCGATGGTCGGCGGCAGTATCGGCATGTCGTTCGCGGTCGCGATCGTCGGCGCGCCGATCGTCTATCACTGGGTAGGCATGAACGGGCTGTTCGCGATCGTCGGCGTGCTGTCGTTGATTGCGGTCGGCGTCGTGCTGTTGATCGTGCCCGATGCGCCGAAGCCCGTGCATGTGCGCGCGCCGTTTGCCGAAGTGCTGCGCAACGTCGAATTGCTGCGGCTCAATTTCGGGGTGCTCGTGCTTCATGCCACGCAGACGGCGCTGTTTCTCGTCGTCCCGCGCATCCTCGTGGACGGCGGCCTGCCGGTTGCCTCGCATTGGAAGGTTTATCTTCCGGTGATGGGGCTATCGTTCGTCATGATGGTGCCCGCGATCATCGCGGCCGAGAAGCGGGGCAAGATGAAGCCTGTGCTGTGCGGGGCTGTCGCGCTTATCCTGATCGGCCAGTTGTTGTTGGGCACGGCGCCGCATACCATCTTGTCCGTGGCTGCGATTTTGTTCGTGTATTTCCTCGGTTTCAATATTCTCGAGGCGTCGCAGCCTTCGCTCGTATCGAAGCTCGCACCCGGAACGCGCAAAGGCGCGGCGGCCGGGGTATACAACACGACGCAGTCGATCGGTTTGGCGCTGGGCGGTGTCGTGGGCGGCTGGCTCATGAAGTCGGCCGGCCAGAACGCCGTGTTTTTTGCCTGCTCGGGGCTTGTATTGGCCTGGCTTATAATCGCCGCCAACATGAAGCCGCTGCGCAAGGCTTGACGCGAAACGATGCGTCGCGCGGCGGGTGCTCGCCTATCGGGCTCCGCTGCGCAATGGATTAACTGGAGAGACTCATGGCATCCGTAAACAAGGTTATTCTCGTCGGCAATCTTGGCGCCGATCCCGAAATTCGTTACCTGCCGAGCGGGGACGCCATCGCCAATATCCGGCTCGCTACGACGGATCGCTATAAAGACAAGGCATCGGGCGAGTTCAAGGAAGCGACGGAGTGGCACCGCGTTGCGTTCTTCGGCCGTCTCGCGGAGATCGTCGGGGAATATCTCAAGAAGGGCTCGTCGGTGTACATCGAAGGCCGTCTGCGCACGCGCAAGTGGCAAGGGCAGGATGGGCAGGAACGTTACTCGACGGAAATCGTCGCCGATCAAATGCAGATGCTGGGCGGCCGCGGCGGTTCGGGCGGCGGTGGCGGCATGGGCGGTGATGACGGCGGTTACAGTCGTGAGCCGTCGGAGTCGCGTGGCGGCGGCCGTTCGATGGGCGGCGGCAGTGGCGGTGGCGCGCGTAGCGGTGGTGGCGGTGGTGGCGCTAGCCGGCCGAGCCAGCCGGCCGGCGGCGGGCTCGATGATATGGATGACGATATTCCGTTCTAAATGGAATCGCGATTCGTTTGCCCCGTCTCGGCTATGCCTTTTGCCGGTCGAGTGCGAGGCGGGCATACGATCTGTCTCGGACAAACAGCGCTCAAACCGATGGGGCGGGCTACGAGATCGGCCCGCTGGAGCGGACCGATCGTTGTGAAACCCGCATATGAAGGTCGATCGTTCAATCGTCCTTGTCTGCGTTCTCCGTCACCGTCGTAGCCGAAGCCGCTGCGGCTGTCGCTGAAGCCGCCTCGGGTGCCGAAGCCGGATTCGGGGTGTTTTCGTCCTTGATTTCATACCGCGGGTTGTGCACCCAGCGACGCAAGTCTTTACTGATGATCACAGTAGTGCGATCGAGAATCGAGCACGTGCCTTTGAATGCGCCCCACACGCCGCCGATGGACCAGCGCTTGAACTTCGTATGCCGCACGACCTTGCCGTTATCGATCAGATCGGCCGACAGGGAGATGGCTTTAGGCCCAGTCCATGCGCCGCCGCCCACGCCCATGACATAGCTGATTTGCAGCCGCAGGACTTCGGCGTTGCCGGGCGAGGCGTTCGCGTCGATCGTGCCTTCGCCCGTTCTATTGAGCCGGCGAAGGGCTTCACCGACGTGCTGGGTCAACATGTCGTCGATGTGGCACTCGTCCTTGACTCGTTCGACGACATTCGCCCCCGAGGCGTAAACAACCGGCGTTTCGAGTAGAACCTGCCTGCGCTCACCCGCAAAAGCGGAGGAAGAAGCCAGGCATAAAGCAATCAAGAGAAAGCGTTTCATTTAATTATCGGTCCCCGTAGTTTGGCGTGATTATCGCACAGGGTATTCGGCGCAATGCCATGGGCTCTACGTTTAAGCGCAACACCCGGAACGAGGCCGCGTGTGCGGATCGAGTGGCATTCGCTCGCTTTGCCGCTTATTTGGTGGCCCACAACGCGTCCAACACGTGCTGCGTTGCGCGCTCCACGGGACCTGCACGGTGTGCGATCCCCAACTCCCGCCACAGCGCCGGGCGCAACGGGCGCATGGCGATGCGGGCATCCGACGGCGGAGCGCCCGCCTCATGAGGCAGCAAGGCGGCGCCATAGCCTGCGGCGACGAGGCTCTTGATCGCGTCGTTGTAATTGAGTTCGATGCGCGGCGCCGGACGAAACCCGGCCTGCGCGAACCATTCCGCAGTCAGACGCGACAATCGCGTAGACGCATCGTTGAGAATGAGCGGGCGCGTCTCGAGCCATGCGGGCGTAATGCGCGCGGGGCAACGCCAATCGGCGGGCAGGAAGGCAATGACAGGGTCGCGGCGCCAAGGTTTGATCGCCAGCCCCGTAACAGGCGACTGCGGCAACGCTACGAGCCCGATGTCGAGCTTGCCCTGCGCGAGGCGAGCCAATGTTTCCTGCGACGTGAGCACCGCGATTTGAACGTCGATATCGGGCTGCTGCAACCGCAACTGTGCAACCGCCTGCGGCAACAAATGCGCGATCGCGCCCGTCGACGCGCCGAGCCGCACGCGTCCCGCCAGCCCTTGCACTTGGCGGCCGACATCGTCCAACGTCGATTCCACTTCGGCCAACAGCCGGCGCGCCCGCTCGACCAGCACTTCACCCACCGCCGACGGCCGAACGTTTCCTCGCTTGCGCGACAGCAGCGGCGCGCCGATTCGGCTTTCGAGCTCGGCGATGTGGAGGCTGACAGTCGGCGGCGCAAGATGCAGTAGCTGCGCCGCGGCTGCAAACGAGCCGAGATCCGCGATGGCGATAAGCGTGCGCAAGCGATCCAGGCTGATTTCTCTCATCGCGAAGTGGGTTCAGCAATGCTGAATTCAAGGGTCAGTAAATTCAACTTTTCCGACGCCAGCATACAGGTGACGATACCGCTTTCCAACCCACCGACCGAATCCAAGGGGCACGACGATGACGGCTTCCCCCACTATTTTTGTCGACGGCGATCAAGGCACGACGGGGCTGCAAATCCTCGGCCGCTTGCAAGCGCGCACAGACCTGCAACTGATTACGCTGCCCGCTTCGGAGCGAAAGGACCCGCAACGGCGAACGCAGGCGATCAATGCGTGCGACATCGCCATTCTGTGCCTGCCCGATGCGGCCGCGCGCGAGGCGGTCGGCTTCATTCGCAACCCGGAAGTGCGGGTGATCGACGCCAGTTCGGCCCATCGCGTTCACCCCGAATGGGTGTACGGATTCCCCGAGATGGCGGACCGACAGGCCGAGCGCATTCGGCAAGCGCGGCGCATCACGAATCCCGGCTGCTATCCGACGGGAGCGATTGCGCTCTTGCGTCCGTTGGTCGAGGCAGGGCTGCTGCCGCGCGACTACCCTGTGGCCATCCACGCCGTGTCCGGCTATTCGGGTGGCGGGCGATCTGCGATCGATGCCCATGAATCGCCCGGCGCTTCGCCTGTTGCGCCGTTCCAGGTTTACGGGCTTGCGCTGGAGCACAAGCACACACCTGAGATCGAACTGCATGCCGGGCTCTCGTATCGCCCCTTCTTCGTTCCGGCCTACGGCGCGTTTCGCCAGGGCATCGTTTTGACGGTGCCGATCGAGGTGCGCTTGCTGCCGAAGAGCGTCGACGGCGAGCGCCTGCATGCCTGTCTCGAACAGCGCTACGCGGATGCCCGCCATGTCCACGTCATGCCGCTGGCGGACGCACGCGCCATGACCGTGCTCGATCCGCAGGTGCTGAACGGCACGAACGATCTTCGACTGGGCGTGTTCGTCAATGCGCAGCGCGGGCAGGTGCTGCTATCGGCCGTCTTCGATAATCTCGGCAAGGGCGCATCGGGTGCGGCCGTGCAGAACTTGGATTTGATGCTTGGCGGGTGAGCACCGCTCCGTCATCCCCGCATGCCGATATGCAAGCATGCGGAAAAGAGCGCCGGCACAAGGCGACTATGTGCCGGTCCCTTCCGCCTCGGGCCACAGCCGCGGGAAAAGCCACCGGAACAGCGACAGCGGTATCGCGAGTTCGACCGGCCCGCGAGGGCTATGGGAGACCAGGATGCCGATCTTGAAGAGGTCGGATAGCACCCGATCGGCCGTGCGAGCGGCAAGGCCCGTCATGGCTTTGAACCGCGATCGGTCCATGGCGTCGACCGTTGCGAGGTAGGCAAGCGGGGTTGCCGCCTCGGCGCGCAAATGCCGAGCGTTGCCATCTTGCCCGAGCGCCGCGAGCATCTGCGCCAGACGCAGTTCGAACGCCTGCAGGTCGAGCATGCCGCCCATGAACTGAATTTGATCGAGGCAGGTTCGAAGAAAGTACTCGATGAACTCGACGAGGCCGCCTTCGGTCAGGTTGCCGCGGCCATCCAGATCGCCTCGGCGAGATTGATCGGCCGCAATCAGATGCTCGTAGTATTGCGCCTGCGAACGAGCGAGGCCGCGCATGGGCGACCATAATCCATGCGTCAGTCGTAGCGCCGAAAGCCCGATGTGGGTATGCAGTCGTGCGGTACGGCCGTTGCCGTCGAGGAACGGGTGAATCCATGCGAGCCGGTGGTGGGCCGCGGCCAGTGCGATAACGGCGGTTTCGCCACCGCGCGCGTATCGGTAAGCCGCATGCCACGCCTGCATGAACGCTGGAATGTCAGCCGGCCCCGGAGGCACGTGGCGTCCTACGCGAACGCCCTGAGTGCGCCATTCGCCCGGGGTCACGGCCGCGGTGACGCCACTGTCGTCCTGCTGCAAGAGATCTTCGAGGGGAAGTTGCGCGTGCAAGTGCCGGTGAATTTCACGCACCGTATCCGGCGTAAAGAACGTCATCGAATCGAACGACCTCCAAACCGTTTCGCTCCAACGCTCGGTATCGATATGCGCGATAGCGATGCGCTGCCGGCGCGCTTCGTCCGGACTGCCCGAAAAGTCATGCCGCATCGCTCGCTCGATGAGCAGGGGTTCCGTTTGTTGCCCTTCGATCTTGTTGGTGTAGTACGAATTCATCGGCCGCAGGGCCCCACGCAGCAGCAGGCGAAGCCGCGGCATGCCATGCGAGGCCAGATCGCCGGCGCCGGCAATGACATCCGCGGCCAGTAGCCGCAAACGTTCGAGCTGATGATCCCCCGGCAGCATCGGCGTCATCTGATGCGGACTTGTATAAGGGTACAAAGCGGCACGCTCAGTCATGGGGCAGGCGTCGTTCAGGCGCATTGGCGCGACCGTTGGCGACTATTTTTGCGCGAAAGAACGCCGATTCTAGCCTAAAAATGGCTTATTTTTCAAATGGATGCAGAGCGCCATGGGAAATCGTGGCGAATTCCGTGGCGACTATTTTGGCGCGTTGGCCGTCCGTGCCTGGTACCCGGGCGGCGTCGGGAGTTTGTCCGGGTTGGCCCGCGTTCGATACGGCAGCGTGTCCGCGTCGGGCTGCGTCGTCGTGTCGTCTATCACGCGCTCGACATCGGCCGTCTTGCCCAGTTCGAACAGGAACTTGGCCTTGTCGAAATCCGGCGCCACGCAGCCCTCCACGTAGATGAAGCGCCGCTGCAACATGAGCCAGATCGATGTGTGGTCGCGCCACTGCGTCGCATAGCTGATGTTCGCCAGCCGCCGCTGCACGGCTTCGGCAATTTCCTTGTCGTAGTAATAGCTGTTCGACAGCCGGCAACGCCCTTCGATCCAGCAGCTATTGCCGCGCTCGATGCGGTAATGGCTCTCCTCGTTGAATTCCTGCTTCGTTTCGAACGGTCCCAGCGGCACGGGGCAATTGGCCACTGCGCTGGAAATTTGGAAGAACGGATCGTTGCCGAAGTTCGATCGCTCCCCGCCGCCGTCGGCCGAAGCCGATTGGCTCGCCAATGCAATCGTCATGGGCCAGACGGCCTGGAAAATCAGGCGCTTCGCCCTCATCGATCTGGTGGCTTTTGTTGCTCTCATCGCTCTCATCGCTCTCATTGCCCTCATGGTTCTCGTTTAGGTTTTATCTGCGATCGTTCGTCTATACGCATACGTATACGCATGACTGCATCGCGCCCGCGATCTAAGCCCATGGCGCCTGGGCGTCGCGGGGCGGCGTCAAGCGCGCTTCGCCGCTCGTCTGCGACAACCGAGCCGGAGAAAAGCCCGCCTCGCTCGAGCGCTCCTGCGCCGCGTCGGCGCCATTCGAGCATAGGTCGTCCGGCAGCTTGCCGCTGGTGACGAGGCAAGCCACTGCGCGGCCTACCGCCGGCGCAGTCTGGATGCCGAACCCGCCCAGCGCGGCAGCCCAGAAAAAACCGGACGCATCGGGCGCTTCACCGAGCACAGGCGTTTCGTCGGCAACGACGCTGCGCAATCCCGCCCACTTGTGCGCGATGCGCCCGACTCGCCACGTCGTGACCGCCTCGAGGCGATCGACGGCCGTCGCAACGTCGAGTTCTTCCGGTTGAGCGTCGCCGGGCGCCGTGGGCGTTTCGTCGGACGGGCTCACCATCAGTTTGCCGCTCTCCGGCTTGAAGTAAAACGTATCGACGAGGTCGGTGACCATCGGCCATGTCGGCGATACGTCGCGGTGCGGCGCCGTGGCGGCGGCCTCGGCGAGCACGAGGGTACGCCGCTTCGGCACGAGACCGATCGGCGCAACGCCTGCGCGCATCGCCAGTTCGTCGGCCCACGCGCCGGCCGCGTTGACCACGTGGCCCGCGGCGAATTGTTCGCCGCTTGCGGTCGCCACACGCCACATACCGGCCTCGCGACGAAGCGCCTTGACCCTCTGCCCTTGCATCGTCTTTCCGCCGCGCGCGCGCACGCCGCGCAGGAAACCTTGGTGCAGCGCGTCGACGTCGATGTCGGCGACGGACGGCCGAGCAAGGGCTTTGGCGTATCCATGCGGCGCGAGAATCGGGCACATCGAGTGCGCTCGATCGAGCGAAATCTCGTGAGCGGGAAGCCGCGCGTCTCGCCCAGCCGCGAGCGCAGCGTGAAAGCGTCCCGTCTCGATGTCGTCTTCACTCGCGAGCGCGATCACGCCGCGCGGGGACAGTAGCGGTCCTTGCGCAAATCCCTCCGGCGGCGCTTCGAAAAACGCACGGCTCGCCGCGGTCAAAAGACGCACGGGGCGATTGCCGAAATATTCCGAGAACAAGGCGGCCGAGCGTCCGGTCGTGTGATAGCCGAACGCGTCCTCGCCTTCGAGCAAGACGACGCCGGCATGTTCAGCGAGAAAATACGCGCAAGCAGCCCCTGCGATGCCGCCGCCGACTACGAGCACATCGACGTTCAAATCATTGCCCCACGACGCAGATAGTCGATGACGGCGTCGGCCGATTCCTCGGCAGTCAACCGTGTGGTGTCCACGCATATCTCGGGATGGTCGGGCGCTTCGTAGCGCGAATCGATGCCGGTGAACTGCTTGATTGCGCCGCTGCGGGCCTGGCGATAAAGGCCCTTCGGGTCGCGCGACTGAGCCACGTCGATCGGCGTATCGACATGAATCTCGACGAATTCTCCTTCGCCGAACAAGCGCCGCGCCGCGAGCCGCACTTCACGGAACGGAGAAATGAACGTGACGAGCACGATCAGCCCCGCATCGACCATGAGCCGCGCCACTTCGCTTGCGCGCCGCACGTTCTCGCTGCGGTCCGCATCGCTGAATCCAAGGTCGCGATTGAGGCGGTGGCGCATATTGTCGCCGTCGAGCACGAACGCGTGGCGTCCCTCCTCGAAAAGGCGCTCGTCGACGAGATTGGCGATCGTCGATTTCCCCGCGCCCGAAATGCCGGTGAACCAGAGCACGAAAGGCCGTTGCCGCTTTTGCGCGGCGCGGGCTGTTTTGTCGATCGTGACTGCTTGCCAGACGACGTTGTTTCCACTCATGATCGGTCCTTTGGTGACGACGCGGGTCAAGACTGCGAAGCGGCCGGCGCCCGGCGCGGCGCCCAGAGCGAGAGGACGAGCGCAGCCGAAGCAAGCGCCGGGGCGAGCATCAGCACGTAGATCATAGAATAGCCGAGCCGGTTCGCGATGAAGCCGGCGACGACGCCGCCCGCGGCCACGCCCAGATCCCAGAACGATGTGAACATGCCAAGCGCGGCGCCATGCTGCGACGGGTCGGTTGCACGAATGACGGCGAGCGCGAGCGAGGGGTAGAGCAGCGACAAGCCCATGCCCATCGCGAAGCCGCCGGCCACCGCAACGGCCAAGTTCGGTGCAACGCCCACGAGCGCGAGCCCCAGCGCCTCGACGAGGGCGGCGCCGAAGGCGACCCGGTAGGGCCCGAGCTTGTCGGGCCAGTGACCCAGAAAGAGCCGCGAGCCGACATAGGCGAAGCCGAAGACATTGAAGGCAAGAATGCCGTTGCCGACGCCTCGTTTGGCCATGTAGAGGGCGACGAACGAAGCGAGAGCGGCGTACCCCATCGAAGCGAGCGAAAGTGCGACGCCCGGCACCATCGCCGTGCCGGGAAACAGGGCGGACTTCTTCGCTGCTTTGGAACGCTCGGGCGCCTTCTTCGATGCAATCAACAGCAGGCCAGCGAGCGGCGCGACCGCGCAGACCGCCCACACGAAGCCGAACCCGACCGCCTTCGACAGCGCGGCGCCGGCAAGCGCACCGAGCGTCACGCCGGTCCACATGCTGACGCCGTACAGGCCGACGATCTTGCCGCGCCGCTCGGGCGGAGCGATCGCGACGAGCCAAGTCGCGCCCGCCGTAAACACCGCGCCCTCGCCGATGCCGTGCAGCACGCGAACGGCGATGAGCGTCGGCACGACGGCAGCTAGTACGTAAGCTGCGCCCGCGAGCGCACACAGCAGCGCGCCGGCGAGCATCAGCACCTTATGGCCGATGCGGTCGGAGAGCCGGCCCGCCACCGGTCTCGTCAATACGACGGCGACGGCGATGGCGGCGATGACGGTGCCCACGTCGACGTCGCTGCCGCCCAGTGCGCCCTTGACGTAAAAGGGCAGCGCGCCCAGCGAAGCGCCGATCCCGAAGTGGCAGCAAAAGAGGCCGAGGAACAGCGGCATATACGGCTTATAGAACCGCAGTCCGGTGTTCGTGGCCTGAGTCGCACCGTTGCTCGGTGCGCCATCCGCGATCCGATTCATCGTGATCTCCCGTTTCCTTGCGCCGTGTTAGGCCGAGTTCCAGGCTACGTCGGGCGCGCTCGCGCATGACCGCGAGCGCACGCGCTCAGCCGGGCATGGCATGGAAAAAATGCGTCGGCAGATGGACGGCCAACCCTTCATAAATCTCGGCGCAGACCGCGAGCCCGTCCGATGCGAACGTGCCCTCGGGCGGCGTGCCGCAGCGAATCGCCGATTGGCCCCGATGCAGCAGACGCGCGGCCACGGCGAAATCGCCCACGAGCGCACGGCCGGGCGCCACCATGCGCGTGCGCACGATCAGCGTGCCGTTGGACTTGAGATCGGCGAGCAGGCCGCCATTGGCCATCATCTGATGGTAATAGTCGACGGGGTTGACGATCATCGCGTGCGCGGTCGCGCCGTTTTGCTCGATCTCGTTGCATGCGGCCATGACGCCTTGAACGTAACTGCCCGCGTAGCGAAGCTGCGTCACGCCGGGGCAATTCAAGAGACCGTGCGGCCCGAGGGTCAACGCTTGGTTCTCGGCCGTGGCGAGCCGGACCAGCAAGCGGTAGTCGATGAATTCGGCGATCGCACGCTCGTCGCCGAACAGCGCCGGCGGAATCTGCACCCAAGCGTTGATGGGCCGCACGGTGGCTTCGCTCGTGCCGAAGCGGAATGTGGCTTCCTGGCGCAACTGGCCTTCGAAGATGCCGGCGGTCTCGTCTCTCGGCGGCCGGCTTTCCGACCAGAAGCGGCTCCTCGGTTCCTCGACGAGTCGTTTTCTGAAGAGCTGGCTCACCATCAGCCGCGGCCGGTCTTGAGTCGGCTTGAAGGACTCCGTGATCGTGTAGTCGAAGTGGACTTCGGTATTCGGCCCTTGCTCGATGAAGGCTTTGGCGAAGATTTCGCCGGAGGAGCGCGGTGCTTGCGTTTCGGCGGCGCGGAGGGTGTCTGACATGAACTGGCCTCGCTATGCAAAAAATCGAAGAAGAAGGCGACGGAGATGCGCGCACGCGCGATCAACGGACGGCATGACGTATCAGTTTTTCGTAGAACGGCAGGTGGTAATCGAAGTACTGCCTGAGCATCGGGTGGTTGTCGGCGGTGGCGTCGTACTCGCGCTGCGGCGCGGCGAACCCCGAGCTTTGCGCGACGGCGGCATGCCATTGCTTCGTGCGCCGCCATTCGGGCCGATCCTCGGGCGCCCAGGTGAGCGCATGCTCGAGGTACGGCAAGCCCACTTGCTCGCACCAGCGCACAACGACCTCGCGCGGGTTCGAAAGCAGCCGCTCGGCGTTGATGACGACGCTCTGCCGGCGACCGAACCCACGCACGAGTTCGAATATCTCGAACAGATGCTCGTAGCCGACCTCGGGGCATGTGATCGTCGGTTTCATGTGGTACAGCGAGGCGATCGTCCGATGCGGGTCGCGGACGATGAACGTGTGCTCGAAATCCGCGATTTCCTCGGGATGGGCGAACAGGTAGCCGTAGCGATGCTCGACGGTGTCCTTGAAGAAGACCGTGCGCGTGCGAGCAAGGTCGCGCATGTGCCGAAAGAGCGCCGCCTCCGAGTCCACTTCCACTGTGTCTCCATGGCCGTCGGGCACGCTGACGCGTCCTTCATCGACGAGCGTGACGAGCGGTTCATGGATGACGGTGACATCGCCGCGCTCGATCACCATGCGCAGAAATGCCGTCGACATCGCGCGCTGGTGCGCCCACATCGCAATGATCTTGCTCATGTGCATGCCTCTCCGCTCATTGCGACCAGGCGGTCGGCTTGCGATCCCAGCGATGCCGGCGCAGTTCGGCCAGCAACGCGTCCGGCAACGCGGGCGCATCGCCGATCGCCATATTGCTGCGCACGTGAGCCATCTTGCGCATGCCCGGAATCACCGTCGACACGGCCGGGTGATGAAGAATGAAACGCAGCGCGAGCTCCGGCAGCGTGGCGCCCGCGGGCACGATGCGCTTGAGTGCGTCGGCGCGCTCGACGGTCGGCCCGAGATTTTCGCGGCCGAAGTACGTGCTGCGCCAATCCTCCGGCGGAAAGGTGGTGTTTTTCGTGAGCGTGCCCGTCAGGCCGCCTTCGTCGAACGGCACACGGGCGATGATGCCGATGTCCTTTTCGAGCGCGACACGAAAGAGCTCGTCCTCGGGCGCTTGATCGAAGATGTTGTAAATGACTTGGATGACGTCGATGAGGCCCGTGTCGATCGCCTTCAGGCAATTGGCCGGCTCCCATCGGTTCACGCTGATGCCGATGCCGTCGATGAGCCCTTGATCGCGCAGGTCGGCCATCACGCGCTGCCAGGCTTCATCTTCGGCCCAACGGTCCTCCCACACATGAAATTGCATCAAATCGATCTTGTCGACGCCGAGGTTTTCCAAGCTGCGCTCGGTGTACTCGCGAATGTGATCGGCAGGAAAAACGTCGTCGAGCGCGTCGCCCGGACGCGGCGGCCACTCACGGTTCTTGGGGGGAATCTTCGTGGCTACATAGAGGCGCTTATCCGAATGGGCGCGCAACAGGTCGCCCAGCATGCGCTCGCTGATGCCGCGGCCGTACACCCATGCAGTGTCGAAGAAATTGCATCCGGCTTCGACGGCGGCGGTCAGGCAGAGCGGAGCGGTGCCATAGTCGGCGCCCGTGAAGTTGCCGGGGCCGCCGGCAATGCCCCACATGCCGTAGCCGATTTCGCTGACTTGCCAGCCTAGGCGTCCCATTCTGCGGTAGTGCATAGATGCTCCTTCGTTATCGACGGCAAGTACTGCTCGACAAACCAAACATGCGAACATGCAAACATGCAAACGAAAGCGGCTCAAAGCGACTGCGCGAGATGGCGGCCGTACGCGCCGATCGATTCCGCGAGATCGATATCCGCGAGCGCTTGCTCGCGTTCCAGCGCTTCGCATTGCGCGCGCGAGAAAAGCGCCGGGTTGTTCGTCAGAACGTTCGTCATGGCGGCGGCCGTCGCTGCTTCCCCGCGGTTTTCGCGCGGCAGCAGATTGCGCAGGTAACGCAGTTCGCGCGGGCCGCCTCGAGCGATGCGTTCGTCCAACGCGGCGAGCCATTGTTCGCAGCCCAGCGTCTCGAGCTCGATGCCCGCCTGCTCGAGCGCGCTCGCGAAGCAGACGCTTCGAGGATGGAAGACGTGATACGCCCGGTTCCACGCGTCGGGGGCGAACATCGCCGAGACGATGCGCTGCGCCACGTAGTCGACGGGCGACCAATCGGAGTGGATTGCCGTGGACGGCCTGGCGCCGAGCCACGCGAACGCCGACAGCAAGAAATGCGTGAGCGCCCTCGCGTTGGGAATGCCCTCGTCCGCGGCCGGCATGACCTCGCCGAGCCGAAACACCGTCACGGGTGCGCCTTCGCGGCGCGCTTGCAAGAGCATTCGCTCGGCGACCCACTTGGATCGGCTATAGCCCGACTTCGGCCGAGCGGCGAGTTCGACGTCGAACGCCTCGTCGAGCGGCGCACCGTGGCGCTGCGCTTGCGCTTCGAGCGCGCCGAGCGTCGAAATGAAGAAGAACGGCTTGACCCGTTCGGCGCACGAGAGTCGGATCAACGATTGGGTCGCCAGCACGTTCGCCGCGCGGTGAGCGCGATAGTCGTAGACGAAGTTGACGAGTGCGCCGCAATGGAGAATCGCGTCGCAGCGCGAAGCCAGCTTGTCGTAGTCCGCCGGACACAGACCGAGTTCCGGCGTCGCGAGATCGCCTTTGATCGCATGCAGGCGCTGCGCATATCGGTCGGTCCACAGCCGTTTTCGCTCGAACACGTCCACGAGCGCACGTTGCGCGTCGCCCTCGGCGCGCAGGAGCACATGGACGTCGAGATCGCCGCACCGATCGAGCAGCGCCTTGGCGAGGTAGCTGCCGACAAAGCCGGTGCCGCCCGTGAGTAAAACGCTGCGGGGCGGCGCGTATGACGTCGATAGGGCCGGCGACTCGCGGAAAGCGCGCGGCGCCGATCCGAAAAGCTCGGCGCGCGCGGCGTGCACGTATCGCGCATCTCGCTCGATCAAGGTTTCATCGGTTTCGCCGCCCTCGTTGCCGGACAACAGACTTTCGATGCGGGCCCCGGTATTCGCCGCGCTCGCATGGGCGAGGAAGTCGTGAATGGGCAAACGCACCGAGAAGAGCCGTTCGAGCTCCATGGTCGCGGCGAGCGCTTGCAGGGAATCGCCACCGGCCGCGAAGAAATCGGCGTCCGCTTCCAGTTGGGGCTGCGCGAGCAGCTTGCGCAGCACGGCGAGCACGCGCCCGGTCACGCTTTCATCCGCCGACGGCGCCGTGCGCGCGTTGGCCTCTGCCTGCTGAGCGAGGTAATCGTCGAGTTGCGCCTGGAGCTTTCTGCGATCTACCTTGCCGTTGTCCGTGACGGGCATCGAGGCGAGCACGAAATAATGGCGGGGCAGGCTTGCGCGCGGCAGGACCCCCCGCAAGTGACGCTCGAGCGTGGCGCGATCGAGCTCGCGCTCGCCTGCCACGAAAAGTGAGATCGACTTGGCCCCCGCATGCGCCGCGACGAGCGCCTTGGCATGGTGAACCTGCGGACAGCGTTCGGCCGCGGCCTCGACTTCGCCGAGCTCGATCCGCACGCCGCCCACCTTCACCTGAAAGTCCTTGCGTCCGACGAAGCGTAGTTTGCCGCGGCTATCGAAGTAGCCGAGGTCGCCCGTGCGGTAGAGACGGCTGCCCGGAATCGTCGGGAACGGATTGTCGATGAAGGCGCGGGCGGTCACCTCCGGCTGCTTGAGGTAGCCCGCCCCAACGCAGATGCCGCCCACGAGAATTTCGCCGCTCGCGCCGAGCGGCAACGGCCGCAGCGCATCGTCGACGATGACGACGTAGCAGTTGTCGATTGGCCGCCCGATCGGGATCGCCATTCCGTCGGCCGCTTCGACCGGATGGAACACCATGCCGATCGACGTTTCGGTCGGGCCGTACGCGTTCGTGATCCGCAAGTGCGGCAATAGCGCGCGCAGCTTATGCACCATCGGCGGGGTGATTTCCTCGCCGCCCACGATGAGTTCGGTGAGCGTCGAGAGCTTCGCGCCTTCCGCCGGATCGCGTTCAGCGAGTGCGACGATCTGATTGAATACGCTCGGCACGAAATCCGTCATCGTGATCCGATGGCGCGCGATGGTGTCGATCGTCGCCTCGAGATCGAGGAATGCGCCTTGCCTCGGAATCACGACTTGCGCGCCGAGCGTGAGCGGCCAAAACAGTTGCCAAACGGACGAATCGAACGTGTGCCGGCTGTTTTGCAAGATGCGCCGTTCCCCCGCGTCGCGGTTGAAGTAGCGCGACATGAAATGGAAGCGATTTGCGAGGCCGCCATGCAGATTCAACGCACACTTCGCGTTGCCCGTCGTGCCCGACGTGAAGATGCCGTAGATCGCGTCGCCGGGACCCACGTCGATTCGAGGCCCAAGCGATTGGGGCGCAAGCGCGTCGATTTCGATGGGAACGGCGCAGCGACGGTACGCTTCGGGCAGATCGTCCGCTTGCGCACAGACGATCGCCTCGCTCGCGAGCACATCGAGCGCTTGCTGCAGCCGTTGCGCCGGCCACGCGTGATCGAGCGGCACGAACGCGGCGCCGAGCTTCATGAGCGCTTGATAGGCGACGGGCATCTCCAAACTGTTGGCGAGCAGCACCGGAACGATCGCGCCCTTGCTTACGCCGCGCGACGCGAGTTGCCTGGCGTAGGCGTTGCAAAGCCCATCGAACTCGCGAAAGGTGAGCGTGCGTCCCTCGAATGCGTAGGCCGGACGATCGGGATAGCGCGCGACGTTCTCCTCGATCATCCGCGGAATCGCACGCCATGGCCCGTCATCGTGCGCCTCGCCGGCCAACTCGCCCAGCACCATCTGGCGCGAAGAAGGGCCGAGACCGCGTGCTTGCCCCGCTGCGGTTGTGGGATCGGTCAGCAATTCGTGAAAGATCTCAGCGAAAAGCTCCGCGACGGCGTCGCAGGCTTGCGCCCAGGGGTCGTCCTCGGCGCAAACGGCGATGACCGACAACATTTCCCCGCCGAGCCGGCAAAGAATGCGCATGGCGGCCGAGCCGGCATTGAGTTCGACGGGCCGGTCGATGAGGTCCACTTCCAACGCGCGCGCAGACATTTCCGAACCGCTCGCGGCATCGAGCATGGCGAGCGCTTCGGCCGCTGGCACTCGGCTCACGGCTTCGGCGGGCCACTGCGTCCAATGCGCGGTCTCGCGCCCGGCGTCCGTCTCGATGCTCGCGCGGGAAAAAGGCGACGCTGCCGCGCCTCGCCAATGGCGGCTGTCGACTTTGATCGGCAAATAGCGGCCGAGGCGAGCGCTCGTTTCTGTCGCCGCCAATGCGGCCGTCAAGATAAGGGAATTGCGTTCCACTCGCCGATCGACGCGATGCATCGATCGCGCGTAATGGCCGAGCATTTGGACCGAGGACGCTATTGCCGGCTCTCGCGCGACAATGGAAATATTTACATCCTCATTCTCTGCAGGTAAGAAGTGCGCTTTGGCCATTTTTTTATGTTGGCTACGCAAAAATGACAGCTACGGATTAACGCGTCCTTTGTGGCCCTTATGGGTGCCAGTCGGGACACGGCCTCGAGACGTGCCAATACCTTCAACCGCGAAGTTCAATTCGGAGGTCGAATCGTTCCACTGCGAGACTGCTGTTCATATCGGCGGCGTGTCAGCGCCGCGCGCCTTCATCCGGCCCAGGTATGAAGGTACTGGAGCCGCAACGTATGCAACCGACAGTCGTCCTTTTAATTAATCGGCATAGAATGGTTGGGCGGATTGGATCATGACATTTTTCGTTTTGCAATAGTGCAAGTTAGTAAGAGCGGACGCTGGCCCGATTTCTGTCCCTGCCGATGCACCGGAAATGCAACACGTGTTTGAATCGCTGGGACTCCGAAGCGATGAGGCGGGCGAGGCGGTATGGGATAGCGATTAGCCGCCTGGGCTTTGCTTTGCCAAGCGACGAACCGGCGCTATTGCGGGATATCGGAGGAGCGCGCGATCGATTCAGCAGTCGCTTCATAATCGACGGCGGCTCGATGGCCGCCGATGATTTAGGACGCGGATCGCCGCGGCAGTTGCCGCAGCGGTAACGCGTGCAGCAGGATAGAACTCGGTACGGCGGGGGCGTTTGCGGCTTCAGCGTGCAACGAGGGCGCAGTGATCGATGCTTCGTGCGTCATATGTCGCGACCACGCTGAAACCGACCTCGTTCAGCCATGTTTCGTGGTCTTTGACGGGATAAGCCATGCCTTCGCCGCTCGCCACGGTCACGAAGTACAACGAGGATTTGACCGACTGCAAGCCGCCCGCCTCGTCGGGATCGCACATGAGCGACCATACGAAGAGGCGTCCCCCGCCTCGGTCGTCGAGGTAAGCGCGCGTTTTTCGATACAGGAACCGGATCTTCTCCGGCGAAAAGATCTCGAGGACATGCGAGAAGATCACGCCGTCGCAACCCGCCGGCCACGGCTGCGCGAACATATCGACTGCTTCGCAGGTCACGCGGTCCGATAGCCCGCGCGCTTCGATGTTCGCGCGGGCCTTTTCGATGACGGACGGCAAGTCGATCAGCGTCACCTTCAACGACGGGTAGCGTTCGCAGAGGCGAATGGCGTTGGTGCCGTCGCCGCCGCCGACGTCGAGCAGATTCGATACGTCGGAAAACTCCTTGACGGCCATCATTCGTGGCGACAGCCGCGTGTATGCGCCCATGCCGTCGTGAAACAAGCACTCGAGCGCGGGGTCCTTGGCGAGTCGCCCGTAGAGCGTCGGCGTGTCGCCCGGAAATTCGTCGAGACCCGCATTGCGTCCTTCGCGCAAAGCACGCGTGAAATGCAGGCAGGCGCGGTGCTGGATCTGATCGTTCAGCCGTACGAAAGGAACCATCGACTGCGCTGCGCCTCGCAGCAGGCAACGGCGTGCTAGCGGCGCATTCGTGATGGCGCCCGTTTCGTCCACGTCGACGAGCTTCAACTGCTTCAGACCGAGCAGGAGCACGCGGCAGCCGTGCTCGTCGATCTCGAGTTGCCGTGGTAGCGAATGCACCGTCGCGCCTCGCTCGATCGCGTCGAATACGGCCAAATCGCAGGCGGTCGACAACACTTGCGTTTTGATGAACCCGTTCATCATGTCGCACAGCGATTGCCATTCTTCCCAAGACAGCTCATCCATGGCTCGGCTTCTCCTTTCATCGTCGACCGGTTGGCCGGCCAGTTCGAGGATCGATCGGCAAGGCGATCGATCAATCAATCAATCAATCAAGCGGACGCGACCGCCTCGCCCGCCAATTGCGCCTTACGCTGCGCGAGCCGTTCGCCGATCTGCTGCGCTTCGCTCGACGACAACCGTCCTTCGTTCCAACGCAAGTAGCACTCGAGTTCGTGCACGCGCATGCCCGGCGGCGTCGATGCGCCGTCGATGAACAAAATGTCGTGCCGCGCCATAGCGCGAATCACGAACAGCGGTACATCGGCGCGCATGGGCCGGAACGTGTCGCTATGCGCGCCGGCCACGGTGCTCGCGGGATGAAACTCGCCGAGCATCAAGCCGCATTCCATGTAGAACGGCTTCAAGATCGTGTGTGCGCAGTCGATGAACTTGTAATAGACGTCGGCTCGCAGGCCGGTCGGAAACACGCCGAGCGACAACAATTCGGTGGGCTCGCTTCGCGCGCGGGTCAAGCGCTCGAACAGCCGCGGCAGCCGCATCAAGATGTCGATGTAGGCATCGAACGGCACGTCGGCCGCATCGAACGCGCAAAACAGCAATGCGCGCTCTTCGTGCGCCGGCTTCGCGAAAGGGCATACCGCGCCCTTGCGCCCGAGCGCCGGGTGCGGTTGCATGATGAAGCGCTGCATCCACGCGAGACCGGTCGCATAGAGGTCGCGCAGGCGCGTGTCCGCCACGGTGTCGATCTCGGTCGAGACCCGCAGCGATCGCTCGATGTCGTCGAGCGCGCGAAGAACCGGTTCCGCGACCGGCATGATGGCCGTCCGATCGTTCATGCGGCGCTTCCTTGTTTGGGGTTGTCGCGGCTTGTGCGTCGGCCGCCTTCGTGCATGTTTTTGAAGAGCCCGCCCCATTCGAGATCGAACCGGTCGGGGTGAAACGGAAAGACGCCCGCGCCGGGCGTAAACGTCAATTCGCCGAAGAACACTTGGCCGTCGGGCACGTAAAGGTCCACGCGCACGTAGCCCAGGCCGTCGGCCAGACGCGTTGCAAGCCGGACGATTTCGTCCCAATGGGGCGGCGGCGGGGGCGGGACCACGCTTTGGGGGTAGTGCCCGATGGCGAGGGCGACGCGGTTCCAATGCACATCGAACACATCGCCGTGCGGCTTGCCGAAGCGGTCCGAGACGATGCCCGCATAAACGATCGGCCCCGCGGCGTCGCGGCCGAACATATTGATCTTCAAGTCGGGCGGAATATTGCCTGCGCGGTCCAGCAGCAATTGTTCGAAGTAAAGTCTCGGCTTGATCCGCGCGTAGTGCCGCTCGCGAGACGCGCGATAAAAATCTTCGGACAGCCACTTTTGGGCAAGGGCATGTAATTCGGCGAACGACGTTTTCCGCTTGTCCTCGACGATCCTCACGTAGCCGCAGCCGTGGTTCGTTTTCATCACGAACGCGTTCGGCAAGGAATCGAAAACCGCTTCGGTAAAGACATCGGGCGTCGCGAGCAGCGGGATCAAGTACTGTTCGCCGATGCGCTGCTTGACGAACTCGCGCACCGCGAGCTTATCGGCGAGTACGCTCCACCGCGGTTCGGGATGCAAGCAGCGATGCAAAATGAATTCGTTGAACGTCTTCGGTGCGATCAGATTGGGAATGCGCCCGATATGGCGCCAATGCGATACGCACAGAAACAGCGCGTCCGGCATGATGCGCTTCGCGCCTCGCCAAAGGGCGCGCAGTGCCGAGCGAACCCAACCCTCGCGAGAGACCGCGGCGCCGGTGGTCGGCGCCGAGCCGGCGTCGCATGCGGGCTCGCGGCGATCGGCCCGCGCGCGGAGGAAGGGCGCCGTAGGGGCGCTGGGACGAGGCAGTAACAGGGCGGCGCCGTCGCAGCCTGCTGCCTCGATCGGGCTCGCCCGCTGCGGATCGGATTCGGCTACTTTCGGCATCGTCTTTCTCTTCCCCATCGAACGCATGTTTTAGGTCTCTAGGTTGCAGACAGATAGAAACATTGCGGCGGGGGGCGCAGCAATAAGCCGAGCGCGAAGTCGGGAAGGTTTGGCGTTTAATGACGTGGTCTATTTGCGGGAGTGTTGCGCGGCAATCTTCGCTTACAGAATTAGAACTTTCTTTAGGTTTGTTACGCATGATCTGGCGTCATGCGTGATAAGCAAAATGGGTCGAAGGAAACGTTGCCGTTTCCCCGTTCGACATCCGGGCGGCACCGTGCGTGACGGGACCGCCGACGAGCACGACGTCTCGTTCTGCAGTCGAGCGGCGATGCGCTTCGTCCCGACCCGAATGAATCGACTGATGAATTCAATCCGGCCCCTCAACGATCGTTTTCGGCTCGCTATAATGCGGCGCACTGTCTCACCCTGAGTGCCCATGCCCCGACACCTTTGCGCCTTGTTCGTTTCGCTCTGTCTCGCCGCGCCTGCGGTTGCGCAGGAGGCGGACGCATCGCGCCTGGCCGCCGGCTCGGCGTCGCAGGCGGATTCGTCGAACGCAACGTATGCGGCGGCGTTGCGGGCGGCTTCCGCAGCTGCCGTTTCGGCGTCGTCGGCGACGCTCGCCGACGCGCCGCCTGCGGCAAGCGGCGCGATGGCTGCGGCAAGCGGCGCGGCGGCTGGGCAAATGCATCGGATCCGGGACCTGTTGACGCAGAAATTCGGGCTAGCCCGAGTGAAGGCGGAGCAAATCTCGGCGGCCGTCATGTCGTCGGCATCGAAATATTCGCTGCCGCCGGCCCTCGTGCTGGCGATCATTTCGATCGAATCGCGTTTCCAGGAACGCGCACGCGGTGCGCATGGTGCGACGGGCCTCATGCAGGTCGTGCCGGCCGCGCACAAGCAACTCGTCAAAAACATCGATTTGACCGAACCGGCCGCGAACATCGAAGCGGGCTCGGCGATCTTGCACGGTTACATCGAATCCGCGCGCGGCGACGTCGGCGCGGCCCTCAAGAGCTACGGCGGTTCTACCGCGTATGCGCGCAAAGTCAGCATGAAGGCAAGGGATTTCCAAACGGCGGATGCGGCAAGCGGCGCCGATGCGCAAGCAGCGCAATCGCCGCCATAACGCTCCCGCGGCGGCGGCATGACATGACGCGGGCCAAGCCTAGCCTACATCGATCCGTAGCGAGCCCCGCAATTTGCGCCATATCGGCGCGATTCACGACATATATGGGTCGCGCGCCGCTCGCATGCTCTGCTAGAATCTGGCCGTCGTGCAGTGGGATATGTAGGACACCAAAATAAATAATTAGCGAAAACGCAAAGCAGGGCCAATTTCGAACAGTCAGGGAACAGAACATGAATTGGCTCCGTCCGCTCATCATCGTCTCGGTTGTGCTGAGCGCAATGACCTACGCCGAGGCCGACGCCACCCAGTGGACCGCACTGAAAAGCGCCAGCGATTTGGCGTACTCCGTCGACACCGATAGCATTGCAACCGATTCCGACGGCTACATCGAATACACCGCAAAGACCAATTGGAAAGCGCCGGCCATGATGCCCGGCGCGAATGCGCCTGTCGCCGTTTCCGTCACCCGTTATCAGATCGATTGCGCCGGCAAGCAGTGGCGCGCCCTCGACACGCATTACCTGGCCGCAGACGGCACGCCGGCCGGCACGCTGCGCTCGACCAATTCGCCGTGGGTTGCGGTGAGCCCCGGTACGGTCGTCGACACCATGTTCCGTAAGGTGTGTTGAGCCACGAGCTTTCCACTGGAAACGATTCGATACGCACACGCTCGCGCATCTTGTTCTAGTATGTGAGACCGCCGTCACTGGGGGGCGGACCTCCTTGCACGGGCGGCTTCCACAAACAGGAGTGCACGATGCATCTAATCCGGAAGTTGAACGTTGCCGTTCTCGTGTGGGTCGTGGCGACGGGCGCGGCGTTTGCGGATACGGTGAATTTGAAAGCCGACCTCGAACCGTCCAGCGAAGTGCCGCCGAACACATCGAAGGGCCATGGCGCCCTGAAAGCAACGTTCGACACGTCGACGAAAGCGTTCAAATGGACGATCGACTACTCGGGCCTGACCGGCCCCGCCACCGCGGCGCATTTTCATGGTCCCGCGCCTGTGGGGCAGAACGCAGGGCCTGTCATTCCGATTCCGAAGGATAAGCTCGCAAGCCCGATAGAGGGCGAACAAACGCTCAGCGAAGCCCAGGCGACGGAACTCATGAACGGCAAGTGGTACTTCAACGTTCATACCGCCAAGAACAAGAGCGGCGAAATTCGCGGCCAAGTCCTTCCCGCGAACTGACCGGCCACGCTCATCGCCGCATGCACGTACTATGACGAGGTGTCGTCGGAACGGAGTACGCCTCGATGAGTTGGCAAAGCGCCATCGCCTGTTGGCTGCTGAGAAAGCAGTTTCGTCCGGAAACGCTTAATCCTCACGTCAGTGTCGAGCGCGCACGCGCGCATGCCGCCTCTCGCGTCTGGCGTCCGAAGGTGCCGGCCGGTTGGCGGCTCGTCGTGCGCGATCGCAGGGCCGATGCGCCGCTGTGTGGCGAATGGCTCGAACGCGAGTGCGACAGCGAACGCGGCGCTCCGGTGCGCACGCTGCTTTATTGCCATGGCGGCGGCTATTACTTTTGCTCGCCGTCGTCGCATCGTCCGCTCGTCTTCGGGCTTGCCGCGCGTTCGGGCGCTCGCACGTTTTCGCTCGACTATCGCCTTGCGCCCGAACACCCGTTTCCCGCCGCGCTCGACGATGCGCTCGCGGCTTATCGGCGTTTGGTCGCGGACGGTACGCCGCCCGATTCGATCGTCGTCGCCGGCGACTCGGCGGGCGGCGGCCTCGCTTTGGCCTCGCTCGCCGCGCTGCGCGACGCAGGCGATCCGCTGCCGGCCGCCGCCGTGCTGTTTTCGCCGTGGACCGATCTCGCGGCCACGGGCGCCACGATCGTATCGAACGATGGGATCGATCCTATGTTTTGCGGCGCCGCGATCGGTCGCGCGGCCAAGTTCTACATCGGAGAAGCAAGCCCGACTCACCCGTATCTCTCGCCGCTTTATGCGGACCTTCGCGGCTTGCCCCCGCTGCTCATCCAGGCCGGCAGCACCGAGGTGCTGCTCGACGATGCGCGTCGCGTCGCCGAGCGCGCCCGGGCGAGCGGCGTTTCCGTCGAACTCGAGGTGTGGCCGAAGATGCCGCACGTCTGGCAGCTTTGGGCGCCGTTCGTGCCGGAGGCGAAATCGGCGCTCGAGCACGCGGCGCAATTCGTGCGTCGTCATGCGCGCGAACGGGCGGCTCAGGTCGCGTTCGACGCCGCGGCACGATAGGCCGCCTCCACTGCCGCGCTACCGTAAAGCCGTTCGAGACGACGCACGGTGAAATGGCCGTGCGCCGTTTGTTGAAAGTGATCGATGAAGACGGTGTTGACGACGGCGCCGAGCACCGCACCGATCGCTGGAATCGATTTCGCGGCGACTTGCTCGCTCACCTGAGCCGAAAAGCGAGCGGCGATTGCATTCATGAGCCGCATCAACGCCGGCGTGCCATGCGCAGCGACCCCTTTGCTCGCCAATTCCGACGACGCTTTCGAGATGGCCTGCGCCAGTGCGCCGCGGGCGATGAAGTAGCCGAGATCGGTCTCTTCCTCCTGCACGCTGCGACCCATGCCGAACACGGCCAGGCATTGCAGCCGTGCTTCCGCGTCGCGCAGGTCTTCGCCTTCGCTGCGCGCGATGTCGCAAATCGAGCGGAACATCAGCGTAGTCGTGACGGGCAATTCGGCCGGCAACGCGATCAAACCGAATGCGCCGCCGGCAGCGCCCGTCGTGGCGACCGCCACCTTGTGCAGCCAGTTTCGCGGCTTCGCGGCCGGCGCTCGGCTCGACCCAGGCGTGCTTTCATCGGCCCCGAGATAGGGCGTGCCCAGTGTCGCAACGGCTGCCTGCAGGCTTTTATCGAGCGCGCGCCGCGTCGCTTCGGCAATCGTGTCGTGGGCGACGGCCGGCAGCCTCGCCATCAACCGTTCGATCGGCGCACCGACGGCTTCGGCCAGCTTCATTGCCAGCGGCTGCGTTTCGAGCGCCTGCTTGGCACGGGCGAGCGTCGCTAGGTCTTCCGTCGAAAGGAAGGGCTCGATAATCGGGATCGGTTTCATGATGACGATTGGCGAAGAACGACGACGTTACGCTCGAATCGAGCCAGGGTGCGGCCGCCGAGCCGCCAGCGAATTGTAGGCCTCCATGCTATCATTCTCAATTATTTGACTTGTCAACGATTGCGGTTGCAAAAAATGGCCGTTCACACTGCCGCTCAACATTCGCGTGGGCAACTGCTCCCATTCCGAGAGTCGCTGCTCGCGATGCTCGGCATCTCCTTCGTCACCATGCTGGTCGCGTTCGATCAGACGGTGGTCGGCACGGCACTGCCGACGATCGTCGCCGAACTGCGCGGGTTCGAGCTCTACGCCTGGGTCGCTACGTCGTACTTGCTGACGTCGGTCATTACGGTGCCGATCTTCGGCCGGCTCGGCGATTACTTCGGGCGCAAGCCGTTCGTCGTCGCCTCGATCCTCGTGTTCACCGGGGCGTCGGTGTTGTGCGGCGCGGCCAACAGCATGTTGTTTCTCGTGATCGCGCGCGCATTGCAAGGCATTGGCGGCGGCATGCTCGTCGGCACCGCGTTCGCCTGCATTCCGGATTTGTTTCCCGATTCGGTCGTGCGGCTGCGTTGGCAGGTGCTCATGAGTTCGGCGTTCGGTATCGCCAATGCGATCGGGCCGTCGCTGGGCGGTTTCCTCACGCAGTACTACGGCTGGCGCTCGGCTTTCTACGTGAATTTACCGGTCGGGCTG
This sequence comes from Trinickia sp., assembly GCA_036384755.1. Taxonomy (GTDB): domain Bacteria; phylum Pseudomonadota; class Gammaproteobacteria; order Burkholderiales; family Burkholderiaceae; genus Trinickia. The sequence goes on along the minus strand of DASVLS010000022.1, from coordinate 115,581 downwards.
CTGTCGCTGATCTTCGTCTGGCGCTACCTGCCGCATTTGCGGCACATCGAGACGCGCCGCAAGATCCGGCTCGACTGGCCCGGGTCGGTGCTGATCGCCGTCGCGCTCGGCTCGCTGCAACTGCTCGTCGAATCGTTGGCGCAGCACGGTTTCTCGAGCGGCGTCGCGGCGCTGGCCGCCATCGCGCTCGTATCGGCCGTGGCGCTTTGGAAATGGGAAGCGCGTGCCGAACAGCCGATCCTGCCGCTCGACATGTTCGCCAACCGCAGTTTATCGGCGCTTTTCAGGCTGTCGGTGCTCGGCGGGTTTTCGATGTTCTCGCTGATCTTTTATGCCCCGCTTCTGCTGCAAGGCGGCTTTGGGCTTTCGCCGAAAGACGCCGGCGTGGTGGTGACCCCGCTCGTCGTCTTCATCACGATCGGCAGCATCTTGAACGGGCGCATCGTCACGCGCATCCCGCGCCCGAATGCGATGCTGTATCTAGGGAGCGCGCTGCTCGCCCTCGCTTGCGCGGGCGTGGCATTGGCCACGCGCGCCACGCCGCATTGGCTGCTGATGGGGCTCATGATGCTCGGCGGCGTCGGGCTCGGCTTCGTGCTGCCGAACTTGACCGTCTTCGCGCAGGAAACGGCGGGGCGCGAGCATTTGGGCATCGCCACCGCGCTGCTTCAGTCGCTGCGAATGATCGGCGGTATGTTCGGGACGGCCGTGACCGGCACATTGATCACGCATCTCTACGCGCGCGGCGTGCGCGACTCGCTGACTGCCGATCACGCGATGCAATGGTGGTCGACGATGCGCGATCCGCAGATTCTCGTCAATCGCGAAGCGCAGCAGACGCTGCTCGCTACGCTGGCCCGCGCGGGGCATGATGGCGCCGCGCTGCTCGAACTGGCGCGCGAAGCGCTCGTCGCGGCGATTCACGCAGGCATCGCGGTGGCGGCGGTCGTTGCGCTGATCGCGCTTTGGCAGTGCCGGCGCGTGCCGCATGTCGCGATCAGGCGCAGAGCGGAAGCCGCGCCCGCGCCTGCGGCAGAATAGCGGTCAAGGAAATCAGGGTTGCATCATGGAAGATTACGTTGGCATCGTTCAGCAATTCGGGCGCACCTATCGCGCGTTCATGTCCGCATTCGAGACTCAGGTGGGGCATGCCATGCCGCGCTGGCGGATCTTGCGCACGCTGACCGAACCCGAGGGCGAGTGGTCGCAAAAACGGCTCGTCGAGCGGCTGCGGATCGATCCGGGCGCGCTCACGCGTCAATTGAAGGCGCTCGAGGCGCTCGGCTGGATCGAGCGGAGCGTCGACGCGCGCGACAACCGCGTCACGAACGTGCGGTTGACGGACGAGGGCCGCCGCACGGTGGATGCGAGCCTGCCCCAGCGCAATGTATTTCTGCTCGAAACGATGGGCTCGCTGCCCGACGAAGCGCTCGCGGCGCTGTCCGATGCGCTCGCCAAGCTCGAAGCGAGAATCGGCGATGTGGCGGGCGCACCGTTGCCGTTGCCGCTAGAGACGACGGATGCCGGCTATCCGGCGCGGCAGGACGCAACGCACGACGCTGCACACGACGCATCGCAAGAAGGTGCGGCCGCCGCGCCCGTTCCGCGGCGTTGATGCCGGCAATGGTGCGCTGCGCGCCTCGCCCGTTTGGCGCGCAGCCGCACGTCGTGACCCACGGCGATTCAGAAGAACGTTTCGACGACTTCCTTGACGCGATAGCTCCGGTCGACGATCAACAGCTGACGCCACTTGTCGAACGTCAGGCACGGGTGAGAGATATCGAAGCCGAGCATGTCGCCCACCTTCAGATCGGCTCCTGGCGTGATACGCAAGTAGGCGTGCTGATCCATCATCCCCGTGACTTCCCAACCTTCGCCCGGTGCGATTTCGCGCGGGCTCGGCTCGCCTGGCCGATAGTGCCGCGCCGGCACGGGCATGCCCGCGTCGAAGGCCGCATCGCGCTTGCCGAAACCGACGATCGCCCGGTCCGCTTCCGGAATCGATTGCACATAGGCCCAGAGCTGCAATGCCGGCAGCAACGCTTCGCCCATTTTCTTGGCGATGGGGTTGCGCGCCAGGATGTCCGATTGCGCCTTTTTGTAGATGCCGACATCGTGCGTGAGGTAGCAGCCCGGACGCAGGACGACTTCGATCTCGCCGGCCTTCGATTCGGCGGCGAACTCCTCCGCGACGACGTCGTACCAGGCCGAGCCCGCGCCCGATAGCACGGCCGGCGAGCGGCCGAACCGTCCCGCGGCGGCGAGCGCACGCGTGTTTTGGACGGCGCGCCGCAAGAAGGCGCGCACCGCCTGCTCGTCGCCGAGCACGCCTTCGTAGATTTCGATGCCTGCGAGGGTGAGCGTGCCCTCGTGACGCGCGATGGCCGAGACGACGCTTTCGAGCTGCGCGTCATCGCGCACGCCCGTGCGTCCGCCTGCCACGCCGAGTTCGACGAGCACCTGCAGTTGCCGCGCGGCGGCCTTGAAAAACGCGCCGAGTTGATCGACGCCATCGACCGAATCGACGAGACAGAAAAATTCGAAGTCGTGATCGGACAAGAGCTCGGCGATCATCGCCATGTTGTGCTTGCCGACGAGCTGGTTCGCCATGAGCACACGCTGCACGCCGCCGTGATAGGCCGCACGCGTTTGATGCGCCGTGGCGAGCGTGATGCCCCATGCGCCCGTTTCGATCTGGCGCCGGAAAAGTTGCGGCGCCATCGTCGTTTTGCCATGCGGTGCGAGCTTTACGCCGTATTGGGCGACGAAATCCTGCATCCATTGCAGGTTGTGCTCGATACGGTCCGCGTAGAGCACCGCGGCCGGCAGGCTCACGTCCTCGTCGAGCAGATTCCATTCGAGGTTCGCGGCATGGTCGAGCGGAACGCTGGCGCTCGGGACCGAGCCGAGGCCTTTGCCGAGCGGATCGATGGAAGCGGTCGAGTAGCTCGTGATCGTCAGTGTCATCGGAGTCGTCCTGGTGAGAATCGCGCGCCGGCGCGAAAGCCGGCGTTCGGGCTCCCATGGTACAGAAAGTACGAGTACGATTCTTCGCAAAGTCGGCGCCGCCGCGTTTGCCGCGGCGGTCCTGCCCCGCGCCAGCATGCGCACTCGCTCCCGGAGACGCCCCATGCATTCTCATCCCGAAGCTGCCGATACGCTGATCTATGGCGCCACGCTCTATGACGGTACCGGCAAGCCGCCCGTCGTGCGCGACGTGGCCGTGCGCGGCGACAAGATAGCGGCCATCGGCAATTTGTCGAACTGGATTGCCGAGGAAATCGTCGAAGCCGATGGCCGGGCGTTGGCGCCGGGCTTCATCGACGTGCACACCCACGACGACACGCACGTCATACGCGAACCGCAGATGCTGCCCAAGCTGTCGCAGGGCGTCACCACGGTGATCGTCGGCAATTGCGGCATCAGCGCGTCGCCCGTCGCGCTGCGCGGCGAGCCGCCGGATCCGATGAATCTGCTCGGCGAGCGCGAGGCGTTTCGCTATCCGACGTTCGGCGCTTACGTGCAGGCTGTGAATGCGGCGCGGCCGGCCGTCAACGTGGCGGCGCTCGTCGGCCATACGGCGCTGCGCAGCAATCACATGGACCGGCTCGATCGCGCCGCCACGCCCGAGGAGATCGACGCCATGCGCGCGCAGCTCGAGGACGCGCTCGCGCAAGGGGCGCTCGGTCTGAGCTCGGGGCTCGCTTACGCATCGGCGTTCAGCGCGTCGACCGAAGAGGTGATGGCGCTCGCCGAGCCGCTTGCCCAAGCGGGCGCGCTCTATACGACGCATATGCGAAGCGAATTCGACGCGATCCTCGAGGCGTTCGACGAAGCGTGCCGTATCGGCCGGCATGCGCGCGTGCCCGTCGTCATTTCGCATTTGAAATGCGCGGGGCCGAGCAACTGGGGCCGCAGCGTCGAAGTCCTCGCCTCGCTCGAGCGGGCGCGAGCGTCGCAGCGCGTCGGCTGCGATTGCTACCCGTACGATCGCAGCTCTACCACGCTCGACTTGAAGCAAGTGACGGGCGACATCGAGATCACGGTGACGTGGTCGACGCCGCATCCGGAAGCATCGGGCAAGCGGCTGTCGGCGATCGCGGGCGAGTGGGGCGTGACGCAGCAGGAAGCGGCCAAGCGCTTGCAACCGGCCGGGGCCGTCTATCACAACATGTCGGAGGACGACGTGCGCCGGATTCTGGCCCATCCCGCCACGATGGTGGGCTCGGACGGCCTGCCGAACGACCCGTTGCCGCACCCGCGCCTATGGGGCACCTTCCCGCGCGTGCTCGGGCATTACGCGCGCGACGCAGCGTTGATGCCGTTGGAGGAGGCCGTGCGCAAGATGACGGGGCTGTCGGCCCGGCGCTTCGGGCTCGAGCGGCGCGGCGAAATCCACGTCGGCTACCACGCCGATCTCGTGTTGTTCGACCCCGCGCGCGTGCGCGATGTCGCGACGTTCGACAATCCGCGCCAAGCCGCCGACGGGATCGAGGCCGTGTGGGTCAACGGCGTGCTGTCGTACCGCGATCGCGCGCCGGCGGGCGATCGCGCGGGCCGCTTCGTGCCGCGCGGCGCGATTGCGTCGGGCGACGCGGCGGCGCGCAGCGGCGAGGCGTTTTGACGAACCCGGCCGCGGGCCTCGCTTATTGCCGCGCCGTGCGCGCGTTGTCGGGCATCGGCAGGTTGTAGTTCGTGCGAAACGGATTGATGTCGAGCCCGCCGCGGCGCGTATAGCGCGCGTAGACGGCGAGCTTCACGGGGCGGCACTCGCGCAGGACGTCGATGAAGATGCGCTCGACGCATTGCTCGTGAAAGCCGGTATGCGAGCGGTACGAAATGATGTAGCGCAAGAGCCCCGCGTGATCGATCTGCGGGCCGACATAATGGATTTGAACGCTGCCCCAATCGGGCTGACCCGTCACGGGACAATTCGATTTCAGCAGATTCGAATACAGCGTTTCCTCGACGGGCGCTTCATCGAAAGCGGCCTTGAGCAGCGTCGGGTCGGGCTCGTAGACATCGGCGTCGAGATCGAGCCGGTCGAGCGAGAGCCCCTCGAATTCTTCGAATTCCAGCTTCGAAAAATCGGCCGGCGCCGTCAGGCGGACGGAGACGGTTGCGCCGCACGCGGCCGAGACATCGCGCTTGATCGTGTCGCGCAGCGCGTCGATCGATTCGATGCGCGTTTGCGCGAACGAGCCCAGGTACAGCTTGAACGATTTCGATTCGACGATGTTCGGCGATTCGGCCGGCACGAAGCATGTCGCGATCGCGATCTGGGGCTTACCGCGCGCATTGAGCCAGGACAGCTCGTAGGCGTTCCAGATGTCGGTGCCGAAGAAGGGCAGGGCCGCACCGATGCCGATCGCTTCGCGCGCGCGGCTGCGTTCGATCGGAAACAGCAGCGTGGGGTCGTACTGCTCGGGGTAGGTCGTGCTTTTGCCGAGCGGGGAGTGTTCGGGTGTCATCGTATTGCGTTGCGTATTCGTCCATCAAGGGCGCCGGCGCTCGGCCGGCGGCCGCCCGTCACGCAAGAAAGAGCCGATAGACGGGGTTGCGGCTTTCGTCCCAGTGCGGATAGCCGAGCGTCGCCAAGAAGCCGGCGAAGGCCGCATCGTCCGCCTGCGGCACCTGGATGCCGACGAGGATCGAGCTGTAGTCCGCGCCCTGGTTCCGATAGTGAAAGAGGCTGATGTTCCAATCCGGCGCCATCGACGACAGAAACTTCATGAGCGCGCCGGGGCGCTCGGGGAACTCGAAGCGGAACAACCGCTCGTGATGCGCGAGCGGCGAGCGTCCGCCGACCATGTAGCGGATATGCTGCTTCGAGAGCTCGTCGCCTGTGAGGTCGACGGTCGGAAAACCGTGTTCCTCGAAGGTGCGCGCGATTTCGGCGGATTCGCCGCGGCGCTTGATCTGCACGCCGACGAAGATGTGCGCCGCGCTGGCATCGGCGATCCGGTAATTGAATTCGGTGACGCTGCGCTCGCCGCCCACGAGCTCGCAAAAGCGCTTGAAGCTGCCGCGTTCCTCGGGAATCGTCACGGCGAAGACCGCTTCGCGCGCCTCGCCCACCTCGGCGCGCTCGGCGACGAACCGCATGCGGTCGAAGTTCATGTTCGCCCCCGACGTGACCGCCACGAGCGTTTGCCCCGTCACGCCCGTGCGCTCCGCGTATTGCTTGGCCCCGGCTACCGACAGTGCGCCGGCCGGCTCGAGCACGCTGCGCGTGTCTTGGAAGACGTCCTTGATCGCGGCGCACAGCGCGTCGGTGTCGACGGTCAGGATCTCGTCGAGATACTGGCGGCACAAGCGGAACGTCTCTTCGCCCACGAGCTTGACGGCCGTGCCGTCGGAGAACAGCCCCACCTCGGGCAGCGTCACGCGCTCGCCCGCGCGCACGGATTGCGCCATCGCGCACGAATCCTCCGTTTGGACGCCGATCACCTTGATATCGGGGCGAACGGCTTTCACGTAGGCGCCCACGCCGGCCGCGAGACCGCCGCCGCCGATCGGCACGAAAATCGCGTGGATGGGCGCCTGATGCTGGCTCAGGATTTCCATGGCGACCGTGCCTTGCCCCGCGATGACGTACGGATCGTCGAACGGATGCACGAACGTCAGCCCGCGCGCTCGCTGCAGCTCGATCGCGTGCGCATAGGCATCGCTGTACGATTCTCCGGCCTGCACCACTTCGACGGTGGGCCCCCCGTGCGCCCGCACGGCATCGACTTTCACTTGAGGCGTCGTGACCGGCACGACGATGACGGCTTTGACGCCGAGCCGCGCCGCCGAGTAGGCGACCCCTTGCGCGTGATTGCCGGCCGAGGCCGTGATGACGCCGCGCGCGAGTGCGTCGGCCTCGACGTGAATCATCTTGTTGTACGCGCCGCGCAGCTTGAACGAGAAGACGGGCTGATTGTCCTCGCGCTTCAGGAAAACGCGGTTGGACAGCCGCGTAGATAGGCTGCGCGCCGGCTCGAGCTCCGTTTCGCGGGCCACGTCGTAGACGCGGGCAGTCAGGATTTTCTTCAGATAATCGTGGGAGGACGAGGACATGGGAAGGGAGCGCGTGCGGTTGACGTTCGAGATGCGAAAACGTCAATGATAGCGCCATCGAGGCTCGCTTTTGCTGCGCCCGACGAACGTGCCGCGTCGGCGGCGAGCCCCACGCCATCGACCGTCCGTCCGGTCGATGGCGCCGCGTCGGCGTCCGATTGCGCCTCAACGCGCGTTCGGATGATGCGGTAGAATTCCGTTTTACGACCAGGACCGGATAATGCGCTGGCAGCCACGGACCGCCCCTCTGACCCCAGTTCCGCGGGAAGCGTGCCCCGCGGCGCAGCGGCATGCCCGTCACGCACGATCGTGCGGCTAGCGCCCTTCTGATTGGAGCAGGCTGATGCGCGCCTACCGGCGCTGCGCGCTCTCGCTCCCGACGCCCAGTTTCCAAAAATTGTTGCGCGTGACGCGCACTGCCGGCTGCATTCGTCGATCGACGCTGTGCCCGGCCCATCGATCCGTCCGACCATGAACGCACCTCAAGTCTTCGATCCGCACGGCGCCGCGGCTGTTGTCGCCACCGACACCGAACCGCGCCTGCGCGAAATTCCGTACAACTACACGTCGTTCTCCGACCGCGAGATCGTCATTCGCCTGCTGGGCGACGAAGCCTGGAAGGTTCTCGACGAGTTGCGGGCCGAGCGCCGCACGGGCCGCTCGGCGCGGATGCTGTACGAAGTGCTCGGCGACATCTGGGTCGTGCGCCGCAATCCGTACTTGCAGGACGACCTGCTCGACAATCCGAAGCGCCGGGCCTTGCTGATCGAGGCGCTGAACCATCGGCTGAACGAGATCGAGAAGCGCCGCCGCGCCGACATGGTCGAGCACGGCGACGAAGCGGGGCTCGAGCGCGCGGTGCGCGTCGAGGCGCTCGTCGTGGCGGCGCGCGCCGCCGTCGAGGCGTTCGCGTCCGAATTCGGCACGATGGCCGACCTGCGCCGCCGCGCGACGAAAGTCCTCGGCCGCTGCACGCAGAAGGACAACATTCGTTTCGACGGCCTATCGCGCGTGTCGCATGTGACCGATGCGACCGATTGGCGCGTCGAGTACCCGTTCGTCGTGCTCACGCCCGATACCGAAGCCGAGATCGCGCGCCTCGTGAAGGCTTGTTTCGAGCTCGGGCTCACCGTCATTCCGCGCGGGGGCGGTACGGGCTATACGGGCGGCGCCGTGCCGCTCACGCCGTTCGCGGCCGTCATCAACACGGAAAAGCTCGAGCAGCTGGGCGCGGTCGAGCTGACCGAGCTGCCCGGCGTGCCCGCGAAAACGCCGACGATCTTCTCGGGCGCGGGCGTCGTCACGCGCCGCGTCACGGAAGCGGCCGAAGCCGCGGGGTACGTGTTCGCCGTGGACCCGACTTCGCTCGACGCCTCTTGCATCGGCGGCAACGTGGCCATGAATGCCGGCGGCAAGAAGGCCGTTCTTTGGGGCACCGCGCTCGATAACCTCGCCTGGTGGCGAATGGTCGATCCGCAGGGCAACTGGCTCGAGGTCACGCGCCTCGAGCACAACCGCGGCAAGATTCACGACGTCGACGTCGCGCGCTTCGAGCTGAAGTGGTTCGACGGCGATTGCCCGCCGGGCGAGCGCCTGCTGCGCACCGAAACGCTGTCGATCGAAGGCCGGCGCTTCCGCAAGGAGGGCCTCGGCAAGGACGTGACCGACAAGTTCCTCGCGGGTCTGCCGGGCGTGCAGAAGGAAGGCTGCGACGGCCTCATCACGTCGGCGCGCTGGGTGCTGCACAAAATGCCGGCGCACACGCGCACCGTCTGCCTCGAGTTCTTCGGCCAAGCGCGCGACGCGATTCCGAGCATCGTCGAAATCAAGGATTACCTGTTCGAAACGTCGAAGCGGGGCGGCGCGATCCTCGCCGGTCTCGAGCATTTGGACGAGCGCTATCTACGCGCGGTCGGCTACGCCACGAAATCGAAGCGCAACGCGTTTCCGAAGATGGTGCTGATCGGCGACATCGTCGGCGACGATGCGGACGCCGTGGCCGCGGCCACCTCGGAAGTCGTGCGCATGGCGAACGGCAAGAGCGGCGAGGGGTTCGTCGCCGTCAGCGCCGAAGCGCGCAAGCGCTTCTGGCTCGACCGCAGCCGCACGGCCGCGATCGCCAAGCATACGAATGCGTTCAAGATCAACGAAGACGTCGTCATTCCGCTCGGGCGGATGGGCGAGTACACGGACGGCATCGAGCGGATCAACATCGAGCTGTCGATCAAGAACAAGCTGCAACTCGTCGACGCGCTGGAAGCGTTCTTCAAGGGCGGCAACCTGCCGCTCGGCAAGACCGACGACGCCAACGAAATCCCGAGCGCCGAACTGCTCGAAGACCGCGTCCAGCAAGCGCTCGAGCTGCTGCAGCGCGTGCGTGCGCGTTGGACTTTCCTGCGCGACAAGCTCGACATGTCGCTGCGCGAGGCGCAGCACTACCTCGTTCAGCTCGGCTACGCGGCGCTGGCCGAGAAGTTCGCCGACCGCGTGGACGATCAAGCGGGCGTGACGGTGTTTCATGTCACGCAAGACCGTACGATCCGCGTGTCGTGGAAGCAGGAGATTCGCGCCGAATTGCGGCAGATCTTCAACGGCGGCGAGTTCAAGCCGATCCTCGACGAGGCGCAGGCGATCCACAAGCGCGTGCTGCGCGGCCGCGTATTCGTCGCGCTGCATATGCACGCGGGCGACGGCAACGTGCACACGAACATTCCGGTCAACTCGGACAACTACGAGATGCTGCAAGACGCGCACAAAGCGGTCGAGCGCATCATGAACCTCGCGCGTTCGCTCGACGGCGTGATCTCGGGCGAGCACGGCATCGGCATCACGAAACTCGAATTCCTCACGGAAGCCGAAATCGCCGATTTCCGCGCCTACAAGGAACGGGTCGACCCGCAGGGCCGCTTCAACAAGGGCAAGCTGTTGCCGGGCGCGGACCTGCGCAACGCCTATACGCCCAGCTTCGGCCTCATGGGCTATGAATCGCTGATCATGCAGCAGTCCGACATCGGCGCGATTGCCGATTCGGTGAAGGACTGCCTGCGCTGCGGCAAGTGCAAGCCCGTCTGCGCCACGCACGTGCCGCGCGCGAACTTGCTCTACAGCCCACGCAACAAGATTCTGGCTACCTCGCTGCTCATCGAAGCGTTCCTGTATGAGGAGCAGACGCGCCGTGGCGTGTCGATCAAGCATTGGGACGAATTCAACGACGTGGCCGATCACTGCACGGTTTGCCACAAGTGCGTGACGCCGTGCCCGGTCAAGATCGACTTCGGCGACGTGTCGATGAACATGCGCAATCTGCTGCGCAAGATGGGCAAGAAGAAGTTCAATCCGGGCTCGGCGGCCGGCATGTTCTTCCTGAACGCCACGAATCCGCAGACGATCAACCTCGCCCGCACGGCGATGATGGGCGTCGGCTACAAGGCGCAGCGCCTCGGCAACGAGTTGCTGAAGAACTTCGCCCGGAAGCAGACCGCGCATCCGCCGGCAACGACGGGCAAGCCGCCCGTCGTCGAGCAGGTGATCCACTTCGTCAACAAGAAGATGCCGGGCAATCTGCCGAAGAAAACGGCGCGCGCGCTGCTCGACATCGAGGACAACAAGATCGTGCCGATCATCCGCAATCCGAAGACGACGACCGTCGATTCGGAGGCGGTGTTCTACTTCCCGGGGTGCGGATCGGAGCGGCTCTTCTCGCAAGTGGGGCTCGCGACGCAAGCCATGCTGTGGGAGGCGGGCGTGCAAACGGTGCTGCCGCCCGGCTACCTGTGCTGCGGGTACCCGCAGCGCGGCTCGGGGCAGTACGACAAGGCCGAGAAGATCGTCACGGACAACCGCGTGCTGTTCCATCGCGTGGCCAACACGCTGAACTATCTCGACATCAAGACGGTCGTCGTCTCGTGCGGCACCTGCTATGACCAACTGGCGGGGTACGAATTCGAGAAGATCTTCCCGGGCTGCCGCATCATCGACATCCACGAGTTCCTGCTCGAAAAGGGGATCAAGCTCGACGGCGTATCGGGCACGCGCTACATGTACCACGACCCGTGCCATACGCCGATCAAGACGATCGACCCGGTCAAGCTCGTCAACGAGTTGATGGGCTCGAGCCACGACGGCTACACGATCGAGAAGAACGAGCGATGCTGCGGCGAGTCGGGTACGCTGGCCGTGACGCGGCCGGACATTTCGACGCAGGTGCGCTTCCGTAAGGAAGAGGAAATCCGCAAGGGCGCGGCCAAGCTGCGCGAGATTCCGATCGCCGCGGCGGGCGCGAACGGCGCCGAAGCGGCGGCTGCGGGCAACGGCGCGGCCGACGTCAAAGTGCTGACGAGCTGCCCGGCTTGTCTGCAGGGCCTGTCGCGTTACAACGAGGACGCGGGCATCGAAGCCGATTACATCGTCGTCGAGATGGCGCGCCACGTACTGGGCGAGAACTGGATGGCCGAGTACGTCGAGCGCGCGAATAATGGCGGGATCGAGCGCGTGCTGGTCTAATACGGGTCGCCGGGGCGCGGGTCGCGCTCGCCGGCGGTTGTCGACGCCAAGGGGCGATGATGGATTGCGTATTTTGCCGTGAAGAGGGCGGGGTCGTGCTTTGGCAGGACGACGAACTGCGCGTCGTGTTGGCCGACGAGCACGACTATCCGGGGTTCTGCCGCGTCGTTTGGAACGCGCACGTGGCCGAGTTTTCCGACTTGGAGCCGGCGCAGCGCCAGCGCGTCATGCACGCCGTCTATGCGACCGAGCGCGCGGTACGGCGCGTGCTGGCGCCCGTCAAGGTGAATCTCGCGAGCCTCGGCAACCAGGTGCCGCACGTGCACTGGCACGTGATCCCGCGGTTTTCGAACGACGCGCACTTTCCGCTGCCCATTTGGGCGCCTAGGCAGCGATCCGTTTCGGAGGCGCTGCTCTCGCAGCGGCGCGCGCAAGCCACGCTCATCGCCGAGGCGCTCCGGCACGAAATGGCGCAAGCAGTCGATTGACGGCCGCGGGGCCCGGCGGCAGCGCAATACCCAAGAGGGGCAAACTATGAGTGGACTGACCTCACAGACGCCGGTGCCGACGGGCATCGTCGTTCACGCAAAATCGCGCGCGTTGGAACTGCAATACGCCGACGGACGGAGTTACCGTATCCCGTTCGAGTTGATGCGGGTCTATTCGCCGTCGGCCGAGGTGCGCGGGCATGGTCCGGGGCAAGAAACGCTGCAAACGGGCAAGCGCGAGGTGACGATCGTATCGCTCGAAAGCGTCGGCAACTATGCGCTGCAGCCGGCATTCTCGGACGGCCATGCGACCGGCATCTATTCCTGGGATCTGCTTTACGAGCTGGCGACGCGGCAGGACGACCTGTGGCGCGCCTATTTCGACAAGCTCGCGCAAGCCGGGGTCGACCGCGACGCACCCATGGCCGCCCCCGGCGCGGCGCGCGGCCACTGTCACTGAAAAGCATTGGCCCCCAAATCGAGAAAACGCGGAGGATAAACGCGATGAGCAAGACCCATTTCGGCTTCGAGACCGTCGAAGAACAGGACAAGGCGAAAAAGGTGGCGGGCGTGTTCCATTCGGTCGCGACCAACTACGACTTGATGAACGACCTGATGTCGGGCGGCCTGCACCGCGTCTGGAAGCAATTCACGATCGCACAGGCGAGTGTCCGCCCCGGCTACAAGGTCCTCGACATCGCGGGCGGCACCGGCGACCTGTCGAAGGCCTTCGCCAAGCAGGCGGGGCCGACCGGCGAGGTCTGGCTGACCGACATCAACGAATCGATGCTGCGCGTCGGGCGCGATCGCCTGCTCGACCGCGGCGTCATTACCCCGGCCCTGCTGTGCGATGCCGAGAAGATTCCGTTTCCTGACAATTACTTCGATGTGGCCACGGTGGCGTTCGGACTGCGCAACATGACGCGCAAGGAAGTCGCCCTTTCCGAGATGCGTCGCGTGCTCAAGCCGGGCGGCCGGTTGCTCGTGTTGGAGTTCTCGAAGGTTTGGGAGCCGTTGAAAAAAGCGTACGACGTCTACTCGTTCAAGGTTTTGCCGTGGTTAGGCGACAAGTTCGCCAAAGATGCGGACAGCTATCGCTATCTGGCCGAGTCGATCCGGATGCATCCCGACCAAGACACGCTGAAAACGATGATGGAGCAGGCTGGGCTAGACAACGTGAAATATTACAATTTGTCAGCTGGCGTGGTAGCCTTGCACGTGGGGGTGAAATACTAGCGCCCCTAACTCATTGTTTTTATAAGGAATGTAACCATGGCCGATTCGCTTTCTCATCCTTCCAAACAGCTTTCATGGCATTTGACGAGGCGAATCCGGCTCTTCGCCGTGGCGACGATGATCGCGGCAGGCACGATGGCGACGCTCGACGCCGAGGCGAAGCGACTCGGCGGCGGACGCAGCATCGGGCGCCAATCGCAGGCGACGATGCAGCGCGACGCCGCGCCGCCGGCGCAACAATCCTTGCGTTCGGCGCCGTCGGGCACACAGTCCGCCGCCGGTGCGCAAACGCAGCGCGCGCCGAGCGCACCGCCCGCGGCGCCTGCGCGGTCGCGCTGGCTCGGGCCGATCGCCGGCCTCGCGGCCGGCCTGGGCATCGCGGCGCTGCTGTCGCATCTGGGGCTGGGTTCTGCGTTCGCGAGCGCAATGGCGAACGTCATCGTCGTGGCCGCGCTGGCCATGGCCGGCATCTGGCTCGTTCGTAAGCTGATGTCCCGTACGCGGCGCGAGCCGGCGCTCGCTTATGGCGCGAATGCGGCGCATGGCACGCGGCAATCGCCTAGCGAGGCGGGAAGCGAGCGCTTCGACGCATCGCATGGGAGCGGATACGGCCTGCGAAACAGCGCTAGCGTCGCGACGGCGCCGGGCGCGTCCAATGCGGCTGCCCCGCAGTTCGCCGGCGTCGCTGCTTTGGCATTGCCTGCCGGCTTCGATGCCGAGGCGTTCGTCCAGCACGCCAAGGCCAATTTCGTGCGGTTGCAGGCGGCCAGCGACGCCGGCAATCTTGCCGATATCCGAGCTGTTACGACGGCCGCGATGTTTACGGACTTGAAAAGCGAGATCGATGCGCGACATGGCGCGCCGGCGCGGACCGATGTCGTTCAGTTGCATGCCGAATTGCTCGATCTTGCGGACCACGGCGCCGAATACTTCGCGAGCGTGCGCTTTAGCGGCCTGATCCGTGAATCGGCCGATGCGGCTGCCGAGCCGTTCGAGGAAATTTGGAATCTGTCGAAGTCAGCCGAACCGGGTGAGGGGTGGCTGCTAGCGGGTATCCAGCAGTCCACCACCCACTGACCGCTGCGGTTGCCCTAGGCTCGCCGGCGCCGAGCGTACGGGTGCCGGCACGAGCGGCGAACTCGATCCAACTCCGGCCTCGCGAAAAGTCTTGCTTGGCGCGTCTTCGAGATATAGACGCGCCGAGGCCGGCGCACTCGGACCACTCATTTCATGCGCACATTCGTCGTGTTCGCGTTGATGGGGGCGTTGCTCGGCTGTGCGGCGCAAGTCGATGCGCAGCCGAAAAGGCGCTTCAATGCGATTGTCTGGGACAACTACGACCCTAGCAACCCGCGCTTCGAATTCATCCAGGAGAACGCTTCCTGCGCGCGGGCGGCTGGGCCCACGCACTTCACGGTTGCACAAGGATGGAATCCGAATTACCGCTATTCCGAGAAGCTGTTTCAAAACGATTGCATGTATGAGCCGAAGGAACTGCATTGGCTCGTCAAAGCCTCTCGCCCGCGAGACGGCTTCGAGTGGCAGTGCCGCATGCGGTTGATCAGGCGCTTCGACCAAGAATCGGGGTGGTTCGTTACCCGCGTCGAAACGGAAGCGGTGCAGCCGGTCGAGCCGGGTTCGGCCGATCTTTGCACCGACGGCACGCTATTCAAATCGGCTGTTTGCGAGGTGTCGGACGTCCAATCTTTCGGCCGTGAGAACTGCCTCAATCGAGACAGCGACTACAACGGCAGGACCACCGTGGTATTCGGCGGCCCCCCGCTGCCTGCCGTCCCGGCGTCCGAGCGCTTGAACCCGCTGACCGCGGGTGCGTCCCGATAGCGCAGGGTCTCGCGGCGGCCTTCCGGCAAGGGCCGCCGGCCCCTGGCCGTTCGGCCGACGTTAGCGCCTCGGCATCGGGCGCTACAATAGAGGCCCGCGTCGGCTGCCGTCGGCGCGGGCTTTTTATT
The DNA here is from genome assembly GCA_036384755.1 of Trinickia sp. Taxonomy (GTDB): domain Bacteria; phylum Pseudomonadota; class Gammaproteobacteria; order Burkholderiales; family Burkholderiaceae; genus Trinickia. Next base: position 100,322 of record DASVLS010000022.1, on the reverse strand, counting down.
ACTACCCGATGACTCTTGCCGCCAAGCCCTTTGCCGCCGCCGTCAACCATCTGCTCGCTCGCGAAACGTGGGCGCGCGAACGTCTCGCGCCGTATGCAGGCAAGACGGCCCGTCTCACGTTTTCCTCGATCGTGTTGACCCTCGCCGTCGAGTCCGACGGGTACTTGAGCGCCATCGACGAGATCGATGCGCGCGTCGCGGATGTCGCGCTCGCCATCGGGCCCGACGCGCTGCCCGCTTTCATGCAGGGCGGTCAGGCGGCGGTGATGAAGCACGTCAAGATCGAGGGCGACGCCGAATTCGCCACGCAGCTCGCGAAGCTGGCCGAGCACCTGCGCTGGGAGCCCGAGGAAGATCTGGCGAAGCTGATCGGCGACGCGCCGGCCCACCGCGCCGCGCAAGTCGTTCGCTCGGCCGGTGAGCACGCATTGCGCGCGGGCCGCAGCCTGCGCGATTCGATCGCCGAATACTTGCTCGACGAAAGCCCGCAGCTCGTGAGGCGCGCGGCGCTCGACGCCTTCAACGGCGAGCTGGCGCGCGCAAGGGACGCGCTCGCGCGGGTCGAGAAACGCATCGAACGGCTCGAACAGCGGCCGCCCTCGCGCCAGGCGGGCGCGTTGCGGCGTGTGCGTTAGTCCCCGGGCGAGCCATGCGTCTACTGCGCTTTATCAAGATCATCTACACCGTCGTGCGTTTCGGCCTCGACGAAATGATGCTGAGCCGCATCAGCGATCGTCGCGTCCGTTTTCTCCTGCGTATCACGACGATCGGCCGCAAGTTCAAGTCGCCGCCGGCCGTGCGGCTGCGCCTTGCGCTCGAAAGCCTCGGGCCGATCTTCGTCAAGTTCGGGCAAGTCCTTTCCACGCGCCGCGATCTGCTGTCGATAGACGTTGCCGTCGAGCTGGCGAAGCTCCAAGATCAGGTGCCGCCTTTCGAGTCGGCGGTTGCGATCGACATCATCGAGAAATCGCTCGGCGCGAAGGTCGACGTGTTGTTCGACGATTTCGAGCGCATACCGGTGGCGAGCGCCTCGATCGCTCAGGTGCATTTCGCGAAGGTGAAGTCGGGCCAGCATGCGGGCAAGGACGTCGCGATCAAGGTGCTGCGGCCGAACATGCTGCCGGTGATCGATTCCGACCTCGCGCTGCTGCGCGATTTGGCGACCTGGGCCGAACGCCTGTGGGCCGACGGCAAGCGGCTCAAGCCGCGCGAAGTCGTCGCCGAGTTCGACAAGTATCTGCATGACGAGCTCGATCTCATGCGCGAGGCGGCGAACGGCAGCCAACTGCGGCGCAACTTCGCCGGGCTCGACCTGCTGCTCGTGCCCGAAATGTACTGGGAGTTCTGCACGCAGAACGTTCTCGTCATGGAGCGGATGGTCGGCGTGCCGATCAGCCAGGTGGAGACACTGCGAGCGGCGGGCGTCGATATTCCGAAGCTGGCGCGCGAGGGCGTGGAAATCTTCTTCACGCAAGTGTTCCGCGACGGCTTTTTCCACGCCGACATGCACCCGGGCAACATTCAGGTCAGCCTCGATCCGGCGCACTTCGGCCGGTATATCGCGCTCGATTTCGGCATCATCGGGGCCTTGTCCGACTTCGACAAGAACTACCTCGCGCAAAACTTCCTCGCGTTCTTCAAGCGCGACTATCACCGCGTCGCCACGTTGCATTTGGAATCGGGCTGGGTACCGGCGTCGACACGCGTCGAAGAACTCGAAAGCGCCATTCGCGCCGTTTGCGAGCCGTATTTCGACCGGGCGCTGAAGGACATCTCGCTCGGCCAGGTGCTGCTGCGGCTCTTTTCCACCTCGCGCCGCTTCAACGTGGAGATCCAGCCGCAACTCGTCTTGCTGCAAAAGACGATGCTCAACGTCGAAGGCCTGGGCCGCTCGCTCGATCCGGAGCTCGACCTCTGGAAGACGGCCAAGCCCTACCTCGAAAGGTGGATGAACGAGCAGATCGGCTGGCGCGGCTGGTATGAACGCTTGAAGGTCGAAGCGCCGCAATGGAGCAAGACGCTCCCGCAACTGCCGCGTCTCGTCCATCATTTGCTTGCCGAGCGGCACGACACCACGCGCGTCACGCAAGACGCTGCGATCAAATTGCTGCTGCTCGAGCAGAAGCGCACGAATCGACTGCTGCAGGCGCTCTTGTTGTTCGGCGTGGCCGTGGGCGCCGGAGCTGTCGTCGCGCGCGCGTGGCTCGCCTTTGCTTACGGGGCATGATCCGATGAACAAGCCGCCCTCGCCCGACCGTCCCGCCGCCGCCCCGCCCGCCGGCGGCGGCGTCCCCACTTTCTCGACGCGCGATCCGAATACGGCCGAGTTCTGGGACGAGCGGTTTCGGCAAGGTTTCACGCCTTGGGATCAGGCCGGCGTGCCGGCGGCGTTTTCCGCTTTTGCCGCGCGTCTCGCCCCGCAACCCGTGCTCATCCCGGGGTGTGGCAGCGCCTACGAGGCTGCGTGGCTTGCGCAGGCCGGCTGGACGGTGCGGGCGATCGATTTTTCGGCCGATGCCGTCGCGGCGGCGCGCAAGCAGCTCGGGCCGCATGCCGCGCTCGTCGAGCAAGCCGATTTCTTCGCCTACCGGCCGCCGTTCGAGCCCACGTGGATTTACGAGCGTGCGTTCCTCTGTGCGTTGCCGCCCGCGCGCCGCGCCGACTATGCCCGGCGCATGGCCGAATTACTCGCGCCGGGCGGCTTGCTCGCCGGGTTTTTCTTTCTCGACGATTCGCCGAAGGGGCCGCCGTACGGCATGACGCGCGCCGAACTGGAAGCGTTGCTGGGCCGCGATTTCACGCTTGTCGAGGACGAGCCCGTGACCGATTCGCTGCCCGTATTCGCGGGCCGCGAGCGTTGGATGAGCTGGCGCAAGCGCTGAGCCGCGGCAGCCCGCGTGCCGGCGGCGGCGCCGGGCCGTTCGCAGGGGTTGATTTTCGGCGACGCCGCCCTCATCTCAGGCCACGCAACGCCGCGCGTCACGTGCGGCGGGCAACGGCCAATTGCGGCTATAATTCAACGCTTTGCAAGCGATCAACCGTTTTTTTGTCGGAAATAGTCGGGAAGAGAATCATGCCGATCTACGCCTACCGTTGCGAATCGTGCGGCTTCGAGAAAGATGTGCTCCAGAAGATGAGCGATGCGCCGCTGACCCAATGTCCGCAATGCGGGAAGGACGCGTTCCGCAAACAGGTGACGGCCGCGGGCTTCCAGCTGAAAGGCTCGGGCTGGTACGTCACCGATTTCCGCGGCGGCTCGAACGCCGGGAATAACGCGTCGAATAGCACGGGGGCAGCCAAGTCGGACGCGAAGCCCGAGGCGAAGGCCGAAACGAAGTCGGAAGGCGCCAGCGCGCAGCCGGCCGCCAGCAGCAGCGCGCCGGCCGCGACCGACGCGTAAGCGCCACGTTCGCACACGCCGCCTGCTTCGAGCCGGTCGCGCACACGCCCGGACGCCGCCGCAAGCATCGGCCCCCGGCACGCGGAGGCACGAGTGCACGCGCAGACTATTTCCCAAGCGGTTCCCTGGCGGTAGACATGAAAAAGACGACGCTGAAATCCGTGTTTCTGACCGGCTTGCTGGTCCTCGTGCCCTTGGCGATCACGCTTTGGGTGTTGGGGCTCATCATCGGCACGATGGACCAGACGCTGTTGCTGTTGCCCGCTTCGTGGCAACCTGAAAAGCTGTTCGGCTTTCACTTGCCTGGCGTCGGCGCGTTGCTGACGCTCGCGTTCATCTTCATCGTCGGGCTGCTCACGCAGAACTTCGTCGGGCAGAAGCTCGTCACGTGGTGGGACGCGATTTTGCGGCACATTCCGATCGTCGGCCCGCTGTATACCAGCGTGAAGCAGGTGTCGGACACGCTGCTCTCGAGCAGCGGGAACGCGTTTCGCAAGGCGCTGCTGATCGAGTACCCGCGCCGCGGCTCGTACACGATCGCTTTCCTCACGGGCGTGCCGGGCGGCGATGTCGTCAATCACCTGCAGGGCGAACACGTGAGCGTCTACGTGCCGACGACGCCGAACCCGACCTCGGGCTTTTTTCTGATCGTGCCGAAGGCCGAAGTCATCGAGCTCGACATGACGGTCGATGCCGCGCTCAAGTACATCGTTTCGATGGGCGTGGTCGCGCCGCAAACGCCCGCGGGCCTGCCCGCGCGCCGGCCCGTCGAGCCGCCCCTTTAACGCCGCGCCTGTCGCGAAAAGCGCTGCGCGTTGCTCCCTTATGCCAAACGAAAGACGAATACCATGTCGATGAGATCTGAATACTGCGGTCTGGTGACCGAACACCTACTGGGCCAAACCGTATCGCTGTGCGGCTGGGTGCATCGCCGGCGCGATCACGGCGGCGTCATCTTCATCGACTTGCGCGACCGGGAAGGCCTCGTTCAAGTCGTTTGCGACCCGGACCGGGCCGAGATGTTCAAGGCGGCCGAGGGTGTGCGCAACGAGTTTTGCGTGCGCGTCGTCGGTGTCGTGCGCAACCGTCCCGAAGGCACCGTCAACGCCGGGTTGAAGAGCGGCAAGATCGAGGTGCTGTGCCACGAGCTGACCGTGCTGAATGCGTCGATCACGCCGCCGTTCCAGCTCGACGACGACAACCTCTCCGAAACGACGCGTCTTACGCATCGTGTGCTCGACCTGCGCCGCCCGCAGATGCAGAACAACCTGCGTCTGCGCTATCGCGTCGCGATCGAAGTGCGCAAGTATCTCGACGAGCAAGGCTTCATCGACATCGAAACGCCGATGCTCACGAAGAGCACGCCCGAAGGCGCACGCGACTATCTCGTGCCCTCGCGTGTGAACGCGGGCCAATTCTTCGCGCTGCCGCAGTCGCCCCAGTTGTTCAAGCAGCTTTTGATGGTGGCCAACTTCGATCGCTACTACCAGATCGTCAAGTGCTTCCGCGATGAGGATTTGCGCGCGGATCGCCAGCCCGAATTCACGCAGATCGACTGCGAAACGTCGTTCCTGAGCGAGCAGGAGATCCGCGATCTGTTCGAGAAGATGATCCGTCACGTCTTCAAGCAGACGATCGACGTTACGCTCGACGATCCGTTCCCCGTCATGCAGTACTCCGAGGCCATGGCGCGTTTCGGCTCGGATAAGCCCGATTTGCGCGTGAAGCTCGAGTTCACCGAACTGACCGACGCCATGAAGGACGTCGAGTTCAAGGTGTTCAGCACGCCGGCCAACACGAAGGACGGCCGCGTGGCGGCTCTGCGCGTGCCGAAGGGCGGCGAGCTCTCGCGTGGCGACATCGACGGCTATACGGAATTCGTGCGCATCTACGGCGCGAAGGGGCTGGCCTGGATCAAGGTGAACGAAGCCGCGAAGGGGCGTGACGGGTTGCAAAGCCCGATCGTGAAGAACTTGCACGATGCGGCCATCGCCGCGATTCTCGAGCGGACGGGTGCGCAAGACGGCGACATCATCTTCTTCGCGGCCGACCGCGCGAAGGTGGTCAACGACAGTCTCGGCGCGCTGCGGCTGAAGATCGGCCACTCCGATTTCGGCAAGGCCAGCGGCCTCGTCGAAGCGGGTTGGAAGCCGCTGTGGGTCGTTGATTTCCCGATGTTCGAGTACGACGAGGAAGAAGCGCGCTACGTGGCCGCCCACCACCCGTTCACGAGCCCGAAGGACGAGCATCTCGAATACCTCGAGACCGATCCCGGCCGCTGCCTCGCCAAGGCTTACGATATGGTGCTGAACGGCTGGGAAATCGGCGGCGGCTCGGTGCGGATTTACCGTGAGGACGTGCAGAGCAAGGTGTTCCGCGCGCTCAAGATCAACGACGAAGAGGCGCGCGCGAAGTTCGGTTTCCTGCTCGACGCGCTGCAATACGGCGCGCCGCCGCACGGCGGGATCGCATTCGGCCTCGATCGCATTGTGACGATGATGGCCGGCGCCGATTCGATCCGCGATGTCATTGCATTCCCGAAGACGCAACGCGCACAGTGTCTGTTGACGCAAGCGCCGAGCGCCGTGGACGAGCGGCAGTTGCGCGAGTTGCATATTCGCCTGCGTCAGCCGGAGCAGCCGAAGGCGTGAGGTGGGGAGGGGCGGCGTTCGCCTGCCGCCTTCGCGCGGTATCCTCGCGGGCATAGCGAACGCCTATGCGAACCGATCGACCACCATGCTGAAGCCGCCGAAAATCCCCGAATCCGTTCTCGTCGTCATCTACACCCCCGCCCTCGATGTCCTCATCATCGAGCGTGCCGATCACCCGGGGTTCTGGCAGTCGGTGACGGGCTCGAAAGACCGCATCGACGAGCCGCTCGAGGAGACGGCGGTCCGTGAGGTTGCCGAAGAGACGGGCATCGTCGTCGGCGGGCCGTTCGTGCGGATCGACGCGCTCGTCGATTGGGGCGAGCAAATCGAGTATGAAATCTACCCCGTCTGGCGGCATCGCTATGCCGAAGGCGTGACGCGCAACGTCGAGCACTGGTTCGGGCTCGAGGTGCCGCGGCAACTCGCAGTGACGCTCGCGCCGCGCGAACACACCGCCTATGCATGGCTGCCTTACGAGCAAGCGGCGGCGCGGTGCTTTTCCTCGTCCAATCGCGACGCGATCTTGCAGTTGCCGCGCCGCCTGCGGGCCGATGCGGCCGCGCCGGCAGCAGCGCCGCGCCGTCCCGAGGACGCATGAGCGGACGCGGCGCGCGCCGCCTCGCGCGCATCGGCAGAGCGCTCGTTTCAAGGCGCCGCGCGTCGCGGCTCCCCTTCACGGCCGGCAATGGCGTGCGGCTCTTCGGCGGCGGCTTCGATTATTTCAACGCGCTGATCGCTCAGGTCGATGCGGCCCGCGAGGCCGTGTCCCTCGAAACCTACATCTTCTGCGACGACGAAGCCGGCCGGCCGGTCTCGGATGCGCTCGTGCGCGCCGCGCGGCGCGGCGTACGCGTGCGCATCATCACCGACGGGCTCGGAACGGGGCGGCTCGCCGTATTCGAGGAATGGGTCGAGGCCGGCATCGAGCATCGCATCTACAACCCCGGCTGGTTCGGCGTGTTCGGGCGGTTCGGCTTGTCGCGCACGCACCGTAAGCTGGCGGTCGTCGATCACCACACCGCGTTCTGCGGCGGCATCAACATCATCGACGACTACGCCATAGCGGGCGGGCGTCTCGAACAACCGCGCTGGGATTTCGCCGTGGCGCTGACGGGTCCCGTCGTGGCGTACGTCGCTGCAGCCTTCGATACGCAGTGGCGGCGTTTGACACCCGGCTCCCGCGCTTATCGCGAGCAGGTCTCCCGCGCACTCGTGCCCTTGGCGAAAGCGGTGACGCTGCGCTCCCGTTGGCGTCAGGCAAAGACGGAGCACGCATGGGAGCGCCCGCTCAAGTCGCCGAGTATCGCATTCGTCGCACGCGACAATTTCGTGAATCGCCGCGCGATCGAAAAGGCGTACCTCGTCGCGATCGGCCGAGCCCGGCAGGAAATTCTGCTCGCGAACCCGTATTTCATGCCGGGCCGCAAGCTGCGGCGCGCCCTCGTGCGCGCGGCCCGTCGCGGCGTGGACGTGCGGGTCCTGATCGGCCGCAAGGAGTTCGCGGCGCTCGACCGCGCCGTGCCGTACCTCTACGGCACGTTCCTAAAGGCCGGCGTTCATATCGCCGAGTACGAAAAGACGATGCTGCACGGCAAGGTGGCCGTCGTCGATTCGAACTGGGCGACGGTCGGTTCGTCGAACCTCGACGCGCTGAGTCTCGTGCTCAACAACGAGGCGAACGTCGTGCTCATCGAGCACCCCGAGATCGGCGAATTGCGTGAAGCGATGCTGACGGCCTTCGACGAAGCGACGCCGATCGACGCGTCCCGCTACGCGGCGCGGCCGCGGCTCGAGCGCCTGACTAACTGGTTGGCGTATGCGACCTACCGCGCGGTCATGAAGCTGTTGACGGTCGGCGGCTACGACTAGGGCAACCCCATCGGCGAAGGCGACCCCATCGGCGAAGACGAACCGAGGCCACCGACACCGCGCGAGACAGTGCAATCCCTACGCCGGACGACCCCCCGCTCGGTTAGATTCCGGTTTCTAATAAAGTCCTTGTTTCAGGGGCGGCCGCGCTCAATAATAGTACGGCCGTTCGATTTTGATGGCGCAGGTATGAGAACGGTATAGAGACGCTATGCGAAAAGGTGAACAAACGCGAGCTGCGATTCTAGATGCAGCGCTCGATTTAGCAAGCCGCGACGGCCTGGAAGGGTTGACGATCGGGCTGCTCGCCGAGCGCATGCAGATGAGCAAGAGCGGCGTATTTGCGCATTTCGGGTCGCGCGAGGACTTGCAGGTGGAGGTCGTGCGGGAATACCACCGTCGTTTCGAGGAGGAGGTGTTTTTCCCGAGCTTGCGCGAACCGCGTGGACTGCCGCGTTTGCGCGCCATGTTGGGCCGCTGGATGGAGCGACGCATTCAGGAAGTCATGACGGGTTGCATCTATATCAGCGGCGCGGTCGAGTACGACGACCGCGGCGACAACCCGGTGCGCGAACAGCTCGTGCTGAGCGTGTCGACCTGGCGGGCGGCGCTTTTGCGGGCCATTTCGCAAGCGGTGGAAGAAGGGCATCTGCGGGCGGATACCGATCCGGCCCTGATGCTGTTCGAGCTGTATAGCTTCACGCTCGGTCTGCATCACGACGCGCGTTTTTTGCATCTGCCCGATGCCGAGCGTCTGACGTGGGCCGCGCTGGAAAAGACGATCGATTCATATCAGTGCGTGCCGGGCCGCCCACAGCGCGCTGGTGTCCCCGAGGGGGACGCTTCGCGTGGGGCCGGTGTAGCCGCACAAGCGCCTGCTTCGGTCGACCACGAGCGAGGCGAATGTGGGGGCGGTTCAACAAAGAGCGAAAGCCATTAGCCGGGGCGGCATCTGCGCACCGACCTAGCTGACGGCCCGATCTCATCGCTGCAAATCTTTGGAGGAAGTCATGGGTCAGTACGCCGCGCCGCTGCGCGACATGCAATTCGTGCTGCACGAACTGCTGAATGTCGAAGACGAAGTCAAGGGCATGCCCAAGCATGCCGATCTCGACGCCGACACGATCAACCAGGTGCTCGAAGAAGCCGGCAAGTTCTGCGCCGAGGTCCTCTTCCCGCTCAATCAGAGCGGCGACCAGGAAGGTTGCACGTATGCGGGCGACGGCGTCGTGACGACCCCGAAGGGTTTCAAGGAGGCGTATCGTCAATATGTCGAGGCGGGCTGGCCCGCGCTCGGCTGCGATCCCGAATACGGCGGTCAGGGCCTTCCCGCGTTCGTGAACAATGCGCTTTACGAAATGCTGAACTCGGCCAATCAGGCGTGGACGATGTACCCCGGCCTCTCGCACGGCGCCTATGAGTGCCTGCGCGCGCACGGCACGCCCGAGCTGCAGCGCGTCTACCTGCCCAAGCTCGTCGAGGGCAAGTGGACGGGCACGATGTGCCTGACCGAGCCGCATTGCGGCACCGATCTCGGGATCCTGCGCACGAAGGCCGAATCGAACGGCGATGGCTCGTATCTCATCACGGGCACGAAAATCTTCATCTCGAGCGGCGAGCACGACCTTGCCGAGAACATCGTTCACCTCGTCCTCGCGCGTCTGCCCGACGCGCCTGCGGGCACCAAGGGGATCTCGCTGTTCGTCGTGCCGAAATTCGTTCCGAACGAAGCGGGCGAGCCGGGCGAGCGCAACGGCATCAAATGCGGCTCGATCGAGCACAAGATGGGCATCCACGCGAACGCCACTTGCGTGATGAACCTCGACAATGCGAAGGGCTGGCTCGTGGGCGAGCCCAACCGCGGCTTGCAGGCGATGTTCGTCATGATGAACGCGGCGCGTCTGGGCGTGGGCATGCAAAGCCTCGGCCTCACCGAAGTGGCTTATCAGAATTCGCTCGTCTACGCGAAGGAGCGTCTGCAGATGCGCTCGCTGACGGGCCCGAAGGCGCCGGACAAGGCAGCCGACCCGATCATCGTTCACCCCGACGTGCGCCGCATGCTGCTTACGCAAAAGGCTTATGCGGAGGGCGCGCGCGCCTTCTCGTATTGGTCGGCCGTGCAGATCGACAAGGAGCTCTCGCACGGAGATGAAAGCGTGCGCAAGGAAGCGGCCGATCTCGTCGCGCTGCTCACGCCGATTCTCAAAGCGTTCCTCTCGGACAATGCGTTCGAGTGCACGAACCACGCCATGCAGATTTTCGGCGGCCATGGCTTCATCAAGGAATGGGGCATGGAGCAGTACGTGCGCGATGCTCGCATCAACATGATCTACGAAGGCACGAACGCCGTGCAGTCGCTCGACTTGCTCGGCCGCAAGGTGCTCGGCGACATGGGGGCGAAGCTGCGCACATTCGGCAAGCTCGTGACGGACTTCGTCGAAGCGGAGGGCGTGAAGCCCGAGATGCAGGAGTTCGTCAACCCGCTCGCCGATATCGGCGACAAGGTGCAGAAGCTCACGATGGAAATCGGCATGAAGGCCATGCAAAACCAGGATGAAGTGGGCGCCGCGGCGGTGCCGTATCTGCGCACGGTCGGTCATCTGGTCTTCTCGTACTTCTGGGCGCGCATGGCGCGCATCGCGCTCGACAAGGAAGCGTCGGGCGATCCGTTCTACAAGTCCAAGCTCGCCACGGCGCGTTTCTACTTCGCGAAGCTCTTGCCCGAGACGGCAAAGACGATCCGCGAAGCACGCGCGGGTTCGAAGACGTTGATGGAAGTCGACGAGGCGCTGTTCTAAAAAATCCCGAGGGAGGAAAGACGTGAGCAATCTGATCATTCGCAAGGTGGCCGTGCTCGGCGCCGGCGTGATGGGCGCGCAGATCGCCGCGCACCTGATCAACGCCAAGGTGCCCGTGCTGCTGTTCGATCTGCCGGCCAAGGAAGGCCCGAAGAACGCGATCGCCCTCAAGGCGATCGACAATTTGAAAAAGCTGTCGCCCGCGCCGTTCGGCGCGAAGGACGATGCGCGCTACGTCGAGCCGGCCAACTACGAAGACGACATCGCCAAGCTGGCCGAATGCGATCTCGTGATCGAGGCGATCGCCGAACGCATGGATTGGAAGCACGATCTGTATCAGAAGGTGGCGCCGCACCTCGCGCCGCATGCCATCTTCGCTTCGAATACGTCGGGCTTGTCGATCACCAAGCTGTCGGAAGGCTTCTCCGACGAATTGAAATCGCGCTTTTGCGGCGTGCACTTCTTCAATCCGCCGCGCTACATGCACCTCGTCGAGCTGATCCCGACGGCCCGCACGCAGCCGCACATTCTCGACGATCTCGAATCGTTCCTGACGAGCGTCGTCGGCAAGGGCGTCGTGCGGGCGAAAGATACGCCGAACTTCATCGCGAATCGCGTCGGCGTGTTTTCGATTCTCGCCGTCGCGACCGAGGCGGCGAAGTTCGGTCTGCGCTTCGACGAAGTCGACGATCTGACGGGCTCGCGTCTGGGCCGGGCGAAGTCGGCCACGTTCCGCACGGCCGACGTCGTCGGCCTCGATACGATGGCGCATGTCATCAAGACGATGCAGGACAACCTGCCTGACGATCCGTTCTTGCCGGTCTACGAAACGCCGGCCGTCTTGGCCGCGCTCGTCGCCAAGGGTGCGCTGGGCCAGAAGTCGGGCGCCGGCTTCTACAAGAAGGAAGGCAAGACGATCAAGGTGCTCGACGCCAAGACGGGCGAGTATGTCGAAGGCGGCGCAAAGGCCGACGAGCTCGTCGGCCGCATCCTGAAGCGTCCGCCCGCCGAGCGTCTGAAGCTGCTGCGTGAATCGACGCATCCGCAAGCGCAGTTCCTCTGGTCGATTTTCCGCGATGTGTTCCACTACATCGCCGTCCACCTGGAATCGATCGCCGACAATGCGCGCGACGTCGATCTCGCGATCCGCTGGGGCTTCGGCTGGAACGAAGGCCCGTTCGAGGGCTGGCAGGCCGCGGGCTGGAAGCAAGTGGCCGAGTGGGTGCAAGAAGACATCGCGGCGGGCAAAGCGCTCGCCAACGCGCCGCTGCCGTCTTGGGTGCTCGAAGGCGACGTCGCCGAGAAGGGCGGTGTGCACGCGAGCGAAGGCTCGTGGTCGCCCGCGTCGGCCAAGTTCGAGCCGCGCTCGACGCTACCTGTCTACGGCAAACAAGTATTCCGTGCACCGCTCGTCGGCGAAACCGGGGTCGATCCGAAGACCTACGGCAAGACGCTGTTCGAAACGGATTCGGTTCGCGCTTGGGTCGATGATCGCGCCGGCGAAGACGACGTCGTCATCGTGTCGTTCAAGACGAAGATGAACACCATCGGCCCAGGCGTGCTCGACGGCCTCGCGCAAGCGATCGAGTTGGCCGAGCAGTCGTACAAGGGGGTCGTCGTATGGCAGCCGACGTCGCTCAAGCTCGGCACGCCGGGCGGGCCGTTCTCTGCCGGTGCGAATCTCGAGGAAGCCATGCCGGCATTTATGATGGGCGGCGCCAAGGGCATCGAGCCGTTCGTCAAGAAATTCCAGCAAGGCATGCTGCGCGTCAAGTACGCGAACGTGCCCGTCGTGACGGCCGTATCGGGCATCGCGCTCGGCGGCGGCTGCGAGCTCATGCTCCATAGCGCCAAGCGTGTCGCCCACGTCGAAAGCTATGTCGGTCTCGTCGAAGTCGGCGTCGGCCTCGTGCCTGCGGGGGGCGGGTTGAAGGAAGCCGCGCTGCGCGCGGCCGATGCGGCGGTCGCCATCGGCGCGTCGAACGGCGAGTTGCTCAAGTTCGTGTCGAAGTCGTTCGAAAACGCCGCGATGGCCAAGGTGTCGGGCTCGGCGCTCGAAGCGCGCGCCATGGGCTACTTGAAGCCGTCGGACACGATCGTCTTCAACGTTTTCGAGTTGCTGGACACGGCGAAGAAGGAAGCGCGCGCGCTCGCCGCGGCAGGTTATCGGCCGCCGCTGCCGGCCAAGCAGATTCCCGTGGCGGGCCGTTCGGCCATCTCGACGATCAAGGCTCAGCTCGTCAACATGCGCGACGGCAACTTCATCAGCGCGCATGACTTCCTGATCGCCTCGCGCATCGCCGAAGCGGTGTGCGGCGGCGACGTCGAAGCCGGCAGCCTCGTCGACGAAGAATGGCTCCTCGCACTCGAGCGCCGTGCGTTCGTCGATCTGCTCGGCACGCAAAAGACGCAAGAGCGAATCATGGGCATGCTGCAGACCGGCAAGCCGGTGCGCAACTAATTCGGCAGGAGCGCCAAATGAGCAAACAATTGCAAGACGCATACATCGTTGCGGCGAGCCGCACGCCGATCGGCAAGGCCCCGCGCGGTGCATTCAAGAACACGCGGCCGGACGAGCTGCTCGTTCACGCGATCAAGTCGGCCGTCGCGCAAGTCCCGGGCCTCGATACGAAGGTCATCGAAGATGCGATCGTCGGTTGCGCGATTCCGGAAGCCGAGCAAGGCTTGAACGTCGCACGGATCGGCGCGTTGCTCGCCGGTTTGCCGCAGTCGGTCGGCGGCGTCACGGTGAACCGCTTTTGCGCGTCGGGTGTGACCGCGCTCGCGATGGCCGCCGATCGCATTCGCGTCGGCGAGGCCGATGCGATGATCGCAGGCGGCTGCGAATCGATGAGCATGGTCCCGATGATGGGCAACACGCCTTCGATGTCGCCGCATATTTTCGATAAGGACGAGAACTTCGGCATCGCTTACGGCATGGGTCTCACCGCCGAGCGTGTGGCCGAGCGCTGGAAGGTGAGCCGCGAGGATCAGGACCGCTTCTCGCTCGAATCGCATCGAAGGGCGATCGCCGGGCAGCAGTCGGGCGAGTTCAAGGATGAAATCGCGCCGTACGCGATCGTCGAGCGCGTGCCCGACCTCGCAACGGGCGAAATCAAGGTGAAGACGCGCGAGATTGCGCTCGACGAAGGCCCGCGCCTCGACACGACGATGGAGGGCCTAGCCAAGCTGCGCGCCGTGTTCGCCAACAAGGGCTCGGTCACCGCGGGCAATAGCTCGCAGACGTCGGACGGCGCCGGTGCGCTGATCGTCGTCTCCGAAAAGATCCTCAAGCAATTCAACTTGACGCCGCTCGCGCGGTTCGTGAGCTTCGCCGTGCGCGGCGTGCCGCCCGAAGTCATGGGCATCGGCCCGAAGGAAGCGATTCCGGCCGCTTTGAAGGCCGGGGGGCTCAAGCAGGACGATATCGATTGGATCGAGCTGAACGAAGCGTTCGCCGCGCAATCGCTGGCGGTGATGCGCGAGCTCGGTCTCGATCCGGCCAAGGTCAATCCGCTCGGCGGCGCGATTGCGCTGGGCCACCCGCTCGGCGCCACGGGCGCGATTCGCGCCGCCACCGTCGTGCACGGCCTGCGCCGCCGCAACCTCAAGTACGGCATGGTCACGATGTGCGTGGGCACCGGAATGGGCGCAGCGGGCATCATCGAACGCCTGTAACCGCAACGTGACGCGGTCATGACGGTTCGCGAGCCGGAGGCCGAAGCCTCGGGCCGAGAGCCGTTTTTTCTTGGAGAGATACGATGGATATTGTGGTTGAGCGCAGTGCCGACGGCGTCATGACGATCGCCCTGAATCGGCCCGGCAAGAAGAATGCGATCACGGCGGCGATGTATCAGACGATGGCCGACGCGCTGGCCGAGGCGCACGAGGATGCATCGGTGCGGGCGATCTTGATTCGCGGCGGCGAAAGCGCGTTCTGCGCGGGCAACGATCTCGAGGACTTCATGAAGTCGCCGCCGACGGACGACGACGCACCTGTGCTTCAGTTCTTGCGGCGCATCAGCGGCGCGGAGAAGCCGATCGTCGCATCGGTGGCGGGGGTGGCCGTCGGCATCGGCACGACGTTGCTGCTGCATTGCGATCTCGTCTATGCGGCGCAGTCCGCGACGTTTTCGCTGCCGTTCTCGCAACTGGGGCTGTGTCCGGAGGCAGCGTCGAGCCTGCTGCTGCAGCGTATCGCGGGTTATCCGCTTGCCGCGGAAAAGCTGCTGCTCGGCGAAGCGTTCGATGCACAGGAAGCCCATCGCATGGGGATCGTCAATCGCTTGGTGCCGCCGGGTGAAGTCGATGCGTTTGCCTACGCGCAAGCGGTCAAACTCGCCGCGCTGCCTGCGTCGTCGCTGCGCGTGACGAAGATGTTGATGAAGGGCGCGCACGGGCAGGAAATCGCCGATCGCATGAAGCAGGAGGTCGTGCACTTCGGCAAGATGCTGCTCGCGCCCGAAGCCCGCGAAGCGATGACTGCATTTTTCCAGAAGCGCAAACCGGATTTTCGGCAGTTCGAGTGACGATGCCGGTCCGGCCGGTAAATGACGCGAGCGACTTGGGATGACCGCGCCGAAGCGCTAGCCGGACATGTGCACCATTCGGAGAAGGACACCCATACGCCGCCGCGCGGACTCATGCGGTCGCTCGCGCGACGTTAGGCGCTGTCGGCGCCGCCGTATTCGACGTAGCTCGTCTCCCGGCAGAAGCTCACGAGCCGGATCCCCGCTTGGCGGGCGATATCGATCGCAAGCGAGGACGGCGCGGAGATCGTCGCCACCATCGGGATGCCGACGCGCGCCGCCTTGCGAACGAGTTCGTAGCTCGCGCGGCTCGACAGAAAGACGAAGCCGTCCGTCGTATCGATGCGCCCCAGCACGAGCCGGCCGATGAGCTTGTCGAGCGCGTTATGGCGGCCGACATCCTCGAACGCCAAGGAAATCGCCCCTTCGGCGCTGCACCAAGCCGCGGCGTGCAGGCCGCCCGTCAGGCGAGTGAGCGCTTGATGCGAAGGCAGCTCGCCCGCCGCGCGGGCAATCGCATTGGGCGCGAGCCGAGCGAGAAAGCCTGTCTCGGGTACCCGTTCGGGAGAGAGGTCGAGCAGATCGATGCTCTCGATTCCGCACACGCCGCAGCCAGTGCGGCCCGCCAATGCGCGCCGGCGCTCTTTGAGCGCCGCGAACGCCTGCTGAACGACCGTGAGCTCCACTTGCGCGTACGGCAGCGACGCGCCTTCGCGATGCAGCGAGACCTCGATATCGCGGATGTCGCTGCCGCGCTCGACGATCCCCTCGGAAATCGCGAAACCGACGGCAAACGCTTCCAGATCGCGCGGCGTGCACATCATGACGGCGTGCGAGATGCCGTTGAAAACGAGCGCGACGGGCCATTCCTGGCCGACCGTATCGTGCGTGGCCTCGACCGCACCCTCACGGTGCCGGCGTACTTTTTGCTCGGTGACGCCCCGTTCTTCGGCGCCGTCTGACGGGTCGTTCAAGTCCGCTCCTCGATTCTCGGTTCTCTATGGTGTCGTGCACGTCGGCTCGGCGCCTTCCCCCGCGCGCAGCGCATCGATCGGGCGATGTCCGGCGCATCGTGCGTAAGGTTCTAAAATACCCGAAGCGGGCGCCGTTTGCCCGCTCCACCGTCGCACGTGCGCAAAGGACATCGCCATGGGATTGCATGAAACGCCGCTGTTGTTCGATTTCGAGCTCGTATCGTCGGAAGATCTCACCTTTATGCCGATGTCGGTTCGTTTCAACCTCGATCGCTTCGGCCTTCGCATTTCGCTTGCGCAATGGCAGTTGCTGCCCCATGCCGATCGCGTCTTGCTCGCGCGCTTTCCCGTCGACGAGGATGTCGCCATCGAGCCGAACTTCGACCATGCGCTGTTCGAAATGATGCGAACGCACGCGAACGTCGAACCCGAGTGGTTCACGCCCGAGGCCGAACCGGCTTGGCGCAACGCCGCACAGGTGCCCGATGCGCTCGTGCGGCACAGCCAGGCGGCCGGCTTGACCGCGCCGAGCCCCGAGCGCTGGGGGCAGCTCGACCCATTCAAGCGCTACATCCTGGCCAAGCTGACGCGCAAGAGCGAGGTCAGCCACGACTTCCTGCCGGCCATGCGAGAGTTCGGATTGGCGCCCTGATCGCGCGGGCGAAATTTTTTTCGCCTCTACCCTAAATTTCGCGCCAATACTGCCGTTAGCCAGAAGTTGGCGGGCAAAAGTTCGCATTGGGTCACAGTGGATGACCGAGCGAGTTCGTTGGGGACTACCGCGCCGCTCTTCCGAAACGCCCTGAACGCCGGCGCGAAGCCGCGGGCAGTCGATACGACAGACGTCCGGAATCCAATGAGTGCCACTTTATCGAAACGGCTGCTGATCAACGCCGCGGTCGCCGCGGCTGTCATCGGCGCCAACGCGTTTGTCGCGTACGGCCTGATCAGCAGCGAGCGAGCGACCGACTTGCGCACGACGCGCTCCATGAGCGTCAAGCGCGGCCTCGACGCCTACCGCGAAACGCTCGCCTCGGGCCTTGCCGCGCTCGGCCGTTTCGAGCAATCGGGCACGCCGGCCGGCGCCGCGTTCGAGCGTGCCCGCGAAGCGGCGCTCTCTCGCGATAAGGCGCAACTGCGCGAAGCGTTGGCGGACGACCCGGCCATGCGAGGCGATCTCGAAGCGCTGTTCGCGCTGGCGGACGGCGTGGAGCGCGGCACGCGCGCGGCGCTCGCCCGCGCCGAGCCGCCGGCGGCAGGCGAAACCCGCGAACCGGCCGACGACGCCCGGCCGCGGGCCTGGGCGGCGCCCGTCTACATGCGCTTGGGCGCGACGCTCGATGGCGTCGATGCGGCGCTCGCGAAGCTGCGCGAACGCGAGGATGCGGCGCTCGAAGCCTCGCTGGCCGCCTCCGCTCATTCGATGCGATTGGCCACGTTACTGCTCATCGTGACGATGGTGGCCGGTTGCGGCATGCTTATCTACACGTTCGGCGTGCGAGAAAGCGCTGCGCGCGCGAAGCTGCGCGTGGCGCGTGCGATGCGCCGCAGCGACCAGCGCTTTCGCGAACTGTTCGATGCGCATCCCGTTCCGATGTGGATCTACGATCGCGAGACGCTCGGCTTTCTGGCCGTCAATGCGGCGGCCGTCGAACAGTACGGCTACAGCGAGAGCGAGCTTCTCGGCATGACGATCCGTGACTTGTCGATGCCTGAAGAATGCGGGCGCCTCGAGTCGCACCTCGCGCGCGCGCACCCGGCGCCACGCCGCGGCCGGGTGGCGGCGGGTGTCTGGCGGCAGCGGCGCCGCGACGGCACGCAATTGAGCGCCGACATCACGAATCACGCGCTGACGTTCATGGGCCGCCCCGCCATGTTCGTGCTGGCCGACGACGTGACCGAGCAGATCAAGGCCGAAGCCGAAGCCCAGCGCTCGAATCAGATGCTCGAAACGGTCATCGACAACATTCCCCAGCGCATCTTCTGGAAAGACCGCGACTCGCGCTACTTGGGATGCAACGTGGCGTTCGCACGCGACGCCGGCCTCGCCTACACCGAGCAGGTGATCGGCAAGACCGACGACGACCTGCCTTGGGCGTCGCTGGCCGACGCGCTGCGCAAGGCCGACCGGGAAGTCGTCGCGACCGGCGTGCCGAAGATGAACCAGGCGTTCGAGGTGCTCATCGACGGCGTGCACCGGGCAGGGATCACGAGCAAGATTCCTCTGACGAACGGGGACGGCGCCGTCATCGGCGTGCTCGGCTCGTACACGGACGTGACCGACCGCAAACGGTCGGATCTCGCGCTGCGGCTGCAAAGCCGCGCGCTCGATGCGAGCGTCAACGCGATTCTGATCACTGCCGCGTCGGGCAACGGGCACATCATCGAATACGCCAATCCGGCGTTCAAGCGCATCACCGGCTACGATCCGGCCGAAGTCGTCGGGCAGGATTGCCGTTTCTTGCAGCGCGACGATCGCGACCAGGAAGGCCTGGTCGCGATTCGCGAAGGCCTGGCGGCCAACCGCGAAGTCAGCGCGGTCCTGCGCAACTATCGCAAGGACGGCGCGTTGTTCTGGAATCAGCTGTTCATCGCGCCCGTGCCCGGTCCGGACGGCAACACGACGCATCATATCGGCGTCATCAACGACGTCACGGATCTCATTCGCTACCAGGAGCAGCTCGAATATCAGGCGAACTACGATGCCCTGACTCGACTGCCGAACCGAAACTTGCTGCGCGAGCGCCTCGATCGAGCGATCGAGCAGGGCAAACCGCTCGCCGTGGTCTTCATCGATTTGGACGGTTTCAAGAACGTCAACGACAGTCTCGGCCATAGCGTCGGCGACCGCCTACTGTGCGTGGTGGCCGAGCGCCTGGCCCGCAGCGCGCGGCCGGGCGACACCGTGGCGCGCCACGGCGGCGACGAGTTCGTGATCGTGCTGACCGGCGACGTCGGCGAAAAATCGTTGATCGGCTGGATGGAGCGCGTGCGCGCGACGATTTCCGAGCCCGTTTCGCTCGACGGCACGGAACTCTACGTCGGCTGCAGCATGGGCGCGAGCCTCTTCCCGCAAGACGGCGAGGATGCCGAAACGCTGCTGAAGAAGTCCGATCTGGCGATGTACCGCGCAAAGGACATGGGGCGCAACACGTTCCAGTTCTATCAGCCGGAGATGAACACGAGCGTCGGCACGCGGCTCAACCTCGAACGTCGACTGAGGCGTGCGCTGCGCGACGGCGAGTTCCTGTTGCATTACCAGCCGCAGGTGGACATCGAGACGGGCCGCATCGTCGGCATGGAAGCGCTCGTGCGCTGGCACGACCCCGAAGCGGGGCTCGTGCCGCCTTCGGCGTTCATCCCCGTCGCCGAGGAAAGCGGGCTGATCGGGCCGCTATCGGAGTGGGTGCTGCGCGAGGCGTGCCGCCAGAACAAGGCCTGGCAGGACCAAGGTTTGCCGCCGGCGCGCGTGTCGGTCAACCTGTCGGCGAGGCAGTTTCAGCAACGCGACATCGCCAAGCTCGTCATGTCGATCCTCGAGGAGACCGGGCTCGAGCCGCAGTATCTGGAGCTCGAGCTGACCGAGAGCACGATCATGCGCAATGCGGAAGAGGCCGTGACCATGCTCAGCGAACTCCATGCGCTCGGGATCGGCCTCGCGATCGACGATTTCGGCACCGGCTATTCGAGCCTGAGCTATTTGAAGCGCTTCCCCGTCGATCGTCTCAAGATCGATCGCTCGTTCGTGTCGGATATCGGCGCTTCCCACGACGACGAAACGATCACGTCGGCCATCATCGCGCTTGCGCATTCGCTGCAGTTGGCGGTGATTGCGGAAGGCGTCGAAACGGCTGCCCAGCGCGACTTCTTGAAGGAACGCGCCTGCAACGAGATGCAAGGCTATTTCTTCGCGCGCCCGATGCCGCGCGACGACATCCCGGCGCTGCTGCAGCGCGTGCGGACGCACTGCGAGCGCGAGGCCGGCCGCGCGCTCGCGTAAGCGGCGAACGCCGCCGCGCGGGATCGGTTCGGGATCGGTTGGCGGCACGCCTCGCGGTTCGGCGCGCCCCGCTGCCCTTTACTTCGTTTACTTCAATTCGGGCAGCTTGCGCGGGCGGCGGTCGTGATCCGTCGCCACGTAGGTGAGCGTGGCTTCCGTGACTTTCACGAGTTCTTCGGTCAGGCTCATGCGCTGGGCGAACACCTCGACCGATACGGTGATCGAGGTCGTGCCCGTCTTCACGATGTCGGCATAAAAGCTCAGCAGATCGCCGACGAATACCGGCTGCTTGAAGACGAACGAATTGACGGCGACGGTCGCCACGCGGCCGTTGGCGCGCCGGCTCGCGGGAATCGAGCCGGCGATGTCGACTTGCGCCATGATCCAGCCGCCGAATACGTCGCCATGCACGTTCGCGTCGGAAGGCTGCGGCACGACGCGCAGGGCGCAAGTCTTTTGCGGCAGCAGTGGGGTGGAAAGCGTCATTGGGGTACCTGTTCTGCAACAATGAGCCAAGCCTGCGACAATAGCCAGGCCGATCAACGAAATTGTACGGGCAAATGCAAGCGCGGTCCCCGCCGCCGCACGCGTCGCGCGCGCAGCTTGAACCCGCTCCGCCGCCTCGCGGCTTCCTCCCACATCGACCCATGCGCCGCCATAGCCCTTCGTCAGAACCTGCGCCCGCGCCGGCGTCAAGCAGTTCGCGCCGCGACTGGCAGACGATTCGTTCGCTGCTGCCGTACCTGGCTGAATACAAGGGGCGCGTCAGCCTCGCGCTGTCGTGCCTCATCGGCGCCAAACTCGCCAACTTGGGCGTGCCGATCGTCATGAAGCACATCGTCGACGGCCTCGAGTCGATGCGCGCGCTGACCGCGCTCGGGCGCGCCGAGCATGAGCCGGCCATCGTGCTCGCGAGCGGCATGGGTTTGCTCGTCGTCGCCTACGCCCTCGTGCGGCTTTCGACGTCGCTCTTCACCGAGCTGCGCGAAATCCTGTTTTCGAAGGTGACGGAAAGCGCGGTCCGCAGAATCGCGCTCAAAGTCTTTCGGCATTTGCATTCGCTCTCGCTGCGCTTTCATCTCGAGCGCCAGACGGGCGGCATGTCGCGCGACATCGAACGCGGCACCCGCGGCATTTCTCAGCTGATTTCGTATTCGCTCTACAGCATCTTGCCCACGCTCGTCGAAGTCGGGCTCGTACTCGGGTTTTTCATCGTCAAATACGAGGCCTACTACGCGCTCGTCGCATTCGCTGCGTTGCTCGTCTACGTGGTGTTCACGGTGAAGGTGACCGAGTGGCGGACGCATTTCCGGCGCACGATGAACGAGCTCGATTCGCGCGCCAACTCGCGTGCGATCGATTCGCTGCTCAACTATGAAACCGTCAAGTATTTCGGCAACGAGGAGTGGGAAGCGCACCGCTACGATGAAAACCTGCAGCGCTACCGCGCCGCGGCGATCCGATCGCAAAACTCGCTGTCGGTGCTGAACTTCGGTCAGCAAACGATCATCGGCACGGGGCTCGTCTTCATCTTGTGGCGCGCGACGCAGGGCGTCATGGCTGGGCGGCTTACGCTCGGCGATCTCGTGCTCATCAATACGTTCATGCTGCAGCTTTATATTCCGCTCAATTTTCTGGGCGTGGTGTATCGCGAGCTCAAGCAGAGCCTGACCGACATGGACCGGATGTTCACGCTGCTCGGCGCGGCCCGCGAGGTGCCGGACGCGCCGGATGCGCCGCCGCTGGCCGTGCGAGGCGGCGAGGTGCGTTTCGAACACGTGCGCTTCGGTTACGAGCGCTCGCGCGTCATCCTCGACGACGTGACGTTTTCCGTTGCCGCGGGCACGACGACGGCTGTCGTCGGCCCGAGCGGGTCCGGCAAATCGACGCTCGCGCGGCTGCTGTTTCGTTTCTACGATCTCGATCGCGCAGGCGGCGGCGCGATCGAGATCGACGGCCAAGACATTCGCGACGTCACGCAGGATTCGCTGCGCGCGTCGATCGGGATCGTGCCGCAGGACACCGTGCTGTTCAACGATACGATCTACTACAACATCGCCTACGGACGGCCAAGCGCGACGCGCGAGGAAGTCATCGCGGCCGCGCGCGCCGCGCACATCCACGATTTCATCGAAAGCCTGCCGAACGGCTACGAGACGCCTGTCGGCGAGCGCGGGCTCAAGCTGTCCGGCGGGGAGAAGCAGCGAGTGGCGATTGCTCGCACGCTGCTCAAGAGCCCACCGATT
The DNA here is from genome assembly GCA_036384755.1 of Trinickia sp. Classification (GTDB taxonomy): domain Bacteria; phylum Pseudomonadota; class Gammaproteobacteria; order Burkholderiales; family Burkholderiaceae; genus Trinickia. Next base: position 77,855 of record DASVLS010000022.1, on the reverse strand, counting down.
CTCGTGTTCGACGAAGCGACTTCGGCGCTCGATTCGCATTCCGAACGCGCGATCCAGCATGAGCTCGAACAGATCGCGCGCGGACGCACGACGCTCGTCATCGCTCACCGGCTTTCGACCGTCGTGCATGCCGAGCAGATCATCGTCATGGACCACGGGCGCATCGTCGAGCGCGGCACGCATGCGCAGTTGCTCGAGGCGGGCGGCGCCTTCGCGCAGATGTGGGCGCTGCAGCAGCGTGCGGCCCGGCGTGCGCAAGCCGAGCCCGCCGCGCACGGCGAGGATGCTTGAGAACGGGGCGGTGCGCGCGTGAATCGGCGCGCACCGCCGCTCCTGCGGTCCGCGGCCGGGAACGGCGGTTCGACGGGCGGCCGAGCGCGCTAATAAACCGCGTCTCTAGCGGGATCCCACGGGCGAGGCGGCACGCAACGCGGCGTCGAGCGCGTGCAGTTGCGCGGGCGTCCCGACGTTCTCCCAGCGGCCTTCGTAAAGCTCGCCGGTCGCGAGGCCGGCTGCGATCGTGTCGCGGTAGTAGGGTGTCAATGCGCGGCGCTCGCCGCGCGGCAGCGCGTGGAACATACGCGTGTCGTAGACGCCGATATTGCCGAACGTATAGCGTAAGGCGCCTTCTAGCGAGAGCCGCCCGGCCGCGTCGAGCGCGAAGTCGCCGCGCGGATGAAACGGCGGGTTGGGCACCATGACGAGGTGCATGCCCGGATTCTCCGATGCGGCCAGCCGCGCGGCGGGCTCGCGCAGGCGGGCATAGTCGAAATCGCAGAACACATCGCCGCTTACCGCGGCAAACAGGCAAGGCGCGCGCTCCGCCTCGAGCAGCGGCAACGCCTGTGCGATCCCGCCCGCCGTCTCGAGCGCTTCGCTTTCGGCCGAATAGGCGAGCCGCACGCCGTAGCGCGAGCCGTCTCCGAGGGTTCGCTCGATTTGCTCGCCAAGCCATGCGTGGTTGACGACGATCGCCGTGAACCCGGCTTGCGCGAGGCGCTCGATTTGCCAAACGATGAGCGGCTTGCCGCCGGCTTCGAGTAGCGGCTTGGGGCGCGCATCGGTGAGCGGGCGCATCCGTTCGCCGCGGCCCGCCGCAAAAATCATCGCTGTCTTCAGAGCATCCGTCATGGGTCGCGCCGCTCGCTCAAAACGTATAGCCGACCTGCTCGGCGCGATTCTCGAGATCGTCGAGCAGCCGGGCGAACGGTACGAGGGGGCGATAGCGCTCGCCGACTTTGCGTGCATAGCCGACGAAGCGCGGCAGATCGGCCAAATACCGCGGCTTGCCGTCTCGGTAATGCAGGCGAGCGAAGAGACCTAAGATCTTGATATGCCGCTGCAGGCCGATCCATTCCACTTGCCGGTAGAACTCGCCGAAATCGGGATCGACGGGCAGCCCCGCCTTTTTTGCACGCTCCCAGTAATAGGCGAAGCAGTCGAGTTCGAACGATTCTTCCCAACTGATGAACGCGTCGCGCAGCAGCGAGGCGATGTCGTAGGCGATCGGCCCGTAGACCGCATCTTGGAAATCGAGCACGCCAGGATTCGGCTCGCAGATCATGAGATTGCGCGGCATGAAATCGCGCAGCATGAACACTTGGGGCTGCGCGCGCGCGCTCGCAATCAAGAGGGCGTAGGTGCGATCGAGCACGCCGCGCATGTTGTCGTCGACCTCGCGGCCGATGTGACGCGCGACGTACCACTCGGGCATCAACTCCATCTCGCGGCGCAGGAACGCTTCGTCGAACGGCGGCAGCACGCCTTCGCGAGACGCGCTCTGCCAGCGGATCAAGGCGTCCACCGCATCGCGCATCAGCGGCTTTGCGCGCACGGTGTCGTCCGAATCCAGCTCGGCGATATAACTGCGCGTGCCGAGGTCGGTGACGAGCATGAAACCGGCGTTCAGATCGGATTCGAGCACGCGCGGCACGTGCACGCCCGCGTCGGCCAGCATGTGCGCGACCTGCGCGAATTCCCGGCACTTTTCGGGCGGCGGCGCGTCGACGGCGATCAGCGATGCGCCGTGCTCGCAGGCGCTGGCAAGGCGGAAGTAGCGGCGAAAGCTCGCATCGGCCGATGCCGGCGCGAGCGTGGACACGTCGAGGCCGTAACGGGGCGCGCAGGCACTGAGCCAGGCGGCGAGGGCGTCTCGGCGCGAGTCGGCGGGGGAGTCGGTCATCGTGGGTGCGGGGGGTAAAACGTCTTGCCATATAATACCCGACGACTTTTTGTGTTGCGCCCCTGTTCCCGTGTCGGCTTCCGCACGGTCCCGCTCGACTGCCTGTCGCCGCGCGAGTGCGCGCTCGGTGCGCGCATGCGCCGCGACGCGCCGCATGCGCGGGCCGCGAGGGTGACTGCGACGGGCCCGCGCCCTCCGCCGAGCCGATTCGCCAAACGATAGATGCCGCCCAGACAGCCCCTTTCCACGAATTTTCCCGTTGACGCGTTGCCGCGCATGAGGCGGCTCGTCGCGGCGCTGATCGCCGTTCCAGGCCTGATGCCCGCCGTGTCGCACGCTCAGTTGACAGGCGAAGCTGCGCAGCCGCAACCGACAGACGCGCCGTGGGGCCTGCGGCTCGCGCCGCAGCTCGAGGAACATCCGGTGCATCCGGGCAGCTCGCCCGCGACTTTCGTGCTCGGCGACGACGTCGACGGCACGTCCGACCGCGACGTGGCGACCAAAGGCTCGGCCGAGCTTCGCCGCGGCACGGCTGTCGTCAAGGCGGACGCCTTTCACTACGATCAGGACACTGACATGGCCGATGCGTACGGCCAGGTGCGCTTGATCAACAACGGCGTGCTGTTTGCGGGGCCCGAGGCGCACCTGAAGGTCGAAGCCAATCAAGGCTTCATGCCGCAACCGAAGTATCGCTTCAATTCGAACGGCGGCTCGGGAAGCGCCGCGCGCGTCGATCTGCTCGACAGCGAGCGCTCGGAGTTCACGAGCGCAACCTATACGGCCTGCCAATGTGCGGATCCGGCGTGGTACATCCGCGGCAGCCGCTTCGATTTCGATACGGGCGCCGACGAAGGCATCGCGCACAACGGCGTGCTGTTCTTTCAGGGCGTGCCGATCTTCGCGAGCCCTTGGCTGTCGTTCCCGCTCACGAGCGAGCGCCGCAGCGGCTTGCTGCCGCCGCAGTTCTCGATGAGCTCGACGAACGGCTTCGAATTGTCGGTGCCGTACTACTTCAATATCGCGCCCAACCGCGATTTGACGCTCACGCCGCGCATCATTTCAAAGCGCGGCGTGCAGACGCAAGCGATGTTCCGGTATCTGTCGCCTAGCTATGCGGGCACATTTACGGGCGAGTATTTGCCGAACGACGCGCTCAAGCACGAGAACCGCTATGCCATCTACTGGCAGCATACGCAGAATCTCGGCCACGGCTTCGGCGCTTACGTTTCGTACAACAAGGTCTCGGACAACACCTATCCCGAGGACTTGTCTTCGGTCGGCAATCAGTTTCTGGTCGGCACCCAGCTCCTGTTTCAGCAGGAAGCGGGCGTAACGTACAGCAACGGCCCTTGGTCCGTGCTCGCGCGCGAACAGCACTGGCAGACGCTCCAGGGGTCGGCGCCGCCGTACGGCCGAGAGCCGCAATTGAACGTCAGGTACGCGAAGTACAACGTCGGCGGCTTCGACTTCGGTGCGGAGGCCGATTACTCGCGTTTCCGCATTACCACGGCCGATTCGACGGAAGGCGATCGGCTGATGTTCAACCCGTACGTATCGTACGGGATCGTCGGCCCCGGCTACTTCGTCGTGCCGAAGGCGCAGTTTCATTTCGCGTCGTACGACCTCAGCAACATCTCGAGCACGGCTCCGAGCGGACAGCCCAAGGCATTCACCGAGTCGGTGCCGACGCTGAGCTTCGACACCGGCCTCATTTTCGATCGGTCGGTGCGCCTGTTCGGCAACGATTACATCCAGACGCTCGAGCCGCGGTTGTACTACGTGTACACGCCGTACCGCAATCAGGCGTTCGCGCCGCTGTTCGACACCGCGGAGTCGGACTTCGGTATCGCCGAAATCTTCACGTCGAATACCTTCGTCGGCAACGACCGCATTGCGGACGCGAACCGCCTCACGGCCGGTCTGACGTCGCGCTTCATCGATCCGGCCACCGGCGACGAGCGCGCGCGATTCGTGCTGGCGCAGCAGTACTATTTCACCGATCAGCGTGTGACGTTGTCGCAGAGTTCGTCGACGCCGGCCACGAGTCATTCGGATTTGCTTGCGGGCGCATCGCTCAAGCTCGGGGCCGGCTTCGCCTCGGAAACGGCGTTCCAATATAATGCGGACGATAACCAGCTCGTGAGGGCCAGCGTCGGTTTCGGCTTCAGCCCTAGCGACCGCAAAGTCGTGAACGTCGCCTATCGTTACACGCGAGCGAACACGACGCTCGACAATGAGCCGATCAACCAAGTTCTGCTGTCGGGCGAATGGCCGCTGACGCACAGGCTCTACGCCGTGGCGCGGTTCAACTACGACATGGCTGGGCACCGCCTCGTCGACGGTCTGGTCGGCTTCCAGTACGATGCCGATTGCTGGGTGCTCGGCATCGGTGCGCAGCGTTATGCGAACGGGTTGAACTCCACGGGGCAGCATACGTCGGCCACGCGCGTGCTCGCGCAGTTGACGCTCAAGGGATTGACGAAGGTCGACAACGGGCTCGTGTCGGCGTTCCGCGCCGGCGTGGCCGGGTACCAGCCGCCTCCGCCGGCGCCGCCGCCGCTGGCAAGATTCACCAATTACGAGTGAGCGGACGAGCAAACGCGCGTACGGCTCGTATAGGCATGCGCAAAAGGGGGCCGTGACAAACGGGCCCGAGACATTTGGAGCATTTGTGGCAATCGTGAATAAAGTTCGCTTGGCAACGCTGGCGGCCACCCTGGCCTCCGCCATTCTTTTGCCGGCCGCGCCCGCCGCGGCGCAGGCGTTGAAGGGGCAAGCCGGCCAAGCCGCTCAAACGGTCGACTCGGTCGCCGCCATCGTCAACAACGACGTCATCACCGTGCGCGAGCTCGACGACCGCGTAGGGCTCATCGCCCGCCGGCTTCAGCAACAGCACGCGCCCGTGCCCCCGCAGGACCAGTTGCGCGCGCAGGTCCTCAATCAAATGGTGCTTGAGCGCATCCAGCTCGAAAAGGCGAAGGAAGACGGCATCGTCGTCGACGACGCGGCAGTGGAGAAAACGCTGCAGCGCCTGGCGGCGGCCAACAACATGTCGCTCGACGTCTACCGCTCGCGGATCGAGGCCGAAGGCGTGCCCTGGTCGGTCTTCACGCGCGATGCGCGTAACGAACTGACCCTTTCGAAACTGCGCGAAAAAGAGGTCGACAGCAAGGTGACGGTGTCCGACGCCGAGGTCGCGAACTACATCGCGAGCCAGCGCGGGCCGGGCGCCCGGGCGCAGCAAGACTTGCGCATCGAGCACATTCTCGTCAAGGTGCCGGAGGGTGCGCCGCAGGCGGATGTCGATGCCGCGCAGAAGAAGGCCGAGGCAATCTTGCAGCAAGCGAAGGGCGGCGCGAAATTCGAGTCGTTGGCCAAGGACAATTCCCAGGCGGCCGACGCCAAGTCCGGCGGGGATCTCGGGTTCCAGCCGCCTGGCAACCTGCCTGCCGCGTTCGTCACGGCGGCATCGCAACTGCGGCCGGGCGAGGTGAGCCCCAACGTGATTCGCACCGGCGACGGCTTCGAAGTCATGCGGCTCGTCGACCGGCGTACGGGGGTCGGCGGCTCGGCGGCCGATGCACCGAAGCTCGTCCAGACGCACGTGCGCCACATCCTGCTGCGCGTCGGCGAAGGTCAGCCCGAAGGCGCGGCCCGGCAGAAGCTGCGGGAAATCCGCAGCCAGATCGAAGCCGGCGGCGACTTCGCGAAGTTCGCCAGCACGTACTCGCAGGACGGCTCGGCGTCGCAAGGCGGCGATCTCGGCTGGATCAGCCCCGGCGAAACCGTGCCCGAGTTCGAGCGCGCGATGAACAATCTGAAGGATGGCGAAATCAGCGAGCCCGTTCGCACCGAGTACGGCTACCACTTGATTCAAGTGCTCGGGCGGCGCGAAGCGGAAGGCTCGGTCCAGAAGCAAATGGATCTGGCGCGTCAGGCCATCGGCCAGCGCAAGGCCGAGCAGGCGTACTCGGATTGGCTGCGCGAACTCCGCGATTCGGCCTACGTCCAGTACAAGGTCGGCGGCCCGCTCGCGCAGCAGCAGTGAGTCGATAGACGATGACGAGCACCGCCAGCGCTGCGCCGCTCCATATCGCGATCACGACCGGCGAGCCCGCCGGCGTGGGGCCGGAGCTCACGGCGGCAGCCCTGGCCGGCGCCGCGGCGCACTGGCCCGGCGTACGGTTCGTGGTGCTCGGCGATGCATCGCTGATCGCCGCGCGGGCCGGCGCGGTCGGCGTCGATTGGCAGGCGCTCGTCGGCGCCGGGCAGGTCAGCGTCGCGCATCGGCCGCTCGCCGTGCCGTCGCAGGCTGGCCGCCTCGATGCCGCGAATGGCCGCTATGTCCTCGGTCTGCTCGACGATGCGATCGACGGTGCGCAAGGCGGCGCCTACGATGCGATCGTGACGGCTCCGCTGCAAAAAAGCACGATCAACGATGCGGGCGTGCCCTTTACGGGGCATACCGAATACTTGGCCGAACGCACCGGCACCGCACGCGTCGTCATGATGCTGGCCGGCACGGGCGCTCGGCCGCTGCGCGTGGCGCTTGCCACGACGCATTTGCCGCTCAAGGATGTGCCGGGCGCCATCGGCGTCGACAGCCTCGTCGATACGATCTCGATCATCGACCGCGATTTGCGCCGCGATTTCGGTTTGCCGGTACCGCGTATTCTCGTCACGGGACTCAACCCGCATGCGGGCGAAAACGGCTATCTCGGGCGCGAAGAAATCGACGTGATCTCGCCGGCGCTTGCGCTGGCCGCTCAGCGCGGTATCGACGTGCGCGGGCCTTATCCGGCCGATACGCTCTTCCAGCCGCGCTACCTCGATGAGGCCGACTGCGTGCTGGCGATGTATCACGATCAAGGGCTCCCGGTGCTCAAGTACGCGACCTTCGGCGAAGGCGTCAACATTACGTTGGGACTGCCTCTCATTCGCACGTCGGTCGATCACGGCACCGCGCTCGATCTTGCCGGCACCGGGCGCGCCGACGCGGGCAGCATGATTGCGGCCATCGATACGGCCGTCGCGATGGCGCGTAACCGGCGCGGCGGGTAACCATCGCCGTTTTCGGCCGGCGCTGAGCGCGACGCGGCGTTTCTCGACTTATTTCGGTTTCCTTACGATTTCGATGTCCACCAGCAGACAGCATCAGGGCCATTTCGCGCGCAAGCGGTTCGGGCAAAACTTCCTCGTCGATCTCGGCATCATCGATGCGATCGTCTCGCTCATCGCGCCCGAGCGCGGGCAATTGATGGTCGAAATCGGGCCCGGGTTGGGCGCGCTGACCGAGCCGCTCGTGGAGCGGCTGGCGACGCCCGAGAGGCCGCTGCATGCGGTCGAACTCGATCGCGATCTGATCGGGCGGCTGCAGAAAAAATTCGGCGATCTGCTCGCGCTGCATGCGGGCGATGCGCTTGCCTTCGATTTCGGCTCGCTCGTGCAGATGCGAGAGAAGCCGACGCTGCGCATCGTCGGCAACCTGCCTTACAACATTTCGAGTCCGTTGCTCTTTCACTTGATGTCGTTCGCCCCCTTCGTCGTCGATCAGCACTTCATGCTGCAAAACGAGGTCGTCGAGCGCATGGTGGCCGAGCCCGGCACGAAGGCCTTTAGCCGGCTTTCGGTGATGCTGCAGTACCGCTATGTGATCGATAAGCTGCTCGACGTGCCCCCTGAATCGTTTCAGCCTCCACCGAAGGTCGACTCGGCGATCGTGCGGATGATTCCCTACGCGCCGCACGAGCTCGCGAGCGTCGATATGACAGTGTTCGGCGAGCTCGTGACGGCCGCGTTTTCGCAGCGGCGCAAGATGCTGCGCAACACGCTTTCGGCTTACCGCGACCGCGTAGACTTCGATGGGCTTGGATTCGATCTCGCGCGGCGTGCGGAGGACGTGCCCGTCGACGAATACGTGCGCGTGGCGCAGGCGCTCGGCTCGCGCGAGGCTTGACGCGCGCGGCTTTGCAACGCCGTGCGGCCGGACTTCTCTCTACGCTTTTTACTTCGACGGCGCCCGACGTGCCGGCGCATTCACGAGCACGATACCCGCGAGCACGAGCGCCGACGCGAGCATGAAACGCATGCTGAACGACTCGCCCAGCAGCACGACGCCGAAGCCGACGCCGAACAGCGGTGTGAGGAACGAAAACACCGACAGCCGCGACGCCATGTAGCGTGTGAGCAGCCAGAACCAGGTCAAATAGCTGACGAACGCTACGGCGATGGCCTGATACCCGAGGCTCGCGATCGCCAGCGGCGTGACGTGCGCACGGTGTTCCTCGCCAAATGCGAACGCAAGCGCCAATAAGACGACGGCGGACACGGCGAGCTGATAGAACAGCGTCTTGCTCGCACTCGTGTGCGAGAGCGAGCTGGCGCGCACGACCACCGTCGTGGCGGCCCACATGACGCCGCCCAGCACGCCGACCGCATCGCCGAGAACGCCTGCGAACGCCGACACGCCGGGCGCCGGTGGGCGGGCGAAGCCGTCGGCGAATGCGAGCGCGATGCCCGCGAACGCCACCGCGACGCCGCACCACTGCGCGCGCCGCATGGTTTCCCCGGGCACGAACGCGTGCAGGCCAAGCGCCGTGAAGCACGGCGCCGTGTAAAGGAAGACGGCCATGCGCGACGCGCTGGTGAGCGTGAGCCCCGCGAAAATGCAGATGAACTCGCCTGCGAACAGCATGCCGGCCAGCAGCCCTGGCGCCCATGTACCGTCTTGCCGGAACAACTGCGTCCCTCGTAGCCGCGCCCAGCCCAAGACGAGCGCCGCGGCGATGGTCGAGCGCAAGCCGGCCTGCAGCATGGGCCCGAGCGCGCCGTTCGTCGATTTGATGGCGACTTGCTGCAGGCCCCAAATGGCGCACAGCAGGAACATCAACGCGATGGCGAACGCGTCGGGGGCGCGGCGAGCGGGCGGGGAGGCGCCGATGACGGGGGCGGTGGCAGTATTCATTCGAGGCGTGATCGATGCGAAAAGGCCGAGGTACGGCAAGGGCCGGCGACTGGTCCGGCGCTGCCGCGTTTGCGGCGGCTCAGCGGGCCGCCGCGATCGAGCTTGCCCGCGTACCATACCAAAATGGCGCTTCTTCCGTCTGGCAATGACCGATTGACCCTATGGCCATCAGGGCGAGCACCCTGGGCGGTTTCTTGCTAGATTTCGCGTCCTCGCCTTTTTTTGTGAAACCGGAGTTCAAGATGCGTTTGCTGCACACGATGCTGCGAGTCGGCGATCTCGACCGCTCGCTCAAGTTCTACACCGAGCTGCTCGGCATGAAGCTGCTGCGCCGCCAAGACTACCCTGAAGGCCGTTTCACGCTCGCTTTCGTCGGCTACACCGACGAAAGCGAGGGCGCCGTGATCGAGCTCACGCACAATTGGGACACGAAATCCTACGATCTCGGCACCGGTTACGGCCATATTGCGCTCGAGGTCGACGATGCCTATGCCGCGTGCGAGAAGATCAAGGCGCAGGGCGGGAACGTCGTGCGCGAGGCCGGACCGATGAAGCACGGCACGACCGTGATCGCGTTCGTCGTCGACCCCGACGGCTACAAGATCGAATTCATCGAGAAAAAGACGCGATAAGGGTGGCGAGCGGCGCCGCGCGGACGCTTTCGGGTATTCGGCATGGGGCCGCAGTGGTTCGCCGTTGCGGGGGCGGAGGCGGGCTGCGGCGCCTGGCGTTGCGCGCGCCGGCAGTCAAAGCGACGGCAGCAATTCGGGTGGGTGGTGCTTGAGCGTGTGCCGCGCTTCCTTGAATTCGGGGAAGATCGATTCCACCGTCTGCCAAAAGCGTGGACTGTGATTCATTTCGCGCAGATGAGCGAGTTCGTGCGCGACGACATAATCGATAATCGACAGCGGAAAGTGGATCAGCCGCCAGTTCAGACGAATGCGTCCATCGCTCGAACAACTGCCCCAACGCGTGGCCGCCGACGAAAGCGCATAGCCTTTGTAAGCGACGCCGAGCTTGTCGGCATAGACCGCCAGCCGTTCACCGAATATGCGCTTGGCTTCGGTCTGCAGCCAGCCTTGCACGCGGTCCTTGATCTGCTGAGCCTCGGCGTGCGCGGGTAACGCCAGCGCGAGCGCGCCCGTCTGCATATCGAACGCGAGGGCGCCGTGCGTCGAGGCAAGCGCGATCCGCACGGGTTTGCCGAGGTAAGGAATCTCGGCGCCGTCGCGCCATTCGACGCGCGGCAATGCGCGCTGCTCGACGCGCGTCTGCCATTCGGCCAGCTTCGCGAAGATCCAGCGTTCCTTACCCGCGATCGCCGTTTCGATGTCGGCCAGCGTCACCCAGCGCGGCGCCGTGATCATCAACCCGCTGCCGTCGATCGAAAAGCCGATCGTGCGCCGCGACGAACGTTTGAGCCCGTACTCGAGCGTGCGCCCGCTCAGCGTGAGCCGTCGCAGCTTCACGCCCCCGGGCGTCGAATCGGGCCGGGGCGGCGCCGTGACCGCGGGCGGCGCGAGTACGCCTTCGTCGGCAGACGCCGCGAACAGCGGCAGGTCGAGCTGCCGATTGTCGAGTTCGGTTGCCGGGCGAGGCTGGTTGGGTTTGGGCATCGGGCGGCGGCTTCGAGGCGGTCTCAACCGAGCGAGGTGTCGGCGCGATCGGCAGTGCCGCCTTTCGGGCCGGCGGCCTGGGCGGGCGCACCCGCGTCTCGATAAGCACCGGGATCGATCCGGCGCATCTCGGCTTCGATCCACGCCTCGACGCGCGAGTTGAGTACATCGGGCGTCAGCCCAGCCGACTCGATCGGCTTGCCGATCGACACGGTTACGGTACCCGGATACTTGATGAACGAGTTGCGCGGCCAGACATGGCCGGCATTGTGCGCGATCGGCACGACAGGCACGCCCGCATCGATCGCGAAGCGCGCGCCGCCTGTCTTGTATTTGCCCTGCTGTCCGACGCGCGTGCGCGTGCCCTCGGGAAACATGATGACCCATGCGCCTTCGGTCATGCGCAGCCGCCCTTGCTTGACGACGGAGGCGAACGCGTACTTGCCTTCCTTGCGGTCGATGTGAACCATCTTCAGCATCCCGAGCGCCCAGCCGAAGAACGGCACGTAGAGCAACTCGCGCTTGAAGACGTAGCACAGCGGGCGCGGCATGATGGCGGGGAACGCCACGGTTTCCCACGCCGACTGATGCTTCGAGAGCAGCACGGCCGGGCCGTTCGGAAGGTTTTCCGCGCCTTCGATGCGATAACGGATGCCGGTGAGGCCCCGCGCGACGAGCAGCGTGCTGCGGCACCAGCCCACGGCCATCCAATAGCGCCGCTCCGCGTTCATGAACGGGAAGGCGATGAAGCAAGCCGTCGCGTACGGAACCGTGTAGACCACGAAGAAGAGGAACAGCAGCAGCGAGCGGATAAAGCGGACGATGGGCATCGGTGTCTTCGATCGGTTGGGCTCGAGCGTACTCGCGCGCGTTCAGTCGGCCTGCGTCGCCAGAAACGTCAGCGCGAACGCTTTCAAATCGTCGTGCACCTTCGTGCCCTCGGGCAAGCCGCCCGCCGCAACGGTTTTCGCACCCTTGCCCGTCAGCACGAGGTGCGTCGGAAAACCGAGCGCCGCGCCTGCTTGCAAGTCGCGCAACGAATCGCCTACGACGGGCGTCGTGGCCGGATCGATCTCGAAGCGCTCGACGATCATCTGCAGCAGGCCGGGCTTCGGCTTGCGGCACTCGCACCGGTCTTCGGCCGTATGCGGGCAGAAGAAGACGGCGTCGATGCGGCCGCCGACGGCCGCCGCCGCACGATGCATCTTTTCGTGCATGGCGTTGAGCGTGGCCATGTCGAACAGGCCCCGACCGATGCCCGACTGGTTCGACGCCACGGCCACGCGATAGCCGGCATGGTTGAGCCGGGCGATCGCTTCGAGGCTGCCCGGAATCGGGACCCACTCGTCGGGCGTTTTGATGTACGCATCGGAGTCGAAGTTGATGACGCCATCGCGATCGAGGATGACGAGCTTTTTGCCGAAAGTCATACGCGTCTCTTTCTCAATGACCGCTCGCTTACGCCGCGAGCTTCGAGATGTCGGCCACGCAGTTCATCTGCGCGTGCAACTCGGCCAGCAAAGCGAGCCGGTTCCTGCGCAGCGCGGCGTCTTCGGCGTTGACCATCACGTCGTTGAAGAACGTGTCGACAGGATCGCGCAGTGCGGCCAGCGCCGACAAGGCGCGCGTGTAGTCGCGCTGCTCGAGTTGCGCCTGCACGGCCGGCGTGACTTTCTTCAGCTGATCGCTCAACGAGCGCTCGGCCGGCTCGACGAGCAGCGCCGATTGCACCGCGAGCACCGCCGCGCCGTTTGCGCTCGCAGCAGTCGTCGCTAGGCCGACCTCGCCTTCCGATTTCTTCAGAATGTTCGTGATCCGCTTGTTCGCGGCGGCCAGGGCGCTGGCTTCCGGCAGCGCCGAGAACTCGCGCACGGCGTCGAGCCGCGCGACGATGTCGTCGAGCTTTTTCGGCTGCAGGCTCAGCACAGCCTCGATCTCGCTGGCCGAGTATCCGCGCTCGCGCAGCAAGCCGCGCAGCCGGTCCATGAAGAATGCGTAGAGCGCGTCGGTGCAGTCGGCCACATGCGGCGTGGCGCCGAAGCAGGCGGCCGCCTCGTGCAGCAGCGCAACGAGATCGATCGGCAATTGCTTTTCGATCAAGATGCGCAGCACGCCCAAAGCGTGGCGGCGCAGCGCGAACGGGTCTTTCTCGCCGGTCGGCACGAGGCCGATCCCCCAGATGCCGGCCAGCGTTTCGAGCTTGTCGGCGAGCGCGACGGCCGTGCCGACACGCGTGGCCGGCAGGGCGTCGCCCGAGAAGCGCGGCTGATAGTGCTCGGTGCAGGCCAGCGCGACATCCTCGGCCTCGCCGTCGTGGCGCGCATAGTAGGTGCCCATCGTGCCTTGCAGCTCGGGGAACTCGCCCACCATGTCCGTCAAGAGGTCGGCCTTCGCGAGCCTTGCGGCGCGCGCGGCCAGCGCCGGATCCGCGCCGACGAGCGGCGCGACGCCGCGCGCGAGCGCTTCGAGCCGCTGCACGCGTTCGAGCTGCGAGCCGAGCTTGTTGTGATAGACGACGTTGGCGAGCAGCGGGACGCGATCGGCGAGCGGCTTCTTCTTGTCCTGTTCGAAGAAGAATTTCGCATCCGCCAGGCGCGGGCGCACGACGCGCTCGTTGCCTTCGATGATCTCGCCCGGTGTTTCCGTGGCGATATTCGACACGATCAGGAAGCGCGAGCGCAGCTTGCCCGTTTCGTCCGTCAACGCGAAGTACTTCTGATTCGTCTGCATCGTCAAAATCAGGCATTCCTGCGGGACCTGCAGGAACTGGTCGTCGAAACGGCATTCGTAGACGACCGGCCATTCGACGAGCGCGTTCACTTCATCGAGCAGCGCGTCGGGCATCACGACGCGATCGCCTTGCGCGAGACCGTTCAGCTGTTCGACGATGCTCGCGCGACGCTGCGCGAAACTCGCGATGACATGGCCCTTCGTGCGCAACGTCTCGGCATATTCATCCGCATGCAGAACGGCGACGAGACCGTCCGACAGAAAACGATGGCCGAGCGTCGTGTCGCCGGCGTCGATACCGAACGCGGTCACGGGCACGATATCGGCGCCGTGCAGCACGGTGAGCCGTTGGACCGGACGCACGAACTGGACGCTCGTGCCGTCGGGACGCTGGTACGTCATGACTTTCGGGATCGGCAGCTTGGCGAGCGCTTCGTCGAGGGCGGCTTGCAGGCCGTCGGCGAGCGTGGCGCCGGGCGCCGCATAGCGCAGGAAGAACGCTTCGGCTTTGCCGTCGGAGGCGCGCTCGAGATCGGCGAGCGGCACATCCGGAAACCCGAGCGCGGCGAGCTTCTTCGCAAGCGGCGCCGTGGGCTGGCCGTTCGCGTCGAGCGCGACGGAGACGGGCAGGACTTTTTCGCGGACTTGTTTTTCGGGCGCGACGGCGCGAACGTTCTTGACGAGCACGGCGAGGCGGCGCGGCGTGGCGAAGCGTTCGAACGACGCTTCGCCCGCGATCAGATCGCGCGCGGCCAGACGTTCGACGATGCCCTCGGCGAAGGCGTCGGACAGCCGTGCGAGCGCCTTCGGCGGCAATTCCTCGGTCAACAGTTCGACGAGCAGTGTGGCTTGGTGAGCTTGATTCATATTCGTTGAAGTCTCGTCATTCCTTGTCGATCGCGCGCTCTACCTTCAGCGGCGGCGCCCACGCCGGCATCGCGGCGTCCTGCTCGTCGGTCGTCAAGCCGGGGACGCCGTGCACGGGATTGCCGAGCATCGGGAAGCCGCGCTTTTCTCGCGAGTCGTAATAGGCCTGCGCGACGAGGCGCGAGAGGACGCGGATGCGGCCGATGTAGGCAGCGCGCTCCGTCACGGAGATCGCGCCGCGCGCGTCGAGCAGATTGAACGTGTGGGCGGCCTTGAGCACGAGCTCGTAACCGGGCAGCGCGAGCTGCGACTCGATCATGCGCTTCGCTTCCGACTCGTAGCTGTTGAACAACGTGAACAGCAAATCGACGTTCGCGTGCTCGAAGTTGTAGGTCGACTGCTCGACTTCGTTCTGGTGATAGACGTCGCCGTAGGTCAGGCGCCGCAGTTCGGGACCGTTCGGGCCCGCTTCTTCCCATTCGGTCCAGACGAGGTCGTACACGTTCTCGACCTTCTGCAAATACATGGCGAGCCGTTCGAGGCCGTAGGTGATTTCGCCGAGCACGGGCTTGCAATCGAGGCCGCCCACCTGCTGGAAGTACGTGAACTGCGTGACTTCCATGCCGTTGAGCCACACCTCCCAGCCAAGACCCCATGCGCCGAGCGTCGGGTTTTCCCAATCGTCCTCGACGAAGCGCACGTCGTTCTGCTTCAGGTCGAAGCCGAGCGCTTCGAGCGAACCGAGGTAGAGATCGAGGATGTCTTCGGGCGCAGGCTTGAGCACGACCTGGTACTGGTAGTAGTGCTGCAAACGGTTCGGGTTGTCGCCGTAGCGGCCGTCCTTCGGGCGGCGCGAGGGCTGCACGTAAGCCGCACGCCAGGGCTCGGGGCCGACGGCGCGTAGGAACGTATGGACGTGCGAAGTGCCGGCGCCGACTTCCATGTCGATCGGCTGAAGCAGCGCGCAACCCTGTTGGTCCCAATAGGATTGCAGCGTCAGGATGATTTGCTGAAACGTGAGCATGTCTTGCCTATGGCGGCTGGAGGCGGATGGGCCCGGCGGCCGGCCGCGCTCGGATGCGCGTGCGGCTTCGGGCGGGCAGGCGGTTTGGCCGCTGCCCGACGCTAAAACAATGAATTTTACCGGAATGTGGCGGGCGCTGGCCTATTCCGGCTTGCCCCGCGATGGGCGCAAGCCGCCGGCTGCGCGGCCTGTCTTGCGGCGACGTGCGCCGCGGCGCCTGCGAACGCCGCCGAAGCGGGCAAAGTCGCGCGCTACCGCAGGCCGGACCGGTCGCGCTTGCGCCCGAACGCGAAGCCGAAAGCGATCAGTACGAGCGAAACGGCCAGCACCAGGTCGTTGCCGACGGCGATATACGGCGTGCGCCCCGTCATGCCCTGCACCTTGGCTTCGATCTGGCCGGTCGTAAAGGCGGGCAACCGAGCCGTCACGTTCCCGTGGGCGTCGATGACGGCCGTCGTACCCGTGTTGGTGGCCGCGAGCAGGGGCCGCCCCGTTTCGAGCGTGCGCATGCGCGCCATCTGCAAGTGCTGGTCGAGCGCGATCGTGTCGCCGAACCACGCGAGATTCGACCCATTGACGAGCACGCCTGCCGGTACGGCCGCCTCGCGCAGCGTGCGCGCGATTTCCTCGCCGAAGATGTCCTCGTAGCAGATGTCGACGTCGATCGGCTGGTTGTGAACCATGAACGCCTTTTGCACCGGCGTGCCGCGCGCGAGATCGCCGAGCGGGATGTTCATCAGCCGCACGAACCAATGAAAGCCCCACGGCACGAACTCGCCGAACGGCACGAGGTGGTGCTTGTCGTAGCGGTACAGTTCGGGCGAACCCGGCGTGATGCCGAAGAAGCTGTTCGTCACGTCGGTGGCGCGGCCGTCCGGCGTAATCGTCGCACCGAGTGCGCCGATGAGCAGCGACGAACCCGTGTCGTCGGCAAAGGTTCGCAGCGTGCGCGCGAAAGCCTCGGGAAACTGCTGGGGCAATAGCGGAATGGCCGTTTCGGGCGTGACGATGAGGTCGGCTGCGTGGGCCGTGATCATCTGCTCGTACAGCGCGAGCGCACCGCGCAAGCCTGCCTCGTCGAACTTCATTTCCTGCTTCACGTTGCCTTGCAAAATGCGCACGGTCAGCGGCGCGTTGCCGGGCTGCGTCCAGGCCACGCGCGAAAGCAGCAGCCCCGCCGCGATCATGGCGAGCGCGGCGGCGGCCGGCAGCAGCGCGGCCGCGCGCCGGCGAGGGCGCGCGAACACTGCATGCGCGCTTTGGACGATCAGCGCGCAAGCAAGGGCGAGCACCCAGCCGACGCCGTACACGCCCGCGACCGCTGCAAAGCCCGCAAACGGCCCGTCCACTTGCGCGTAGCCGCTCGCGAGCCAGGGGAAGCCCGTGAACACGGTGCCGCGCAGCCATTCGCCGAGCGCCCACGCCCCGGCGAACGCGAGCGCGCCGCGCCAACTCGGCGCGAAGGGCCGCTCGCCGCGGGCGCCATGGGCGGCATGACCGGCGCAAACCGACCATAGCCCGGCCGAGAGGGCGGGGTAAAGCGCCAGGTACAGCGAGAACAGGACGAGCGCCGCAACCGCGAGCGGCGCGGCCATTTCGCCGTAATGGTGCATGCTCACGTAGAGCCACCAGACGCCCGTCACGAGATTGCCGAAGCCGAATGCGCCGCCGGTGAGCGCCGCGCTTTTCCAGCCCGTCGTGCGGCTGAGCCAGGCGTACAGCGCGGCGAAGACCGCCAGTTCGAGCCATCCGCCGTGCGGCGTGGGGGCGAACGACAGCGTGTTGAGCGCGCCGAGCGCGAGCGCGGCGACGTAGTGCCAGCGCGAAAGCGGACGAGCGGCGATGCTTGACGCAGCGGCGTTGCTGCGCAGACGGGAGGTAATCGATTCGGCCATGGGTACGCGGCGTCGAAAGGGCGGTGGACGTTCGAGTCGGTAAAGGCGGTGCTGCCGCCGATCGCTCGCGCGCGAAGCAGAGCGACGCGGCCTATTGCGTGGAAAGCGCGACGGCAGCCGCGCTCGTTCTTCGGATTAGGTCTGGACGTGCTGCGCGTCGCGTTCCCGTTGGCCTGCGAGCGGGTCGCGCCGCACGAGCAGCATGTGCACTTGGCGCGCGTCGCCGCGCAGGATTTCGAAGATGAGGTCGTCGATGCGCACGCGTTCGCCGCGATGCGGCACCCGTCCGAAATGGTGGGTGACGAGGCCGCCGATCGTGTCGACTTCCTCATCCGAGAAATGCGTGCCGAACACTTCGTTGAACTGCTCGATCTCGGTCAGCGCGCGCACGCGGTAGCGGCCGTCGGGCGAGGGGATGATATTGCCGCTTTCCTCGTCGAAGTCGTATTCGTCTTCGATGTCGCCGACGATCTGCTCCAGCACGTCTTCGATCGTGATGAGGCCGGCCACGCCGCCGTATTCGTCGACGACGATCGCGATGTGATTGCGATTCATGCGGAAGTCGTGCAGCAACACGTTCAGCCGCTTCGCTTCGGGAATGAAGACGGCCGGGCGCAGCATGCCGCGCACGTCGAACGACTCTTCGGCGTAATAGCGCAGCAGGTCTTTGGCTAGCAGCACGCCAATGATGTTGTCGCGGTTGCCCTCGTAGACGGGGTAGCGCGAGTGCGCCTTGTCGAGGACGAAGGGAATGAACTCCTCGGGGCTGCGCTCGATGTCGATCGCATCCATCTGGGCGCGAGGCACCATGATGTCGCGGGCGCATAGATCGGACACTTGGAATACGCCTTCGATCATCGAAAGCGAATCGGCGTCGATCAGGTTCCGCTCATGGGCGTCCTGCAAAATTTCCAGGAGCTCGGCCCGCGAATCGGGCTCGGGCGAGATGAAGTCGGTCAAACGCTCGAGCAGCGAGCGTTTTTCGGTGGGCTTGTCGGTATGGCGTCGACTGGGATAGGCGTCGTTCATGGCGATGCGTCCCGAACTGGCTGGACGCGTGGTAAACGGAGAGTAAAGGATACACCACGCAAAAGCGGAACCAGGATTGCCGACGGTGCTGCTAAAGTGCGCGAAGGCGAGTGCGAGTCGGCTTCGCCACTGTTTTCTACCTTTTTTGCGCGAAAGAATTATGTCGGAAGCGTTTGAAGTGCGCGGGCCGCACGAAGAAGCGCTCGAGCTGCCTCAGAGGCAGCGTTCCAACAGCGCTTCGAGCGCGCGGTCGGGCATCCCGCTTTCCCGCAGCGCATGGACAGTGCGGCGCACGTAGTCGAGCGTCGTGCCGTAGCGGCCTTGTGCGCAGGCGAGCACCGTTCGGACGACCTCGTCGGGCAACTTGCCCGTGTAAGTCGGCACGTCGCGCCGCATGACGAACGCTAGGGCGTCGACGCGGCGCCCGTCCGCGAGCCAGCATGGCAGCCAGGTCGGGCGATAGGAGCCCATCGGCATCTCGCGCCGCCAGAGCGCTTCCAAGTGCGGCTCGGCGCCTGAGCCGGACAGGCGGAACGCCATGCCCGTGCACGAGCCGCCGCGGTCGAGCGCCAGCACGAGACCGGGCTGCTCGGGCGTCCCTCGGTTCACGCGCGACCACAAATAGAGGCCGCGATGGTAGCCGCGAACCCGCGCGCGCACGGTTTCCGCGGCCGGCATACCGGGGTTCCAGATCAACGAGCCATAGCCGAACAGCCAAAGATCGCTCGCGCCGTCCCAGCGCCGCATTGTATCGGCCAGCGATCGGGAGAGCTCGGCGTCGCTGAGCAGCCGCGCCTCGCCCAGCGAGGGCGGATAGCCGAGGCCGGAGGGCGTAGCGAGCGCAAGGGGGGGCGGGATCGTGTCGGACATCGCGCGCGAGCGATCAGCGAGGACGATCTCCGTACGGATCGGCAAAGCCGAGCCCGGCCAGGATGTCGGTTTCGAGCGCTTCCATTTCCTGCGCCTCGTCGTCGTTTTCGTGGTCGTAGCCCTGTGCATGAAGCGTGCCATGCACGATCATGTGCGCGTAATGGGCGGCGAGCGGCTTACCCTGCTCGGCCGTCTCTCGCTCGATGACGGGACAGCAAAGCACCAGATCGCCCGATACCGGATCGTCTTCGCTTTCGGCATAGGCGAACGTCAGCACGTTCGTCGCGTAGTCCTTGCCGCGGTACGTGCGGTTCAGCGTGCGGCCTTCGTCGGCATCGACGAAGCGCACCGTCAGCTCGCCGTCGGCGAACAGGGCGGCCTTGATCCACTGAGCGACGTCGGCGCGTCCGAGCGCGGCCTTGTGCGCGGGAAATGCCTTGGCCGCAGGAAACTGCAGCGTCAGCTTCAATTGCGGCGGACGTGACTTGTCGTTCATGAGCGGTTGCCGGGCGTTACCGCCCGTCGATGGTCGGCGCATCGTCCTTTTTCGTGTGCTTGTCGTAAGCCTCGACGATACGCGCGACGAGCGGGTGACGGACGACGTCGGCGCTCGTGAAGCGCGTGAGCGCAATGCCGCGCACGTTCGCGAGCACCTGCTGCGCCTCGATGAGGCCGCTCTTTGCGCCGCGCGGCAGATCGACCTGCGTCGTGTCGCCCGTGACGACGGCCTTCGAGCCGAAGCCGATACGCGTGAGGAACATCTTCATCTGCTCGGGCGTCGTGTTCTGCGCCTCGTCCAGGATGATGAACGCGTGATTGAGCGTGCGCCCGCGCATATAAGCCAGCGGGGCGATCTCGATCATTTGGCGTTCGAACATCTTGGCCGTCTTGTCGAACCCGAGGAGATCGTAGAGCGCGTCGTAGAGCGGACGCAGGTACGGATCGACTTTCTGTGCGAGATCGCCGGGCAAGAACCCGAGCCGCTCGCCCGCTTCGACGGCCGGACGCGTGAGCACGATGCGCTTGACCTGGTCGCGCTCGAGCGCGTCGACGGCGCAGGCGACGGCCAAGTAGGTCTTGCCCGTGCCCGCCGGACCCACGCCGAACGTCACGTCGTGCGAAACGATTTGTTTCAGGTATTCGCGCTGGGCGGGCGTGCGCCCGCGCAGATCGGCGCGGCGCGTGTAGAGCTTCGGGCCGAGCTCTTCGGCGTCTTCATCGTCGATCCCTGCCGGTTCGTCGAATGGATGGTCCGGATCGTAGCGGCCCGGGGGCGCTTCGTCTTGATTCGCACCTGCCGCGCCGCCGCGATTGCCCGGATGGCGCGCTTCGACGAGCGCGAGTTGGATGTCGTCGACCGACAGCGGCTCGCGCGCCCGGTTGTAGAAGTTTTCGAGCGCGCCCAGCGCGACTTTCGCAGCGCGTCCGCGAATCGAGATGCGATGGCCGCGCCGCTGCAGCGTGACGTCGAGCGCTTGCTCGATCTGCCGCAGGTTTTCGTCGAGCGGCCCGCAAAGGTTGGCGAGGCGCGCGTTGTCTTCGCGCGGCGCGGTGAATTCCAGGGACGGAGCTGTCTTCAAGGCGGAAGGGCTTTCCTTAAGCAAGGGTTTCGGCATGCTCCGCGAGCACGAGTTCGCCACGCAGCGAATGCGGATAGGCGCGCGTGATGCGCACGTCGATCATCTGGCCGATCAGCCGCGCATGCGCGGCCACGGGCGCCGGGAAGTTCACGACGCGGTTGTTCGCCGTGCGGCCCGCGAGTTCCGTCGGATCCTTGCGGGCGGGGCGCTCGACGAGGATGCGCTCGACGTTGCCGACCATCGATTCGCTGATGCGGCCGACGTTGGCATCGATCGTCGCCTGCAAATGTTGCAGACGTTCGAGCTTGACCTCGCGCGGCGTGTCGTCTTGAAGATTCGCGGCCGGCGTGCCGGGGCGCGGGCTGTAGACGAACGAGAAGCTCGTGTCGTAGCTCATCTCGTGCACGAGCGCCATCGTCTTGTCGAAGTCGTCCTGGGTTTCGCCCGGAAAGCCGACGATGATGTCCGTCGACAACGACAAGTCGGGGCGGATCGCGCGCAGGCGGCGGATCACGGACTTGTATTCGAGCACGGTGTAGCCGCGCTTCATCGCCATCAAAATGCGGTCGGAGCCGTGCTGCACGGGCAGGTGCAGATGCGAGACCAGTTTGTCCACTTTCGCGTAGACGTCGATGAGCCGCTGCGTGAACTCCTTCGGATGCGAAGTCGTGTAGCGGATGCGCTCGATGCCCGGGATATCGGCGACGTATTCGATCAGCGTCGCGAAATCGGCGATTTCGCTCGAGCCGAGCGTCAGTGCGCCGCGATAGGCGTTCACGTTCTGGCCGAGCAGCGTGACTTCGCGCACGCCTTGGTCGGCCAGGCCGGCGATTTCGGTGAGGACGTCGTCGAGCGGACGCGAGACTTCGTCGCCGCGCGTATAAGGCACGACACAGTAGCTGCAATACTTGCTGCAGCCTTCCATGATCGAAACGAATGCGCTCGGGCCTTCCACGCGCGCGGGCGGCAGATGGTCGAATTTTTCGATTTCGGGGAACGAAATGTCGACCTGCGCACGGCCGCTCGCGCGGCGCGCGTCGATCATTTGGGGCAGCCGGTGCAGCGTTTGCGGGCCGAACACCAGATCGACATACGGGGCACGCGCGACGATGGCCGCGCCTTCCTGGCTGGCGACGCAGCCGCCCACGCCGATCAGCAGGCCGGGCTTCGCTTCCTTGAGCTCGCGCACGCGGCCCAAATCCGAGAAGACTTTTTCCTGCGCTTTTTCGCGCACGGAGCAGGTATTGAAGAGGATGACGTCCGCGTCTTCGGGGGAATCCGTCTTGACGAGGCCTTCGGCGGCGCCGAGCACGTCGACCATTTTGTCGGAGTCGTACTCGTTCATCTGGCAGCCGAAGGTCTTTACATAAACTTTCTTGGTCATGAAGCTCGCCGTTCGCAGTGGTTGACCTGGGGGCGTAGGTGATTCGTGGAAACCGGCAAAGCGCGCCGCCCGGATGGGGACGCATGCCGGGACCGCGGCGGGGCGCCTCGGCCACCCGCCTCGGCCACCCTTGGGGGCGCGATGCTCGGGCACAATGCCGGCCGCATAGCCTCACATTATAGCCGGTCGGCGCTCGAGCCCCGGCAGCTCGGCCAGGCTTGCTCGATCTGCGCGAACCGTTCGATCAGGAAGTCGAGCAGCGCCCGCACGCTCGGCGGCCGGTAGCGGGCAACGCGGCTGGCGCATGGCTCGGCGGCTGGCGCTGGCGCTGACGCACGGCGCCAAGCTCGACGCGCTGCCGTGGGTGGCCGCGGCCGTGACGGCGCGAGGGGGCAATGCCGCGAGCCCCTGAGTTTGCGCAACGCCGTGAAAGGCGCGATGCCGCGACGCTAGGAACGCTCGGAGAATCGGGGCAATCGAGCGGGCCGCGACGCTGCGACGCTACGATTGCAGCTGGCCGAATTCGCCGCGCAATCCCGCGGCGATCAGCGCCGGCAGCTGCTCCATCTGCTCGACGATGCGCGTGATGCCGAGGTTGCGCAGCACCTGGGCGTAACCTTTCGGGACGTGGCTCGCGCCGACGAACGCGATCGTCTTCATGCCGGCCGCGCGGGCGGCGGTCAGCCCCGTCACGCTGTCTTCCACGACGAGGCACCGCCCGGGCGAGATGCCGAGCTCGCGCGCGGCGTGCAGGTAGACGTCGGGATGGGGCTTGGGCCGGGCGACTTGTTCGGCGCTGAACACGCGCGGCCCGAACACGTCGGTCAAGCCCACGCGCGAGAGCGACGCCGCGATCCGTGTCAGGCGGCTGTTGGAAACGACGGCCGCGGGCAGCGGCACGCGCGCGAGGGCATCGCGCACCCCGGCGATCGGCGCGAGCGAGCGCTTGAATTCGCCGTCGATCTCGCGTTCGACGCCGGCGATAAAGCCTTCGGGGATCTCGATATCGAAGCGCGTTTCGAGATCGGCGAGAAAAACAGACGTGCGCTGGCCGAACGCCAGATGCGCCACGGGGGCGAAGTCGATGCTCGGGAATTGCGCCGACAAGGCGCGCAGCAGCACGCGATCGGCAATGACTTCACTGTCGACGAGCACGCCGTCGCAGTCGCAGATGAGATGGTCGAACATGAAGAAGAGGGCGCACGCTCAGTGGCCGGCCTACCCGTGACGCGCTTTGTTGTGGGACGAGACGCCAATCATACGGCCATTGGCGTCTGTGCGCTGCGCTTCTTCGCCGCCGATCAATGGGCGTGGATGTACACCCAAGACGCCATCGCGCCGCCCGCGAGCGGCCCGAACACGGGCACCCAAGCGTAGCGCCAATCGCTGCCGCGCTTGCCCGGGATCGGCAGCAAAGCGTGCATGAGGCGCGGCGCAAGATCGCGCGCGGGGCTCATCGCGTAGCCGGTCGGGCCGCCGAGCGAGATGCCGATGCCGAGCACGAGCAGGCCGACGGGCAGCGCGTCGAGCGCACCCAGGCCCACTTGCGGCGAGGCCAGATAGAGCACGCCGAGAATCAGCACGAACGTGCAGATCATCTCCGTCAGCACGTTATGCGGCACGCTGCGAATGGCGGGCGCCGTGCAGAAACACGCGAGCTTGATGTCGGCGTCTTCGGTCGTCGAAAAATGTTGGCGGTAGGCCAGCCAGACGAGGAACGCGCCGGCCATGCCGCCGAGCATTTGCGCGGTGACGTAGCCGGCCACCTTGCTCCAGGCGAACTTGCCGGCCAGCGCGAGGCTGACCGTGACGACGGGGTTCAGATGCGCGCCGCTGAACGAGGCCGTCACGTAGACGGCGACGAACACGGCCATGGCCCATCCCCAGACGATGACGATGAGATCCGCGCCTTTGCCTTTCGTGCGTGCGAGCAGCACGTTGGCGACGGCGCCGTTGCCGAGCAGCACGAGCAGCGCCGTGCCGAGGAATTCCGCGATTAAAGGCGACATAGGGGTGTCTCCGGAATGGCTATCGTTGATCGAATTGGTGAAGTGCGTTCTCTCAGGTTGCGTCGGCCCATGCCTTCGCCGCGTTGATCGCGCGTTGCCAGCCGGCTGTGCATTGATCGACGGCCGCGCGCGTCATCGCCGGCGAGAAACGCCGATCGAGTTGCCACTGGCTTTCGAGCTCGCCCACGTTGCTCCAGTAGCCTACGGCGAGGCCGGCGAGGTACGCGGCGCCGAGCGCCGTTGTCTCGCTGATGCGCGGGCGCACGGCCGCGACGCCGAGCAAGTCGGCTTGGAACTGCATGAGCAGGTTGTTCGCGCAGGCGCCGCCGTCCACGCGCAGCTCGCCGATCTTGATGCCGGAATCGGCTTCCATGGCCTTGAGCACGTCGAGCGATTGGTAGGCGATGGAATCGAGCGCGGCGCGAGCGATGTGTGCGCTCGTCGTGCCTCGCGTGACGCCGAACAGCGTACCGCGGGCGCGCGGGTTCCAGTGCGGTGCGCCCAGGCCTGCGAAGGCGGGTACGAGATACACGCCGTCGCAATGCTCGACGCTGCCGGCCAGCGCCTCGATCTCCGATGCGCTCTTGATGATGCCGAGCCCATCGCGCAGCCACTGCACCACGGCGCCCGCGATGAAGATGCTGCCTTCGAGCGCATAGTTGACCTCGTCGCCGATCTTCCAGGCGATCGTCGTGACGAGATTGTTTTTCGACTCGATCGGCTTTTCCCCGGTGTTCATGACGAGGAAGCAGCCCGTTCCGTAGGTGTTCTTGACCATGCCGGACTTCGTGCACATCTGCCCGAACAGCGCGGCGTGCTGATCGCCCGCGATGCCGCCGATCGGGATCTTCGAGGCGAACACGGTCGTGACGGTATTGCCGTAGATTTCGGACGATGCGCGCACCTCGGGCAGCATGCTGCGCGGAATGTCGAGCGCCTCGAGCAAATCGTCGTCCCACTGCATCGTGTGGATGTTGAAGAGCATCGTGCGCGAGGCGTTCGTCACGTCGGTGATGTGCAGCGCCTGCTTCGTGAAATTCCAAACGAGCCAGCTATCGACGGTGCCGAATGCGAGCTTGCCTTGCTTGGCTTTCTCGCGCGCGCCTTCGACGCTATCGAGAATCCAGCGCACCTTGGTCGCGGAGAAGTAGGCATCGATCGGCAGCCCCGTTTTCGCGCGCACTTTCTCTTCGAGGCCTTGCGCTTTGAGCTGGTCGCAAAGCGGGGCGGTGCGACGGTCTTGCCAGACGATCGCGTTGTAGATCGGCTGACCGGTTTCGCGATCCCAAACGATCGTCGTTTCGCGCTGGTTCGTGATGCCGATGCCGGCGATCGACGTGCCGTTGACGCCCGCGCGCGTGACGGCTTCGGCCGCGACGCCGGCTTGCGTCGACCAGATTTCTTGCGGATCGTGCTCGACCCAGCCCGGCTGGGGATAGATCTGGCGGAATTCCTTTTGCGCAACCGAGACGATGTTGCCCTTGCGGTCGAACAGCATCGCCCGCGAGCTCGTGGTGCCTTGGTCCAGCGCGAGGATATATTGCTCCTGCATTGTCTCTTCTCCATGTGTTGTCTTGATGTGCCGCGCGCCCTCCGCGCGGGGTTCGGGGTACTGCGGGTCCTGCGGATGCAGCGGTCAGCTGCGTCTTCTTCGCTTCGGCGCTCGCTGCGAGCGATGCGCGCGACGCGTTGGCGGCCGCGCCGATGGCCGATCCGGCCCGAAGACCGGCAGGCCTTCAGCCGGCCAATGCCGAGGGGGTGCGCCGCGTGTCCGGCATGGGCGAGCGGGCGAACCAGGCGTCGATGTCGGCGGCGACTGCCTGCGCGGTATCGGGCGCCAGATGCAAGCCCAGCTTCGAGCGGCGCCAAAGCACGTCTTGCGCGCAGCGCGCCCACTCGACGTCGCGCAAATAGCGCAACTCTTGTTCGAACAAACCCGGCGCGAATTCCCGCCCGAGATCCGCCAGGGACTGCGCCGGGCCGACGAGCGCGCGTGCACGCGTGCCGTATGCACGCGCGTAGCGCCGAGCGACATCCGCGGGCAGCCACGGATGTTCGTTTGCGAACTTCTTGGCGAACGGCTCGAATTTGGCGTGAGGAATATCGCCGCCGGGCAGCGGAGCATGCGCCGTCCAGGCGCCCTTCGGAACGGGCATGACCGTGGCCAGGCGGTCGACCGCTTCTTCGGACAGCTTGCGAAACGTCGTGATCTTGCCGCCGAAGACCGACAGCAGCGGGGCCTCGCCGTCGCTCGCGTCGAGTTCGAGCTTGTAATCGCGCGTCACGGCCGAGGGGTTGTCCGCGCCCTCCTCTTCGAGCAGCGGCCGCACGCCCGAGTAGGTCCAGCAGACATCGGCCGGCGTGATCTTGCGCTTGAAATAGCGATTGATCGATTCGCAGAGGTAGCGCGTTTCGTCTTCGGTGATGGCCACTTCGGACGGATCGCCGCGATATTCGATGTCCGTCGTGCCGATCAGCGTGAATTCGCGTTCGTAAGGGATCGCAAAGATGATGCGCTTGTCGGGGTTCTGAAAAATGTAGGCGTGGTCGTGATCGAACAGGCGCCGCGTCACGATATGGCTGCCTTTGACGAGCCGCACGCTGTGATGGGCTCCGCGGCCGAGCGCGTCGTGCAGCAACTGCCCGACCCACGGGCCTGCGGCGTTCGCGACCGCGCCCGCACGGACATCGAGGTGCGAGCCGTCGGCGCGTTGCAGTTGGGCGTGCCATTCGCCGCCCGCGCGCACGGCGCCGACGAGCTTCGTGCGCGTGAGGACGGCCGCGCCGCGCTCGAAGGCATCGAGTGCGTTCAGCACGACGAGGCGGGCATCGTCGACCCAGCCGTCGGAGTAGACGAAGCCGCGCGCGATCGAATCGACGAGCGGCGCGCCGGCCGGATGACGCCGCATGTCGATGCCGCGCGAGCCGGGCAGCAATTCTCTGCGCGCCAAATGATCGTAAAGGAAGAGGCCGGCGCGAATAAGCCACGCCGGCCGTAGATTCGGCATGTGCGGCATGACGAAACGCAGCGGCCACATGATGTGCGGGGCGGCGCGCAGCAGCGTCTCGCGCTCTTGCAGCGCTTTGCGCACGAGACCGAACTCCTTGTACTCGAGGTAGCGCAGCCCGCCATGGATGAGCTTGGTGCTCGACGAAGAGGTATGCGAAGCCAGATCGTCTTGTTCGACGAGCAGCACGGATAGACCGCGGCCCGCGGCGTCGCGCGCGATACCCGCGCCATTGATTCCGCCGCCCACCACCAGCAGATCGTATCGGCTGCCTTGCGTCACTTGCTCTGTCCCCTCTAATGCGCTGCGACTATCGACGAAATAAAGCGAAGCTATCAATGTTCGTTTGCGAACTTTAACGAACACAATCGAAAAAGTAAAGCGCGGTTTTTCGGTTCGGAATCGAATCTCCGTCCGGATTCGGCGTGATGCGGTTTTCTGCAAACGGCTACCATTTCGAGAAACGAAGCGAGGTGTGCGATGCGTGGATGGATGGCGGCGGTAGCGTGCGCGGGGACGGTATTCGTCGCCGGCTGTTCGGGCGGGGTCCTGCTGCAGGGGACGGCGGGCGGATCCCGCTTCGCGGCGCTGCAGACGAGCTGCGGTGCGGCGACCGACTATGGCGAGGATGCGCAATCGGTGTACGGAACGCTGTACGACGCGTATGTGGCCTATCGCCACGGCCGGCTGACTCAGGCCGAGTACTGCGCGTTCGAAACCGATATTGCGCAACACTATCGCGCGCGAGCAACGGGCGGCCCGGACGCGCAGCGCGCGTGGGCCGACTACTTCAATGCGCAAAGAGTGAAGGCGCTCGACTGGCGTGCGCCGGTCGACCCGACGCTGCGCGGCGGGTGATCATGGGCAGGGCGGGCAGGACCGGCTGATCGCAATGACGCACAGCGGACGCCGCCGGGACGCACTCGCTCCCTGTCGATACGAACCTGCGCCAGGACTCGTCTTCGCCGCGGCGGTCCGCTCAGTCGAGCGTCGGGTCACGCGGCGCAAGCGCGGTGCGAACGCCCGCGCGCCGGAGCAAAGCGGGAAGACTAGGAAAAGCGTTTGATGGCGCGGATGGCCGAGTCGCCCGACTCGGTCAGACGCCACTGCTGATGACCGGAGCCGAGCCTTTCCAACTGCACGAGTTGTTGCTCGAGCAGGGCGTCGAGTTCTTCACGGTCCATATCGACTTGATTGGGCGCGTCCTTGACGAGTAGCAACGTGGCGAATTCATGCGGACTCAGCATTGTTCTCTCCATGGGGCAATTCAATTGCCTCGGCATGCGGCGTTCGGCTGCCGTGCGCTCGACCTGTCTGGAAGGGAAAGCGGTGCCTCGGCACACACTCGCCGTCTCGGCATGCGTGCGTCGGGGAACTGGAGTGTAGTCAAGCGACCGTTCTTATCCAAATCGTCCCCTGAAAATATTCCGTTTGACAATTCCCCTGTGGACAAGCGGTCCGCTTGCCGCGGCGACTTCGCGAATCTACTTGAGCTTTTGCGTGCGGCGCAGCATGGAACTAGGCGTGGCGTCTAGCCGGCGCCGGCCGCGTCGGCCACGTAAACCTGCGTGCCGGCCGCGGCGAGCGTTTCCGCCATATCCGATGGCGCGGGTTGGTCGGTGAACAGGGCGTCGATCTGGTTCAGATGACCTTGGCGGACGAGCGCCGGGCGGCCGAACTTGGAATGATCCGCGGCCAGAAAGACCGTGCGTGCGTGCTCGATGATGGCTTCCGATACGCGCACCTCGCGCGTGTCGAAGTCGCGCAGCGTACCATCGGTCTCGATGCTGGACGTGCCGATGATCGCGAAGTCGACCTTGAACTGGCGAATGAATTCGATCGCCAGTTCGCCGACGATGCCCTTGTCCCACGGCCGGACAATGCCGCCCGTCACCAGCACTTCGCATTCGGGATAGCCGCTCATCATGTTGGCGACGTTCAGGTTGTTGGTGATGACGCGCAGCCCGCGGTGGCGATTCAATGCGCGTGCGACTTCCTCGGTCGTCGTGCCCAGATTGATGAACAGCGAGGCTTGGTCCGGAATGTGCGTGGCGACGAGCGCGGCGATGCGGCGCTTCTCGTCGTGAAACATCCGCTGGCGGGCCGTGTAGGAGACGTTCTCCGAGCTCGTCGGCAAGCTCGCGCCGCCGTGATAGCGGCGCAGCAGGTTCATGTCGGCCAGCCAGTTTACGTCGCGGCGGATCGTCTGCGGCGTGACGGCGAAGTGCGAAGCCAGATCGTCGACCGTCACGAACCCGTCGCGCTGCACCCAATCGAGCAATTCCTGTTGGCGGGCGTTCAGGGTGAGGCGGGGGTCTCGGCTCATGGCTGGCGGCGGCGGGGCTGTCGAAGTGAGACTATTGTAAAACCTCCGCGTATTCGCCCTTTGGCGAAAGATACGTTTTCAGAGCGAGATTGCGACAAATGCACCGTTTCGACCGTTTCGACCGTTTCGACTGGCACAACCCTTATCCCACGCCCCGTCTGCCCGTGTTCGCGCGCAACGTCGTGTCGACTTCGCACCCGCTTGCGGCGCAGGCGGGCTTGCGCGCGCTCTGGCAGGGCGGCAACGCCGTCGATGCGGCGATCGCGGCGGCGGCTGCGCTGACCGTGGTGGAGCCCGTGTCATGCGGCTTAGGCGGCGACGCGTTCGCGCTTGTTTGGGACGGGGCGACGCTGCATGGGCTCAATGCCTCGGGCGTGGCGCCGGCGGCATGGAGCCTCGACTACTTCAAGCGGCGCTACGGCGAAGCGGGCGGCATGGCCGTTCAGCCCAAGCGCGGCTGGGATACCGCGACGGTGCCGGGCGTGGTTGCCGGCTGGGAGGCATTGCACGCCAAATTCGGCTCGCTGCCTTTCGGCGATTTGATGGCGAGCGCAATCGAAATTGCCGAGCGCGGCCATGCCGTTGCGACCATCGTCGCGAAGAAGTGGGCGGCCGCGGTGCCCGAGTTGAAAGATCAGCCCGGTTTTGCGGGTACCTTCATGCCCAATGGGCGAGCCCCGCAGGTGAGCGAACTCGTGCGCCTGCCCGACCATGCCCGTACGTTACGGCTTTTGGCCACAAAGGGGCCGCGGGCCTTTTATGAAGGTGAGCCGGCCGAGCGGATCGCCGCCTTCGCGCAGCAGGGCGGCGGGGCGATGACGAGGGCGGACCTACGCGACTATCGGCCGATGTGGGTGGAGCCGATCGGGAAAGCCTACCGCGGCTACACCGTCCATGAAATTCCGCCGAATGGTCAGGGCATCGCCGCGCTGATCGCGCTTGGCATCCTCGAGCGTTTCGGCTTGCGCGACCTGCCGCGCGACGGTATCGAGTCGCAGCATCTGCAGATCGAGGCTATGAAGCTCGCGTTTGCCGACGTTTATCGCTACGTGGCCGATCCGCGCGCAATGGAGGTCGCGCCGGAGCAAATGCTCGACGATGCGTATCTGGCCTCGCGCGCCGCGCTCATCGATCCGAAGCGGGCGACGCACTTCGCATTCGGGATGCCGCCGGCCGGCGGCACGATTTATCTGACCGCCGCCGACGAGCGCGGCATGATGGTGAGTTTCATTCAATCGAACTACATGGGATTCGGCTCGGGCGTGGTCGTGCCGGAAACGGGCATTGCGCTGCAAAACCGGGGGTGCGGTTTTTCGATGGATGCGCGTTCGCCCAATGTCGTTGCCGGCGGCAAGCGGCCGTTTCACACGATCATTCCGGCGTTCGTGACCGAGCGCGTCGACGGACGGGAGATGCCGGTGATGAGCTTCGGCGTGATGGGCGGCGACATGCAGCCTCAGGGCCATCTGCAATCGATCGTGCGCATGCTCGATTACGGCCAGCAACCGCAGGCGGCGTGCGATGCGCCGCGCTGGAAGGTCAATCGAGATTTCACGCTGGATATCGAATCGACGTTCGACCGCGGCGTGGCGCAGGCGCTCGTGGCGCGGGGGCATCGGATCAAGGCGATCGACGATCCCTATATGGATTTCGGTTCGGGGCAATACATTTGGAAGCTGTCGCATGATGAGCCCGAACGCGGGTATGTTGCGGCGAGCGATACGCGGCGCGATGGGTTGGCGGCGGGGTTTTAGGAGGGCGATCGCGGCGTGCCACTCGCCTTAGTGTGCCGGGAGGCATCCGTTTAGTGTAAAGCCTGGCAGGGGCAAGCCTGTCGCGGGATCGACATGCTTTTCCTTTGCCAGTCGATTGATGAGTTCGTCCGATGGCTTCCCCGGCAGCTTGGCCGCGGCTTGCTCTTTGTCCCACTCGAAGGCGCCGTCCCAGGCCGGTAGCGGCGCAAGCGGGAGCGGGACCATCTCATCGATATCGGGGACCTTCGGATTTCGACCGTCGTTCCTGTCGATAAAGTCGCCGATCAGTTTATATCGTCGCGATCGCTCGGGATCATTAGCGAGCCCAAGACAATTGATCTTGTCGGACTGAGGTGCCCCTTTGAACGCTTGCTCAAGGCTGTACGCCGACTGCGGCAACCGTAACCGAGGGATTGTCCGCGGGTTAGATTCGGTCGGCTCCATGTTTTGCGGCCGCATCAAAAACTCGGAAAGCCCTTTTGGGTCAATGTGTTAACCTGATTTTTGAGGCGGTTGTGCTGGCGCCGAAAACCTCATCGATGTGAGGTCGAAATGATTTGCCGGTCGCAATGAAATCGTTCACACAAAAATAAATTATAGGCTAAACAAAAATTACTTTATTGACCTGTCTGTCCATGACATATTATTTTCCGTCTTGGGCCGAGGGCAAAATTTTTAACAAAAAATTTGATAAATCGTACTTTTAAAACAGAAAAGTATTTGCTTGATGATGCGCCATCTCCTATTGTCTGCAGTCTGCCGAAGTAGATATGGCAGCGCATGACGATTCTCGATGATTGATCTGCGCGGATGATGACATCATTTGGTTGCGATCGACGAGCTATGTAACTGAATCCAATTTTCTTGAAACCGTCGAAATATCAGGGTGATGGTTTGTGTGATTCGATCTGGTATTTTGCTTATGGATCAAATATGGATCCTGGTCGTTTGATCAATGCGCGTCTCGCTCCGGCTGGTGCCTCCTGTTTCGAGCGCGTGTTGGGGCGGCTTGACGATTGGGCTTTGAAGTTCGACAAGCCGTCGGCATATTTTCCCGGTGCGGCGGCTGCAAACTTAGCGGAAAGCAGCGGTGCGCATGTCTTCGGCATCCTAAACCGCATATCCGCCAACGGACTCGAGGTTCTTGATCATTACGAGAATGTCGCGAGTGGCCAGTATGAGCGTGTGACCGTCCGCGTTTTTCGCCCCGACGCCGATGAGTATCTGAGCGCTACCACGTACGTCGCTCGCAACAACCTCGATTCACAACTTAAGCCTCGCGCCGCGTATCTCAATCATCTCCTCGCCGGAAGCGACATCCTTCCCGCGGCCTACATCGCGCAACTCCAATCGCTTCCCCTGTGCGTTGAAGTCGAAGATCGCTTGCCGGCGTGAGCACCATGCGTTAGCAGGCCCGTCCAACTGTTTTACCCAGGATTCCCATGTCTTTTCTAGCCGAACGTTTGTCTTGTGTGAAACCGTCCGCGACCCTCGCCATTACTCAGAAGGCACGGGTTCTCCGCGCCGAGGGTGTTAATGTGATGTCATTGTCGACGGGAGAGCCCGATTTCGATACGCCCGACAATATCAAGGAGGCCGCGATTGCCGCGATTCGGCGCGGCGAAACCAAGTACACGACTTCGGCGGGCATTCCCGAGTTGCGCGAGGCGATTGTGAGCAAGTTCAAGCGTGAGAACGACTTGACCTATAAGGCTTCGCAAACGATCGTGAGCACGGGAGCCAAGCATGTGATTTTCAACGCGCTGCTAGCGACACTGGGGCCCGGCGACGAAGTCCTCATTCCGAGTCCGTATTGGGTTTCGTACCCGGAAATGGTGTCCCTGTGCGGAGGTACGGCAGTTGCTGTCCCTACCCATCAGCGCCATGCTTACAAGTTGCAGGCGGAAGACCTCGATCGCGCAATCACGCCACGCACCAAATGGATCATTCTCAACTCGCCTTCGAATCCATCGGGTGCCGCTTATACGCGTGATGAACTGAAGGCGTTGACCGATGTCCTGGTGCGGCATCCGCAGGTGTGGGTTCTCACTGACGACATGTACGAGCACCTGGTCTACGACGGTTTCGAGTTTGTGACCCCGGCACAGGTCGAGCCATTGCTTTATGACCGCACCTTGACGATGAATGGTGTGTCGAAAGCCTATGCAATGACAGGTTGGCGGGTCGGATACGCCGCCGGCCCCAAGGTGCTGATCGACGCGATGGACTTGATCCAAGGCCAGCAAACTTCGGGGACGTGCTCAATCGCGCAGTGGGCGGCGGTCGAGGCGCTCAATGGGCCTCAGAGCCATCTTCCGCGATTCAGGAAAGCGTTCAAGGAACGTCGCGATCTCGTTATCGGGCTTCTCAATCGCACGCCGCATCTGCAGTGCGGCACGCCGGAAGGCGCCTTCTACGTTTATCCGTCATGCGAGCAGGCAATCGGCAAACGCACGTCGAAAGGCAGGCTGATCGCGACTGACGAGGACTTCGTCACGGCCCTGCTAGAAGATGAGGCGGTGGCCGCTGTGCATGGTAGTGCGTTCGGTCTTGGTCCGAATTTTCGAATTTCCTACGCGACGTCGACCCAAGTCCTCGAAGAGGCGTGCGGCCGTATCCGTCGGTTCTGTGAAGACCTGCGGTGACCGCTTGCCCCCTTTCCGGAAAGACTACCAAAATTAAAAGAGAACGACCGCAGCATGATAAGTCCTTCACCTATCGCTGTTGTACCGTTGGCGACGTACTACATGATCATGTCTATTACGCCCGGCCCGAACAACGTGATGTTGACGACGTCGGGCGCCACATTCGGTTTTCACCGGACTCTGCCGCACGTTAGCGGCATCGTCTCTGGGTGCGCCCTCCAGACGTTTTTGCTCTGCATTGGCTTCGGCGTTGTATTTACCTACTTCCCTTGGCTTCAAGGCGTTCTGAAATGGTGCGGTGCGGCCTACCTGATTTACCTCGCGTACAAACTCGTCGGGGCGAGAATTGCGAAGGCCACCGCGGTAGTCAATCCCTTGACCTTTTTCGACGCTGCGCTCTTTCAGGTGGTCAATCCTAAAGCATGGGTCAAAGCGATCACGACTGCCACGTTGTTCCTTCCGCCCGGGACCTCGGCTTGGGCTGCGGGCATCCGCATTTTCACGATCTGCGCATTGGTGAATTTCGTGTCCGGTTCGATTTGGACGTCTTTTGGCGTGGGAATCGGAAAATTGTTGACCAATGAATTTCGGTTGAGATTGTTCAATGTGGGTATGGCATTGCTACTAATCGGGACGGCCATCATCGTGGTCATCTGAAGCTGCCGCCAATAAACGTGTGCCGTAATAAAAAATAAAGAGAGAAACCAGCGTGCGAATTCCGATACTTGATTCCCTCAATGAAGATTTAGTGAATCATGTTTTGGCCAAGAACGTGATCTACCGACCCGACGTGCTCCGCAAAGGGCAAACGGTGCTTCGTCGCGTGCTCATGGAACGCGATGTCGATGCGGTCGTGGCACGCGCCCCGTTGCCGTGCGATATCGTTGCGACTTGGGCTGCCTGGCCGGGCCGTTTGCCGATGTGGCGGCGTACCAGGCGCATCTCGAAGCCATCGCTCGGATGGACGGGTTCGCGATGTTCGTTATCATGGACAACGGATCCGGCGATGTCGTCGGCAAGGTGAGCCTAATACGCTACAGTCCGACGCATCGTTCCGTCGAGATCGGTTATGTGCTGTTTGCTCCCGTTCTGCGGAACAGCCGAGGTGGAACGGAGACACTGTATCTTCTCGCCTGCCATGTTTTCGACTACCTGGGCTGTCGCCGCTGCGAATGGCGAACTGATGTCGCCAACCAAGCCTCCGCTCGCGCGGCGCTGAGGGTTGGATTTAAGGTGGAGGGAGTTCTTCGGCGGCACATGATCGTGAAGGGACGGAGTCGGGACACCGCGGTATTTTCGCTTCTCGATATGGAATGGCCAGATCGGAAGGCGGCGCTAGAGACCTGGCTTAGGCCCGCGAATTTCGATTCGACGGGGCGGCAAATCGTTGGGCTCAGTCGTTCAAAACTCGATGTGCAACCGCGCTGGCAGGGCCTGTGGTAGTGCGCACCTCGAGCGGAAACAGCCGGCATACGGGTGCGCACGAAAACGAACCGGGTCGGGCGGTCAGCGCCGGCACGAAGTACTGATCGTCGATCGGCATGAGCATGTACCCCTTGCCGTTTTCGGCCTGCTCGAAGCGGCCGAACACGCTCGCTTCTTCGGGGCTTCGGTGCACGAAGTTCCAGTCGTGCTCCCATTGCACGCGATAGGAATATCCATTCGCTACATTCGCCTGGAGACGGCCGATTCCTCGAGATAGCATGGGAACCGCCTACGGCGGTCGGCGAACTGGCCCCGTAGTCGCAAGCCGTGGCCGCGCGTCGGCGCCTGCTGGCGTGGACGCGTGCCTGCCGCGTTGATTCGTGCTTTCCGGCGCGAACTTTGCGAGATGACCCCAAGGGTGCCGCATCTCGATGCGCGAGCGCGTGGCTTGGTTTTCCTCTCAGGAAACGATATTTTTGTTGCCGCGGCACCACCGATCTGCCGCTTTTCCGGTGCGGCGAGGCAGGGGGCCAGCGCCCAGGGCCTTGCGACCCCAACCGGAATTCATCCTAATTTCCCGCCATTGGAGCCAACCGTCTAACACTTCGTAATACGCTCGCTCCTCGCTGCCGCATCGTATCCGGAACCGCAGTTCGTGCCCGACGGTCTGTGTACGGTGAAAGCAATTTCGCGGAACTCCGGCTAACATCCGGATGTATAAGACCCAACGATATTTCAGCGTGCCGCATTTTCGGTTTCCGCAACACGTTTTTGTGCGCGAAGTGGCCGTCGCGCAATGCGGATTCGATGCATGCGGCCTTTGGAGCGCAACGTCATGACCATCGATTCCACTCACGTGATGCCCTGGCGCATCGAGGACATCGACTTAACACGCATCGACCGCCAGCGCGCCGCGGCCAACGAGGACTTGCTGCTGCTGCTGTGCGCCGCTTCGTTCATCGAAAGCGGCACCGATCTCTATACGAGCAACCTCACCGCCTACTTCGACGACGATCCGGAAGTCTCGGCGTGGCTGAACGGCGAATGGGAGCCCGAGGAACTGCAGCACGGACGGGCGCTGAAAGCCTATATCGCCCACGTGTGGCCCGAGTTCGACTGGGACACGGCATTCCGCAATTTCTTCGACGAATATTCGAAAACCTGCTCGATGGAGGAGTTCGAGAAAACGCGTGCCCTCGAAATGGTCGCGCGCTGCGTCGTCGAAACGGGTACGGCCACGCTGTATCGCGCCATCAACGAATGCTCTGACGAACCCGTGCTCAAAGAGATCACCGACCACATTCGAACGGACGAAGTCCGCCACTACAAGCACTTCTTCAAATACTTCAAGAAGTACAACCTGATCGAGGGGAATGGGCGTCTAGCGGTGCTCGGCGCGCTGATGCGACGCGTGATAGAAATCAAGAGCGAAGATTCCGAGATCGCACTGCGACACGTGTTCGCAGTGCGCTACCCCGAGCGCGTGCACGACACGGAATATAACCGCGAGCGCGCGGCGCGCATCAGTTCGCTCGTACGGCGCAACTTGTCCGCGGACATGTGCGTGAAAATGCTGCTCAAGCCCCTGGACATTCCTGCGCGTATCCAGCCCGGCGTGCATTACCCGCTCGCGAAGGTCGCGCAGCATGTCTTCTTCCGCTGAGCCGAGCGCTCCGCGCGCGCTGGAGCAGCGGGCCTTCGACGAGTGGCCGACCGCCCTGCGCGCGCTCTTCGACGGAACGGAGCTGGCGACAAAGGTCGGTTTTACCGCGTCGTTGATGACCAACGGCGCGGGTGGTCATATCAGGGCATCGCTGCTCGGTATCGGCGAACTGTATGCCCCGGATTCGCGATGCTTGGCGTTCTCGCTGTGGCCCACTTCGCGTGCGGCACGCACGCTATCGTCGGCGGTTTCGTCTGCGGGAGAATCGGCCGCGGCGATCGCGGACGCAGGCGCCGCAGCCAGGGCGCACACGATCCAATCTCACGGCGATCGTCGACGCACCCTTGCGGCGCTCACGTTCGTGCACGGCGGAGCGTTCTATCAAGTGCAATTGTCGGTTGAGAAGCTAGGCGGCGCCGAGGGGGCCGCCGAGCCGGGAAACACGCTCGCCCACTTCGTGGGATCGATCGAGACGGGCGAAGCTCAGCAGGTGGGCTACGCGCACCTCACGAGCGGGATTACGTTCGAGCTCGCCGGCGAGCGGGCGGCGCGAGAGGCCGTGCTCGATCGTTGGCAGAGACAAATCGAAGCGTTACGGCAAGCCACGCATGCGTGGCTTGCGGGCGGTCGTTGCTGAGCCGATCGAGGGCGGTGAATCCATTCTTGGGAGGGCACCGCCGTGCGATCAGCGACGCTGAGCGTCGCGTCCACCCGTGCGGGGCTTGCCGCCGAGCAGTGCACCCGGATCGTTCTGCCGGCGCTGGCGATCGGCCGGATTGCCGGCCGCGGCGGCTCGGGGCGCATCGCCTGCACCGCGCGGCTGCCCTTCGGTTTTGCGTTGTCCCGAATGCTGTCCGCCTTGGGCTTGTCGTTTTTCCTGCCCTTGTCCTTGCCCTTGGGCCTTGCGCTGAGCGTGATCCTCCCCGCCCCGGGCCGGAGAACGGCCTTGAGGCTGAGACGATTTTGTTTGCCCCTGCGGCTTGCCTTGGCTCTGTTGCCGTCCCTGCGCCTGCGGCTGCGACGCCTTCGCGGGCTGCTGCGGCTTGGATTTCGCCGCTGCCTTCCCATCGCGGGCCGCATCGCCGTTGCCGGAGCCCGATTGTCCCTCGCGGCGCGGCGCGGGCGCGCGCGACGCCGGTTGTCCGCCTTGCCCGCGTGCGCCTTGCTTGGCCGGTTCGCCGCGCGGTTGACGCCCCGTGTTGCCCTGGCCGCGCCGTTGCTGGATCGGCTCGGGCTTGGCGTTCGGATCGGGCTCGAACCCCGGAATCACTTCCTGCTCGAGCGAGCGCTTGATGAGCTTCTCGATGTCCTTGAGCAGTTGCTTTTCGTCCACGCAAACGAGCGAAATGGCTTCACCGCTCGCGCCCGCCCGTCCCGTGCGGCCGATACGGTGCACATAATCCTCGGGCACGTTCGGCAGGTCGAAGTTGACGACGTGCGGCAACTGATCGATGTCGATGCCCCGCGCCGCGATGTCGGTCGCGACGAGCACCTGCAGCGTGCCGTCCTTGAATTCGGCGAGCGCACGCGTGCGGGCCGATTGGCTTTTATTGCCGTGGATCGCAAGCGCGCTGATGCCGTCCTTCGTCAGTTGTTCGGCGAGCCGGTTCGCCCCGTGTTTCGTGCGCGTGAAGACGAGCACTTGGAACCACGCGTGCTGGCGAATCAAATGCGTGAGCAGTTCGCGCTTGCGGTCGCGATCGACGGGGTAGATCTTCTGCGAAACGAGTTCGGCCGTCGTGTTGCGGCGGGCGACTTCGATGAGCGTCGGCGTATCGAGCAGGCTGTCCGCGAGCGCCTTGATTTCGTCGGCGAACGTCGCGGAGAACAGCAGGTTCTGCCGCTCCGCGGGCAAGCGGGCGAGCACGCGTTTGATGTCGTGGATGAAGCCCATGTCGAGCATGCGGTCGGCTTCGTCCAGTACGAGAATTTCCAGCGCGGAAACGTCGATGGTTTTTTGCTGCATGTGATCCAGCAAGCGCCCGGGCGTGGCGACCACGATGTCGACGCCGCGCTTGAGCGCGTCGATCTGCGGATTGATGCCCACGCCGCCGAACAGCACCGTGGACCTGAGCTTCAGATACTTGCCGTAGGCACGCACGCTTTCTTCCACCTGCGCCGCGAGTTCGCGCGTGGGCGTGAGGATCAGCGCGCGCACCATGCGTTTGGCGCCCGCGCCGCCATGCCCTTGGGCGTGCGCCGCGCTCAGGCGCTGCAGGATCGGCAGCGTGAAGCCGGCCGTCTTGCCGGTGCCGGTTTGGGCGCCCGCGAGCAAGTCGCCGCCGCCTAGCACGGCCGGAATGGCTTGTTGCTGAATCGGCGTCGGCGTGGCGTAGCCGAGTTCATGAACGGCTCGTACCAGCGGTTCGGACAAGCCTAAAGATTCGAATGACATAAGGAGTTCGTTGCAGTGCGATGAGGCGGCCAGCATGTCGATGAGCAAGCGCGAGGCCGGCTCGCCCATGCTCGGCGTTCGTGGCGCCGGCAGGCCGCTTGGGTCCGGCGCGCGGCCGGTTGGCCGGCGCCGGAAAAGAGAAAGGCGCGGCCGCGGTTGCCCGCATGGCCGCGCCCCATTAGGCACACGCGATTAGTCGAGCGGCGCCGAACGCAGGTCGCTCACTTGCTGCGGCGACACCGGCGTACCGTGGTTGCCCCACGACATCCGAATATACGTGACAACTGCCGCGACTTCCTGGTTCGACAGCGATTGCGCGAACGGCGGCATGCCGTACGGGCGCGGGTTGCCGCCCGTGCTCGGCGGGTAGCCGCCATTTAGCACCATGCGGATCGGATTGACCGCCGACGGCATCTGAATCGACTGGTTGTTCGCGAGCGGCGGGTAGGCCGGCGGCTTGCCCAGGCCGTTCTCGGCATGGCACTTCGCGCAGTTGTCGCCGTAGACCTTCTTACCGAGCTGCAGCAGTTCGTCGCCGTACTTCTCGGAGGTCTCGTACTGCATCGACTCCGGCGCCTCGCTCTTCTGCGGGATCGTCTTGAGGTACGTCGCCATCGCGCGGATGTCGTCGTCCGACATGTACTGCAGGCTGTTGTGCACGACTTCGGCCATCGGGCCGAACACTGCGCCGCGCTCGGACACGCCGTTCTTCAGCAGATCGCCGATTTCCTTGACGTCCCAGTCGCCGAGGCCGGCTTCCTTGTTGGACGTCAGCGACGGCGCATACCAGTTCTGCAGCGGGATCAAGCCGCCCGCGAACGCCGCCGAATTCACCGGGCCGCCCATCAGGTTGATCGACGTATGGCACATCGTGCAGTGGCCGAGACCTTCGATCAGGTAGGCGCCGCGATTCCATTCGACCGATTTCGTCGGATCGTCCTTGTACGTGCCTTCACGGAAGAACAGCGTGCGCCAGCCGATCAGCAGGTTGCGGTTGTTGAACGGGAAGCGCAGCTCGTGCGGCCGGCTCGGCACGGACGACGGCGGGACCGAACGCAGGTAAGCGTAGATCGCGTCGGAATCGGCGCGCGTGACCTTCGTGTAGCTCGCGAACGGGAACGCCGGGTACAGCAGGCTGCCGTCTTTCGAGCGGCCCGTGTGCAGGGCGCGGTAGAAGTCGTCGGACGACCACTTGCCGATACCGTGTTGGTCGTCGGGCGTGATGTTCGGCGTGTAGAGCGTACCGAACGGCGTGGCCATCGGCAGGCCGCCGGCGAATTGCTGACCGCCGCGCACCGTATGGCAGGCGATACAGTCGCCGGCGCGGGCAAGGTACTCGCCGCGCTTGATGAGCGCGGCTTGATCGGCCGGGGTGGCGGCTTGCGCCGTGCCGTTGTGCAGGTTGTCGCTGCCCGACCAGAGCACGGGCACGAGTGCGGCGGCGGCAAGGACGACGGCCGACAAAGCGAACAAAGACTTGCGTTTCATAGGTAGGTCTCTCCTCGCGCTTACTGCGGTTCGCTACCGCAAGCCAGCGGAGTCTTCATCGAGCGGGCCGGAGCCGGAACGGGGTTGGACGGGGCGCGTTGCGTCGACAGCCATGCCGCGACTGCCGTCACGTCCGCATCGGTCAGGCGCGAAGCGATTTCGTGCATGCAATCGGGGGCGATCGCGTGGCGCGTGCCCGAACGCCAGGCGCCAAGCTGCGCGCTGATGTAATCGCTATGCAGGCCGACGAGACCCGGAATGGCGGGCTCCATGCCCGTCAGCGCCTTGCCGTGGCAAGCCGCGCAAGCCGGAATGTCCTTCGTGGAATCGCCCTTCAATACGATCTGCTTGCCGCGCTCGAGGACGTCGTTCGAGACGGTCGCCTTGGCCGGCGCCGGGTACGGCGGGCGCTGCTGCGAGAAGTAGGTCGCGATTTGACGTAGGTAGTCGTCCGAGAGATACGTGACGAGGTAGTTCATCGGCGGATACTTGCGCCGGCCGGCACGGAAGTTTTCGAGCTGGTTGTAGAGGTAATCGGCCGGCTTTCCCGCCAGGCGCGGAAAGTAGTCGTTGTCGGTCCCCTGGCCGTGCGAGCCGTGGCAGGCCGTGCAACCTTGCACGCGCGCTTCCATCGTATCGGGGGCCTTGGGCTGGGTCTGCGCTTGCGCGCTGCTTGCGACGCCGGCACCGCCAATCAACAGAAGGGCGAGTAGCGGGCGGAAAATGCGTCTGGAAGACACGCGTAACTCCATCGTTATTCGGGGACCTACCGGGCTACGGTCGGCTCGGTATGGCTCTGTGGCTTGGTATCGACTATTCGATGCGCGATGTTTCAGCGGTCGCGGCAGCGTAAAACAGGCCTAGCGCGGCGGCAGGCCGAGCGCTGCGACGCAGCATTCTATCATCGATGGGGGGCACGAGCTATTTGCGGGAAGCGGCGCGGATCGGTCCAGAGGCGACCGCGCGACAATTTGCCGCGCGTAACGGCGTCGCGGCGCGGCTTTGGCCGCCGTTGGC
Source organism: Trinickia sp. (assembly GCA_036384755.1). Taxonomy (GTDB): domain Bacteria; phylum Pseudomonadota; class Gammaproteobacteria; order Burkholderiales; family Burkholderiaceae; genus Trinickia. The sequence goes on along the minus strand of DASVLS010000022.1, from coordinate 35,984 downwards.
GTCCCGATCGCGACTGTCTCCTTTTTGCACAGAATCGCGCAGCGCACATCGGCAAGGGGGGGCGGGAGTCGACGCCGACGCCTCCTCGACAGTCGCGCGCGGCGTCCTTCGCACGTACACTCTCGCCTTGCGGCGCGCGCGCCGAAGCGTCCAACCGTTCGATCGCCGCCGTACCGGCCGCCGCTCGCCGTGCCGCCTGGCTCGGTGTTGCGGCCGGACGCGGCGTGGGGCCGGTCGGCCCGCGCACTGAATGCCTTTCGAATCGCTTCCAGCTTCCGATGACTTTTCTGCTTGCGCTTGACCGCCGCGTCCGCGGCCTGTTCGTTTCCGCTTCTGTTTCCCTTTCCGGCGCTTCGTGTCGCCGCGTATCCGGCCGGGCATGCGTCCCGACGCAACGGCAGGGGTGTGTCCGCCGATGAACGCGATGGGACTCTCGATCGGACAGGTCGCGCTGGCCGCGCTGATGGATATCGCCTTCGCCGTCGCCATCGGGTCGGCGCTGCTGGAGCGGTGGCTCGCCTTCGAAGGCCAGCCCACACGCATCGCCTGGCAGCGCGCACGCGCGTCGCTCGTGGCGGCGAGCTTCGCGCTCGTGCTTGCCGACGCGCTATGGCTGCTTTATCAGTCCGCCTCGATGAGCGGCGTCGGGCTGCCGATGGCGGTGGGCGCCGTGCCGACCGTCATCGCTCAGTCGCATGTCGGCCACGCGTGGTGCGTTGCGTTCGGCGGGGCGATCGTCGCGTTGATCGCGGCGCTGGCGAGCCGCGGCGGGCGTGCCGGTCAGGCGGCGCTGGGCCTGGCGGCCGTCCTGGTGGTGGCGGGCAAGGCGTCGATCGGGCATGCGGCGGATGCGGGGTTGTGGTCTGCGGCCGTGGCCGTGCAAGCGCTGCATATCTTGGCGACAGGCGTTTGGGGCGGCGTCGTTCTCGCCGGCGGGCTCATCGTGCTGCCGGCGCTAGACACGTCGACGACGCGCGGAGTGCTGATCCGCATTGCCGGGCGTGTGTCGAGCACGGCGGCAACGGCCCTGGCCGTGGTCGTGGCGACGGGCTTGTTCAACGCGCAACGCGGGCTGGGCGCCTCGCTGGAACCGCTCTCGGGCACCACGTGGGGACATGTGCTGACGCTCAAAGGCGCGCTCGTGCTGCTTGCGGTGCTGCTCGGCGGCCTGAACCGGACCTCGGCGCTACCGCGTCTGCGCCGCACCGCCTCGACGACCGATACGCACACGTTCAACAACATCTTGCATTTGGAAGCGCTCGTGATGATCGGCGTCTTCATCGTGGCGGCGGTGCTGGCGCGATGCGAGCCCGGTTATACGATGCTGCGGTGAGCCGAAACGGGGCCGATTTCGCCGGTCCGCACGCGCGCCGGCCGTATCGGCCGGCTGCCGGGCCGAAGCGTTCGGCCATGCGGCCGGGCCGTGCACCGGCGCGTGAATGCGAAAGCGAAATCGCAAGCGAAAGCCCGGTATGCACCGTGCATCCGCTTGCGAACGGCCGAATCACCACTCGGCGACGCTGCCGTCGGCGTGACGCCAGACCGGGTTGCGCCACCGGTGGCCGATCTTCGCCATCTCGCGCACCTTCGCTTCGTCCACGTCGATGCCGAGTCCGGGGCCTTGCGGAATGGCCACGAAGCCACCGTCGTACTTGAAGACTTCGGGGTTGTGCAGATAATCGAGCAGATCGTTGCCCTGGTTGTAATGAATCCCGAGGCTTTGCTCTTGAATGAACGCGTTGTAGCTGACTGCATCGAGTTGCAGGCAGGCCGCCAGCGCGATCGGGCCGAGCGGGCAGTGCAGCGCGAGGCCGACGTCGTAGGCCTCCGCCATCGACGCGATCTTCCGGCATTCGGTAATGCCGCCCGCATGCGAGGCGTCGGGCTGGATGATGTCGACGTAGCCGCCCGCGAGAATCGACTTGAAATCCCACCGCGAATAGAGCCGCTCGCCGAGCGCGATGGGCGTATTCGTCTGGTTGACGATGTCGCGCAGCGCCTCGACGTTTTCCGACAGCACCGGCTCTTCGATGAACAGCAGCTTGTAGGGATCGAGTTCCTTGGCGAGCACCTTCGCCATCGGCTTGTGGATACGGCCGTGGAAGTCGACGCCGATGCCCACGTGGGGGCCGACCGCTTCGCGCACCGCGGCGACGTTCGCAATCACCTGCTCGACTTTGTCGTAGGTATCGACGATCTGCACTTCCTCGGAGCCGTTCATCTTCAGCGCCTTGAAGCCGCGATCGACGACCGCGCGCGCGTTGTTCGCGACGTCGTGCGGACGGTCGCCGCCGATCCACGAGTACACCTTGATGCGGTCGCGCACCGCGCCGCCGAGCAGGGCATGCACGGGCACGCCGTGATGCTTGCCGAGAATGTCCCAGAGCGCCTGGTCGATGCCGGCGATCGCACTCATCAGCACCGGGCCGCCGCGGTAGAACCCCGCGCGGTACATGACCTGCCAGTGGTCTTCGATATGACGCGGGTCCTTGCCGACGAGGTAGTCGGCGAGTTCTTTTACGGCGGCTTCCACCGTATGGGCGCGGCCTTCGACGACGGGCTCGCCCCAGCCGACGATGCCTTCGTCCGTTTCGATTTTCAGGAACAGCCAACGAGGCGGGACGACGAACGTCTCGAGCTTCGTGATTTTCATGGGCGCAACCTCCTAGTCAACATGTACGGCCGTGCAGCGACGACGCATTGCGGATGCGCCGTCTGCGCCCCGACATCGGAATCGTACATCAAATTTCACTGAAGTACTATTAATAGTATTTAATAGGAAGAGTGGCGGGTTTGCATCGTCCGGGGCCGCACCCTTGCGCTTTGCTGCGTGGCCGCGATAATCGCCATCGAGGTAAAGCTCGACGACGAGCGGTATGCGCAGCGCATCGTCGCATCATGGCCACAGGCGGCCGACAACAACAGGGAGAACAATGATTCAACGCGATTTGCACGGACGCGTCGCTTACATGCTGGCGACGGCCATTCTGCGCGGCGACTACGCGCCCGGCGCTTTGCTGCCTCGCGAGGCCGAACTCATGCAGAGCTTCGGCGTGAGCCGCACGGTATTGCGCGAGGCGCTTCGTACGCTGACGTCCAAGGGCCTCGTCGAATCGCGGCCGAAGGTGGGCACGAAGGTCAGGCGCCGCAGCGCGTGGAATTTGCTCGATGCCGATCTGCTGGAATGGTATTCACAGGTTGCACCGCCCGTGGCGTTCGCGCTCAAGCTGCAGGAGATGCGCGAAATGGTCGAGCCCTATGCGGCCGAGCTCGCGGCGCGCGCGCACACGCCGGAAACGATGGAGGCGCTCGAACTGGCTCATGCGGCGATGGTCGCCGCGCGCAACATCGACGAGTGGGTGCGAGCCGACTTGCGCTTTCATCTGGGCGTGCTCGCGGCGTGCAGCAACGAACTGCTGATGCCGCTGGGATCGCTGATCGAGCGCACGCTCGAAGCGCAATTGCGGCTGAACGCCAAGCGCGCCGACGTGTTCAACGCCGCGCTCGGGCAGCACACGGCCGTCTACGATGCGATTCGCGCGCGCCGCCCGGAGGCCGCGCGCGCGGCGATGGCCGACCTGCTCGGCGTCACGCGAAAGCGGATCGAAGCATAGCGGCGGTCCTGGCGTGGGGGCTTTGCCCCCGCGACGGGGTCGAACTAGCCGCATCGCGCACTGCGACCGTCCCCGCGGCACGAGCCGTCCCGTCCGGGCCGATCGACACTCAAGGAAAACACGCGCATTCGCTAAAATTGTAACGATAACTTGTCACGATCGTTTCATACGGCTATGATCGCTGCAAGCAAATCATCATCGCGTGTTGTGCGTTGCACAACGACTTCGCACATGTCCGACGCTTCGACGCATTCGATCGTTCTGCCGCATGGCCTTGCGTTTGCCCTCGACGGGCGCAATCGAGGCGTGCCGTTCGACGCCGCATGGGTCGACAGCCTGCGCGTGAATCCTTCGGCGGTCGAGCGCCGCACGGGCACGCTCGCCGCGCGGCGTTCGGTGAAAAAGGACGCGCAAGCGGCTTGGCTGCTCAAGGCGGTCACCTGCATCGATCTCACGACGCTGAACGGCGACGACACGGAAGGTCGCGTGCGGCGCTTGTGCGCGAAGGCGCGCCGTCCCGTGCGAGCCGATCTCGTCGAGGCCCTCGGCTTCGATCCCGACGCGATCTCGACGGGCGCCGTTTGCGTCTACCACCGCTTCGTCGCGGCAGCGGCCGATGCACTGCGCGGTACCGGCATTCCGGTCGCCGCCGTGTCCACGGGTTTTCCGGCCGGCCTGAATCCGCATCGGCTCAAGCTCGAAGAAATCGAAGCATCGGTGGCGGACGGCGCGAGCGAGATCGACATCGTCGTTACGCGCGAACACATCCTCACCGGCAATTGGCGTGCCTTGTACGACGAGGTGCGCGATTTTCGCGCCGCCTGCGGGGCCGCGCATCTAAAGGCCATCCTCGCCACGGGCGACGTTCGCACGCTGACGAACGTGGCGAAAGCATCCATGGTCTGCATGATGGCCGGCGCCGATTTCATCAAAACATCGACGGGTAAGGAGAGCGTCAATGCGACGCTCGACGTGTCGCTCGTCATGGTGCGGATGATCCGCGACTATCGCGAGCGTACGGGCGCGAGCGTCGGGTTCAAGCCGGCGGGCGGCGTGTCGAGCGCGAAGTCGGTGCTCGCCTATCAAGTGCTGATGAAGGAAGAGCTCGGCCGTCCTTGGCTCGAGCCGGCACTGCTGCGCATCGGCGCCTCGAGCTTGCTTGCCGATATCGAGCGGCAACTCGAGCACCATGTCACCGGCCGCTATTCGGCTTTCAACCGTCACCCTGTAGCGTGAGCCAAGTCACGATGAGCGTTGCCGAGTATTTTCAGACAATGGATTACGCGCCCGCCCCCGAGGACGATCAACCCGCACGCGCGTGGCTCGCCCGGCACGACGCTCGGTTCGGCCATTTCATCGGCGGCCGGTGGCAGTCGAGCGAATCGGGCGAGCAATTCGCCGTGCGCGCACCGGCGACAGGCGAAACGCTCGCGCGAGTCGCGCAGGGCGGCGCGCCCGACGTGCATGCCGCCGTGCAAGCCGCACGCGCGGCGCAGCCTGCATGGCAGTCCACAGGCGGCGCGGTGCGAGCGCGGCATCTCTATGCGCTCGCCCGCATGGTGCAGCGGCACGCACGCCTGTTCGCCGTGCTCGAAGCGCTCGACAACGGCAAGCCGATCCGCGAAACGCGCGACATCGACGTGCCCCTCGTCGCCCGGCATTTCCTGCATCACGCGGGATGGGCGCAACTTCAAGACGCCGAGTTCGCCGGGTGGGCGCCGCTCGGCGTCATCGGCCAGATCGTGCCGTGGAATTTCCCGTTGCTGATGCTTGCTTGGAAAGTCGCGCCCGCGATCGCGCTCGGCAACTGCGTCGTCCTCAAGCCGGCCGAGTACACCCCGCTCACCGCGCTGCTGTTCGCCGAGCTCGCCAAGCAGGCAGGGCTGCCCGACGGCGTGCTCAACGTCGTCACCGGGGACGGACGCACGGGGGCCGCGCTCGTCGATCATCCCGGCGTCGACAAAATCGCCTTTACGGGCTCGACCGAGGTCGGCCGCGCGATCCGCGCCGCCACGGCCGGCTCCGGCAAATCGCTGACGCTCGAACTCGGCGGTAAGTCGCCCTTCATCGTCTTCGACGATGCGGATCTGGACGGCGCCGTCGAGGGCGTGGTCGACGCGATCTGGTTCAATCAGGGGCAAGTCTGCTGCGCGGGCTCGCGCTTGCTCGTGCAGGAAGGCGTGGAAGCGCGCTTGATCGCCAAGCTCAAGCGCCGCATGGCGACGCTGCGCGTCGGGCCATCGCTCGACAAGACGATCGACATGGGCGCGATCGTCGACCCGATACAGCTTCGACGGATCGAATCGCTCGTCGAAACGGGCCGGCGCGAGGGCTGCGCCGTATGGCAGCCGCAGGAGGTCGCGCTTCCGGCGGCGGGCGGGTCCTTCTATCCGCCGACGCTCGTGACGAACGTCGCGCCATCGAGCACGCTCGCGCAGGAAGAGATCTTCGGGCCCGTGCTGACGACGATGAGCTTTCGCACGGCGGAAGAAGCCGTCGCGCTCGCCAACAACACGCGCTATGGCCTTGCCGCGAGCGTGTGGAGCGAGACGATCGGCCGTGCGCTCGACATCGCGCCCCGGCTTGCGTGCGGGGTCGTCTGGGTCAACGCCACCAACCTGTTCGATGCGAGCGTCGGTTTCGGCGGCTATCGCGAATCGGGCTACGGCCGCGAAGGCGGGCGCGAAGGCGTCTACGAATACCTGAAGCCGGAAGGCTGGGGCAAGGGGCCGTTGCGCGAGGCGCCGACGGCGCTTGCAGGCGACGAGCCGCTCGAGCCGGGCGTGGGCGCGAGCGTGGGCGCGAGCGTGGGCGGCGCCGATTTCATTGACCGTACCGCGAAGCTGTTCATCGGCGGCAAGCAAACGCGCGCCGACGGCGGCAATTCCCGCGCCGTCCTCGCCCCGAGCGGCGCATTCGTCGGCGAAGTCGCCGACGGCAACCGCAAGGATGTGCGCGATGCCGTGGCCGCAGCGCGGGGTGCCGCCAAGTGGTCGCAGATGAACGGGCACGTGCGGGCGCAGGTGCTCTACTACCTGGCCGAGAACTTGGCGGTCCGCGCGGACGAATTCGCGCGCCAGCTCGTGCGACGCACGCAATGCGATGCGGGCTCGGCCGAACGCGAGGTCGAGGCGTCGATCGCGCGTTTGTTCGCCTATGCGGCCTGGGCCGACAAATTCGACGGCGCCGTGCATACGCCGCCGCTGCGCGGCGTGGCCTTGGCCATGCACGAACCGCTCGGCGTGATCGGCATCGCCTGCCCCGACGAAGCGCCGCTGCTCGCGCTCGTTTCGCTCGTCGCACCGGCGCTCGCGCTGGGCAACCGTGCGATCGTGCTGCCGAGCGAGACGTGCCCGTTGATGGCTACCGATTTGTATCAAGTCGTCGAGACGTCGGATGTGCCGGCCGGTGTGCTGAACATCGTCACGGGCGCACGCGATGCGCTGCTGCCGGCGCTCGCCAAGCACGACGACGTGGACGCGCTGTGGTGCTTCGGCCGTGCCGAGGCGTCCACGCTCGCCGAACGCGAATCGATCGGCAATCTCAAACGGACGTTCGTCGACTACGGCCGCCGGCTCGACTGGTTCGATCGGACGAGCGAGGGCATTGCCTTCTTGCGTCAGGCGGTACAAGTGAAGAACATCTGGATTCCGTACGGCGATTGACGGGACGGCTCGGGGAAATCGGTTTGCCCTGCCCGGGCGATTCGAATGGTTCGAACGGCCCCGCTGCGCGGAATCGACAACGAACCAAGGAGACATTGTGCTGAAAAATCTCGACCCGCTTTTGAACGCCGACATCCTTCATGCGTTGCGCGCGATGGGCCACGGCGACGAAGTCGTCATTTGCGACGCCAACTTCCCGGCCGATTCGGTCGCGCGCGCGACGGCGCTCGGCAAGCTGCTGCGCATGGACGGCGTCGATTCGGCTCGCGCGGTGCGCGCCGTGCTCTCGGTGCTGCCGCTCGATACGTACGTCGAAGCGCCCGCGATGCGGATGGAAGTCGTCGGCGATCCGCAGGCGCTGCCGGCCGTTCAGCGCGAGGCGCAAGCGGAAGTCGACCGCGCCGAAGGCCGTGCGGTGCCGTTCGCGCCCATCGAACGCCACGCGTTTTACGCGCGGGCGCGCAAGGCCTATTGCGTCATCGCGACGGGCGAGACGCGCGGCTATGGCTGCTTCGTCTTCACGAAGGGTGTCATCCTCGCACCCGACGCGCCGTTGGCGGAGCGCGCGAAATGAATGGGCGCGTCGTCATCCTCGGCATCTACGTGACCGACCTCGCGTTTCGGGCCGAGCGCATGCCTGTGATCGGAGAAACGATCGCGGGCTCGGCGTTCGCGATGGGGCCGGGCGGCAAGGGCTCGAACCAAGCCGTCGCGGCCGCGCGAGCGGGCGCCGACGTCGTGTTCTGCACGCGGCTCGGCGACGACGCATTCGGCGCGATCGCGCGCGAGACGTGGCGAGCCGAAGGGATTACGGCGCGCGCAGCGACCGTCGACGGCCTGGCGACAGGCGCGGCGCATATCTTTGTCGACGCGGCGACGGGTTCCAACGCGATCATCGTCGCCGCGGGCGCGGCGGGCACGCTCGGGCCTTCCGATGCCGACGCGATCGAAGCGGACATCGCCGGCGCACAGGTATTCGTGACGCAGCTCGAACAGCCGGTCGCAGCCGCACGGCGCGGGCTCGAGCTTGCGCGCCGGCACGGCGTGACAACCGTGCTCAATCCGGCGCCCGCGCTGCCGTTGCCCGACGACATCTTTCCGCTGTGCGATTACGTCACCCCGAACGAGACCGAGGCCGCGACGCTGACCGGCATCGAGATCGCCTCGCCCGACGACGCCCGCCGCGCCGCCGACGTGCTGCTCGCGAAAGGCGCGGGCGCTGCGATCGTCACGCTCGGCGAAGCGGGGGCGCTGCTGCATTCACGCACGCAATCGACGTTCGTGCCCGCGTTTCGCTGCGGGCCCGTGGTCGAGACGGCCGGCGCCGGCGACGGCTTCACGGGAGGCTTTGCCGCGGCGCTCGCACGCGGCGAGACGCCGCTTGCGGCGGTGCGCTTCGGCTGTGCGCTGGCCGGCATATCGGTAACGCGGCCCGGCACGGCGCCGTCGATGCCGAGCCTGAGCGAGGTGAACGCGCTGATCGGCAAGAGCTCGGCGGTGTCCGCTTGACGCCGAGGCGCTACGCACTGGCATGACGAAAAGGGCATGGCATATGAAAGGACCGCTCGTACTCGGTAAATGGTTCGGCGACAGGCAACTGAACTTCCTGCTTGGAGTGAACGTGCTCGTCGTCGCCGTGGCCGTCTGGCTATCGCACGGGCAGTTCGTCGACATCGACAATCTGCAGTCGATGGGCTCGCAATTGCCGGAAGTCGGTCTCCTCGCGCTCGGCATCATGCTGTCGATGCTCTCCGGCAACGGCGGCATCGATTTGTCGGGTGTCGGCCTCGCGAACCTCTCGGGCATGGTGGCGGCGCTGATCGTTCCCAAGTTCGTCGGCGGCGACGATTCGCCGGTGCTCTACACCTCGCTTTTTTGCGCGATCGTCGTCGCGATGGGCTTCGTCGGCGGCATGATCAACGGCCTCGTCATCGCGCGGCTGCGCCTGACGCCGATTCTCTGCACGCTCGGCACGCAGTTGCTGTTCACGGGGTTTGCGGTGGCCCTGAGCAACGGCGCGTCGGTGCACGTCGATTATGTCGAACCGCTCGCCGACATCGGCAACGGCGCCGTCTTCCAGGTGCCGATCTCGTTTTGCATCTTCATCGCAGCCGTGATCGTGCTCGGCTGGGTGCTCAAGCGCACGCCGTTCGGCCTGCGGCTGTACTTGATGGGCACGAATCAGCGTGCCGCGTTCTATGCCGGAATCGGTCGCGAGCGCATGCTGATCGCGACCTACACGATGTGCGGCGTGCTCGCGTCGCTGGCAGGGCTCGTCAGCGTTTCGCACACGCTGAGCGCGAAATGGGACTACGGCAATTCGTATTTGCTGATCGCGATTCTCATCGCCGTGATGGGAGGCGTGAATCCGGCAGGCGGCTACGGGCGCATCGTCTGCGTGTTCTTTGCCGCGACGGTCCTGCAGTTTCTGTCGAGCCTGTTCAACCTGCTGGGCGTATCGCAGTTCTTCGGCGATTGCACGTGGGGTTTCCTGCTGCTCGTCTCGCTCGCCTTCGCGGGCGGCGAGCGCATGCGCGCGATTTTCGGCTTGAGTCGTGCGACTGCGGCGGCGCCTGCGCCGGGCGGCGACCGGCCCGCGCGCCGATGACGTCTAGCGCCGAGAAACAACGGGCGACCGAGTACGGGCCGGCAGCGCCGGTGACGCAGCAGCGAGTTCGGCAGTCGGCGGGCGCCTAGCCTCGGGCGTCCGTCAGCGCAAACAAGGGGCAACGCGGAACACGGAAGGAGACAATGCAGATGAAGCTGAAACGAACGAGCCTCGCGCTCACGGCTTGCGCGCTCGGCGCGGGCGTCATCTTCGCCGCGCATGCGGCGACGAACCAAACCATCGTCACGGTCGTCAAGGTAACGGGCATCAGCTGGTTCAATCGCATGGACGAGGGCGTCAAGGCGTTCGGCAAGGAGAATCCGGGCGTGACGGTCTACCAAACCGGCCCGGGCAAGGCGGACGCCGCGCAGCAGTTGCGCATCATCGAGGATCTGATCGCGAAGAAGGTCAACGCGATCGCGGTCGTCCCGTACGATCCGCCCACGTTGGAGCCCGCGCTGAAAAAGGCGATGGACCGCGGCATCAAGGTCGTCACGCACGAGGCGGACAACGAGAAGAACACGATGGTCGACGTCGAGGCATTCGACAACTCCGCCTACGGCGCCGCGCTCAACGACCGGCTCGCGAGCTGCATGCACCAGGAAGGCAAATGGGCGACGTTCGTCGGCTCGCTCGGCAGCCGCTCGCAGGTGCAGTGGGCGAACGGCGGCATCGACAACGCCAAGAAAAAGTATTCGAAGATGCAGCTCGTCGAAACGAACATCGAGACGAACAACGACGGCGAACATGCCTATGAGCAGGCGAAGGAAGTGCTGCGCAAGCACCCCGACATCAAAGGCTTCCAAGGCTCTTCGTCGCTCGATGTGCTCGGCATCGGCCGCGCCGTCGAAGAGGCGGGGCTCGTCGGCAAAGTCTGCGTCTACGGCACGGGCTTGCCGACGGAAGCGGGCAAGTACCTCGAAAGCGGCGCCATCGACGGCATCGCATTCTGGGATCCGAAGCTGGCCGGCGAGGCGATGAACAAGATCGCGAAGATGCTGCTCGACGGCAAGACCGTGCAGAACGGTGCGAATCTCGGGTTGCCCGGCTATGAGAAGGTGACGGTGACGAAAGGCCCGGGCAAGGGGGTGATCGTGCGCGGACAAGGCTGGGTCAGCGTCGACAAGTCGAACTACAAGCAATACAACTTCTGAGCACCCGAGAGCGTGCGCGGTATTGCGCCGCGCACGCCGGGCGGTCATTCATGCGAGAGCGAAGCGCGGCGATGAACGACGGAAAGCATTCGGAGCCCTTGTTGCAGGTGGTCGGCGTGCATAAGCGCTTCACGGGCGTCTATGCGCTGCGCGGCGTGACGCTGACGTTCGAGCGCGGGCAGATCTATCACCTGCTCGGCGAAAACGGCTGCGGCAAGAGCACCCTCATCAAGATCATCTCGGGCGCACAGCCGCCCGACGAAGGCGAGCTCGTGATCGAAGGCAAGCACCACGCGCGGCTCACGCCGCTCGAGGCGCTCGCGGCGGGCATCGAGACCGTTTATCAGGATCTGTCGCTGCTGCCGAACATGAGCGTCGCGGAAAACGTCGCACTGACATCGGAGCTGGCCGAGCACGGCGGGCGCCTCGCGCGCACGTTCGATCGGCGTCGACTCGGCCGCACTGCCGCGCGGGCGCTCGAAGCGGTCGGCTTGCCGTCGGACGGCGAATTCCAATCCACGCTCGTCGAAGCGCTGCCGCTCGCGACGCGGCAACTCGTGGCGATTGCACGCGCGATCGCGAGCGAGGCCAAGTTCGTGATCATGGACGAGCCCACGACTTCGCTCACGCAGAAGGAAGTGGCGAACCTCATCGACGTCTTGACGAGCTTGCGTGCGCAGGGCGTGACGGTGCTGTTCGTGAGCCACAAGCTCGACGAATGCTATGCGATCGGCGGCGAAGTCATCGTGTTGCGCGACGGCGGGAAGGTCGCGCAAGGGCCGATCGCCGATTACACGAAGGCGCAGCTCAGCGAACTGATGACGGGACGGCAACTCGCGCACGCGCGCTATCGGACGCAGCCGCCCGGCCCGGCGGACGTCGTGCTAGCCGCGCGCGGGCTCGGCCGCGGCCGTCTATTTCGCGACGTGTCGTTCGCGTTGCATCGCGGCGAAATTCTGGGCGTGACGGGGCTGCTCGATTCGGGCCGTAACGAACTGGCGCGTGCCCTCGCGGGCGTGGCGCCGGCGGACGCGGGCACGATCGCGCTCGACGGTGCGCCAATCGCGCTGACGAGCCCGGCCGATGCCAAGCGTCACCGAATCGGCTACGTGCCCGAAGACCGCTTGAGCGAAGGGCTGTTTCTCGACAAGTCGATTCGCGACAACGTCGTGACGGCGATGATATCGAGCCTGCGCGACCGTTTCGGTCAACTCGACGGCAAGCGTGCGCGCGCGCTTGCGCAGCAGACGGTGACGGATCTGCAGATCGCGACGCCCGACATCGACAAGCCCGTCCAATCGCTGTCGGGCGGCAATCAGCAACGCGTGCTAATCGGCCGCTGGCTCGCGATCGATCCGCGCGTGCTGATCTTGCACGGGCCGACCGTCGGGGTCGACGTGGGCTCGAAGGACATCATCTACCGCATCATGCAGCGCCTTTCCGAACGCGGCATCGGCATCGTCCTCATCAGCGACGATCTGCCGGAACTGCTGCAGAACTGCGACCGGATCTTGATGATGAGCAAGGGCCGCATGACGGGTGAATATCGTGCCGAAGGCTTGACCGAGGCCGCGCTGTATCGCGCGCTGCTGTCGGAAGCGGCTTGAGGCGAGGTGAGACGTTGCGCCGAGATGCAGGAGCAACGCGTGAGCAACGCATGAACGGTCACACCGAGTTACGCATGAACCAGACGATGAGCTCCACCGATACCGCAGGCCCGGCCGAGCGCCGCCGGCCGCTCGATTTTGGCGCCAAGCTCGCGCGCCGCCCCGAATGGCTGCCCGGCGGCCTGATCGTGCTGACATGCATCATCGTTGCGGCGATCAATCCACGCTTCTTGCAGTGGGCGACGTTGTTCGATTTGCTGCATTCGGCCACGACCACGTCTTTGTTTGCGTTGGGCACGCTCGTCGTGCTCGCTTCCGGCGGCATCGACGTGTCGTTCACCGCCATCGGCGCGCTGACGATGTATTCGATCACGAAAGCCGTCTTCGCTTGGTGGCCCGAGGCGCCGTTTGGGCTCATCCTTTGTGTCGGCGCGGTGGGCGGCGTGCTGCTCGGGCTCGTCAACGGGGTGCTCGTGCATCGCCTGAAAGCGCCGTCGCTGATCGTGACGATCGGCACGCAGTATCTCTATCGCGGTCTTTTGCTGACGTTCGTCGGCACGACGTTCTTCATGAACATCCCGCACAGCATGGACCGTTTCGGGCGTGTGCCGCTGCTGGCCTATCGCACCGTCGACGGCCTAGACGCCGTGCTGCCCGTTTCCGTGGTTGCGCTGCTGGCCGCCGCCGTGCTGACATGGTGGCTGCTGAATCGAACGATGATGGGGCGGGCCGTCTATGCGATGGGCGGCAGCCTCGCGATCGCCGAGCGGCTCGGCTACAACCTGCGCGCCGTGCATCTATTCGTGTTCGGCTATACCGGGTTGCTCGCCGGCATTGCCGGTATCTTGCACGTCTCGAACAATCGGCTCGCGAATCCGTTCGACCTCGTAGGGTCGGAACTCGACGTGATCGCGGCCGTGATACTCGGCGGTGCGCGCATCACGGGCGGCAGCGGCACCGTGCTCGGCACGCTGCTCGGGGTGGCGCTCGTCACGCTCGTCGACAACACGCTGATTCTGGTCGGCGTGCCGAGCACGTGGCAAAAGGTGATCGTCGGGGGCTTCATCCTCGTTGCCGGCGTGCTGTTCGCCTTGCGCCGGCGCGCTTGATCGAGCCGCCTGCGCGGCTCACGCGCGGCGCTTGCGCAGCTCTTGTCCGTTCTCTGTGATCACCGAGTCGAATTCGTCCACCTGCGAAAAGCGCACGGCTTTCACGACGCCGAACTTGCTCGTATCGGCCACGAGGTGACGCTCGACGGCGCTCGCCATGGCGGCCTGCTTGATCGCGACCTCATGAAAATTCCAGCACGTGACGCCGCGTACGCTGTCGATCCCGCCGGCCGAAATGAAGGCCTTGTTGATCCCCATCCGCCGCAGCATCTCCAGGCTTTCGTCGCCGGCGAAGGAATCCGACGACGGCACGTAGACCCCGCCGAGCAAGATCATCCGTACGTTGGACATGCGCCTGAGGATCTCGGCGATATTGAGCGAGTAGCAGACGACGGTGACTTGGATGTCGGACGGGATCAAACGCGCGAGCGTGGTGAGCGTCGTACCGCAATCGATGAAGATCGTTTCGCTGTCGGCGACGAGTTGCACCGCGTGCGCCGAGGCTTGCGCCTTCGCTTGCGCGAAATGGTCTTGTTCTTGCTCGAGTGAGTAGCCGGCCGCGTTCGGCACATTGGCCGCACTGACGATATAGCCGCCCAAATAGGTGAAACGTTCGGGATTCGCGGCGATGTCGCGGCGCACCGTCATTTCCGACACGCCGAGCAGTGTGGCCGCGTCGCGCAACCGCATGACGCTGTGCTTGGCGAGCGCATCGGCGAGAAGGCGCAGGCGATCGTTCTTGACCATGGATTCTTTTGGTGAGGGCCGCATCGCAGGCATGGATGTGCGAGTCAGCGGGACGTTACTTTTATAGCGAATGCGTGATGGAATTATAACAAGCGACGCAAAGGGCGCACGCGCTTTTTCCTATCGAATCCAAACGCTGCGGCCGGCCCTAAATAAAATCGTAGGAATAAAAACCGAGCGGACGGGTTTCTCCCGCAAAACGTTTACGCCAACGTTTGCGCGCTTTGAAAACGATTTTTTCGTTGGGGTTTCTAGCTACTTCAGAATTCACCGCCCGGGCCGATATACCGGACGTGGTTACGAAGGAACGACAGAAATGGGATTGCCTGTACTGGTCGTGGACGATTCGACGCTCGCCCGCCGGCTTTTGATCAACGCTTTACCCGAAGCGTGGGACGTCGAAATTACTCAGGCCGCCAATGGTCTCGACGCACTCGCGGCTTACCGCGCAGGGCGAGCTTCGGTCATGTTCCTCGATTTGACGATGCCGGGCATGACGGGCTTCGACGTGCTCGAGACCGTGCGTGCGGAAGGACTCGACAGCTTCGTGATCGTAGTGTCCGCCGATATTCAGCCCGAAGCGAAAGCGCGCGTGAAAGCGCTCGGCGCGGTGGCGTTCATCGATAAGCCGATTACGGGCGCAAAGCTGTTGCCGGTTCTGAAAGAGTACGGATTGTATGAGTGAGCCTATCCTCACCGAAGACCAGCGCGACGCGCTGCAAGAGATCGCGAACATTGGCATGGGCCAAGCGGGCGCGCGTCTTGCAGCCTTGCTCGGGCGCTTCGTGCATCTGTCGGTGCCGCGCATCCGCATGGTCGATACGGACACGCTGCCGTCCGCGGTGCGCGACATGCTCGATTTCACGGAGCCCGTGACGGCGCTGCGGCAGAGCTTTCGCTGCGAGATCGCCGGCGAGGCGATCTCGCTGTTCGACAGCCGCAGCGCGGCTCACATGAAGTTCGTTTTCCGTTCGGACGACGAAGGCGGCGCCGACGCCGAAGAAATGTCCGAGTCGGAGTTGCTGGCCGACGTCGCGAACCTGATCGCGGGCGCGTGCTTGACGGGCCTGTTCGAACAGCTAGAACAGTTGCCGACGTTTACGCCGCCGCGGCTGATCGGCGAGGGGCTGGACCTCGAGGAAGTGTTGCATCCCTCGAAGTTGCCTTGGGATAGAGCGCTTTTGCTCGAGGTCAACTTGCAGACCGAGGACGGCGTGTTCGGCTCGCATTTGCTGACGCTGATGACGGCGAAAGCCGTGCAATCGCTTGTCGCGGCGATCGACGGTTTTCTTGCGAATCTCTGATTTTTCGTTTTCTCGAAGCTGCAGATGGACATCCCCGGCACCGCTCGCTTAAGCGAGCTCGCATTGGATCGCGTACGACTTGGCGTTTTCGCCGTGGATCGCGACTACCGCATCGTCTTGTGGAACCGCTTCATGGACGAGCACAGCGGCTTGCCCGCCGCGCAGGCGATCGGGCGCACCTTCTTCGACTGCTTTCCGAATTTGTCGCGTGCTTGGCTCAAGCGCAAGTTCGATACGGTCTTTCTGCTGCATAGCGGCTCGTTTTCGACGTGGCAGAATCGGCCGTGGCTGCTGCCGTTCGAGCACGACTGCCCGATCACCGGCTCGCTCGACCTGATGCAGCAGGATTGCGCGTTCATGCCGCTCATCGAAAACGGGGAAGTCGTCGCGGTGTGCGTGACGATCTCCGATGTCACCGAACTCGCGGTGGCATGGAAAGAGCGCGAGGCCGCGCTCGAAGCCCTGCGCGATTCGTCGGAACGCGATGCGCTGACGGGGCTCTACAACCGGCGTCATATCGATCGGCGTCTGCAGGCGGAATACAAGAACTGGATGTCTCACCACGACGCGTTCGCGGTGCTGCTGTTCGACATCGACCACTTCAAACGCATCAACGATACCTACGGGCATCCGACCGGCGATGCGGTGCTGCGCCAGCTAGCCGCCACCGTCGCGCCGCAACTGCGCGACGGCGACGTGCTGGGCCGCTACGGCGGCGAGGAGTTCATGGTCATCCTGCCGCGGTGCGACGAAGCCCGCGCGGCCGTCGTCGCGGAAGATATTCGCCTCGCCATCGAAGAAGACGCGCTGGAAATAGCAACGGGCGAGTTGAAGGTCACCGTGAGCGTGGGCGGCTGCGTGGCGTCGGACGGCATCGCGAGCGTCCCGGCCCTCGTCGGCGAAGCGGATCAGGCGCTCTACGACGCCAAGCACGGCGGCCGCAATCGAGTCTGCATGGTGGCGCACCACGTATAAAGCGGAAAGCGGAAAGCGGACCGTGCGACGGCGAAGCGTCTCTCGCTCGCCGCCGCTGTTCTTTCTCAATGCGTTTCGGAGCGTGCGGCAATCCAATCCATCGTCGCGAACAGTACGCCCGACACGATGAACGTCAAATGCAGCACGACGAGCCAGCGTAGGCGCGGCTCGTCGAGCGAGATATCCTGCTCCGTCAAGCTCATGAACGCACGCAGCAGCGAGATCGCCGAGATGGCGACGATCGAGCCGATCAGCTTCATTTTCAAACCCGAGAAATCGAGTGTGCCCATCCAGCTCGGACGGTCTTCGCTGCTGCCCGTGTCGATCTTGGAGATGAAATTCTCGTAGCCGGAAAAAATCACGATCACGACGAGATTGGCCGCGAGCGAAAGATCGATGAGGCCGAGCGTTGCGAGGATGATTTGCTCGGGCGTGGCGTGCAAGAGCCCGGTCAAACCGTGGACGAGTTCGCCGACGAACGCCACCAGCAGCATGACGAGCGAGAGCACGAGGCCGACGTAAAACGGCGCGAGCAGCCAGCGCGACTTGAAAAGGGAGAACTCGAGCAGCTTTTCCAGGGGATTGCGGTGGTGCATGGGGTGTTGTTCCTGTCTTAACCGAGACACCGGCCTGCCGGGCGTTGGCCGGTCGAAGCTGCGATTTTACCGTCAGCTGAATCGTAACTCGCGGTTAAGGCAGATCTATGGATTGAGCAGCCCGAAGACGGCCACCCCATTCGTCGTACCGACGTACACGTGTCCGCGCGCAATCATCGGCGTGATGAATTTATTGCCTGCGCCGAACGTATCGCGCGTGCCCGACTGATTGCTGTTGTAGAGCTCATGAGCGAGATTGCTTGCGTCGAAGGCGTGCAGCGCACCCACGGTGCCGTTTTCCGCGGCCCAAACGATCGCGTTTTGCGCGCCGTTTGACGACACGCTCGGCGTCGCGCCGGGGTAGGGAAAGGTGCTGGGGCTTTTCGAGCTCGGGGCCGACGCGAGCCGCGCCGACGTGATGGGGAAGGCCTTTAGGTTATCGCCTACGGCCCCGTAGTAGACGACGTTTCCGTAATAGGCCGGCATGCTGAACACGCCGCCGTTGAGTTGACCGTCGATCTCCTGCCAAATAGCGTTCTGGGTACTGTTGAATTTGCCCATGGCGTGGCGATCGACCACATAAATCTTCGCGTCTTTTCCTGCACCGACGGCCAACTGCCGAGTGGCGCCGCGAGCGTCCACGAGATCGGGCAGGACCATTGCGCCGCCCGAGCCAAGGTCGACGTCTTGGTCCGATTGCGCCACGGTGTCGAACGGCGCGAAGTAGTCGGCAACCGCTAGATTAGGCGACGTCGCCAACTTGAGGAACGTATTGCCGAAGTCCGACTTCGACGGGAACCCGCTGCTGTTCAGCGTCGTGTCGAACGTACCGTTGGCGTCGAGGAAATAGAGCGACGCGCCGTCGGAGGCCATGCCTGCGCCGCTCATCCAGATCGAACCTTCGCTGCCGTTGGGGGTGAGGTTGATCGCACTCGTCTGGGCGAGGTTATCCGCGCTATACGCCATCACCCAGCCGCCGTAGGCGCCTTGGTCGCAGTGCGAAGTCCAGGCGAGATAGACGTTTCCGTTCACGAGCGTCAGCGCTTGGCGCTCCGCGTACTGCTGCGGATCGAATGCCGTCACGCCGTTGGTGCTGTTGGCGCCGTTGCCTGGATAGGTCGCGGCGATCTCGGTGGGGCCGCCGAGCAGCTCGGCCCCCGTCGAAAGATCGAGCGCGTGCAGGCGTTGATGAATGACGCCGTTCCCCGCTTTGCTCATCGCGACGGCGTATAAGATGCCGTTTGCGCCACGCGATCGATCGATGACGGGCGTCGAAGTGATGCCGATTTCGGGTGTGATCTGCGGGCAACCGCGATCGTCGCTCGTCGTCTCGCCGCTGCCTAGCAGCGAGCGTCGCCAGAGCGTCGCGTGCGTGTCGGCATCGAACGCGTAGACGCTGGCGTGTTCGGTGACCACGTAGACGACATTGTGCTGCGCGCCGTTCATCGATACGTTGCCGACATACAAGGGCTGCGCGTCGACCTTGCCGTCGGCGGCGAGGAATGCCACCTTGCCGAAATGGGCGGCGTTGACGTTGGCGGGCGTGAGGGTCGTCTCCGCCAAATATTGGCCCGTGCGGGCGATGTCGTTATGGTAGGTGAGGACGTCGGCGGCCGATGCCATGCTCGTGCCGCCGGAACTGCCCGAACTGCCGGAACTGCCGGAACTGCCCGATCCCCCGCTTCCGCCCGCGCTGCCCGCGGCGGGACCGTCGGACGAGCCGCCTCCGCCGCTGCACGACGCGCACGCGGTGGCGAGGACGCACGCGAGCGCGCCGCGTTGAAACGCTCTCGATGCCGGGGAAGGGCGGTGCGCCTGGGTCATGACGTTCTCCGCGAGCGGCCGCGGCATGGCATAAGCATTTCCTGTGCCGCATGGGAGGGCGGGGCAGGTAGGTTCGGAACGGATCGTCCCTTTTGCGCCGCCTTCTCACGAAAGGCTAGTCGCGAGACTCGCTGCGGTTGCGACGAAATGCTGTCCGGCTACGCCACGAATCGACGTGGAATAGGTGGCGATGCAATGCGTGATCCCGTGCGGCGCAAAGGCGGATTAAGGTGCATTCGGGCGCAGCGGAGCGCGTCAAGCGCTTTGCGGGTAATCGCCGAGTTCGGGCTGCGACGCGCGCAGCGCGTCCAGTTCGATGCCGAAGTGTTCGCGCAAGGCTTTGCTGCCCGCCGGGGTGATCGTGACCGCGCGCGTGTCGTGGCCCGGCCGGATCCACTCCCATGCGTAAAACGCGTTCATCAAGTTCGCGCCGAGCGGCCCCGAGACGTGGTATTGCCGCTCGGTCCAATCGAGGCAACGGTGCGCGTGGTCCGTTTGATTCGCGAACGTGCCGCCCACATCGACGCCTAGGCGCTGCAGCAGCGAACGACCGGTAGGGGTGAGTTCGTACTCGTATTCGGTGCGTTCGGCGAGGTAGCCGCGAGCCAGCATGGCTTCGGTCACGGCCACGCCCACCTGGCCCGCGAGATGGTCATAGCAGCAACGCGCAAAGCGCAATGCCCTAGCGCTGCGATTGGCCGTCGAGCGCCACGCCGGCGTAACGGGGCCGACCGACGCGAGGCTTTCGAGCACGCGCGGTATGTGCGGGCCGGCAAGGCTGTAATAGCGGTGCCGGCCCTTGTTCTCGACGCGAAGCAGACCGCCGGCTAGCAACTTTGCGAGGTGCGAGCTTGCCGTCTGCGCGGTGACGCCCGCGGCGTCGGCAAGCACGCCGGCCGGCCGGGCGTTGCCGTCGGCCAGCGTGATCAGGATGACCGCGCGCACGGGCTCGGCGATCAAATGCGCGACCGTAGAAATATTGTGCTGGCTCACAGTTGCCTCTCGGGTTCACGTGCGACCGGACGTATTTATCGGTGTGCTCGCAGAGCGTTTGATTCGGTCGTCATGCTTCGATACGCCTCGAAGCATTCTCATTCAGCGGTCGTATATAGTCAATGAACCATTCCGATCCGAGTTCATTTGCGTGAGTGAAGAAAATCGATATAAAAGAAGCGTGTTATTGGCGACGAGCTTGAGCTATGTCGTCGTTATTCTCGATACGACGATCGTCAATATTGCGCTGGTGCGAATCGCGGCGTCGCTGGGTGCGGACGTGTCCGGGTTGCAATGGGTCGTCAACGCCTACACGTTGACCTTCGCGAGCTTGCTGCTGACGGGCGGGTTGCTCGGCGACCGGCTGGGCGCGCGCAACGTCTACCTGACGGGCTTGCTGATATTCGCGGCAGCCTCCGCATTATGCGGCCTCGCACCGAACCTGACGATGCTCGTCATTGCACGCGTGCTGCAAGGGGTGGGCGCGGCGCTGCTCGTGCCGTGTTCGCTCACGTTGATCAGCGCGGCTTATACGGACTCGCAACAGCGCGGCGGCGCCATCAGCGTGTGGGCGGGGTGCGGCGGCGTTGCGATGGCGGCGGGGCCGCTCGTCGGCGGCTTGCTGATTCACTGGCTCGGATGGCGCAGCATCTTCGTCGTGAACGTGCCGATCGCCGCGTGCGGCGCGTTGCTGACGTTGAGAATACCGTCCGCAGGGCGCAAGCACGTAGAGCATATGGATTTTGCGGGGCAAGCGGCGGCCATCGTTGCGCTGGCTTGTTCGGTTGCGGTGCTGATCGAGGGCGTGAAAATCGGTTGGACGTCGACGCCGATCATGGCCGGCATCGCCGCGGCGTTTGCGGGCTGGTTCGCCTTCATTGTGATCGAGCGTAGGCGGGCGCGGCCGATGCTGCCGCTTGGTCTATTTCGCAATCCGATTTTCTCGGCGTCGGTTTTCGTTTCGCTCGTGTCGGCGTTCGTGTTTTACGGATTGCTGTTCTTGCTGAGTCTTTATTTTCAAGAAGGGCGAGGCTGGCAATCTCTCCGGACGGGGCTCGCGTTCTTGCCGTTGACCGTCATGGTGACAGCGGGAAGTTTCTCGGCCGGCAGGCTCGGCGCAGCCTATGGCACGCGGCGCGTCGTGGTCGCGGGCTTCTTGTCGTATGCGGTCGGTTTCGCCGGATTGCTTGCACTGGCTAACGATGCGCCGTACTGGCGTATTGCCTTGTGCTTTCCTGCGGTCGGTTTCGGTTCGGGCGTCATCACGCCGGCCGCGACGGCCACGCTGATGGGGGTGGTCGATAAGACGCGTGCCGGCGTCGCGGCCGGTGTGCTCAACGCGAGCCGGCAGACGGGGGCCGCGTTTGGCGTCGCGATTTTCGGCTTGCTGATGAGCGCCGTGCAACCGCTCGACCTTGGCGTGCGCGTGGCCGTGTGCCTCGCCGTTGCGCTGTCGCTGCTGGCTGCCTTGTGCTGGCGCATGACGATGTCGATTGCCGCGCGTTCGCCCGGCGCCGTCGCCTGATTATCGATCCGCTTCGATTTTCGATTAATGCGCTGGCCGCCCGCGTGCGCCCGGCTGTTTGAATGTCCGGCGTTTCGCCTTCGATCGGCTCGTACAGGGATTCGATGGCGCGACGCACGTCCGTACCCTGCGTGTCGGATTCATACGCGCTTCGTGTCGGATCCGAACAAGCCCCAGCGTGTCTCTGTCTGCTAACGTGGTTGACCTTTTCCGATAGCTTGGAGCAGACACATGTCCGATTTCATCACCGTTTTGCGCGAAACCTGCCCGACCCCGGTCGTCGATGCGACCAAGTGGAAGCGCATCGGCGGAGATCCGCACACCGTCAACCTCAACGCGTACGTCTCGAAGGACGGCAGCAAGATCATGGGCACGTGGATCTGCACGCCGGGGAAGTTCGAGGTGAACTACGAGAAGTGGGAGTTCTGCCACTTCCTCGACGGCTACTGCATCATCACGCCGGAAGGCGAGCCGCCTGTCCACCTGAAGGCCGGCGACGTGTTCGTGATCGAGCCCGGTATGAAGGGGACTTGGGAAGTCGTGGAGACGGTGCGCAAGTACTTCGTTTTCGCCTGAGTTTTCAGCGCGGACGTTGGGCAGCGCCGAGGCGATGCCCAACGGGTTTTGCTTCGATCCGCGACCCGGTTGCTTGGACGCCGAGGATGGCGCTTCCAAGAGAAAGCTGCAGAGCCATGCGTAGACGATGGTTGTCTCGCGAAATCCCATCGCATATAGGAAATCCAAGCACCGGCGGAAATGTGTGAGACAAGACTTCGTGACGTTGGCAAAACGCACCGCCCAAACGTGAACACGCCTCCTGTTTGAGAGGCGGCGCAGCGTCCCGATCAGCCTGGGCTTATATACAAGCTGCGCTTTTCCACTTCTCGGCGCCTTCCTTCAAAGAAAGAACGAAGGTTGCGGCACCACCGATGAACAGTGCGGCTCGATCGTCAGCCAAGGCTCCGAGTTTGCTTGCCTCGACGACGTACGTGAGGAGGACAATCTTTAAGCCGGACACAGCACCAGCGGCGGCGAGCATTGCCATGATCATCTCGCCAATGTCACCCCACTTCTTCTTGTAGGCGTTGCATACCAAAATCGACAGCAACGTCAGCGTGGCTAGCGCTGTCCCATATGTGCCAAAGTCAACGCTTGCGACCGACAGTAACAATTCCCTCATTGATTGCACTTATGGCTACTCCAGCAATGCCACCGAAGAACGCCCCCATCGGACCGAGCAAGCTCCCTAGTGCTGCCCCCCCGACTGTGGATACGAAAATAGAGCCAAATTCCGCATGGGGACGTCGGCGCTTTTGTATTAAAGCTCTCGCTCGGCGTGCTCCGAAGCGTTCAGCGCCGACCACGTGCTGACCAGCCACGTCTATTTTTGTCGGCTTCCTACCTTCGGTTCGAGCTTCCGGCATAATTTGCCCCGGTTGACGTTGGACCAACGCTGAAGTGTATCACTTGCTCTCGAGAACAAACGACAACACGGCGTCTAGGACTGTTCTGTCACGTACGGGCCGGGCGGCGCCAGAGTTACCGCGGCCGCCCAAGAACGCCCCGACGGGACCGGGGAGTCCCTGGGCGCGGATCTAGGATTAGATGGCATGCGCGAACTGCACCAGGCGGCTCCGACTCCGTATTCGACTATTCACATTCCGCGATGTGCCACGGCTAACGATTTCAGATGCTCGCCTTGCGGTTATCGATAAAAGCCGGATTCAGTACTGCGCTATGGTCGCCCGCGGCGAACTGAAGCACGTTGGAGAAGGCGCTCCGAAAGTAGGCCTCGTAGCTTTGCTCTGCGACATAGCCAAGGTGGGGTGTGCAGAGTACATTGGGCAGGCCGAAGAGGGGGTGCTGCCGGTCGTAGATCGGCTCGGATTCGTAGACATCCACCGCTGCATATCCGGGGCGGCCCTGTCGCAGTGCCATCTCCAATGCGCCGGGCGTCAACAGTTCGGCGCGGCTCGTGTTGACGAAAACCGCGCTGCTTTTCATGGCTGCAAAGTCCTCCGCGCCGATTGACCCACGGGTCTCTTCAGCCAAGCGCAGATGCACGGTGACGACGTCGGCACCGCTGAAGAATGCTTCGCGGCTAGGGCTCGCGATGCAGCCGGCTGCAACGGCCTCTGCGCGGGCGCGCTCGCTGCCCCACACGTGCACGTGCATGCCGAATGCATGGGCATACTGCGCTACTTTCTTCCCCAATTTGCCGAAGCCCAGAATGCCCAGCGTTTTACCGTGGACCTCGCTGCCGATGTTGACCTGCCACTGCCCCTGACGGAATGCATCGACGGCCTCGCTAAAGCGGCGACAGGCGCTCATGATCATCAGCCACGCGAACTCGGCCGGCGCATGCGGCGAGCCGGTGCCTTCCATCACGGCGACGCCGGCCGCATTGCACGCGGCCATATCGACATGGCGGCCGACCGGACCGGTTTGGCTGATCAGTCGCAGCGCCGGCATCTTCGCTAGCAATGCCGCGTCGACGCAAGTGCGCTCACGGATCAGCACGAGACATTCGGTACGGGCGATGATCGCATCTACATCACCGGCTCGACGCATATCGCCCAGGATCGTGAGATCGTGATCGGCAAGCAATTCGATGCACTTAAGCTGCGCAACGGCCCTTTGATAGTCGTCTGGGATCAGAATATTCATGTTAGTGCTTTAATGACGATTGGCCGGTTCCGCAACTGCCGATCTAGCCAATCGTGGCGCACATCGGCGAGCAGCAAACCCAGCGGGAAAAATTCTAATCGTTGATGGATTTCGGCGCAGCACTCTCGATAGGAAAATCAAGCTCCACTTCCGAGCCGAGTCCGGTGTATTCGCGCTTCGCCTGTTGAATCGGAATGCCGTTATCGGTTATTGCGGGTATCAGCACCCTCGAACAAGGTCGAGCGGGGCTTGCCGATGAGCGAAGCGAAGCCACGATAAGGTTCTCGTTGATGTGGGCCATTCTTGGCCGCGGGCATACCAATACCTGCCTTAACAGATTCGACGCCGTCAACGCGACCTTTGGCAGACTCCAATGTAATGTTATAACATTACGCCTCATGATTTTGGTGGCTTGTAAGGCTTTCCCATGCAACTGACTGCCAACCAACAACGGGTTCTCGCCACGCTCCAGCAGGCCGGCAACCCGCTCAGTGCCTACGCACTGCTGGATCGGCTGCGCGGCGCGGGCTTTAGCGCGCCGGTGCAGGTGTACCGGGCCTTGGAGCGCCTTGCCGAGCAGGGGCTGGTTCATCGGCTGGAGAGTCTGAACGCATACGTGTCGTGTAGTCATTCAGGCGGTTGTCGGCACGGCCTCAAGGCATTCGCCATTTGCGACAACTGCGGGCATGTCGATGAGTTCACCGACAACAGTCTGGGGCGCTACCTCGGCCGCTGGATGAAGGACAACGCTTTCTCGCTGCGCAGCTCGACCATCGAGCTGCATGGCAAGTGCGAGGCTTGCGTCGCGCCGCAGTGACATCAACGCCGAGCCGATGACCCACGAACCCGAAGAAACGACGATGAACACCGCAACGCTGACCCCCACGAAAAAACTCCCCGTTACTGTCCTGTCCGGCTTTCTGGGCGCGGGTAAGACCACGCTGCTCAACCACATCCTGAACAACCGTGAGGACCGGCGCGTCGCGGTCATCGTCAACGACATGAGCGAGGTCAACATCGACGCGGCGCTCGTGCGCGACGGCGGCGCTGAGCTCTCGCGCACCGACGAGAAGCTGGTGGAGATGAGCAACGGCTGCATCTGTTGCACCTTGCGCGAGGATCTGCTGGTGGAGGTGGATCGACTCGCCAAGGAGGGCCGCTTCGACCAGCTCGTCATCGAATCCACCGGGATTTCCGAGCCGCTGCCCGTGGCCGAGACCTTCACCTTCGAGGGCGAGGACGGCCGGAGTCTAGGTGAAGTCGCTCGGCTCGACACGATGGTGACGGTGGTCGATGCCTTCAACTTCTTGCGCGACTACAGCTCGCGCGACAGCATCCAGTCACGCGGCGAGTCACTGGGCGAGGAAGACCACCGGACGGTCGTGGATTTGCTGATCGGCCAGATCGAATTCTGCGATGTGATCGTGCTCAACAAGACTGACCTCATCAGCGACGAGGAACGCGAGCGGCTGATGGCGATCCTGCGCAGCCTCAACCCGCGCGCCCGCATCGAGGTGGCTGAGTTCGGAAAGGTGCCGCTCGAGCGCGTGCTGGACACCGGGCTGTTCGATTTCGACGAAGCCTCCACGGCGCCCGGGTGGCTGCAAGAACTGCGCGGCACGCACACGCCCGAAACCGAGGAGTACGGCATTCGCAACTTCGTGTATCGAGCGCGCCGCCCGTTTCATCCGCAACGCTTCTTCGACTGGGTGGAAAGCGAATGGCCGGGCGTGGTGCGCTCCAAGGGCTTCTTCTGGATCGCTACGCATCCGACGCTGGCGGGCAACTGGTCGCAGGCGGGCGCGGTGGCCCGGCACGGCCCTGCCGGCTACTGGTGGGCGGCGGTGCCGCCCGAACGCTGGCCGCAAGACACGGAATCCGTCGCCCTGATCCGCGAGAAATGGGACGAGCGCGTGGGCGATGCCCGCCAGGAACTGGTGCTGATCGGCATGCAGATGGACGAAGCGGCGCTGCGTGCCCGCTTTGATGCTTGTCTGCTGACCGACAAAGAAATGGCCCAAGGCCCGCAGGCGTGGACGACCTGGCACAACCCGTTCCCCGATTGGCCCTGATTTGACTGTGCTCCCCATGCTCTGAACCGAGTTGGGGCGCCCCCCACCGGATCTTGAGCATGAATGCAGCACTTCCCGACGTTTCACTGACCGACATCGCCCCCCGCCTCAGTCCACTGGCCTGGGTCGGCATGCAGGGCATCGACCTGCCCGTCACCGTGGCCGAATCCGGCTACCGGCGCGAACTGCACGCGCGCGCCGACGAGCAGGCGTTCGCGTTGCTCAACGGCCGGAACCCGATGTTCGTCGAGGACGCGGCACGGCGTATCGAGGCGGCATTGAGCCGTTACGCCGACCCCAGCGTCCATATCCGGCACCTGGAGAGCCTGCACGCGCACGACGCGGTGGCGTGGGCGGCTTCGATACCCGAAGGAGTTTCCGTATGACCGACAAATCTCCCTCCAGCCTGATACCCGTCACCTTGCTGACCGGGTTCCTGGGCAGCGGCAAGACCACCGTGCTCAACCACCTGGTGCGCCGGCCCGAGTTGGCCGATGCGCTGGTCATCATCAACGAGTTCGGCGAAATGGCGCTCGACCACCTGCTGGTCGCCCACAGCACAGAGAACCTCGTGACGGAGATGAGCAGCGGCTGCCTGTGCTGCACCATCCGCGGTGATTTGGTCAAAACCCTGCGCGACATCACCTGGCGCTTCTCGCGTGACGGCCAGCGGCAGTTCCGGCGCGTGCTGATCGAGACCACCGGCCTGGCCGATCCGGCACCCATCATCCACACGCTGATGACCCATCCTCAGATCGCGCCGAAGTACCGGCTCGACGGCATCGTTACGACCGTGGACATGGCCACGGGCATGCACACCCTCGACCAGCACCCGGAGGCCGTCAAGCAGGCGGCCGTGGCCGACGCGCTGCTGCTAACCAAGGCCGATCTGGTATCGAGCGAGCAACGCCACGCGCTACTGCGCCGACTGGATGGCATCAACCTGGCCGCCCCGCGCTGGGAGGTGTGCAATGGCGAAATCGCACCGCAGAAGGTGCTGAATCTCGGGCTGTTCTCTGCGGATGGCAAGACCCCCGACGTGGCGCGTTGGCTGCGGGAGGAAGCCTATGCGCCGGCCCATCAACACGCACACGATCACCATGAGCACGAGCACGAGCACGAGCACGGCCATCACGGCCACGACCATGCCGCGCATGAATCGCATCGTCACCATGACCACGATCACGGCCACGCGCACGACCATCACGACGTGAACCGCCACGATGATCACATCCGCGCGTTCTGCTTCCAAATCGATGAGCCGATACCCGACGAGGTCCTGACCACCTGGCTCGAACTGCTCATGGACTTCGTGGGCAGCAAGATCCTTCGCGTCAAGGGCATCCTCAACGTGGAGGGAGAAGAGCAGCCGATCGTCGTGCATGGCGTGCAGCACATCTTCCATCCACCCGTGCCCCTGCCGACCTGGCCCAGCGAGGACCGCCGCTCGCGCTTGGTCTTCATCACCCAGGACGTTGACCGGGAGGTGGTCGAGCGCACCTTCGAGGCGCTACGGCCGGCGTTGCCGCAAGCAGGGGAGCCGACCGTATGAACCCGCCCATCTTTCTCTACAACACGCTCGCGCGCAAGAAGGAGCCATTGCGCACCGAACAGCCCGACCGGGTGACGATGTATGTGTGTGGCCCTACGGTCTACAACTACGCCCACATCGGCAATGCACGGCCCGCCGTCGTGTTCGATGTGTTGGCCCGGTTGCTCGGACACGACTATCGGGAAGTGATCTATGCACGCAACTTCACCGATGTGGACGACAAGATCAACGCCGCTGCCGCTGCCGAAGGGGTGCCCATTGGCACCATCACCGACCGCTACATCGACGCCTACCGCGAGGACATGCGGGCGTTGGGGGTGCTGACGCCCGACCTGGAGCCGCGCGTCACCGAACACATCCCCGCGATCATCGACCTGATCCGGGAACTGATCGAGCGGGGCCACGCCTACGTCGAACAGGAGCACGTGCTGTTTCACGTGCCGTCCTATCCGGCCTATGGGCAGCTCTCGGGGCGGCGCACCGAGGACATGCTGGCCGGCGCCCGCGTGGAGGTGGCGCCCTACAAGCGCGACCCGATGGACTTCGTGCTTTGGAAGCCCTCGACGTCGGAGCAGCCGGGCTGGGACAGCCCCTGGGGCCGCGGCCGTCCTGGCTGGCATATCGAATGCTCAGCCATGATTGGTCAGCACCTGGGCCACACTATCGACCTCCACGGCGGTGGCCAGGATCTGATCTTCCCTCACCACGAGAACGAAATCGCCCAAGGCACCTGCGCCCACGGCGCGCTCTACTGCCGCACCTGGGTGCACAACAGCTTCGTCACCGTGGATGGACAGAAGATGTCCAAGTCCCTGGACAACGTGGTGCGGGTGCGCGATCTGCTGGCTCAGGCACCGGGCGAAGCTGTTCGCCTGGCCCTGCTGTCCACCCACTACCGACGACCGCTGGACTGGAACGCGCAGCGCCTTCTGGCTGCGCGGCAGACCCTGACGCGCTACTACGACAGCCTATCGAGAGTCGCTCGGCATTCTGACTTGTCGCAGGTCGCACCCGACCCCGAGGTGCTGGAAGCACTGAGGAACGATCTCAATGTTCCCGGTGCGCTGGCGCGGCTGCACGTGCTGCTGACGCAACTCGACAATGCGCAAACGGATGTCCGACGGGCGCACGCCAAATCCGTTCTACTGGCATCCGCCGGGGTGATGGGGCTGTTGCAGCAGTCGCCACAAGCGGCCCTGACGGCACTATGGCCGGCGGCATTGGTGCCATTTGCGCAGTCGTCCGGCGACACCCGGATCAATACTCTGTTGGCAGAGCGTGAGCAGGCCCGTCGGAACCGTGATTTCGCCAAAGCGGATGCGCTTCGCGATGAACTGGAAACAGCCGGTTTCCTCATCGAAGACACCCTCAAAGGCGCGGTACTGCGCCCCGTCAGAAAGGAACAAGCATGAAACGCTGGCCCGCCCGACTGCTGGTGATGCTGGTGCGCGGCTACCAGTTGTTCGTCAGTCCGATGCTCGGACCGCGCTGCCGCTTCCATCCCACCTGCTCGCAATACGCCATAGATGCGTTGCGATCGCATGGCGCACGCAAGGGATCATGGCTCACGCTGCGGCGCCTAGGGCGCTGCCATCCGCTGCATCCGGGCGGCTATGACCCTGTCCCGCCTCGCCGCTCCCATAAGGGAGGTGGCCTGTGCTGATTCGCAAGCTGTTCAAGTTCGAGAGCGCTCATATTGTGCGTGGATGCAGCACGAGGCGGTGCTCGCACTCCATCCATGGCCATTCGTACAAGGTCGAGCTGTTCCTCGAGGCGTATGCGCTCGACAACGGCCAGATGATCTATGACTTCGGCTTGCTCAAAAGCCACGTGCGCGACCTGATCGACGCCTTCGATCATGCCGTTGCGCTCTGGTCAGGTGACGAACCGGACTATCTCTCGGACATGCGCAAGCACTCTGAGCGATGGGTGCTGATTCCGGTATCGCCAAGCGCAGAGCAGTTCTCTCGGGTGTTCTTTCGCCTGGTCGATGCCGTACTGACTCTCACCGACATGACCAACGGTGAAGCCGACGTGCGGCTGCACTCGGTCATCGTTCATGAAACCGAGACCGGCTATGCACAGTGCTTTCGGGAAGACGCTCATAACCCGCGTATGGGCCATATCGACTTGAATGCCATCGAGTTCTCATCGGCCATCACAAAAGATTGGCACGAGCCCAACTTGCTCGAACTCATCAAGCGCGGCCAACGCTTGTCCCCTCTAATGAAAGAGTCCGTATGATCAGAAAAAACCCGCGTGGCGACCTGCCACAGATTCACCCCAGTGCCTTCGTCGATCCGACCGCCATCCTGTGCGGCCTCGTGGTCGTCGAGGAAAACGTGTTCATCGGCCCCTATGCGGTCATCCGCGCCGACGAGATGGATGCCGATGGACACATCGACCCCATCGTGATCGGCGCCCATTCCAACATCCAGGACGGCGTGGTGATCCATTCCAAGTCCGGCGCCAGTGTGCGGATAGGCCAGCGCACCTCCATTGCCCATCGCGCCATCGTGCATGGCCCCTGCGCCATCGGCAACGGTGTTTTCATCGGCTTCAATAGCGTGCTGTTCAACTGCACGATTGATGACGGCTGCGTGGTTCGTTACAACGCCGTGGTCGATGGTGTCCACCTTCCTGCGGGTTTCTACGTGCGTTCGACCGAGCGCATCGGTCCCGATACCGACCTGGCTACGCTGCCGCAAGTGCCTGCCGCCGCCAGCGAGTTCTCCGAGGACGTGGCGCGCACCAACAACGAATTGGTGCTTGGCTACAAAGCCATTCAAAACGAGTTCTAACCAATCAAGAAAAAGAAAAGCATCCATGCATCAACACCTGTGGCACTACTACACGCGCGTGGCCCAGCGATGCGGCGTGCAAGCTAAGCGCAACATCGCCATCACGGCCGCGCGCAACATCGAGTATGCCGAGGGCTTCATGCGCCTGACGCCTTCGGTGGTGGAGGCGCTATGAACGCGCTTCCAGGCTCCGCTTCCGCCTCTGTGGCGATCACGCTGCCGGATGGCAGCCGCCGTACATTCGGTCATCCCGTTTCCGTGCTGGAGGTCGCACAGGCTATCGGACCCGGTCTGGCGAGGAAGACCGTGGCGGGCAAGATCGATGGGCGGCTCGCCGATGCGTGCGACGTGATAACCCACGATGCGGCGTTGCAGATCGTCACACCTCAGGATGAGGAAGGGCTGGAAATCATCCGGCACTCCTGCGCACACCTGATCGGCCATGCCGTCAAGCAGCTCTACCCAAGCGCGAAAATGGTCATCGGGCCAGTCATTGAAAACGGCTTCTACTACGACATTGCCTACGAGCGCCCCTTCACGCCCGAAGATCTGACCGCCATCGAAGCGCGCATGAAGGAGCTGATCGCGCAGGACTACGACGTCATCAAGCAGACGACGCCGCGCGCCGAGGTGATCGAGATATTCAGCGCCCGCGCCGAGGACTACAAGCTGCGCCTGATCGACGACATGCCGGACGAACAGGCGATGGGTCTGTACCACCATCAGGAGTACGTGGACATGTGCCGTGGGCCGCACGTGCCCAATACGCGTTTTCTCAAGGCGTTCAAGCTCACCAAGCTAGCCGGCGCCTACTGGCGCGGCGATGCGAGGAACGAGCAGCTCCAGCGCATCTACGGCACCGCCTGGGCCGACAAGAAGCAGCTCGACGCCTACATCCAGCGCATCGAGGAGGCCGAGAAGCGCGATCACCGCAAGCTGGGCCGCGAACTGGATCTGTTCCATTTCCAGGAGGACGCGCCCGGTGCCGTGTTTTGGCACCCGCGCGGCTGGGCCGTGTTCCAGGAATTGATCGCCTACATGCGCCGCCGCCAGCAGGACGCAGGCTATGTGGAAGTGAATTCGCCCGACGTGATGGATCGCAGCCTGTGGGAAATATCCGGCCACTGGCAGAACTACCGCGACCACATGTTCGCCACCGAGACCGAGGACGGCCGCGCGCTCGCGCTCAAGCCCATGAACTGTCCCGGTAGTGTGCTGCTGTACCGCCACGGCCTCAAAAGCTACCGAGACCTGCCCATCCGCATGGGCGAGTTCGGCAAGGTGCATCGCTATGAGCCTTCCGGTGCGCTGCACGGACTGCTGCGCGTGCGTCACTTCACCCAGGACGATGCCCACATCTACTGCACGCCGCAGCAGATGGACGCCGAGTGCCGTGAAGTCGTGGCCCTGGTGCTCGACATCTACCGCCAGTTCGGCTTCGAGGATGTGCGCATCAAGCTCTCCACCCGGCCCGAGAACCGCATGGGGGATGAGGCAACGTGGGATTTGCTCGAAGGCGCGCTGGTTCGGGCGCTGGACAGCATGGGCCTGGCCTATCGCATCAACCCCGGCGAAGGCGCGTTCTACGGCCCCAAACTGGAGTTCGTGCTGCGTGACGCCATCGGTCGCGACTGGCAGTGCGGCACGCTTCAAGTGGACATGAACCTGCCCGAACGCTTTGGCATCGAGTACGTCGATGAAGACGGCCAGCGCAAGCGCCCGGTCATGCTGCACCGCGCGCTGTTCGGTTCGCTGGAGCGTTTCACCGGCATTCTGATCGAGCACCACGCCGGCAAGCTGCCGGCCTGGCTGGCGCCGGTGCAGGCGGTGGTGCTGTCGATTACCGAGGAGCACGGTGCCTACGCGCAGGACGTTGCGCGGCTTCTGCGGGGTGCCGGGCTGCGCTGCGAAGCGGACGTGCGCAACGAGAAAATCGGCTACAAAATCCGCGAGCAGACGTTGCAGCGCGTCCCCTTCCTGCTGGTCGCCGGGGCCAAGGAGCGCGAAACAGGCTCCATTGCCATTCGCAGCCGTGACGGGCAAGACCTCGGCGTCTTGCCCTTGACGCAAGCCGTCGCACGGCTGCTGGTGGAGGTGCAAGCGCCGGACGCGGCCGCGCGCAGAGAGGCGCAACGCCACCTGTTCGTTCGTCTGAACAGCCGGCACACCCCGGGCGAGGCCGCGGCCGATGTGCTGGAGACAGTCTCATGAACGTCACCGGCAACACCATCACGCTATCGGCGGGCCGGCACGCCGATCTTTTGGTGCAGGGCGGAATCGTCATGACACCGAGCGGTGCCGAGCGCATCGACGTGGCCTGCGCGCAAGGTCGGGTCGTTGCGCTCGGCGATCTTCGTGGCACATGGAGCGCCGAGACCACATTGGACGCCCACGGCCTGCATGTGTTGCCCGGTGTCATCGACAGTCAGGTGCATTTCCGCGAACCGGGCCTGATGCACAAGGAGAACCTGGAGGCGGGCACGCGCGGGGCGGTGCTGGGCGGGGTCACCGCCATCTTCGAGATGCCGAACACGGCCCCGCTGACCTTGAGCGCGGCCGACCTGCAAGCCAAGCTGGATGCCGCCCAAAGCCGCGCGTGGTGCGACCACGCTTTCTACATCGGCGGCTCGGCGGTGAACGCAGAGCAACTGGCCGAGCTGGAGAACCTACCCGGCTGCGCCGGCGTCAAGGTCTTCATGGGCAGTTCCTTCGGCGACCTGCTGGCCGACGACGATGACGTGCTGCGCCGCATCCTGCATCGTGGGCGCAGGCGACTGGCCGTGCATGCCGAGGATGAAGCCCGGCTGCGCGAGCGCAAGCACATCGCCCTGGAAAGCGCGGACGTGCGCCGGCATCCCGTCTGGCGCGATGTGGACAGCGCGTTGATGGCGACGCAACGCATCGTGCGGCTGGCCGCCGAGTGCGGCCGACGGCTGCACGTTCTGCATGTCTCCACCGCCGAGGAAATGATGTTCCTGGCGGCTCGCAAGCATCGCGTCACGGTGGAAGTCACGCCCCACCATCTGACCTTGCAAGCGCCCGAATGCTATGAACGCCTTGGCAGCCTGGCGCAGATGAATCCACCCGTGCGCGAGCAGCGCCATCAGGATGCGCTATGGCAGGCGATCCGCGATGGCGTGGTCGATGTCATCGGCAGCGACCATGCGCCCCACACACTGCAGGAGAAGGCGAAGCCCTATCCGCAATCGCCGAGCGGGATGACCGGCGTGCAGACGCTGCTGCCTGTGATGCTCGACCATGTGCATGCCGGGCGCTTGGGTCTGCAACGGCTGGTGGATTTGACCAGCGCCGGGCCGGCCCGCATCTTCGGCATCGAGGGCAAGGGGCGCATCGCGCTGGGCTACGACGCGGATTTCAGCATCGTTGATCTACGGGCACAGCGGGTCATCCACAACGACTGGATCGCCAGCGTCAGCGGCTGGACGCCGTATGACGGCCGAGCCGTCACGGGCTGGCCCATCCACACAGTGGTTCGAGGGTGCTGTGTCGTTCGGGATGAAACCTTGACCGGAGAGCCGAAAGGCGCGGTGGTTCGGTTCCTGGAATCGTGGTCAAAGGAAACCGGAGGAGAGTCTGATGTCTGATGCAACCGAACTCAGAAACCGGGGCTTGAAGGCCACGCTGCCTCGCCTGCAAATCCTGGAAATTTTTCAGAAAGCGGATGCACGTCATTTGACAGCCGAAGAGGGGTATCGCCTGCTGTTCAAGCAAGGTCACGAGGTCGGGCTGGCTACCGTGTACCGCGTGCAGGAATTCCATGATGAAGCGGTCGAACAGCGACAGCGGTTGATTGCTTTGGAACATGGCTTCGAGGTCGTCGAGCATTCCCACATCCTTTACGGCGGCTGCACTAAACCTCAATGCGAACGTCGCCGTCGTACTGCATCAGTCATAACGAGGAAAACACATGAGCTCCAATACGGATACATGCCGCTCCACCAGGGCTTCTGCGCCGGTGGCGTTGCACGCCAGAACGTCCGTTGAGCAGGTCGAGGAAGGCCGGGAACTGGCGCCCAAGTTCGATCAGGATGGCCTGATCGCTTGCATCACCACCGATGCCGACAGTGGCGACGTGCTGATGCTGGGCTACATGAACCACGAAGCCTTGGTGAAGACTGTTCAAACTGGGGAAGCGTACTACTGGAGTCGATCGCGGAAAACGCTGTGGCACAAAGGGGCAACCAGCGGCTTGGTGCAGGTAGTCGAAGAAATGCGAATCGACGATGACCAGGATGCAGTATGGCTACGTGTTCGCGTATCCGGCTCCGGTGCGAGTTGTCACGTCGGCTATCGCTCATGCTTTTACCGGCGCGTTCCAGTTGGCAAAGAGCATGAAGCGGGAAAGGAACTGGTATTCACCGAATCGAGCAAGACCTTTGATCCCAAAATGATCTACGGAGATGTACCCAACCCGACGCTTCTATAAGCAGAGCGTCGCACGTCGCCATCTTCGTTGCTTTCTCGCAGTGGCTGAAGAACTTCACTTCGCCCGCGCAGCCGAGCGGCTGCATATCGAGCAGTCGCCACTCTTGCGCGCCATCAGGGAACTGGAAGAGGAACTGGGTGGGGTGCTGTTCGCCCACACTACACGCAGCACGCGGTTGACCCGCGCGGGGAAACTGTTTCTGGAGCATGTGCCCCGCGTTTTTGCTGCCTTGCAGCAGGCGCGCGACAGCGTGAAGGCGGCTGCCAATGGCTTTCACGGCCAGTTGCGTATTGCCCTCTCCGACGGCGTCACGCCATCTCGACTGCCGGCCTTGCTGGCGTTGTGCCGACAGGAAGAGCCGGAAGTCGAAATCCGACTGACCCAAGTACCACTGGCGCAGCAGATCAAGAGGCTGCCTGATGACCTGTACGACGTGGGTTTGGCTCGTGGCTGTTACGGCGATGAAGTCGGGGATGGCGTCGCGGCACTGCCTGTCTGGAGTGATCCGCTGATGGTCGCCGTGCCGGCTCGGCACGACTTGCTACGGCCAAGTCGGGATGAACAGCGCAGGCTCCCTAACGATGCGCCATTCGACAAGATGGATCGACATGTATCGATGTCGACCCAAAATGCCTATACGGTGCCTACACTTCGCCAGAAACGACAAAGGGTTACAGCCAAGAAGCGCTGTAACCCTTTGTTTTGTTTGGTGGCGAATCAGGGA
>DASVLS010000021.1:0-8565 GCA_036384755.1 Trinickia sp. | reverse complement strand
CGCGTCTACGCCTAACGCGCGGAAAACGTCTCGATCCAATCGGAAAATGCAGATACGAAGCGGCGAAGGAAATCTTCCGTGCTGGGATTCGTCAGCGCGCCCGCTTCGTCGAACAGCGCCCCCGCATTACCCAAGTAAACTTCGGGGCTCGCCATGACGTTCATGCCCAGGCAAACCAACGATTGCCGAAGATGATGACTGGCGCCGAAACCGCCCATGGCGCCCGGCGACGAGGTCGCGATCGCCGCCGGCTTGCCCTTCAGGGCACCGGAGCCGAACGGCCTCGATAGCACGTCGACCGCATTCTTCAAGACCGCCGGCACCGAGCGGTTGTATTCGGGTGTGATGAACAACATGGCGTCCGCAGCGGCAATCCGCTCCCTCAGGGCTTGCCACGCATGCGGAGCGTCCCTCTCGAGATCGTCGTTGTAGAACGGCAGATCGCCAATCTCGGCAATTCGTAACAAGAGCGCGGGCGGCGCGAGCGCAGACAACGCGTGCGCCAACATTCGGTTGAGCGACTTCTTGCGCAAACTCCCCACCAATACGGCGACTTCATAAGACTTGGGCATTCAGTTCTCCTAGCGTGGATGCTATCGTTAGCATAGCACGACATGCCCTTTCGACGCTTGGAGCGTAGACGCGGCGCTTTGCGTTGTGTGCCGCGTCTCTGGTGTTCGGGGGTTATCCGTCGCGCTGCTCGACCGATATCTTTTGCCGTATGACGCCGACGTGTTCGTGTGGCGCATCGTCATCGGTTTCGACAGACCGTGAACGCGCGATGTTGGCCGACCACACAGAACGAAATTGCTCGCGCTGGCGTTCCTCTGTGAAAACCGACATCGACGGCTTCAGCAAATCGTATCGAGACACGATGCCCACCAGCTGATAGGTCTTTTCGTTCTGGATGACCGGAACGCGATCGAGTCCCATCACCGCCAGTCGCGCGGCCACGTCCCTGCACGTTTCTCCGGGCAAGGCGACGTCGGGCTTCGATTGCCCGAAGAGCGCGCTGACCGGCGCATCGGCTCGTCCGGCGGAAACGCGGTCCAGCAGCGCCCTATCGACCATGCCCACCAAGGCCCCCGACGAGACAACGGGATACGCGCGAAACTTTTGTCCTGCTCCGAAATAGTCTTTGAGTACATCGGCGATGCGCGTGGTCGCCTCGATCGTTTCCACCGAGCGCGTCATGACTTCCTCGACGTAATGCCGCTCGAGCGGATCGATGCTGTACTCGCGATAGATGTGATAGCCGCGGCGCGCGATTTTTTCCGTGAGAATCGAGCGGCGCATGAGCAACACCGTGAAGCCGTAAGCGACGGCCGCGGCGGCGAGCAGCGGAAGCAACGCGTTCGCATCGCCCGTCAATTCGAACGCGAACACCGCCGCCATGATCGGCGCGCGCATCATGCCGCCGAGCGCCGCGGCCATGAAGATGAGCGGCCACACCGCCGGCTCGCCCCCCGGCATGTACGGAGCGACGATCGCACCCACGCCGGCGCCCATCATGAGCAGCGGCGCGAGCACGCCGCCCGACGTGCCCGATGCGAGAGCAACGACCCAGATGACGGCCTTGACGAGAACGATCGCGACGACGGCATGCAGCGCCAGATGGTTTTGCAGCAAGTCGCCGATGACGTCATAGCCGACCCCGAGCGTTCGAGGCTGAAAATAACCGCCGATGCCGACGGCGACGGCGCCCAGCGCGGGCCACCACATCCAGTGGATCGGCAGCTTGCCGAACGCATCCTCGACCTTATAGAGCCCCGACGACAACCCCCAAGACAACGAACCGGCGATCAGCCCGGCGATCGCCGACGACACAAGGCCCACCGGACCGAGCGGCAACGTATGAAGCGGAAACAGTGGCCCGCTGCCGAGCAGCAGCGGACGCGTGAAACCGGCGACCGCGCATGCAATCGCCACGGGCAACAGGCTACGCGGCCGCAACTCGAACAGCAGCAGTTCGATCGCGAGCAGCACAGCCGCGACGGGCGTGCCGAACACCGCGGTCATGCCCGCCACCGCTCCGGCCACGAGCAGCGACTTTCGCTCGGCGCTCGACAGATGAAAATACTGCGCGATGAGCGAGCCGATCGCACCGCCAGTCATGATGATGGGCCCCTCGGCGCCGAACGGCCCGCCGCTGCCGATGGCGATAGCGGAAGCCAGCGGCTTGAGGACGGCCACCTTCGGCGACATCTTGCTCTTGCCGAACAGAATCGCTTCGATCGCCTCAGGGATGCCGTGCCCGCGGATCTGCTCCGAACCGAAGCGGGCGATCAAGCCGACGAGCAACCCGCCGATCACGGGCGCCGCGATAACGAGCAGCCCAAGCGCATTCTCTGCGGGCGAGCGATTGGCTGTCGATAGCTGTTGAAAAAAGAACAGGTTCGTGAAAAAGCGAATCAAGTGCAGCAAAAAATCGGCCGCGACCGTGCTCAATGCCCCGCCTACGGCCGCGATGGCGCTGATCCGCAGGAGCCTGACATCTGTCGCGAAATCGCCCTTGTGCTCGCTCATGAAATTCCTCTGACTGATCGACTCGTTCTGATTTGCGCCGCGTTGCGCTGATTCGCGTTGATTGACGCTACTCGGCCGCCGGCCGAAAGCCGACACCCTCATATATATCACACTGTGATGTAATAGCGCCCACCAAAAAAACGACTCGAGCCTTGGCTTGGGTGTTGAACCCAAGCCAAGGCTCGCAAGTGCGTGAACAGGCCATGAAGCGTATCGACGAGCACGACCGATCGATCGCGGAGACGATCGGCCTCTTCGATCATGCATGGACAGCCGAGGTTATCGGCCAGCCCCGAACCGCCCGCGACGGCAGTGGCGCGCGTTCGGATTCGGGGTGGCGATGCCGGGCTATTGAAGCAGACGTGTGGGCATGTTCGTGTTTACTGCTCCTGCCACTGCAACACAGGATGCGTCGCGCCGGCCGGCATCGCCCACACCCCGCTCGGCCCGAAGTCGTATCCGACGAACGAGGACGTCTGCTGCATCTGCGCGCTCGTCAGCCCATTCGCATCCGAAACGGCGGAGCCCGAGTCAACACCCGACGTCGCACCCGTCGTGTCCTTGTTCCAATAGACGTCGCTGCCGATCGTGCCGCTGTTGACCGATGCGATGCCGGCCGGCGGGATCCCGTTCTGGTTGTCGATCGCGCCCGTGGCGAACGATTGAGTAATCGTGCCCGTGTTGTACCAGACGAGGCCTGCGGAACCCGACGAGCACCCCGGTCCCGGGCAATACGTAAATGCCGTGGTGGTTGGGCCGGTCGCATACGACTGCGTAATCAAGCCGCCATTACCGCCGACAAGCCCGGCCGCTCCGCCCGCATAGGGTTCGGCCGCGACACCCCCGGTTGCGAACGACTGCGAGATCGTGCCGTTGTTCTCGCCCGCGAGCCCGCCGAGCGTACCCGCCGAATCCACACCGGCGCTGCTCGAAGAACGCGATATCGTGCCGTTGTTCGTTCCGACCAATCCACCCGAAAGCGTAAGGTATCCGTCCAAGGCGCCCGACTGGGCGACATTGCCCGACGAACTCGAGTGCTCGATCGTCCCGTTGTTGACGCCTGCCAGCAGCCCGATGGAGAAGTAGCCCCCCAAGCCCCCCGACCCGCCGCTCACCGCGATGTCGTGCACGAGTCCTTGAGCGCCGATCACGCCGAACAAGCCTTGGGCCTGCAACATATAGCCTTGCGGATCGATCGGGCCGCCCTGCACCATTTGCACTAGATCCACGGAACTGACTTGGTATCCGCGGCCATCGAATTCTCCAGTAAACGGATGGTTGTAATCGCCGATCGGTACGAACGAGCCGTCGGCCGTCGAACTCGCGTCGATGTTAGTGCCGAGCGCGTAGTTCGCCGTTGGGTCCCCAGCCACGTTCTGTAAGTCGGTCAACGTGTTGACGAGCCGGTAATCGGTGAACTGCGCGCGCATGGCGCTATTAGGCCCCGCCCGCCATGCGCTGTTGCGAAGCAGCGTGCCGGGCGTATATGCGCCGTTCATGTCGTACAAGGACGTGACCGTGCCCATGCTCCGGGACCAATCGATCGTGCCGTTATTGGCGACGCTGCCGCCGTTGTCGATCGCCGACGAATCGGCATGGAGCGTCAAGTTGCCTGCGCCGCTGTTCTCGATCTTCGTCCCTGCTTCGATCGTCAGCGAGTGATACGCGCCGAGCGTGAGCGAGGCCGCGCCGCTCCAATGAATCGACGACATGACGTCGACGTCGCCAACGCCGCCTTGCGCGCCCGACGCCAACGCGTTGATGGACGTTCCCGCGGCGAGACTTCGACTCAGCGTTCCCGCCGCCGCATCGTCGATCGTGAAGTCGGGCGTCGTCAGATTCCAATGCCCGGCTTTGACCAACGGCATGATGCCGTCGGCGCCGAGCTCGAGCAGCGCACCGTTCGTATCGACGGCGCCGCCGCTGCCGTCGGCGTTCTTCGACTCGATGGTGCCGCCCAGCGCGACCGCGCCCGTATCGGCCACGAGCCAGACATGTCCGTCGCGCGTGGCGGTACCGGTTGCGCGGATTGTCGTGTGATCGCCCGCCAGCGCGAAAATGTTGCCGTCCGCCGCCTGCAGGCTGACTTGCGCGCCGTCGATCGGCCCCGCGTTTTCTATGCTGCCGCCGCTGCCGGTCTGCACGAAGACCTGCCGTCCCGACGACGAATCCTGCAGCAGCACGCTTTGTCCCACGGCCAACTCGGCGGTGCCATGAGGCGCCGAAATTCGTCCCGCGTTGATCACGCTGTTTCGCGAAATGAGCATGACGTCGCCGCCCGTCGATCCGATCGTGCCGAGATTGATGACGCTCGCGTTCGAATCGCCCTTGAACGTCAGCGGATGGCCTTTCATGAAGCCGCAGTAACAGGTGTCGAGGGTCGACGCGACGAACCGCCCGCCGGTGCTAACGACACCGCGCGGACCGATCAGGATGCCTTGCGGATTGATCAGATACACGCTGCCGGTGGCCGACAGCGTGCCGTAAATCGCCGACGGGTCCCCGCCGGTCACGCGGTTGAGCGTGGCGCCGTTCCCGTTCGCGAAGGTCACGCGGTTGCCGCTGCCGATCGAGAACTGCGTCCAATCGATTACGCCGCGGCTCGTCGTTTGATTGATCGTCAGGGACGTCCCGGTGCCGCCGATCGAACCGGAACCCGCGATGAAACGGCCGCCGCTGGGTAACGGCCCGCCCGCATAGGCCGATGCCGACGCAAGCGCGCCGCCCCAAAGCGCGACGACGATCGGGACGAGGCCCGCAAGCGGCCTGCGGCGCACGCTTGCACCGTGTTGAACGGAGCAATGATTGCGAGTCTTTCCCTCGATTGTTTTTCCGACATTTCCGACATTTCCGACAGGCATGGCCGTCCCCTCGTCCTCGATGGTTCGATGATTGAAATCACTCTTGCACCGCCCCGGTGC
The DNA here is from genome assembly GCA_036384755.1 of Trinickia sp. Classification (GTDB taxonomy): domain Bacteria; phylum Pseudomonadota; class Gammaproteobacteria; order Burkholderiales; family Burkholderiaceae; genus Trinickia. The sequence continues at coordinate 3,118 of DASVLS010000021.1, read as the reverse complement.
GCATCGGGGACGGCTCGATCAGAACCATAGCGGGCGCAATTCGCATCATTAATGGCAAATGTCTGCGGAATCGGCCAAGCATTCGAGATTTTCGGCCGGAGGCGCGCCCAGCATAGAGACAATCGGGCGGGTATTTGACTTACTTGCCTAGGGCAACTAATAATGTTCTAAAAGCAACCAATGGAGACAAGCCATGGCTATGGAGACGCTCGACGAGCGCGCTGAGGCCGTTCGCCGCTTCAACCGCTTCTACACGCGGCAGATCGGCGTGCTGCACGAGCATCTGCTCGGCAGCGAGTTTTCGTTGACGGAAGTGCGGGTTCTCTACGAGCTCGCGCACCGCGACGGGCTCACCGCCTCCGACTTATGCCGCGAACTCGGGCTCAACGCCGGCTACGTCAGCCGGATCATCGCCGGATTCGAAAAGAGCGGCTTGGTCTCGAAGACACGATCGGCCGCCGATGCGCGCGTCGCACAGTTGCGCTTGACCGATGAAGGACGCGGCGCCTTTCGGCCTCTGAACGATGCATCGAGACGCGAGGTGGGCGCGATGCTCGAGCGGCTCGCCGCGCCGGCGCAGCATCAGTTGATCGATGCCATGGCGCAAATCGAAGCGCTACTCGGCGCACGCGAGCCGAGCTATATCCTGCGCGACCCGCGGCCGGGCGAAATGGGCTGGATCGTCCATCGCCAGTCCGTGCTCTATGCGCAGGAGTACGGGTGGAATGCCGAATATGAAGCGCTCGTGGCCGAGATCGTCGCGAAGTTCATCCGCGAATTCGATCCGAAATGGGAACGCTGTTGGGTTGCCGAACAGTATGGAAAGCCGGTGGGGTCGGTGTTCGTCGTGCGGCAGGACGAACTGACGGCCAAGTTGCGCCTGCTTTATGTCGAACCGAGCGCGCGCGGCCTCGGCATCGGGCGCCGGCTCGTCGACGAATGCCTGCGCTTCGCGCGCTTGGCGGGCTACAAGAAGATGGTGCTTTGGACCAACAGCGTGCTCGTCGACGCGCGCAAGATCTACGAGAAGGCGGGATTTCAGCTTATGGAGGAAGCGCCCCACCACAGCTTCGGGAAGGATCTCATGGGGCAAGTTTGGGGGCGCGATCTGTAGAGCTAGAGCGTGGGACGCTCCGCCTCGGCGGGGTTATTGTGCAACGCCGTATGCGATGAGGGGCATGGGAATGAGGTTTGCTGAAAAAAATTGTGCGATGCACTAGATTTCTCATAGGGAAAACCCTAGAATGCGATTTAAGGGATAACCCCTAGACGTATTCACTCTGGAGTCGCCATGAGCTTCGTTCTCGCCCTCGCCCAAAAGATCAGCGATCTCTTCGCTTCGCCGCACCTGCCGCTCGATACCGACTATTCGTTCGAAGCGCGTCACCGCGAGGCCGAACGCATTCGCCGCTCGCAGGCAACGGTCTTCGGCATCCGCCTCGTCGACTAACCCTCACTGCCTACTCGGCACCTGCGGTCTCTTCGATCCAGGCGGTGCCGACATGGAGCGATCGCCCCGAAACCTTCGCATCGAACGGGACGAAGCGAATAGTCAAGGCGACGCCGCGTGATGGCGACAGCCTCGCAAGACATCGCGCGTTGGGGCGCACCTTCGGGGAGCCTCAATCCCGATCGGGCGCCCCCAGCGGGAACAAGCCTCTAAAAGGCCGCGCTTCCTCGACTGCGCGCGCAAACGACGGGCGCGCCAACAGCCGCCGGCGATAGGCGTGCACGTTCCGCAACGAGGCATCGATCCGATGCGTCCAGTCGGCGTAAAACAGCGACGGCGCGGCCGCGCAATCCGCAAGGCCGAAGCCTGCACCGCTCGCCCATTCGCGATCGCGCATGCGTTCGTCTAGCCATCGGTAAGCCAGGTCGAGCATGCCTTTCGCCTCCTGCACCCCGTGCGGATCACGCGCCGTCTCCGCACGAATCCTGTCGCCCACGATTTTTTGCACGGGCGTCATGATGTAGTTATCGAAGAAGCGGTCCATCATACGGACGTCGAGCGCGGCGCGCCGATCGTCGGGAATCATGACCGCGGGCCCTCGGTGATGGAAGTCGAGATATTCGATGATGACCGTCGCCTCGAGCACGGTGCGTCCGGCATCGACAAGCAGCGGAAAGCGCTTGAGCGGCCATAGCGCGGCAAATTCGGCCCTTACGCGCGCATTCTCGTGCGACAGCAGTTCGAACTCGAACGGCGTGTCGTTCTCGTACAGGGCGATGAGCGCTTTCTGGCTATAGGCGGAAAACGGATGGGCATACAGCTTCATCGTTGGTTTCTCCATGATTTCAGCGCCCGCGAGTGCGGGCGGCCACTGCACAGGGCGCTTTCGCCCTGCTTATTGGCACGACGTTCGAGCCATACGCACATCGACATTCCGGCGGAAATGCCGTCTGAACTGCGCAACGAAAACGGCGAGAACCAGGTGTTCCTCGTCATCGCGGCGTCGAGCGACGGAAAGGAGCTGCGCTGCACGGCCATCGCAGTTCGCAACTCGCAGCGGTGCCGCACGATTCGCATTACGATAATCGCTCGGTATTACGCGCGGCTCATGGCCTTGGCGCGCCTCGCGATTTCTTCGCTCGATACGTCTTCGATATGCGTTGCAAGCCACCATGTATTGCCGCAAGCGTCGCGCACGCCGGCGTTGCGGTCGCCGTAGAACTGATCGGCCGGTTCCATCACCGATTCGCCGCCAGCGCGTAGCGCCCGGTCGTAGGCCGCATCGACGTCGGTCAGATAGAGGTAGAACGCCGCAGGCGCCGGCAAGCAGGCATCGTTACCGTCGGTCAGCATGACGAATGAATCGCCGACCTGCACTTGCGCGTGGCGAATGCCGCCGCTCTCATCGTCGATACGTTCGGTCACTTTCGCATCGAATGCGCGTTGGAGAAAATCGATCACGGCCTTCGCGTCGGATGCCGTAATGTAGGGCGTTACCGTATGAAAACCTTCGGGGACAGCTCGTACGTTCGTCGCGCTCATGGGTCTCTCTCCTTTCGGACTTTCGGATCGTAAGCGAAAGGAAATTGTAGAGCGGTTCGCCTTTACCGGCGTCGTCCGGTTTCGTATTTCTCCTTGGCCCAACGGGATTCGGCACGCGCAAACTAC
>DASVLS010000020.1:0-16144 GCA_036384755.1 Trinickia sp. | reverse complement strand
TGCTGCCGCGTCTCCACCCCTTCGGCAACGATCCTTAGCCCGAGGCATTGCCCGATCGACAGAATCGCTTTCACGAGTTCCGCATGGCGTGTGTCCTTCGTCACATTCTGAACGAACGACTTATCGATCTTCAGCGTATCGATGGGAAACCGGGCGAGATAACTGAGCGACGAATAGCCCGTGCCGAAATCGTCGATCGAGATCGACAAACCCATGGCGCGGAAGGCCGATAGTGTCGAGAGCACAGCATCGTCCTCCTCCAGGAGCAGGCTTTCCGTGATTTCCAGCCCCAGCCATTCGGGCCGGCAACCCGCTTCTTCTAGCGCATCTCCTACGATCGACGCCAAGTCGGGAGCGTCGAACTGTTTGGCCGATAGATTGACCGACACTTTGTGCAACGCCTGGCCCCCGATGTTCCATTCGGCGGCTGTGCGGCAAGCCTCACGCAGGACCCACGTGCCGAGCTCGGCAATCACGCCCGTTTCCTCCGCGATTGGAATGAACGCGTTCGGCGGCACCAATCCCACCCCCGGACGGTGCCATCTAAGCAGCGCTTCCGAGCCGATGACTTCATTGGCTTGGAATGAGACCATGGGCTGGTAATGCAGCTCGAACTCCCCGCGCTCGATCGCGCGCCGCAGTTCCGACTCGAGCGCGAGGCGAGCGGCGGCATTGCGTGTCAGTTCTTCTGAGTAAAAGCGGAAGGTGCGACCGCCGGAGCGCTTCGCAAGGTACATCGCCGAGTCCGCGTATTTGAGCAGGTCGGCGGGTTCCTTGCTATCGGTCGGGAACGTGGCGATACCGATGCTGCAGGAGATGAATACGTCCTTACCGTTCAGCACGAAGCATTCGTGGAATCCGGCAAGGATGGTTCTCGCGATGTTTTCGAGGACGGAGCGGTCTTGGATTTCCGGAAGGAGAATGGCAAATTCATCGCCGCCGAAGCGGGCGACGGTGTCCCCCGGCCGGACACTGCCCGCGAGACGCGTTGCGGCCTCGCGCAGCAAGTCGTCGCCTACCGCGTGGCCCATCGTGTCGTTGATGCCTTTGAAACGATCCATGTCGATCATCATCACGCCGACGAAGGGATGATGCCCCGGCGCGGTGCTCGTCTGCTGCAGACGCTGATTGAACAGCATTCGATTCGGCAGGGACGTCAGGGGATCGAAATAAACCATCTGGCGAAGCTGCCGCTCCATCAAGTTCATTGCATGGAATAGCTGACCGATTTCATCGCGCGAATCGACGCGGATTCGATTGTTCAGTTTGCCCGCCGCGATATCGTTCGCGACGCCGACGGCCTTCTCGAGCGGACCGAGTATCGAGTTCAATATGGCCACTGAGAAGATGACCGCTACGAGCAGGCTGATGGCGACGAGCGCAATCGAAATCTCGTTGGTGCGCCTTGCCGCGGATGTGCTTTTGTCCGAAGCATGCTGTGCCAGCTCGAGGCTGAGCGCCACGTCTTCTCTCAACACCTTGGTGAGCTCGGCGGCGATATCGGCGCCGGCGTTGACCGCGCGGGTGCCGGCGTCGAAATCGCCGGCGACGAACGCGGCGATGGCTATATCCGCGTAATGCCGGTTTTGTGTGATGAGCGTATCGAGCCGGTTGGCGAGCGCTCGCTCGCGAGCGCCGCGCACGTAAGCGTGGAAATACGAGGCCCATTCGCGGTCGGCGGTGTCGAGGTCGGCGCGGATGCCGGAGGCGAACGTGTCGACGTCCGCGGGCAGCCGTGTGGCTTGCAGCCGCCTGAGCGTGGCGCGGCTATTGAGCAGGGCAATGGTGACGTTCGAGAGCTTTGCGAGCTGGAGCGTGCTGCCGACATACATCTCGCTCACGTCGCTGCTCATTCGCGAAACGCTGAAAGTGCTGAAAAATCCGATCGCGATCATCGTCGCGGCGCACAAGCCGAAGGCGAAGATGACCTTGCGTTTGATCGTGGATAACAGTCGGCTCATTGCTTCACGGTGTTGCGGTCGGTACGCTGCAGTGCGGTATCGAGCGGCTTGCGCTGCACGGTCAGGCGGGCGCCCGTGCGCAATACCGGGAGGGGGGGCCTTCCGGAATCTGGTCTGGTTACACGCGTGTATACGGCTGGGTCGAGGGAATCCTGAAGGATTAGCGGGGTCAGGATTTCCTGAATTTACGAGGTGATTTCTTTCGGCAGCACCGCATCCTTTGCGCTGGGACTTGGGCCGATGTGCGCTTCGACTGGGTTAGTCGCAGCGGGACCCCGTGCGACTGCGCGCACGGGCGCGAGGCCGGTGCATCCGCGTTTGCTGAGCTTCGCCGGCGGCTCCATACCGCCGCGTGGCTCACCCCGCCTGCACCATCGGCGCCCGATCGCGCAGCGTCTCCGAGGGCCGTTTGCCGAACAGCCGCCGGTAGTCGGTCGCGAACTGGCTCAGGTGCCAGAAGCCCCATGCCTCCGCGACGTCCTGCACGGAACGAGCCGCCTGCCCGCATAGGTCACGCCGCGCACCATTGAGCCGCAGCGTGCGCAAATAGCTCGCGGGCGCCATGCCGAGCACGTCATGAAAGCAGTATTGCAGCGTGCGCCGGCTCACGTGCAACTGCTCGCACAGCTCGGGCACGCCGACCGGACGCGAGCGATGCGCGAGCGCATACTCGCGCGCCTGCTCGACGATCCACCGCCGTGTCGACAGCGCGGCGCCCGCGCCGTCATCCGCCGGTTGCGCGCACGCGTCGAATAGTGCGGCCAGCACCTCGCCCTGTAGCTCGTCGCGCTGGGCGACGGGTAGCGGCCCGCCTGCGGCCGCCGCGCCATCGAGCCGGCCACCCAGCAGTGCGCACAGGCGTGCAAGCCGCGCGTCGCCGGCCTGGATCACGCATTGCGTGAACAGCCGCTCGTCGAGCGCGCGGTGTTCGACGTCCTCGGCGTAACGGCGCAGCACGTCGCCGCGCACGACCACACCATAGATCGAGAACTGCGCGGGCGTCAGCAATTCGAATTCGACGTTGCCGGGCCGGAACGCGATCGCACCGGGTTCGAGGCGGCATGCATCGACGCGCGCGGCGCCGTCGCTTGCCAGCGGGATGCCGAACCAGTAGGCATCGCCGCGCACCTCGCACGCCTGCCGCAACAGGTGGCTGGTCGATTCACGAAAGAGCTTCATGGTGTCGAGCGGCAGTTCGGTCAGCGTGCCGACGAAGCGGCCGGCCGCTAGCTGGTCGTAGGTCTGCCGCCAGCCGATCAAGTTGCGCGCCTGCTCGTCAGCATCGTGCGCGACGCTGACCACGGCCTGGCCGGGCAGCGCGTCGTCACCCTGCGCGCTGCACCGCGTATCTTCGGCCGTCGGCTCGCGGATGCACTGCGCTCGTTGATCCATCGCGTTCTCCTCACCGGGCCCGGGACCGTGCCCCTCAAGCAAGTCCCATGCCGAACCATGCGGTTCGGCGCCACCCCCGTCATTCCTCGCCGAGCGGGCGATATGCCTCATGGGGGCTCACCTGAAGGCGGCGCGGGGCGCACTGTGCAGGTGCGGCATGCGCGGCGCCGATCCGCTCGGCTTCCGTCTGCGGCAACAGCGCATCGCTATCGTCCTTCAGCCCGACACCCGTGAGGCCCAGCCGGCGCGCATGCGTCAACAGGTAGTGCAGCTTATGCGCGGCGGCGGCGTAGGGCAGCCCTTCGGGCCGCACGTTCGAGATGCAGTTGCGCTGTGCATCGTGGCATCCGACCTTCGGCGCCCAGGTCAGATACACGCCGAGGCTGTCCGGCGAGCTGAGTCCCGGCCTCTCGCCGATCAGCATCGCGACCGCCTGCGCGCGAAGCAGTTCGCCGATCTCGTCGCCCAGCGCCACGCGCGCCTGCGTCGCGACCACCACCGGGCCGATTCGCCAGCCGTCCGCTTCGAGCCGCGGGCGCACGGCCTGCAGCAGCGGCAGCGCTTGCTTCGCGGCAGCGAACGCCGACAGCCCGTCGCCGATCACGAACACGACGTCGGGCGCATCGTCGAGCGCCGCGCCGTAGCCGGCCAGCAGCGAGCGTCCGTCATCGGACAGCTTGCGTCCGAGGTCGGGCCGGCGCAGGTAGTGCTGACGATCGGGCGCCGCGCTCCGCACGCCGAGCGTTGCAAAGCCGGCCGCTTCGATCTCTCGGCGTAGCGCATTTGCATCGAGCGGCTGGTGCACGGCGTCGCGCGCCTGCGCGTGCGATAGATCGAAAGCAAGCAGTGGCGCGGTCGGTAGACTGTTGCCCGCGCGGCCCAACGCGATCCGCGCGTTCGTCAACGTCTTCAGCTGCGCCCACGGATTTTTTTCGACGGCGTCGCTCATGCCGAATTCCCCATCCAGTCGTTCGCGCCCGCGAGCAGCGGCACGCGCGATGTCGCGGGGCGCAGCGCGCCGTGCGCGTCGGCGATCTCCATCGTCTCCAGCCACTCCTCGAACTCTGGCGCGCGGCGCAGGCCGAGCACCTCGCGCACATAGAGCTGGTCGTGAAACGACGTGCTCTGGTAGTTGAGCATCACGTCGTCCGCGCCCGGAATGCCCATGATGAAATTGATGCCGGCTGCGCCGAGCAGCGTCAGCAACGTGTCCATATCGTCCTGGTCGGCTTCGGCGTGATTCGTGTAGCAGATGTCGCAGCCCATCGGCACGCCGAGCAGCTTGCCGCAAAAATGATCCTCGAGCCCTGCGCGGATGATCTGCTTGCCGTCGTACAGGTATTCCGGCCCGATGAAGCCGACCACCGTGTTCACGAGAAACGGGTCGAACTTGCGCGCGACCGCATAGGCGCGCACCTCGCAGGTCTGCTGGTCGACGCCGAAGTGTGCGTTCGCCGACAGCGCGCTGCCCTGGCCGGTCTCGAAGTACATCAGGTTATTGCCGACGGTGCCGCGCTCGAGCGACAACGCGGCGTCGCGCGCCTCGCCGAGCAGCGCGAGAGAGATGCCGAAGCTCGCGTTTGCCTTTTCCGTGCCCGCGATCGATTGGAACACGAGATCGACCGGCGCGCCTTTTTCGATTGCCGCGATCGTGTTGGTCACGTGCGTGAGCACGCACGACTGCGTCGGCACGCCGTAGCGCTCGCGGAAGGCGTCGATCATTGCCAGCAGCTTCACGATCGCCGCTAGGCTGTCGGTGGCCGGATTGATGCCGATCATCGCGTCGCCGCAGCCGTACATTAGCCCGTCGAGCATCGACGCGGCGATTCCCTTGACGTCGTCGGTCGGGTGGTTCGGCTGCAGCCGAACCGACATCCGGCCCGCCAGCCCAACCGTATTGCGAAACCGTGTGACAACGCGGCGCTTTCTCGCCGCTGCGATCAGGTCCTGGTTGCGCATCAGCTTCGACACGGCCGCGACCATCTCGGGCGTGAGGCCCGGCGCGATGCGCTCGAGCGCGGCGCCGTCGGCCGTCGGCGACAGCAGCCAGTTGCGAAAATCGCCGACGGTGAGGTGCGAGATCTCCGCGAATGCGGTGGCATCGTGATCGTCGAAGACCAGACGCGTGACCTCGTCGAGCTCGTAGGGAATGACCGCTTCGTTCAAGAACGCCTTCAGCGGCACGCCCGCGAGCGCCATCTTCGCCGCGACGCGCTCCTCCTCGCTGGCCGCCGCGACGCCGGCGAGCTGATCGCCGGAGCGCAGTGGGCTCGCCTTTGCGAGCAGCGTCTTCAGGTCCGCGAAGCGATATGTGCGCGGGCCGATCGTCTCCTTATAGGACATCGTTCGAGTCTCCTTGCAAGGCCTTGCCCAACGCGACCGAATGCCGGCGGCATGCCCGCTCGACGAGGCGCGCGGGATGCCGTGACGAACGGCCGTTCGGCTTCGTTGCGCTCACTCCTCGAGCAGCGCATCGCCCGGCGCGCTCGCGCGCTGCGAACGCGTCGCGAGAAAGTACGCGTAGCCGAGCGCGAGGAACGCGATGAACACCATTGCGACGAGCCCGTTGAAGTACACCATCGTCCCGAGGCAAACGAGGGCGGCAACGATCGCGAACGCCGGAAAGAACGGGTACAGCGGCGCGCGGAACGGCCGTTCCATGTTCGGCTGCGAACGCCGCAGCTTGAACAGCGCCGCCATGCTTAGGATATACATCAAGATCGCGCCGAACACCGACATCGTCACGATGTTCGCGGTGAGCGTCTGGCCGCCGAACTGGATCAGCTCGTCGCTGTAGATCGCCGCGATGCCTACCACGCCGCCCGCGAGAATCGCGCGGTGGGGCGTCTTGAAGCGCGGATGCACCTTCGCGAGCCATTCGGGCAGGTAGCCTTCGCGGGCCAGCGCGAAGATCTGGCGCGAATAGCCGAGGATGATCCCGTGGAATGACGCGACGAGCCCAAATAGCCCGAGCCACACGAGCATGTGCATCCAGCCGCTGTTGGCCCCGACGATGTACTTCATCGCTTGCGGCAGCGGGTCGTTGATGTTCGCGAGCTTGGTCCAATCACCCGCGCCACCGGCGAACACCATCACGCCGACCGCCAGCAGGACGAGCGTCAGGATGCCGGCCACGTAGGCGATCGGGATCGAGCGCTTCGGGTTCTTTGCTTCCTCGGCGGCCATCGCTACGCCTTCGATGGCGAGGAAGAACCAGATCGCGAACGGAATGGCCGCGAGCATCCCGTGGAATGCGCCGACGCTGAAATGATCCGTGCCCGACCAGCCGCCCTTCATGAAGTTGCTCCACGCGAAGCCTGGCGACACGACGCCCATGAACACCAGCAGCTCGAAGATCGCGAATAGCGTGACGACGAGTTCGAACGTGGCCGCTATCTGCACGCCGATGATGTTGAGCGCCATGAACACGAGGTACGCGCCCATTGCCGCGTGTTTCGGCTCGAGCCCTGGAAACTGCACGTGCAGATACGCGCCGATCGCGAGCGCGATCGCGGGCGGCGCAAACACGAATTCGACGAGCGTTGCCATGCCGGCGAGGTAGCCGCCGGCCGGACCGAAGGCGCGACGCGCATACGCGAACGGGCCGCCCGCGTGCGGGATCGAGGTGGTCAGCTCGGTGAAACTGAAGATGAAGGTCGTGTACATCGCTGCGACGAACAGCGCGGTGACGACGAAACCCAGCGTGCCGGCGCTTGCCCAGCCGTAGCTCCAGCCGAAGTATTCGCCGGAAATCACTAGGCCGACTGCGATGCCCCATAACTGCCAAGATCCCAGCGTTTGCTGCAGCGCGGGCTGGCCGGACGACTTGGCGCCGGCGGCGGGCCGACCATTCGACTCTGCTTTCATCGGATTCTCCTGAAAAGCGCCAGCCTGCCGGGCCGCGCGACTGAGAATCGATGCTAGAGAGTCATTAAACCGCGTGTTATCGAAATTCGGCAAAGAGGGGGCGGGCGGTGATCAAGGCTGGCAGCCGTGGGTCCTTGAAGCGACGGTAGTACGGTTCCATCCAGCAGAGCTCGTCCTGAAAGGTCCACGGAAACAATACCTGTTTGACCGGCGTGATCTTGGTAAACGTGGCAGGGTCCTCGACGGCGTCGATCACGAGGTTCGCGAGGCGACTAATCGCATGGTCGTTCTCGCTGTAGAGGTCGATGTTGCGCCGCTGGACTAGCTCTGCGGCGAAGACGAGGGGGATGAGCGCGAACGTGTGATAGTGCAGCGCGCGGTCACCGCGCTTGACTTCGCGTTCCAATGCGCCGTCGGGGCCGATATCGCGGATGCCTTGGCGAACGCGCAGCAGTCCCGAATCGATCAGGCTTGCGTTGCGCGTGACGGTCCCGATCGCGATCAGGTCGAGGCCAGCCCAGTAGACAAGGTTGTTGTGGAGACGGTTGATCGCTTCGGCGTTGCGGGTGGCGACGGCAATGCGCTCGAGCCACGGATCGATCATATCGAACCGGGCGCCGCCGCAATATGACGCCGCCGTTTATTGTCGGTTTTCAACCGCCGTTCACACCGGACAGGGTACAGCCTGTAAGGAAAGTCTGAAATCGGTGTCCGGGTAGCAGACATGCCGTTCTTGTCGATATCGCCGGGAGGGCCGTCTGGCGTGGCTTTGCGCCGAGGTATCGCCAATGCCGGCCCTGGGGCCGGCGCTAAAGCTTGGCCATGACGTTCCGATATCACATGGGACAGCCGTTAAGCACTGCCTTTGAAATTCAAGGCTTCGTTGCGGCAGTGTGCGGGCGGCGAGATTTTCCTGCGGCCCATGCGGCGCGAAGGTCCTCGGGCACACGCGGCCATATTCCATCTTCTGTGAGGACCTGATGAAGAAGCCTTTGCTTCTGCTTTCCCTGGTTTGGCTTGCCTGTTCGAGTGGGACTGTCATGGCGGCGGAGAACTACGTCGCACTGGTGAGAAGTGTGTCCGGGAGTGTCAAGGTGAGCCGTGAAGGCGCGACGCTCGACGTCACCAGCAATACGAAACTGCAGATCGCCGATCACGTGACCGCCGCGCCGCGCGCCACTGCGGCCATCGTGTTCAAGGATGGCACCTTGCTCACGCTCGGTGGCGGAGCCGACATCCTGGTGCGCGACTACGTGTTCGAACCGAAGTCCGACAGCTATGCATTCTCGCTGTACATGGCGAAGGGCTCGGCCATCTATGAGTCGGGCAGGATCGGCAAGCTTGCACCGCAGTCGGTGAAGATCGAAACGCCGACGGCCACGGTGGGTGTGCGCGGGACGCGCTTCCTGATAGAGGCAAACTGAGGGGCGCGATGCATCACATGAAGCGGCAATGTGCCAATGGTTTGGCCGTCGTCTTGTTAGGTTTTCTAACGTTGCTGTCCGGCTGCGCGGCCGGGAGCCGCGTCACGCTGTTGCCGGATCAGGACGGGCATGTCGGTGCTGTCACGGTTACGACCACACGAGGGCAACAGCGTATCGACGAGGCGTACGGCAGTGTCTTCGTCGACAGCGCCGACGCGGCACCCAAGGCATCCCCTCGCCCCGACCGGCAGGCGTTCGAGCAAGCCCACCGGGCGTTGCTCGATGCACAGCCGCCGCGGCCGCGCAGCTTCGTGCTCAACTTCGAGTTCGATAGTGTGGCGCTCACGCCCAAGTCGAGGAAGATGCTGCCCGAGGTTCTTCGGGCCGTGCGCGAGCACATGCCGACCGAAGTGACGGTCTCCGGTTATGCGGACGAAGCCGGCACGGCCGAACACAATCTGGTGCTCTCGGCGCAGCGCGCGAGGGTCGTCGCAGCGCTATTGAAGCGGAGCGTGCAGGACCTTCCCGTCGACGTGCAGTACTTCGGCGATACGCATCCACTGGTGCCTTCGCGGCGCGGGGTGCGCGAGCCGCGCAATCGGCGCGCAGAGATTTTTGTCCTTTGAGGCAGGTGCCGTAATGACGCCGTATGCCACATCCGCGAAGCTGCCGCCCCGGCAGGCTCTGGTGTTCATGCTGGCAGGCCTCGCATTGGCGCTGGCCGTTGGCCTCGGCGGGGTGTTCGAGCTAGCGCCGTGGACGCGTCTGGACCGGGCGATCCTCGATGCGCTGTTGGTGCATACGGCGTCGGGACAGTCGGCGCGCGATACGGTCGTGGTCGATGTCGACGAGCTTTCGCTGGCTGCTGTGGGCCAGTGGCCGTGGCCGCGTTATCGGGTGGCGGCGCTGATCGATCGGATTGCCGCGGAGCGGCCGTCAGCCATTGCCCTTGACATCATGCTGCCGGAAGCGGACCGCGTGTCGTTGGCCGAAATTCGGCAGACCTTCAAGCACGACTTCGATGTCGATCTGTCGTTCAACGGCGTGCCGGCGGCACTGCAGGACAACGATGGTTATCTCGGCCAGCAGATGGCACGCGCCGCGGTGGTCGGTGCGCGCTATTTCTACTTCGACCATGCCACGAAAGACGCCAGGGCCCTGCGCCCCGGCATCGGGTTCGACGGGCGGGTCGATCTTCTGTCGCTCGATCGCGCGGAGGGCGTTCTGGAGAATGTCGATGCCATTGCGGGCCAGACGCGCGTGAGCGGCTTCGTCAACGTTCGCGCCGATCGTGACGGCGTGCTGCGAAGGCTGCCGTTGCTGATCGAATATCACGGCGTGGTACATGCGAGTCTCGCGCTTGCTGCGACGATGCACGCGTTGGGGGTCCCGTCGGCCAGTGTCGAGTCGGGACGTGACGGCTTGTCGCTTCGGATTGGGCGGTATGTCGTGCCGATGGATTCGTCCGGCTACGCGCTGCTGCGTTTCAACGGGAACGCGCAGCGATACGCCAGCATTTCGGCTGTCGATGTGCTGGCCGGCCGGGGGCGCACGCAGGACCTGCGCGGCAAGATCGTGTTCATCGGCTCATCGGCTGCGGGGCTCAACGATCTGCACGCGACGGCTGTGGATCCGCTTTTCCCCGGGCTCAAGGTTCAGTCGGTGCTCGCGCAGGACATCCTGGATGGCAGCGTAGTGCGCGTGCCCGTATGGGGCGAGACGGCTGCGCTCGTTATCGGCCTGTTGCTGGCCGCGCTGCTCTGCAGGTTGTTCGTCGTCGGTCGCGCTCTGCTGATACTGGCGGCGGTCGGCTCGTCTGCCGCTTTCGCACTGTTGGCGCTGGTTGCGGGCACGTTCCTTCATGCCGGCATGTTCGTCCCTGTGGCTGCGCCGCTGTGGGTGTTGGGCATGGTGATGGTGCTGTGCGTCGTGGTGCGTGTGGTCCTCGACCAGCGTCGTGCGCGGCGATGGCGCAAGCAGCTGGAGAACGCCCGCCAGGTGACGATCGAGTCGATGTCTGCGGTTGCCGAGACTCGCGACCCGGAAACCGGCGCGCACATCAAGCGCACCCAACACTACGTGCGCGCCGTCGCGCGCCGGCTCAAGACTACGGGGCACTACGTCGATATTCTCACCGAGGAATACATTCACCTCTTGTTCCTGTCGGCGCCGCTGCACGACATCGGCAAGGTTGGCGTGCCGGATAACATTCTGCTCAAGCCTGGTCGTCTTACGGAAGACGAGTGGGTCATCATGCGCAAGCACCCGGAGTTTGGTCGGCAAATCATCCTGAGCACGGCACAGCGGATCGAAGGCGACAACTTTCTTTCCATTGCCAGCGAGATCGCGGCCACACACCATGAAAAGTGGGACGGGACCGGCTACCCGGCTGGCCTGCAGGGTCAGGATATCCCGCTTTCGGGGCGCATTATGGCTGTTGCCGATATCTACGATGCATTGATCAGTCGGCGCTGCTACAAGGAGCCGTTCTCGCATGAGGTTGCCACCACGATGATGCGCGAACTGCGCGGCACGACATTCGATCCCGTGGTGCTGGACGCCTTCTTCGAGATCGAAGAGGAAATCCGGCACATTGCACGATGCTTTCGCGACGAGGACGAAAGCGATTCGTCGGTGGTGTTGGCGGAAGCATCGGTCTGAGCGATGCGGAAGCGATTCGTTCCGGGGCACTTCCCTGGGCGATCGAATATCGACATGTTTTCGTTGCGCTGGACCGGTGACGATGCGCTGGCCTGGTGCATCACCACCAAGTATCGGGACACTCCACCGGCAAAGCCAGCAGAGGATCAAGTCCAAAGACCTTCATCTTGCTGGCCGGCATTCAAGGTCACCAATGGGCGCAGATCGGCGAAGTTCTGCGCAGCTACCCCGGCTGGGCGTCGACGGAGCTGAAGCGCTTTCAGCAGATGCTGCTTGCCGTCTTCGCCCCGATCTCGTCGGCGATGCTCAGCAAGGCCCCATCGGATCGCATGCCAACTGGGACATGGCCTCGCTGTGCGGAGCGCTGGCCATCGGCGTGTTCTGCGACCGGCCCGACCTGTACCGGCAGGCCTGCGACTACTTCGCCGGCAACAACCGCGGCCAGCTCATGAGCTTCGGCAACGCTTCCCTTGTGCACGGTGTGTACTTCATGCACCCGGGTCACCTCGGGCAGTGGGAGGAAAGCGGCCGCGACCAGGGGCACGCCACGCTGGGCATGTCACTGGGCGGGGACCTGCTGGAGATGGCGTGGAACCAGGGCGACGATCTCTACGGTTTGCATAACAACCGCTTCCTGGCGGCGGCCGAGTACGTCGCGCGCTCTAACCTGCTCGACGAGAACGGCAAGCCGTACCCTATGCCGTTCGTGCCTGAACACAATCCGACGCAGCCCCACACGTCGTTGTGGACGCAGGTGAACCAGTCATTCCAGCATCGCCGCAACGCCTGGGAGCCGATCTACAACCACTACGTCACCTGGGCAGGAAGACAAACTTCTGCATCCTAGGCTTAACTGCGTCCCATCGCCCTTTCGCGAACACGGTCACCGCTTTTTGAGTCTCGTCATCGTCGTGAAAGCCGGTCATGGTTAGCCCCAAGCCGAAGAACACGACAAAGCCGTGGATGGTCAACGGAGATGGGTCGTGTTGAATGACCCGTCCTAGGGCCTCGTCCGAACGAGCGGCGAAGAGCGGAACGCCGTCAAACTCCAATCCGGCGATGGGCGGGCTGAATCCCAGCTCGACCAAGCGTTTGTCGTCCGCCGAATACACCGCCTGCAAAGCGGCCTGCTCCCGCTGCTCTCGGATCTCGCCCATGTCGACGATAAGCTCTGAATCGTCGGGCGGCCCGAGCACGGCCGCAACCTCGTCGGGCGTCATGCCGAGCCTCACTTGTCCGACGCCAACGTAAGGGTGAAAAACCCAGTCTGCTTGCATGTTCGGCTCCACTATTTAAGTAAGCTGTGCTTTTCTAGGCATTTGAAATATTCCAACATTTCGAGCATCGCCTCGTTGTATTTTCTCGGGTTGCCGACCTTTCGTGCGATGCGCTTGATGTCCCTGATCTCTTTGACCATGGAGTCGCGCCAACGCCCCTGCGCGAGCATCTGCGCGATGTCGTCACGGAAAATTTCCCCCTGCAACCCCTTGTTCCCATTGCTGGAGGTCTGGCGATGATCGGGCGGGTCCATCTGAATCGCCGGGCCATCGTTGCGGTCCAGCGGACTGACATCATCGGCCGGCATGTGATGTGAATCCTTGCCGTCGTTGACGGGCTTGCTGGTCTTGCTGTGCGCGCCACCTCGGAACGGCCCCTTGCCGTTGCCTTGCCGCAGGTGATCGCAGGGCCCGGCCTCTTTCCCCTTAATTTTGACCCCGTCTCCTGGCGGCTCGCTCCCGGTCTGAGCTTCGTGTTCGGCATGCCCAGCGTGGTCCGCTTCGTGCTCCGTCTGCCGCCACTTCGCTGCATCGTCGGCTTCTTTCGCCGTCTTCGCGACGGTTGCCGCCTCGTCGACTTCACGGCCGTCCTTGACGATCTTCGCTGCGATACCCGCTTCCTTCCCAAGTGTGGCGACCTCCTTGATCGCCTTGCCCGCCGTCGTCACGATTTTGCCGCCAGGAATCATGCTGGCGGCAGCTAAGCCCGCGTCGACGAGGTCACCCTCTCCAGTGTAGATCGCAGCGTCCACCGCACCGGTGGCGAGCGACAGGCCGGGGACGAAGCTGGCAAGCCCGAGCGCACCATGCACCCAGGGGCTGGCCTTTTGCCAGAACGTTTCCTCGTTCGCCGTCTCCGGCTTAACAGGTGGATTACCGTCACCGGTCGGCGTGCCATTGTGTACGGTCGCTGAAGGCGCCGGTTCTCCCACGTATACGCCTGGGCAGTTTCCGTTGTTCAGGGTGCATGTATCACCGACCCGGACTACGGGCTTTCCACCAGCGCGGACCGTGCTCGACCCCTTCGTCGGTTTCACTTCACCGCCGACCGTTCCGCTCTTGACGCCTCCGGCGCTTCCGGCAGCGTCACCGACGCAATTCGATTGAGAGCTTTGATCGAGCACGTAGACGGGATCACCGTTGAACCGGACGTTGCGCACCGTTCCAACGCTGCTGCTCAGATCTTGGGATACGGGATACGGTACGGGCGGGGTGGCACCTCCCATGGGCGTCTTGTTGATCGACGGGGCGGTCGACACTGCTCGAAACCCGCCGTTTTTTTTGGCGCCGATTTCACGCATAGGCGATCTCCGCGGTGGGTTGCGAATCGCGCAAGGTTCCGATGTTCTTTGCGGGAATGATCCGCGCTTCGAGCACTCGCACGGCAGACGACTTCGCTAGGGTTGCCCGCCACACACAGCTCAGTAACCCGCGGTCGGTGTCAACGACAACGGTGTCCAGTTGTGCAGCCAACTCACCGAGCGATCCGTTTTCAAAGCGGACGAAGACGAACGGACGATCACCCGGAAGCGCGAACTTCAGCCGGGTGTTGCGTTGCCATCTTCGTCGACGCCCGAACCCCACGCGCCGGGCGCGCAAAGATTTGTCAGCTCGACGACCTCATCCCCGCTGGGGTAGTCGATCTGTTGATCGGGCGGGGCGGCGTTCCAGACCGCGAAATCGAATCCATCCGGCAACCACTCGTTGGAACTGGCGAACGTCTCGGTGATCTGACCGACGAGCTTTGCACGATCGGGGTGCGTTTTGGGTCGTATGCCAAAGCCAGGCGGCTCGCGGTATGCCGCCGGCACGGCCTTTCCCGCCGCGACGCGGCGAAAAAGCGCAGTGTCGATGGGTGCGTTCGGCCATTCGATGTTTGGCGCTGCGATACGCATCAACCGGCGCTCGCGCGCTTCGTACAACGGGAGACGATTGCCGGCAGTGAGGTCGCCAACGGCCGGACGTGCTTGCGCCAAACGTAAAGTTAAAACCCCGGTTCGAAGACTTGCGATACCTCCCTAGCGATTCGCTCCAAGCTACCTGCTTCCAGCGCGAGATTGATCGACATTGTGCTGGTCAACGTGGCAAGTTCGATTTTGAGCGCCACTTGGCCAAGCCTGGATGTTGTCGCCGAGAGGCTAAGCTCGCCGTCGAGGGCAGCCCATCTTTTGACGCCGTCCCAACCCGTCCATGCTTCTGCCATCTCGCGGAAAAATGCGGAAACTGGTCCTGTGACATAAGTCGATGCTCCCACCTCCCCATGAAAGGGCGGATCCGAAAGCGTTGCGATAAACAGGGTTTCGTCCGAGGCACGCGATGTGACTCGCATGCTAAATGACGCTTGGCCATGAGAGGACTTCACTTCGGCGCGATCCATGGCTAGCTGTCCAGGTGTTCGTCGATTGATCAACTACGAAAGCAACGATCTGATCTGCTGCCACCGCTTGGTCGCGGCATCTGGCAGCGGCCTGGATGTTCCCAAACGCATCAACAGCCGGGACATGCCGGTTCTCTCGCGTTCAAGGTAAGCCCGTATCTCTTCCACGACCGTGTCGCGCGCCCACCCTTCCATTTCGGGCACAGCGAGCGCAGAGAGGTTGCTGCGAAAAACGGGGGCGACCTCTTCGCGCAAGACCTTTTCGAGCTCGTCGACTGAGTAACCGGATGCGCGCAGTGTTTTGGCAATTCCGGCGTAATCGTAGTCCTGGAGTTCCTTTCCGACGAACAGTTCCGAGAGCGCTTCCCAGACCGGGGCGCGGCGTTCGAGATTCAACGGTTCCGTCACGATGATCACCTGGTCGGACGTGGGTACCAAGAGCCGAAGCTGGCCTCAGCGCCGTAGGTCGCGAGCAGGCCACCAACGAATGCGATCGCGCCGACGCACACGGGCGCAGTCGCCGCGCACACACCCACCGCAACCGCTGCGCCGCCCGCGGCCCAGCCACCGATAAGACCGGCGCTGGCCAGGACGCTTTGCCGCATGACTTCGCGCGGTTTGTCGTCGGCTTCGACGACATCGTAGACAGCGATCGCGAGCGACACCAGCAACAACTGGCGGCCGGCTCGCCCCAACTGTTGGGCCAACCGCATCACGCCTTCGTCGGGCCGGCCCGACGCTTGAATGATTTCCTTGAACACGCTCGCTTGTCGTTGCTCGGAAAGGGCAGAGAAAGGGCTGTCATAGAGTCTCTTCGCGTATTTCTCCGACAGATCGGAGACGCTGCGCCCTTCGCGCTTAAGCCGCATTGCATACGCGCGGGCGGTTGGGCTGCTTCGACGACGCGCCAATTCCATAATTCGGTTTCGCAGTGCTGCTGCTTGCGCCGCGGCATCGCTGACAGAAATGCGGCCGGCGTCGATGGCAGCGCGAAGTTCGCCGGGAACCGCGGCGATGTCGCGGGCGTATTGGAGTCTTGCCCGTGCGTCGTTGATGCAGGTAGCGCCGAATTGCGAAGCTGTTCCTTGGAGGCCCGCGAGGGCCTCTTCCAATGCTCGGTTATCGCCGGAGGCGGGTGCGGCTGTATGAGTATCGGCCATTCTCATTTTTCCGTTTTCTTCGGTT
>DASVLS010000019.1:0-101890 GCA_036384755.1 Trinickia sp. | reverse complement strand
ATCACCATGAAGCATCCCCACCCATCCCCTCAACCATTTACTTGACATCTAAACTATTCACACCTAAATTTCCCCCATCGACACGCGAGGAGCGAGCATGCGCATCGTCTGCATCGGGGGCGGGCCGGCAGGCCTGTATTTCGGCTTATTGATGAAACTGCGCAACCCGGCGCACGAAGTCTCCGTCATCGAGCGGAATCGGCCCTACGACACCTTCGGCTGGGGTGTCGTCTTCTCCGATCAGACGCTGGAAAACCTGCGCACGGCGGACGCACCGAGCGCCGAGACGATCCTCGATGCGTTCAACCACTGGGACGACATCGACGTCCACTTCCGCGGCCGTACGATCCGCTCGTCGGGGCACGGCTTCTGCGGCATCGGTCGCAAACGTCTGCTCAATATCCTGCAAGCCCGTTGCGAAGAACTCGGCGTCGAGCTCGTCTTCGAAACGAACGTCACGAACGACGACGATTACGACGCCGACCTAATCATCGCCTGCGACGGCGCCAACAGCCCCATCCGGCAAAAGTATGCCGATACGTACCGCCCCGACATCGACGTGCGCGACTGCCGCTTCGTATGGCTCGGCACGCCCAAGCGCTTCGACGCATTTACCTTCGCCTTCGAAAAAACCGATTGGGGCTGGTTTCAAGCGCACGCATATCGCTTCGATGAAGACACGTCGACATTCATCGTCGAAACGCCCGAGCGCGTATGGCGCGCCGCCGGCCTCGACGAAATGAGCAAGGAAGACAGCATCGCGTTCTGCGAGCGACTCTTCGCAAAGTATCTCGACGGCCATCCGTTGATTTCGAACGCCGCGCATTTGCGCGGCTCCGCGCAGTGGATTCGTTTTCCGCGCGTCGTCAATCAAGAGTGGGTACATTACCGGCCGCGCGCCGGCGGCGGCACGACGCCCGTCGTCTTGATGGGCGACGCCGCCCATACGGCGCACTTCTCCATCGGGTCCGGCACGAAGCTCGCACTTGAAGATGCCATCGCGCTAGCCGATAGCATCGACGCACATCCCCACGATCTGCGTGCCGCGCTAATGCACTACACGCAAACGCGCAGCGTCGATGTCCTGCGCATTCAAAACGCCGCACGAAACTCGACGGAATGGTTCGAGCACGTCGACCGCTACGCGTCTTTCGAGCCCGAGCAATTCGCCTATTCGCTGCTCACGCGGTCGCAGCGTATCTCGCACGAAAACCTGCGCGAGCGCGACGCACGCTATGTCCGCGCTTTCGAGCAATGGCTCGCGCAACGCGCCGGCGTCGAACATGCACGCGACACGAAGCAATCGATTCCGCCGATGTTTACGCCGTTCAAAGTGCGCGAAGTCACGCTCAAAAATCGCGTGATCGTTTCGCCGATGGCTCAGTACTTGGCCATCGACGGCACGGTCGGCGACTACCATCTCACGCACCTCGGTGCGCGTGCGATGGGCGGCGCAGGGCTGGTGATGACGGAAATGACGTGCGTCTCGCCCGAGGGGCGCATCACGCCAGGGTGTCCCGGCATGTACACCGCCGAGCATCGGCAAGCGTGGCGTCGCATCGTCGATTTCGTTCACCGCATGAGCGATGCAAAGATCGGTATGCAACTCGGTCATGCCGGCGCGAAAGCATCGACACGCGTGAGTTGGGAAGGCATCGATCAACCGTTGCCCGAAGGCAATTGGCCCATCGTGTCCGCATCGCCGCAGCAATACCTTGCCGGTATTGGCCAATGGTCCCACAGCGCCACGCATGACGAACTGCGCGAAATCGAAGCGCAATTCGTGCGCGCCGCGCAGATGGCCGATGAAGCCGGCTTCGATTGGCTCGAGCTTCACTGTGCGCACGGCTACTTCCTATCGAGCTTCATTTCGCCGCTCACGAATCAACGCACCGACGAATACGGCGGCTCGCTCGAAAACCGCCTGCGTTATCCGCTTGAAGTCTTCCAAGCGATTCGAAACGTTTGGCCGCAAGGCAAACCGATCTCGGTGCGCATTTCCGCGAACGATTGGGTCGACGGCGGCACGACGCCTGACGATGCCGTCGAAATCGCGCGCGCCTTCAAGGCCGCCGGCGCCGATATGATCGACGTGTCCTCGGGACAAGTCAGCAAAGCCGAAAAGCCCGTGTACGGCCGCATGTTCCAAACACCGTTCGCCGACCGCATTCGCAACGAGGCAGGAATCGCGACGATCGCGGTCGGCGCGATCTCCGAAGCCGACCACGTCAACAGCATCATCGCGGCCGGCCGTGCCGATCTCTGCGCCATCGCCCGTCCGCATCTGGCCAACCCCGCCTGGACGCTGACCGAGGCGGCGAAGATCGGCTATTTCGATGTCGCATGGCCGAAGCAATACACGGCAGCCAAATCGCAGCTGGAGCGCAACTTCGAACGCGAGCGCGCCATGCATGCGGCGCCCGCGGCTGCGGCAGACGCGGCGGAGGTGGCCCAATGAACGTCAAAACCAAAGCCAGCTCGAACGCAAACGCCAATGCGTCCAATGCGCTCGACGATATGCATGCCGTGGTCACTGGCGGCGGCAGCGGAATCGGCGCAGCGATCGCACAAGCGCTCGTCGATGCAGGTGCGCGCGTCACGCTCATGGGCCGCGACGAGACCAAACTCGAAGCGCAGCGCGTGCAGCTGAGCTCGGGCCATCCCGTTCGATGCGTATCGGTCGACGTCACGCACCCCGACGCCGTGGACGAGGCGTTCGCCAAAGCACGCGATGCGCTCGGCCCCGTCGACATCCTCATCAACAACGCCGGACAAGCACAGGCCGCCCCGTTCGCCAAGACCGGTCTCGACCTGTGGCAACGCATGCTCGACGTCAACCTGACGGGCGTCTTTCTGTGCACGCAAGCCGTCCTTCCCGCCATGGTGGAACGCCGCTTCGGCCGCGTCGTCAACATCGCGAGCACGGCCGGGCAAATCGGCTATCCGTATGTCGCCGCGTACTGCGCCGCCAAACACGGCGTCATCGGTTTGACGCGCTCGCTCGCACTCGAGACGGTGACCACCGGCGTCACCGTCAACGCCGTTTGCCCCGGTTATACGGAAACGCCGCTGCTGCAAACGTCGCTCGCCCAGGTCGTCGCCAAGACCGGCCGCCGCGAGGACGACGCGCGCGCGGCACTGCAGCGAGCCAACCCGCAAAAACGCTTTATCGCCCCCGACGAAGTGGCGCACGCGGTCCTATGGCTCGTCATGCCCGCATCGAACTCGATCACGGGCCAATCGATATCTGTCTCTGGTGGAGAAGTAATGTGAGCGACGCCGTTCGCACATCGACGAAGAAGAAGGAAAAGGCCGCATCGCGCGAATCGCACGGCGACAACGTCGTCGACCTCGAAATGAGCACGGGCGCCGATAGTCACCTGAGCCTGCGGCTGTGGCTGCGCCTCTTGACGACGACGAACCTCGTGCAAGCGGAGTTGCGCCGCCGGCTGCGCGCCGAATTCGACACGACGCTGCCGCGCTTCGACTTCATGGCGCAACTCGAGCGTCATCCGGAGGGGCTGAAGATGAGCGAGATTTCGCGACGCCTGATGGTGACGGGCGGCAACGTCACCGGCCTCACGGATCAGCTCGAAAAGGAAGGGCTCGTGGCACGCGACACCGATCCCAACGATCGCCGCGCCTTCACGGTTCGGCTCACGCCCACCGGCCGCGCGCTATTCGACAAAATGGCGCAGGCGCACGAGCGATGGGTCGTGGAGTTGTTCGGCGGCCTAAGCGTCGACGACAAATCGAAGATGCATCAACGCCTCGGGAAGCTCAAAACCCATTTGCGCGATTCAATCGCCAACCAAGGCTGACGATACCAATCCGCCGCGATGCGAATGATTAGGAGAACGAAACCATGACGGGTGCCCCTTTCAACGCCGATGCACTGCGCGCCGGCAATCGCGTCGCGCTGGCCTCGTATGCACCGCGCCATTTCGGCTGGCGGCTCGACGCCGGCGTGGCGACGATCACGTTGAATCGGCCAGAACGCAAGAATCCGCTGACGTTCGATTCGTACGCCGAACTGCGCGACCTGTTTCGTGACCTCGCCTATGCGACGGACGTCAAAGCCGTCGTCATCCACGGCGCGGGCGAGAATTTCTGTTCGGGCGGCGACGTGCACGAAATCATCGGACCGCTGATCGGCCTGCCGATGCCCGAGTTGTTGATGTTCACGCGCATGACGGGCGATCTCGTGAAAGCGATGCGCCACTGTCCTCAACCGATCGTCGCGGCCGTGGACGGCGTTTGCGCCGGAGCCGGGGCGATCATCGCGATGGCGTCGGACATGCGGCTCGCCACCGCGCGTAGCAAGCTCGCCTTCCTCTTTACGCGCGTGGGCCTGGCAGGCTGCGATATGGGCGCGTGCTCGATCTTGCCGCGCATCATCGGGCAAGGACGCGCATCCGAACTGCTCTTCACGGGCCGCTCGGCGTCCGGCGATGAGGGTTTCGCTTGGGGCTTCTACAACCGGCTGTGCGATCCCGCACAACTGCTGGCCGCCGCCGACGAACTCGCGCGCTCGATCGCCTCCGGCCCCACCTTCGCGCACGGCGTCACGAAGAAGATGCTTCACCAGGAATGGAGCATGAGCGTCGACGAAGCCATCGAGTCCGAAGCGCAAGCGCAGGCCATCTGCATGGCAACGCGCGATTTCGAACGCGCCTATCGCGCCTTCGCGAGCAAGGCGCGCCCGGTATTCGAGGGAGACTGACATGGCTCATACCGATCGGCCCTCCCCCGATATGCTCGACTGGCCGTTCTTCGAGGATCGACACCGTCGATTGGCCGTCGCCCTCGAAGCATGGTGCAATGACAACCGAGCGCTGCTTGCCGATGCCGAACCGCTCGATTCCCGCCCGCAAGGGCGTGCCGCCGTCGACGCGCAGTGCCGCCGGCTCGTACGGGCCCTCGGCGAAGGTGGATGGCTGCGCTATGGCGTCGGCGGCCATGCGTACGGCGGCCACGGCGACACGATCGATACGCGCGCCGTTTGCTTGCTGCGCGAAACGCTTGCCAGACATGCGGGGTTGGCCGATTTCGCACTGGCGATGCAGGGGCTCGGCTCCGGCGCGATCTCCCTTGCCGGCACGGATGCGCAAAAGCGACGCTACCTGCCCCGCGTGGCAAGCGGCGACGCCATCGCGGCGTTTGCGCTGTCGGAGCCCGAGGCCGGCTCGGATGTGGCCGCGCTTGCGCTCGCGGCCCGCGAGGACGGCGATGCCTACGTACTCGACGGCGAAAAGACGTGGATCTCGAACGGCGGCATCGCCGATTTCTATGTCGTCTTCGCGCGCACCGGCGAGGCGCCGGGCGCGCGCGGCATCACCGCGTTCGTCGTCGACGCCGATACGCCCGGATTCGACATCGCGGAGCGTATTGATGTGATAGCACCGCATCCGCTGGCGCGTCTTCGTTTCAGCGGCGCGCGCCTGCCGAAGTCGCAAATGCTCGGCGTCGCCGGTGAAGGCTTCAAACTCGCCATGCGCACGCTCGATATCTTCCGCACGTCGGTGGCCGCGGCCTCGCTCGGCTTCGCACGGCACGCGCTTGCCGAAGCGCTCGATCGCGCGACGTCGCGCCGTATGTTCGGGCAGACGCTCGGCGATTTTCAGTTGACGCAAGCGAAGTTGGCCGAGATGGCGCTGACGATCGATTCGGCTGCCCTGCTCGTGTATCGCGCGGCCTGGCTGCGCGATCAAGGAAAGCAAGTGACGCGAGAGGCCGCCATGGCGAAGTGGCACGCGAGCGAGGGCGCACAGCGCGTCATCGACGCGGCCGTGCAGCTCTGGGGCGGCCAGGGCGTGCGCAGCGGCACGCCCGTCGAGACGCTGTATCGCGAGATCCGCGCACTGCGTATCTATGAAGGCGCGACGGAAGTGCAACAATTGATCGTCGGGCGCGACCTGCTCAAGGAGCATGCGGCGCGCAGGGACAACGAAATCCCACGCGAAGGCGAGCGCACATCATGACCGAGCACGCCCCCATCGTCTTCGAGCGCCCGGTGCGCATTCGCTTCGCGCACTGCGATCCCGCCGGCATCGTGTTCTTTCCGCAATACCTGACGCTCACCAATGCGCTCGTCGAAGACTGGTTCACCGATTCGCTCGGCATCGACTACGCCGAGATGATCGGGCAGCGCCGCGTCGGCCTGCCAATCGTCAGGCTCGAATGCGAATTCGCTCGGCCGAGCCGAATGGGCGAAACGATCTCACTCGCGCTTTCGCTCGCCCGCATCGGTCGACGGTCCATCGACATTCGCATCGTCGGCAGCGGCCACGACGGCGTGCGCTTTGCGGCAAATCAGGTGCTCGTCACGACGTCGCTCGAAACGGGCGAATCGATCTGGATCCCTAACGATATTCGCGCGGCGCTCACGCATGCGGCCGCCTCCCCCTCCCCCCTGGAACACGAAGGCCCAACGTCATGAAACGTCCGCTCCTACCGGCCGGCTGGCCCAAGCCCCGCGGCTATGCCAACGGCGTGGCCGCCCACGGCACGCAAATATTCATCGCCGGGCAAATCGGCTGGGACGAAACGGGGCAGTTCCAAGCCGATTCGTTCGCCGATCAAGCGCGGCAAGCGCTGGAGAACATCGTCGCGATCTTGAGGGAGGCCGGCGCGCGCCCGGAACATCTCGTCCGGCTGACGTGGTATGTGACGGACAAGCGCGAATACCTCGCCGCGTCGCGCGACGTGGGCCGAGCGTTTCGCGAACTCATCGGCGATTACGACATCGCCATGAGCGCGGTACAAGTCGTCGCGCTCGTCGAAGACCGAGCCAAGGTAGAAATCGAAGCCACCGCCGTGATTCCCGACTGACACCGGAGCGAGCCATGGAACCGTCAGCCCATATCGATACGTTTGCGCGAGACAACCTGCCGCCGAAAGATCAATGGCCGGTCTTGATGCTCGATCAACCCGATGTCGCTTACCCCAAGCGTTTCAACTGCGCGACGGAACTGCTCGACGCCACCATTGCCGCAGGACACGGCGACCGCGTGGCGATTTGGTCGGAACAGGACGAGGCGCCTCACGGTACGACCTATCACGAGCTCAAAGCGATGGTCGACCGATGGGCGCGCGTGCTCGTCGAGGACATGCGGCTCGTGCCGGGCAATCGCGTGTTGCTGCGCGGCCCGAACACGCTGCAGATGGCCGTCGCGTTCTTGTCGAGCCTGAAGGCCGGGCTCGTCGTCGTGCCCACGATGCCGCTGCTGCGCGCCAAGGAACTCAAGCAGATCATCGACAAGGCGAAGGTCCAGGCCGCCCTTTGCGATACCCGTCTAATCGAGGAGCTCGATCGATGCCGCGATCGGGAAAGCGAGTTCTTCTGCGCCGATCTCGCCGACGTACGCGTGTTCCACAGCGATGCGGCCGGTTCGATGGAATCGCTGGCCGAGACCAAGCCTACTCGATTTACCCCCTGCGACACATCCGCCGACGATGTCTGCCTGATCGCCTTCACGAGCGGAACCACCGGTGCGCCGAAGGGCTGCATGCATTTTCACCGCGACGTGCTCGCCATGTGCGATCTCTTCCCGCGCCATGTGTTGCGGCCCGCATGCACCGACGTTTTTTGCGGTACGCCGCCGCTCGCCTTCACGTTCGGGCTCGGCGGACTGCTCTGCTTTCCGATGCGCGTGGGCGCATCGACCGTACTGATCGAAAAGCTCACGCCGGAAACGCTGCTACGTACTGTCGAGCGTTTTCGGGCGACGACGATGTTCACTGCGCCGACCTTCTATCGCCAGATGGCCCCGCTCGTGCCGCGCTTCGACATAGCGAGCTTGAAGCAGACCGTATCGGCCGGCGAAGCGTTGCCCGATTCGACGCGCGAGCTTTGGCGCAAAGCGACGGGGATCGAGATGATCGACGGCATCGGCGGCACGGAGATGATTCACATCTTCATCTCATCGGCAGCGCAAGACGTGCGCCCCCACGCGATCGGCAAGGCGGTGCCCGGCTACGTGATCGAGGTCGTCGACGACGACATGCGCCCCGTGCCGGTCGGAACGGTCGGCAAGCTGGCTGTGCGCGGGCCCACGGGGTGCCGCTATCTGGCTGACGAACGCCAGAAGAAGTTCGTGCGCGAAGGGTGGAATCTACCGGGCGACGCGGTCTATGTCGATGCCGACGGCTACGTGTTCTATCAGGCGCGCGCCGACGATATGATCGTCTCCGCCGGCTACAACATCTCCGGGCCGGAAGTCGAAAGCGTGCTGATGCAACATGAGGCGGTTGCCGAGTGCGGCGTGATCGGCGCGCCCGATGAAGAGCGCGGGCAAATCGTGAAGGCGTTCGTCGTGGTGAAGCCCGGCTACGAGGCCGACGATGCGCTCGTCGCGCAATTGCAGGCTTTCGTGAAGCAAACTGTCGCGCCGTACAAGTACCCGCGCGTGATCCAATTCATCGAAGCGCTGCCGCGCACGGAAACGGGCAAGCTGAAGCGGTTCGCGTTGCGAAGCATGTAACCGGAGCGGGCCGCTTCTCGTTCATCGAGCCGCGGGCCCCGCTCTCGCCTGCCCTCGCCTGCCCTCGCCTGCCCTCAACTGGCTCTCAACGCCGTCGCGATCGGCACGCGCGCCGCGCGAATGGCCGGCAACAGGCCGCCCAGCATGCCGATCGTGCATGCGACGAACACGCCCGATACCAGCAGCGACGTCGTCACCGTCAGGTGAAACACGACCTGGCTGAAGCCGGCGCCGAGCGTATTGACCGTGTTGCCGTTGAAAAACAACCAAGCCGCCGCCGATCCGATCACGCTGCCGACGATGGAGAGCAACAGCGATTCCACAAGCACCGAAATGACGATCGGCATGCCGCTGAACCCGATCGCGCGCAACGTCGCGATTTCTCGCGTGCGTGTCGAAACCGCCGTATACATCGTATTGAGCGCACCGAAGCACGCGCCCAGCGCCATGATGCCGCCGACGAAATACGCGAGCAGGTTCAACAGCTTCGATAGGTTGCGCGATTGCGCCGCGTAATAGTCGGCTTCACGCTGCACGCCCACCTTCAGCGTCGGATCCGTCGTCAACGCCCCTTTGAAGCGATCGAAGGCCGCGGCCGAATCGAGCATCACCGTCACCGATTGAAAACCATTGCGCCGATAGGCGGACAGTACAGTCTCGACGTCGCCCTGCAGCTCCGACTCGTGCGCATCGCCGCCGCTTTCGAAAATACCGACGACCGTCCACTCGGAATCGCGGAACGCGATGCGGCTACCCAGATCGAGCCCCTTGAATTGCGCAGCCGCCGATTTGCCGACGATGAGTTCGCGCACGGCAGGATGGAACATGCGTCCGGCGATCAGGTGCACCTCGGGCCGCAGCCTCATCGCATTGGCGCTCACGCCGCGCAATGTGACGTTCGCATCGGCGTTGTCCTTCTTCTGCGGCAACGCGACGATCACGACCGCATCGGCCGACGCAATCGGCCGCCCGGCTTCGTCTTTGCGTACGCCGGGCGCATCCATGATCGTCTGGGCATTCTGGCGGTCGATCGTGCTCTCCAGTTCGGCTTGCGAGCCCGCGCGCAGCACGATCGCCCGGTCCGCGCGCGCCGTCCCTTTCAGCGTACGCTGGAACCCGGCCGCCATGGCGAGCACGGAGACGAGCACCGCCACGGTCACCGCGATCCCGATGACGATCACCCATGCGGTGCCGATACGCTGCGGCAAGCTGCGCAAATTCATCGACGTGACTGCAACGATTTGCTTGATCATGAGCGCAGCGCCTCCACGATGACGAGTCGCTTGGCGCGCCAAGCGGGAACGATGCCCGTTGCAATAGCCAGAAACGCGGCCATGAGCACGCCCTCGGCGATCACGGTCGCCGGCATGCTCACGACGCCCAGCGTGTTTCGCAGCATCGGGAACAAGAGATCGGCTAACCCGAGACCGAGCAACGCGGCGAACACGCACAGCGTCAGCGATTGCACGAGGACGAGCACAAGCATGCGCGTATCGCTGAAGCCCAGCGTTTTGAGCACGGCAAGCTCAGGCACTTGCTCCCGCACGGCCTGCATGACGGTGCTGCCGACGGCGAACAACAGGGCGAAGAACACGGCAAACAGAATGTAAGTGACGATGAGGTTGATGTCCCCGATCTGCTTCATGAAAGACTGCTGAAACTCCTTCTCGGTTTGCGTCTTCGTTTCGTCGGGCGAATTCGCGAAACGCCGGTCGATCTCTTGTGCAATCTGCGCCGACTGCCTTGGGTCCCTCACTTGCACGATGTACCAGCCGACCTTGCCCTTGGCAAAGCTGCGGGCCTCGTCGAAGTACTTGTAGTTGAAGAACATCGCATCTTCGCGCGAGCGCTCGGCCGGATCCTCATAGATGCCAACGATCGTAAAATCCCAATCGGAATTGCCGTCGGCGGCCTTGACCCAAATCGTCGAATGCAGCGGAATGCGGTCGCCGATCTTCCATCCGTACTTCTTCGCCAACCCCGCACCGATGATCGCGCCGTCGCGCGTATGCTCGAGCGCCGACAGTTGATCCTTCGGCACGATCATTTCGGGGTGCACGGGAAATTCGCGCTCGGGCTCGACCGGAAACGCCGCGATGAAGTTTTTCGGATCCTGGTAATACGGCCCGAACCACGACTCGTGCGAGACGCCCTTCACGCCCGGGATCGTTTCGAGCTGCGCCATATAGGCATAAGGCAGGCTCTCGGTGATCGAAATCTTGTTCGTGACGACGAGACGGTCGACGTTCGAGCGCTCGATCGTTTGCTTGAAGGCGGAGTTCACGCCTTGCAGCATGCCGAACAGCAGGAACGCGATCAGTATCGAAAGCAGCGTGAGCGACGTGCGCACCTTCTTGCGCCACAGCATCGCCCATATCAGCGGTATGAATTTCATCGTCGGCGCCCTCGATCAGGCTTCGGTCTCTTGCCGCTCTGCGACGAACTGGCCCTTGTCCAGATGCAGCGTATGCGTCGCGTAGTCGGCCGCTTTCTGGTCGTGAGTAACCATGACGATCGTCTTGCCGTACTCGCGGTTCAGCACTTGCAGCAAGTGCAGGATCTCGTCGGCCGTCGCGCGATCCAAGTCGCCCGTCGGTTCGTCGCAGACGAGCAGCTTCGGATCCGACACGAGCGCACGCGCGATGGCCACCCGCTGCGCCTGCCCGCCCGACAGCTCGGAAGGCTTGTGCTTGGCGCGATCCTCGAGCCCGACGACGGCGAGCGCCGCGCGCACGCGTTTCATCCGGTCAGCCTTCGAAAGCGAGGTCAGCAACAGCGGCAGTTCGACGTTGCGCTCGGCGCTGAGCATCGGCATCAAGTTGTAGAACTGAAAGACGAAGCCCACGTTGTTCGATCGCCAACGCGCGAGGCTGCCGCCGCGCAACTGATCGATGCGCTCGCCGGCGACGATGAGCTCGCCGCTCGTCGGATGATCGATGCCGCCGATCAAATTGAGCACCGTCGTCTTGCCTGAACCCGACGGCCCCATCAATGCGACGAAATCGCCATCGGCCACCTCCAGGTCGAGATGATGTAGGACTTCGACGATTTGCTTGCCGCGCGTGTACGTCTTCACGACGTTCTTCAAGGACACCATGGCAGTCATATGCTTCACTCCTCGTTCATACTCGGCGTCGAATTCGACTCTTGGTTTCGCCGGTTTATCGGTCGACGACTTTTACGTGTGCGCCGTCGGAGAGTTTCGTGAAATCGCCGATGGCCACCCGCTCGCCGGCCGCTAAGCCCGCCAACACGGCCTGCGACTGCGCGTCTCGCGCGCCGAGCTTGACCTCGCGGCGTTCGAGCGTATCGTCGTGCAGCACGTAGACGATGCCCGTCGCGGCGCCCGCACTCGCTTGCACCGCCTCAGGCGGCAGCGAGACGCCGCCCGCGCTCGCCGCCCCGTTCGATGCATCCGCCCGGCTCAAGAACGACACCCGCGCGCCCATTTCAGGCAGGATGCGCGGATCGCGCGACTTGAAGCCCACGCGTACTTTGACCGTGGCCTTGCTGCGGTCGGCCGTGGGCACCACGGCGATGACGTAGGCAGGAATTTGCCAGTCGGGATAGGCGTTGAGCTTGAGCGTCGCCGGCTCGTTCGCCCGCACCCGTCCGATAAAGTTCTCGCTGACGTCGACTTCGACCTCGAGCGAATCCATATCGACGAGCGTGCAAATGCCGCTGCGTGTGAAGCCGCCGCCGGCCGACAGGGGGGAGACGATTTCGCCCGGCTGTGCGTTCTTGGTCGTCACGACGCCGGTGAACGGCGCACGCACGACCGTATCGTCCAAGTCGCGCTGGGCGATCGCGAGCGCTGCCCGGCGAACCGCCAAATTGCCCTCGGCAACGCCGACGTCGGTCTGCTTGGCGTCGTAATTCGCTTTGCTCTGCTCCAGTGCGGTCGCGCTGATCACGCCGGCGGCGGCGAGCTTGCGATCGCGCTCGTAGATAGGCGTGATGTCGGCTGCCGCGGCCTTCGCCTGCAAGAGCGTGCTTTGCGCTTGCTGCACCCCCGCCCTGGCCTGCAACAAGTTCGCCGTCGCATTGCGATTGTCGAGCGTCGCTACGACGTCGCCCTCCTTGACATGTACGCCTTCTTCGATGAACAGCTGCTCGAGCTTGCCCGTGATCTTCGCCGATACCGTCGCCTGACGCCGTGCCACGACGTAGCCCGATGCATCGAGGATCGACGCCCCGCTCTGCGCGCCGGCGCCCGAGGACAACGGCTTGGCGACGGCGACTTTCACCGCGGGCGCGGCCGAGCGCAGCCAGACGTACGAAGCGGCCCCGGCTGCAATCAGCAGCAGGATGACACCCGCCACCCACCACCAGCGCCGCGAGGAAGCCGTTTGCGCCGGCCTATCGTCGCGCTCGATCCGCAACTGCCGCAACAACTCCGATTTGTCGCTCATGTAAAGGACTTCCGCGATATGAAGATTGAAACCCCGGCATTCAGTGCTCGGCCGATGCGGCCTCGCCCGCTTGCTTCCAGTCGCCGCCCAGCGCAAGGAACAGCGCGGCCGTATCTTGGTAGCGAGCGGCAAGCGCCTGTACGTAAGCGACGCGCGCGCGTTGGTATTGTTGCTGCGCGACCAGTAATTCGAGGTGGTTCGCGCCGCCGAGGCCGAAGCGCTGCTCGATCAAATGCAGACTGTCGGCAGCGGCCATTTGCGCCCGGTATTGCGCGGCCAGCGTTTGCGCATCGGCATCGAGCGCGCGCAGCGCATCGGCGACATTCTTGAACGCGAGCAAGACGGTCTGCCGATATTGCGCAAGGGCCTGATCGTAGGCCGCAATCGCGGCCCGGCGCTTCGCGCTCAAGGATCCGCCTTGGAACAAGGGCTGCGTGATGTTCGCCCCCAGCGAAAACACGGTGTGCGAGAACAGCGACCGGAACGACGAACTCGATTCGCCGTAGGTTCCCGAGAGGCCGATCTGCGGCAGCATGTTCGCCGTAGCCACGCCGATCTGCGCGCTCGCTTCATGCAACTGCGCCTGCGCGCGCCGGATGTCGGGCCGCTGACGCACGATTTCCGACGGCACCATCAACGGAATGTCGACCGGCAGTTGCAAAGAAGCGAGATCGAATGCGCTTTCATCGTACTCGCTCGGCGGCTTGCCGAGATAGACGGCCAGTTGACTGCGAGCGGCGGCGAGCTGTTGCTGCAGCGGCGGCAACGTGGCTTGCACCGAAGCCAGATTCGATTCCGCCGACAAAAGGTCCGAACGTGCCGCGCCCCCGAGCTCGAAATCTTGACGGCTCAAGTCGACTTCGTGCTGCGCCGATGCGACGAGCTCGCGCGTCGCATCGATTTGCGCACGCAGCGACGCCTCGAGCACGGCGGCCGTCACGACGTTGGCAGCCAGGGTCTGATAGGTGGCCTGCAACGCTTCGCGTTGCGCCTCGCGCCCGGCCTCCTGCGCCTCGATGCCGCGGCGCACCCCGCCGAATACGTCGAAGTTGTACGACAAACTCACCGACGCGTTATAGAGCGTAAACAGGAAGTCGCCGGCTTGCGGAAAACCTTGGGAAGCGCCGTTGAGCTTCTCCCGCGTCGCCCCGGCGCTGCCGCCGATAGACGGAAACAGCGCACCGCGTTGCGCATTCACCTGCTCTTGCGCCGCCCGCAGCGCCGCTTGCGCGGATGCAATCGTCGGGCTATTGGCGAGCGCTTCCGATACAAGCCGATTAAGCCGATCGGACCCATACGACGTCCACCACTGCGACGGCAATTGCGCAGCGGGGTCGAAGCGTTGCGCCGCTCCGCCCGCAACAGGGGTGGCCTGGGTCTGCGGCGGCAACGGCTCGCGCGTCACGCTAGCCGTTGCGGGCGCGGCGGGCGGGGTGAAATCGGGACCGACGGCACAACCGCCGCAGAGGAGCGCGGCGGCAAGCGAAAATGCCGCGGCCGTCACGCTGGGGCGCAACGCACTCGGTTCGCACGCGGACATCGATCGGCGCAGTTGGCCACGCTCGTTCTTTTCCATATTCCGATTGGGGGCTATTCAACATTCATTCCCCCGATTCGTCGGCGGAGGAAAGATGAAGCGGGCTATCGGGCAGCGAATGAATCAAATGCGGCACCGAGTATAACGCCCGCTTTCGCTTATCGATAGTCGAATTGCGCAATGGGACGACGCTAATGCATCGAAGCGCCGCACGCGCCTGCCGCCGGCGTACTACGGAAGTTCGGACGATTCGTCGATCCAATATGAAGCTGTCGCATGCGACTAAACGAAGTCCGGGTGCAGATGCCTCGGCTTGTCCAGCCGAGCGAAGGATTGCGTCAAACGTGTGTCATAACGACGCGTGTTCGTCACGAAGGCTCCGTCTCGCGATCGGCAACGGGCTCGCCTGCCTCGCCGTCGGCGCTCGCCGCGCGCGTCCTTCCGTTTGGCACGCCGCTGCGTCGCACGCATGACGACATAGAACGCCACCGGCGTGAAGACGAGTCCCAGCACGGTCGCGGCGATGACGCCGCCGAATACGCCGGTACCGATCGAATGACGGCTTTCGGCGCCGCCGCCGCTCGAAAACACGAGCGGCACGACGCCTAGCAGGAATGCCGCCGATGTCATGACCACCGGCCTGAAGCGCAGTGCGCAGGCTTGCACGATCGAATCGACGAGCGCAGCGCCGCGCGCTCGCGCATCGCGCGCGAACTGCACGATCAGAATCGCGTTCTTGCCCGCAAGACCGATCACCGTGACGAGCCCGATTTTGAAGTAGACATCGTCGGCAACCCGCGCAGGTGGATCGCGGCGACGGCGCCGATCATGCCAAGCGGGACGACGATCAGCACCGAAAGCGGAATCGTCCAGCTTTCGTATAGCGCGGCCAACACCATGAACACCGCGAGCAGCGACAGCCCGATCAGGAGCGGCGTCTGACGCGCTGCCTGCGTTTCGGCCAGCGCGGCGTCCGCCCAGTCGAATGCCGTCCCCTCCGGAAGTTGTGCGGCGAGCCGTTCCATTTCGGCCATGGCTGCGCCCGAACTGTAGCCGTCGGCCGCGCGGCCCGTCACGTCGAGCGACGGATAGCCGTTGTAGCGCGCCAGCATACTCGGCCCGCGCGACCATTTGAGCGAAGCGAAGGCCGAGAACGGCACCATCTTGCCCAGCCCGTTGCGCACGGATAGGCGCAGCAAATCGGCATCGGTCATGCGGGCGGCCGAATCGGCCGCCACTAGCACGCGCAGCATGCGTCCCGAGGCGGGGTAATCGCCGACATACGACGTTCCGAACGTGGCGCCGAGCACGTCCTGGATCGCGTCGAACGACACGTCCATCGCATAGGCCTTGGAGCGGTCGATTTCAAGCACGACGTGCGGCGCATCGGGCAGCGTTTCCGAATGCACGTCGGCCAGCACGGGACTCTTGCGCGCAAGCTCATCGCAATCGAGAATTGCCGATAGATGCCGCCCACGCCGCCCGTAAAAAACGCCATCGGCACGAAAACCGCCGTCAACACTGCCGTCACGCCGACGATCGCACCGCCGATCTGAGACATCGCCTTTCGCGTGGCGTCGCGCGGCGAAAGCCCTTCGTCGCGCATGATCCGTTCGACGTTCTCGACGACGACGATCGCATCGTCGACGAGAATGCCGATGGCGAGCACGAGCCCGAACAGCGTGAACACATTGATCGAGAACCCGAACGCATACATCGATGCGAAGGCCCCCATCAGGGCGACCGGAATCACGACGGTCGGCACCAGCGTGTAGCGTAAATCCCGCAAGAACAGCCACATCACGCCAAAGACGAGGACGATCGCTTCGACGAGCGTCAGCATGACCTCCTCGATCGCGATCTTGACGAAATGCGTTCGGCAAAACTCGCGGCTCGACGGGCGCGGACGTCGCTATACTTGCCTCCCTTTCCCCTTGACCCATCGACAGAAAGAAGAATTGCCCCGATGAAGAAGCTGTTCGCCGCTTTATTGATTGCCGCCAGCGCCCACGTCGGCGCCGCGCCGGCATGTTCGCAGTTCGTTCCGAATGCGCAGTTTCCGGTGCTCGCGAACGCGAAGATGGCGCCGAAGACGCGCTTGCTCTGCTACTCCGACTTCGCCGTACTGCATTCGGGCCTGACGCACGGGCCGCTGTGGTCGGTCGAGCATTTGACGCGCACGCATTTGCACGACGCCAAGGAGCAAGTGCGCACGAACAAGTTTTTCGAGGATCCGTCGTTGCCGCCCGGCGAAGGCGCGACGCTGGCCGACTACAAGCGCAGCGGCTTCGATCGCGGGCATATGAGTCCTGCGGGCGATCGTTGGAACCCGGAAGCCATGGCGCAGTCTTTCACGCTCGCCAACGTCGTGCCGCAGGATCGAGAGAACAATCAGCACGTGTGGGCGCATATCGAGTCGGCGGTACGCAAGCTCGCGACCCGCTACGGCGACGCCTACATTGCGACGGGCCCGTTGTTTACGGGTCAATCGCTGCGCACCATCGGCGCAACGCGCGTCTTCGTGCCGACGCAGCTTTTCAAGGTCGTGTACGTGCCCGCGGCCAACGAGGCGTTTGCAATCGTCGTCGATAACGTTGCAACGCGTCGCTACGATGTCAAAACCGTGCATGAATTGGAAGCGATGAGCGGCATCCGCTTCCCGGGTATTCCGGAAGCGCTGAAGGATCAACGAATCGGAGGGCTTAAAGGTGTCTGACTTTCACGCATTTGCGAGCGACGATGAAGTGCTCAATATCGAGGGCGACGCGCTGACGATCTCGAACGGCGTCACACGCATCGCGGTGGCCGGTGCGCTTCAAATCGGCAAGGACAAGCGCGGGTTGAGAGCGGCGCGGGCGTTGAAGCAAGCAGTCGATGCGATCGTCGCCGCGCTCGAGCGAGAGAAGTCGCTACCCGACGAAGCGCAGGACGAACCGCCGGCCGCAACGGGAAGTGTCGACAATCCGTTTGTGTGACGGGGGGCAGCGATCGCTATCGAAAGGCGCCGGGCCAGCTTTTATGCGAATGGCACATTCAATCGCTTGAAGATCGGCCATGGTCGTGCGATGGTTCGAACGTTCGTAGGCGCACGCATCAGAAAGGGCCAACCTATATGAAGACGCTCACCGACCAACTCGCGCAGTACGCTTCGTATCATCGCGACAGGCGCAACATCGCCACGCACTTCGTCGGCATTCCCATGATCGTGCTTTCCCTCGCGATCCTACTGAGCCGGCCCCAGTGGCATATCGCGGCATTGCCGTTCGGCGCATCGCCGGCGCTGGCGCTTTTTTTCTTCGCCACGCTCTATTACATCGTGCTCGACATCGCGCTGGGGTTGGTCATGGCGGTGTTCTCGGCCGCGTGTCTTGCCGTCGGCGCGGAACTCGCTCAAACATCGACCGGGATATGGGCAGGCAGCGGCGCTGCCCTTTTCGTCGTCGGGTGGGTCTTTCAGTTCATCGGGCATGCCGCTTACGAGCATCGCAAGCCCGCCTTCGCCGACGACCTCATCGGCCTCGTCATCGGCCCGCTGTTCGTGCTGGCCGAAATTCTGTTCGGCTTCGGCTGGCGCCGCGCACTGCGCGAATCGGTCGAACGAAAAGCCAGCGCGCTACGCGAACGTCAACACGGGCGGCATCAGGCGGTTTGAGCCTCAACCGATTCCAGGCACGCCCTCTCGCGTGCGTAGCAACAGCATGCTGTGCACGGCGGTCACACCCACGGCCATCCAAATCGGCACGTACGTGCCCAGTTGCTGCGCCGACAGCGATTCGCCGAGCAATGTGACCGAGAACAACACGAGCAGCACGGGTTCGACGTAGCCAAGCAGCCCGAACAACGCCATCGGCAAAAGGCGGCTCGCCTTGAGGTAACTGGCGAGCGCGACCGTGCTCAATGCCCCGAGGCCAGGCAGCAGCAATGCACCGAGCAGCGGCCGATGGAGGGCCGCCTGCGCATCGGCGCTCAATGCGATGATGGGCACGGCGGCCGGCAGTAAAAGCAGCATTTCCAGTGCAAACGTAGCAAGCGAGTCGCCGCCGAGTTTGCGGCGCAGCACGAAGTACGGCGGGTAGCCCACGGCGACGACGAGCGTCGGCCACGAGAATGCATGGGTGACCCACAGCTCGTGCGCGACGCCGAGCGCGGCGAACGCGACTGCAAGCCATTGCAGCGGAACGAGCGGCTCGCGATAGTAGAAGCGCCCGACGAGCACCATCGACAGCGGCAGCAAAAAATACCCAAGCGAGACCTCGAGCATGCGGCCGTGCAGGGGCGCCCACATGAACAGCCAAAGCTGTGCGCCGAGCAGCGCGCTTGCGCCCAGCAACATGACGGCACGCCGCGGTTCGCGCACGGCCGAGCCCGCAAGCTGCCGCAATTGCACGGCGCGCCCGCGTAGCCCCACGAGCAGCAGCGCGCCCGGCACCGTCCAAACGATGCGCCACGCAAAGATGTCCAGGCCGTCGAGGGGGCGCAGCATCCGGGTATACACGGATAACAGCGCAAACAATGTCGTGGCGGCAACCGACAGTGCAATGCCGCGCCCCGTTTCGTGTGGATTCATCGGAGAGGCCCAGCGCTCTTCGTCATGCGGCCGGGAAAGGTCATTGTTCCAATCGCCGCTCAACGGGCTCAGTGTTGTTCGAAACGCGCGAATCGTTTATCGACATGCCGCTCTTCGCTGGCGAACTCGGTGACGCGCGCAGAAGGCGGCCCGCGCCTCATCCACTCGAGCATCCGGTCGATCTGATTCGCGGGCCCTTGCAGCATCGCTTCGACAGAACCATCCGAAACGTTCGCCACCCACCCTGTGATCCCAAGCGCGTGCGCTTGCCGCAATGTGGCATGCCGAAATCCGACGCCTTGCACCACGCCGCGCACACGCACGTAATACGTTTCCATTTTCGCGTCTAAATCAAGACCTTCCATCGCTACCTCTCCAGCTTGATTTCCGTCAATCCCGCATTGTAGTCGCCAGTGTCAATATACTTTTTCAAGCGGTTCTTGCATCCTGTGCTAAAGAAAATCGCTCGCCGGTCGTTAAATGCACCGATTGCGTATGCGCGACGGCTCATTTGGCAAGAGGAGACAAATCGGTGGCGCTACAGGATCACGCGACACGGCCTCGCAACCGCTTGCTGAGGCGTTGGTTCGACAAGCACATCACCACCGTCCTCACCGTCGCCGTCTGCGCAATCGCGGTGGGCATCGTCGCATTCGGGGCCAGCCAGATTTTCGCGGCGCATGAACAGAAGGCGAAGCGCGTTTTCGCGAATACTTTCAGGAGCATCCGCTGCCGATGCTCATCTACGATGTCGAAACGCTCACGATCGCGGCGCTGAACGGCGCGGCGGTGCGTCAATACGGCGCACGCATTCATCCGGCAATTCAACGAAGGGGCGTACGCTTATAGCTGAGCGGCGAAGACAGCAAGTACAATCTCGCCGCATCACCGCAACGAACGCGCTCGCACCACCATGACCGAATCTTCCAGCGATCTCGTGCTCGTCACGGGCGCATCGGGCTTCGTCGGCTCCGCCGTCGCTCGCGCCGCGCTTGCGCGCGGCATGCGCGTGCGCGTGCTCGTGCGCGCGACGAGCCCGCGCAAGAACGTCGAAGCGCTCGACGCCGACATCGTCGTCGGCGACATGCGCGATGAAACATCGATGCGCGCCGCACTGCGCGGCGTGCGCTACCTCTTTCACGTGGCCGCCGACTATCGGCTCTGGGCGCCCGATCCTTCCGAAATCGAACGCGCGAACCTGGAAGGTACCGAAGCCACGATGCGCGCGGCCCTGGCGGAAGGCGTCGAGCGCATCGTCTACACGAGCAGCGTCGCGACGTTGAAGGTCACGAGCGAAGGCTTGATCGCGGACGAAACGGCCCCGCTTGCCGCGCAGCAGGCCATCGGCGTCTACAAGCGCAGCAAGGTGCTCGCGGAGCGCGCCGTCGAACGGATGATCGAGCAGGCGCAACTGCCCGCCGTCATCGTCAATCCGTCTACGCCGATCGGGCCGCGCGACGTGCGGCCCACGCCGACGGGCCGCATCATCGTCGAGGCCGCGCTCGGCAAGATTCCCGCCTTCGTCGATACCGGTTTGAATCTCGTGCATGTCGACGATGTCGCGGAAGGCCATTTGCTCGCGCTCGAACGCGGACGCATCGGCGAACGCTACATCCTCGGCGGCGAAAATTTGCCGCTGCAGCGGATGCTCGCCGACATTGCCAACGAAACGGGCCGCAAGGCGCCGAAAATCAGCTTGCCGCGCTGGCCGCTGTATCCGCTCGCGCTCGGGGCGGAATGCGTCGCCAAGTTCACGAAGCGCGAACCGTTCGTGACTGTCGACGGCCTCAAGATGTCGAAAAACAAGATGTACTTCTCGTCGGCGAAAGCCGAGCGCGAAATCGGCTATCGCGCGAGACCGTACCTCGACGGTTTGCGCGATGCGCTGCAGTGGTTTCGCGAGGCGGGCTACCTGCAGCGGTGATCCCGCCGCGTGCATTTTGTTACAACTCGAAGGCAAGGGGCGCGAATGCACCCGGCACGCAGCCGGTAGAATCGCGTCTCTTTGCTTGAGAAACGCCTCGCATGAACCTGGAAGAACAGATCGGTGCGATCGACGCGCAGGTCGATCGGCTCAGCGAGCTCGTGCGGCTTGCGCAAGCCGCCGCCGAGCGCGCCGAGACCGAACGCCCCGCCGCGCCGCATGCCGCACCTGCGCAGGAAGACGTCCTACCGGCGGCCGACGAAGCGCCTACGTTGCGCGTCGCGCGCCCCTCGCACAATGAGCTGACGCTGAGCATCGGCTCGCAAACCGTCACGCTGCATCCGGAGCAGATTGGCCAGCTGATCGAGGAATTGGCGAACGCTCGGGCGTCGATGTCGCCCGAGCCGCCGACCGCGCTCGCCCCCGGCTGGCGTTTCGCTTCCACCAAGAACCCGGTGATGGCGATGCAGAAGCAGCCGAACGGCGATCGTCTGTTGATTGCCCGTCATACGGGCCATGGCTGGGTGCCGTTCACGTTCTCGCCCGACGCCGCCGTCCAGCTCTACATGATGCTGACGCAGCGGTAATCGGCGCCGCTCAGCGGCCCTGAGCGGGCGCCTGCACGCGCGCCTTCCACTGGCCGCCCTTGCCGCGCCAATAGCGCACAGCGGACGCCAGCGTCGCGCCGACATAAAACAGCGCGACGAGCGGCAACGCCGGCGCCCACCAGGGCGAGCGGCCGTAATACCGAAGCATCGGCGCATAAGCGCAGCACATCGCGCCCCATGCGAGCCAAGCCGGCCAGCCGAGCGGGCCAAGCGCCGCGGCAACGACGGGCGGCACGAGATAGATCACCGTCATGCCCGCCAACGTGCCGGCCAGCAGCCATGGCGAGTAGCGCAATTGCGTAAAGGCGGTGCGCGCGATCATGTTCCAGATCTCGCTCGGGCCGTCGTACGGGCGCAGGGAATGACTCTTGGCCGCGACATCGAGCCGAATCGCGTGGCCGCCTTGGCCGCGGTGCTTGATGAGCGCCGCGAGCGTGCAATCGTCGATGAGGGCCGAACGAATCGCCGCCATTCCTCCCGCCTCTTCGAGCGCCGCCCGCTTGACGAGCATGCAGCCGCCGGCCGCGGCCGCCGTCTTGTTGCGGGGGTTGTTGACCCAGCGGAACGGATACAGCTTCGCGAAGAAAAAGACGAAAGCCGGAATCAACGCCTTTTCCCAGACGGAATCGCAGCGCAGCCGCACCATCAGCGACACCAAGTCCCGCCGCTCGATCGTTGCGCGCGCGACGAGTTGCGCGAGCGCATCGGGAGGATGAGCGATGTCGGCATCGGTCAGCAGCAGGTAATCGGCCGGCAGCCCGCGCGAGGCGACGGCCGCCACGCCTTGCGACTGCGCCCACACCTTGCCCGACCAGCCGGCCGGCAACGGCTCGGCCGCAACGACCGTCAGCCGCTCGGGCCGGCCGAGCGCAAGCGCCGCGGCGCGCGCGGCGTCGGCGGTGCCGTCCGTGCTGTGATCGTCGACGACGACGACGTGAAATGCGCCTGCGTATTCTTGCTCGATCAGCGACGTGACCGCGGCGCCGATCACATCCGCCTCATTTCGGGCCGGCACGACCGCCACGACGGCCGGCCAGGACTCGAAAGCGTCGATCGCATCGGCCGCGATCGGGATCGCGCAGCGGGTACGCCAAAAACCGCCCCGCGCGAACACCAGGACGCACCATATGACGAGAGAAAGGACGGACAACCAGAAGAGCGCCGCGATCATGCGCGCTCCCCGGCGGCAACGGCGACCGAGCAGCCGCGCCGGCGCCAGTAGGGCCAGTAGGATTGGGCGCCGAGCCGGGCGCACATGCGAAAACGGTATGAATAATGAGCCGAAGGCATCCTGCGGGGCCTATGCAATGAAATTAAATTGAAAGGTTATGCTCGACCGAAATGGCGTTCGGCGCGCGAAACGACTTAGTTTACCGGGTCGCCGACGACGTAGCCGCCGATCGCGCCCGCCTGCGGGCCCGTGTAAATCGCGCTGGCATTCTTGCAACGGCCCGTGCCCGCGCGGAAGCGTTCCCGTCCCGATAGCGTTAGAATGCGCGTTTGGGTTGGTTTGCCGGCTATCCACGCCCGCTTTCTAATAAATAGTTGGAGTCTGGGCGATCATGCCGCTAAACGCCGGCGGTTCGATACCCCGATGCCCCGATTAGGTCGGAGTTCGCCACACATGCGAGTCATCCTTGCTCAACCCCGCGGCTTTTGTGCGGGCGTCGTTCGTGCGATTGAAATCGTCGATCGCGCGTTGCAACGGCACGGCGCCCCCGTGTACGTACGACACGAAATCGTGCACAACCGGCACGTCGTCGAAAACCTGCGCGGGAAGGGTGCGCGTTTCGTCGAAGAACTCGACGAAGTACCACACGGCGCGGTCGCTATTTTCAGCGCGCACGGCGTGGCGCAAAGCGTCGAGCGCGACGCGCAGGCCCGGGGGCTCGACGTGCTCGACGCCACCTGCCCGCTCGTCACGAAAGTGCACGTACAAGGCCGCCAGTACGTTGCGGCCGGCCGCACGTTGATTCTCATCGGCCATGCGGGGCATCCCGAGGTCGAAGGCACGATCGGGCAGATCCCGGGCAAGGTGCTGCTCGTTCAGAGCGAGGCCGAAGTCGAAACGCTCGATCTGCCGGGCGACACGCCGCTCGCCTATGTGACGCAAACCACGCTGTCCGTGGACGACACGCGCGGCATCATCGAAGCGCTGATGCGGCGCTTCAGCAA
This sequence comes from Trinickia sp., assembly GCA_036384755.1. GTDB lineage: Bacteria > Pseudomonadota > Gammaproteobacteria > Burkholderiales > Burkholderiaceae > Trinickia. The sequence goes on along the minus strand of DASVLS010000019.1, from coordinate 78,184 downwards.
TATCGTCGGCCCCGATACGCGCGACATTTGCTACGCCACGCAAAACCGCCAAGCCGCGGTGCGCGAATTGAGCGCGCAAGTCGATGTCCTGCTCGTGGTGGGCGCGACGAACAGCTCGAACTCCAATCGCCTGCGCGAAATCGGCACCGAATCGGGTGTGCCGAGCTATCTCGTCGCGGACGGCTCGGAGCTCAAGCCCGAATGGTTCGCGGGCGCGCAAACGGTCGGCATTACGGCCGGCGCCTCCGCGCCCGAAGAAATGGTCGAGCACGTGATCGATGCGTTGCGTGCGCTGGGCCCCGTCGAAGTTTCGACGATGACGGGCCGTGAAGAAAAGGTCGAATTCAAGCTGCCGTCGAAGCTCACCGAGCCCGACGCCGCTCGCCAAGTTTAAGGAGGTTGCTTTGTCGATTCCGCTTCTGCAAAAGGTGCGTGTCGGCGCCTACATTGCGCGTCAACATTTCAGCGGCAACAAACGGTATCCGCTCGCGCTGATGCTCGAGCCGCTCTTTCGCTGCAACCTCGCCTGCAACGGGTGCGGCAAGATCGATTATCCGGATCCGATTCTCAACCAACGGCTGTCGATCGACGAGTGCCTGGGCGCCGTCGATGAATGCGGCGCGCCCGTCGTTTCGATCGCCGGGGGCGAGCCGCTGCTGCACAAGGACATGCCCACGATCGTCAAGGGCATCATCGCGCGCAAGAAGTTCGTCTACCTGTGCACGAACGCGCTGCTGATGGAAAAGAAGATGGACGATTACGAGCCAAGCCCGTACTTCGTCTGGTCCGTCCACCTCGACGGCGACCAAGCGATGCACGACCACTCGGTATCGCAAGACGGGGTCTACGACAAGGCCGTCGCCGCGATCCGCGAAGCGAAGCGCCGCGGCTTTCGCGTCAACATCAACTGCACGTTGTTCAACGATGCGCAGCCCGAGCGCGTCGCGGCGTTCTTCGACACGCTCGGCCCGATGGGCGTGGACGGCATCACCGTCTCGCCCGGCTACGCCTATGAGCGCGCCCCCGATCAGCAGCACTTCCTCAATCGCGACAAGACCAAGCACCTCTTTCGCGAGATCTTCAAGCGCGGCAACCGCGGCAAGAACTGGTCGTTCAGCCAGTCGGCCATGTTCCTGGATTTCCTGGCCGGCAATCAGACCTATCACTGCACGCCGTGGGGCAACCCCGCGCGAACGGTATTCGGTTGGCAGCGTCCCTGCTATCTCGTCGGCGAAGGCTATGCCAAGTCCTTCAAGGAATTGATGGAAGAAACCGATTGGGACGCCTACGGCACCGGCAACTACGAGAAGTGCGCCGATTGCATGGTCCATAGCGGCTTCGAGGCGACAGCCGTGATGGATACCGTGGCTCACCCGCTCAAAGCGCTCGGCGTCAGCCTGCGCGGCCCGAAGATCGAAGGCGCATTCGCGAAGGATATTCCGCTCGATAAACAGCGTCCGGCCGAATACGTGTTCTCGCGCCACGTCGAAATCAAGCTCGAAGAAATCGGTCGCACGGCAAACGCGAAAACCACGCGCGCGGCCGCGGCGCACTGAGGCACACTAAGTACGTTCAGCACCTTTCGTTCGCGGGTCGAACGAAGAGCGGCGCGGTCCAATTGGGCCGCGCCGCTTTGCTTTCGATGGAGCACAGTCCGGTCGATGATGAAGATCAAGACGAAGATCTTTCTACTGGCGATTGTCCCGTTTCTCGTGGCGATCGCAGGCATCGGCATGGGCGTGCGCATGCAGGCGGCCGCCCTCGCCAAGGCGCAGCGAGAAACCGTCGAGGCGGCTTACATCTCCAGCAAGGAAGCCGAGCTCAAGCATTACGTCGAGCTCGCGACGACCGCCATTTCGCCGTTCTACGAAGCGAGCGGCGACGGGAAGGACGAGGCCGCGCTCAAGGCCCAGGCGCTCGCGATGCTGCAGCGCATGGATTTCGGCCCGGACGGTTACTTCTTCGTCTACGACATGCAGGGCGACTCGCTCATGCACCCGCGCGAGCCCGACCTCGTCGGACACAACTGGTGGTTGCTCAGGGACCCGAACGGGTCGCTGACGATTCAGCAGCTCATCGCGGCCGCAAGCAAAGGCGGCGGCTATGTCCGCTACGTCTGGCATCGCCCGTCCACGAATCGCCTGGAGCCGAAGCTCGGCTATGTCGTGCCGCTGCCGCGCTGGGGCTGGATGATGGGCACCGGCATTTACCTCGACGGCGTCACGGCCGCGCTCGGGCGGATCGATGCGAGCGCGTCGGCCAACATTACGCGCACGATGACGTGGATCGGCGTCATCGCGCTCGCGGGTATCGGCGTCATCATGGCCTGCGCGCTGTTCCTGAACGTTTCCGAATATCGCAGCGCCGATGCGAAACTCAAGCGCCTCGCACAGCAAGTCGTCGAATCGCAGGAGCACGAACGCGCGCGTCTGTCGCGCGAGTTGCACGATGGCATCAGCCAGATGATGGTATCGGTGAAGCTGCTGCTCGAATCGGCGCTGGCGCGTCTGGAGCGCGCCGGCGATCCGCACGTGCGCGTGCCCAGCGCGGAGGCGGCGCTCGGTACCGCGCTCGGGCGCCTATCGCACGTATTGCGTGAAGTGCGCCGCATATCGCATGCACTGCGCCCTTCCATGCTCGACGATCTCGGCCTTGCCGCCGCGCTCGAGCAATTGACGCGAGAGCTCAGCGAGGAAAGCGGCGTCCAGATGCGTGTCGAAACCGACGCCGCCTCGCGCGCCGCCGCATTGCCGACCGCCGTCAACACGGCATTCTTCAGAATCGCTCAAGAAGCGTTGACGAACATCGTGCGGCACGCCCACGCCGCGCACGCCACGCTGGCGTTCGCCGTGCACGAGGCGCAGGTCACGCTCACGATTGCCGACGACGGGCAAGGCTTCGACCTCGAGCGGGTGCAAGCCGACGCGCGCGGCGGCATCGGCCTGCGCAACATGCGCGAGCGGCTCGACGCACTTGCCGGTACGCTGACGATTGCCTCCCAACCGGGGAGTACCATCGTCACGGCATCGGTCCCGCTTTCCGAGCCGGCGCGCCCGCGTGCGGCGGCCTCTTCGCAGAACGACTCGAATCCATGAATGCGATCGCTTCCTCCCGCTCCGCCCAGATCATTCTCGTCGACGATCATCCGCTCGTACGAGACGGGTTGCGTCTTCGCCTCGAAGGCGTGCCGGGCCTCGTGGTGGCAGGCGAAGCGGGCAATGCCGACGAGGCGCTGGCCTTGGCCGGACGGCTCTCGCCCGATCTCGCGTTGATGGACGTGGGGATGAACGGAATGAGCGGCATCACGCTGGCCGGCGTCTTTCACGAGCGGTTTCCGGCAATACGCGTGCTGATGCTGTCGATGCACGACAACATCGAGTACGTGACGCAGGCCGTGCGCGCGGGCGCGAGCGGCTATGTTCTGAAGGATTCGCCGGCCACCGAGATCGTCCATGCGATTTCGGCCGTACTCGAAAATCGGACGTTCTTCAGCGCCGGTATCGCCGCCCGCATGATCCAAGCGAGTTCGCTGCAAACGCCGGGGGAGAGACTGACGCCGCGCGAGAGCGAGATTCTCGATGCGCTAGCGGAAGGCCTGTCGAGCAAACAGATTGCCGAACGCTACGGGCTGTCGGTGCGGACGGTCGAAACCCACCGGCTGAACATCAAGCGAAAGCTCGAAATCGAAGGGCAAGCCGAACTGATCAAGTTCGCGGTGGAACGGCGCCGGCGTTGACCGGCGCCGGGCCGGCCGTGCCGTTACTCGCTGCGCGCGTTGTGGGCAGTCAGATACTTGATGAGCCCATCGACACCGCCCTGGCTCAGTTGGCCTTTGAATTGGTTTTGGTACACCTGAATGAGCCAAGCGCCGGACATGTCGATGTCGTAAATCTTCCATTCACCGCCAGCCTTGCCGAGACGATAGCCCACCTGCTGGCTGTCGCCGGGTGTGGTGACGGTCGACATCACCAGTGCGTCGTTGGCGCTCGTCTGTCCCGTCTTGAACGAGAACCGCGCATCTTGCGAGCCGAGCTGAGCCAGCGAAGCCGCGTAGGTACGCGTCATCAGGACTTTAAATTGCTTGGCCAACTCTTGCTGCTGCGCCGGCGTAGCTTGCTTCCATGCATCGCCGACGGCGATGCGGGCCGTGCGATCGAAGTTGGTCGCCGGCAGGAAGTGCGACTGCACGATTTGGGTGATCTTGCCCATGTCGCCGCCACGCGCCGCCGGATCCTGTTTCATCGCGTCGACAGTGCCGACGACCGCCTGCTTGACCACGTCGACGGGCGCCGTTTGCGCCCAGGCGGCGGCGCTCAAGAGCGCCGCGGTGAAAAATGCAAACAATTGACGTTTCATAGCATGTCCAACTCGATTGAAAGGGGGGCGATAGCGCCACTCGCGCATCGGCGCATGGAAGGGTCGGTGCCCGAGCGGCTGGGGCGGCTCGGGCAGTATACCGAGCCTCGGCCGGTCGCTTCCGGTTTCGACGCGCGCGAGGCAGCAACGGTTCCGCGCCGGGCCGAGCAGCAAACGGCGGCCCCGAGCCGTCCGCCGGTATACTTAGGCGTTTTGCCCCTTTCGTTTTCCTTGCCGGCCGATTCATGCTGACGCCCCTCATCGTTCGTCTCGTTGCCTGGTCCGTGCGCCGACCGGTTTGGATCGTCGCGCTCGCGCTCGTACTGGCGGCGGCGAGCAGCGTCTACACGGCGCGGCACTTCAAGATCAACACCGACATCAGCAAGCTCATCGAAACCGATGCGCAGTGGTCGGCGCTCAGCAACGCCATGGATCGCGCGTTTCCCGAGCGCGGCAAAACGATCCTGGCCGTCGTCGACGCTCAGGCGCCCGAAATGGCCGACGCTGCCGCCGACGCGCTTGCCGCCGCACTGTCCAGCCCCGCGCATCGCGCGGAAATCGGCGCCGTGTCGCAACCGGGTGGCGGGCCGCTGTTCGAGCACGGCGGGATGCTCTTCTTGTCTACCGACAACGTCGCGAAGACCACCGCCCAACTGGCGCAAGCGCGCCCGCTCGTCAATACGCTCGCGCACGACCCGAGCGTGACGGGCCTCGCGACGACGCTTTCGACGATGCTCGGGCTGCCGCTGCAATCGGGACAAGTCAAGCTGCCCGGCATGGCCAACCTGTTCACGCGCGCGGCCGACACCGTGGATGCCGTGCTGGCCGGGAAAAACGCGGCGTTCTCGTGGCGCGCGCTCGTCGATCCCGATGCCGCGCGACAACCGGCGCACGCGTTCGTCACCGTGACGCCCGTGGTCAACTACGGCGCGCTGCAGGCAGGCGCGCAGGCATCGGACACCATCCGCAAGGTCGCACACGAACTCGATTTGCAAAAGCGCTATGGCGCCGCCGTGCATTTGACGGGCGAACAGCCGCTCGCCGACGAGGAATTCGCCTCCGTCGCGGACGGCGCGATCGTCAACGGTATCGGCACACTGGTCGTCGTCCTCGCCATCCTCTGGCTCGCCTTGCGTTCGAAACGAATGATCCTCGCCGTGCTCGCGACGCTCGCCGTCGGCTTGCCGATCACGGCTGCGCTCGGGTTGATGATGGTCGGCTCGCTGAACATGATCTCGGTGGCCTTCATGGTCCTGTTCATCGGGCTCGGGGCCGATTTTGCGATCCAATACGGCGTCAAATACCGTGAGGAACGGTATCGCGACCCGCGGCTCGATCATGCGCTCGTCGGGGCTGCGCATTCGATGGGCCTGCCGCTGACGCTGGCCGCCGCGGCCGTCGCCACGAGCTTCTTCTCGTTCCTGCCGACGGCCTATAAAGGCGTCTCCGAATTGGGGCTGATCGCGGGGGTCGGCATGATCGTCGCCTACTTCAGCACGATGACGCTGCTGCCCGCGCTGCTCAAGCTGATGGCGCCCCCTGGGGAGGCATCTCGCCCGGGCTTCGCCCGGTTAGCGCCCCTCGACGATTTCCTGCAGGACCATCGCAAGCCGATTCTGCTGGGCACGCTCGTGGCCGTGCTCGGCGCGACGCCGCTGCTGCTTCATCTGCGCTTCGATTTCAATCCGTTGCATCTGAAAGACCCGACGACGGAATCGATGGCAACGCTGCTTTCGCTCAAGCACTCGCCCGAGGCGTCGATCAACGACGTTGCAGTGCTGGCGCCCTCGCTGGCCGCAGCGGACCTCACGGCTCGGCGGCTCGGCGCATTGCCCGAGGTCGGCCGCGTCACGACCCTCACGACGTTCATCCCGCCCGATCAACCGCAGAAGCGCTCGCTGATCGCCGCAGCCGCGCAAACGCTGCTGCCCGCGTTGACGCAACCGCCGGCCCCGCCGGCGCCCGACGCGCAGCGTGTCGCGGCGTTAAAGCGTGCGTCGAACCAGCTATCGTATGCCGCCGAGGACCACCCCGGCCCGGGTGCGAAGGAAGCGAAACGGCTTTCGGCATCGCTCGCCAAACTGGCCGCCGCCGACTCCGCCACGCGCGACCGCGCCGAGGCCGCCTTCGCTACGCCGCTACGGCTCGCGCTGCATCAGCTTTCGTCGTTGCTGCAGCCTTCCGCCATCGCGCGCGACTCGCTGCCGCCGGCGCTCGTGCGCGACTGGGTGGCGCCCGACGGTCGGGCGCTCGTCCAAATTTCCCCGCGCGTGCCGGCCGGCGTCGACTCGAACGACGACGCCATGCTGCGCCGCTTCGCCCATGCCGTGAAGCAAGCCGAGCCGAATGCGATCGGCGGCCCCATTTCGATTCTGCATTCGGCCGATACGATCATCATGGCGTTCCTGCAAGCGGCCGCCTGGGCGGTGCTTTCGATCACGCTATTGCTTTGGGTCACGCTCGGCCGATTCGGCGATGTCCTGCGCACGATGATTCCGTTGCTCGTATCGGCCTTGGTCACGCTCGAGCTTTGCGTCGTCTTCGGCATGCCATTGAACTTTGCGAACATCATCGCGCTACCGCTGATGCTCGGCGTAGGCGTCGCGTTCAAGGTCTACTTCGTGATGGCATGGCGGGCCGGCCAAACGAGCTTGCTCGCATCGAGCCTTACGCACGCGGTATTGTTCAGCGCGGCCACGACCGCCACCGCGTTCGGCAGCCTCTGGCTGTCGCACCATCCCGGCACGGCCAGCATGGGCCGGCTGCTCGCGCTTGCGTTATGCTGCACGCTCGTCGGCGCGGTCGTATTCCAACCCGTGCTGATGGGCAAACCCCGCGCCGCGCGCGCCGAGAAGAAGGAATTAGAAGGAATCGATGGATAACCTGCGAACCTTGGCCGCGGCGGTGACCGTCACGGCGCTTCTGGCCGGCTGCGCGAGCCCGGATCGACGGACGGCGGGCGATCCGCTCGAACCGATGAACCGGACGATTTTCAAGGTCAACGATACGATCGACCGTACGATCGCGGTCCCCATCGCGAAGGGCTATCAAAAGGTGACGCCGCACCCGCTGCGCACCGCGATCAGCAACTTCTTCTCGAACTTGGGCGACCTGAACAACATCGCGAACGAGTTGCTGCAGCTGAAGATTACCGACGCCACGCAAGATTTGATCCGCTTCGCGATGAATACGACGTTCGGCATCGGCGGACTCATCGATTTCGCGTCGCTGGCCCGTTTGCCGAAACACCATCAAGACTTCGGCTTGACGCTGGGCCGCTGGGGCATGCCTTCCGGACCGTACCTCGTCCTGCCGATTTTCGGGCCTAGCTCGTTCCGCGATGGCTTGGGGCTTGCCGTCGATACGCGGTTCAGCCCGTTCATCTACGCGCCGCCCGATTCGCGCAAGCCGCTCTACGCGATGCAGTTCGTGAGCGCTCGCTCCGATATGCTCGGCGCGACGAACATCCTGGAGCAAGCCGCGCTCGATAAGTATTCATTCGTGCGCGACGCATATACGCAGCAACGCCGTGCCGCCCTGGGCGCCGATACATCGCACCCCCCGGCGCTGCCCAACTACGGCGACGACGACGAAAGCAGCGCGACGCCCGCCGCCCCGAACGCGGCCAGTGCGGCGAGCCCGGCGGCCGCGGCGTCGAGCGCAGCGGCTCCGGTCGCTTCGAGCGCCGCTGCTGCTACGGCTGCATCGAGTGCTTCCGCGACCGCTCCGGCATCGCCCGGTCCGGCGTCGGCGCCTGTCCCTGCTTCGGCGCCGGCCTCCGCATCGGGTACGTCGGTCGTCCCGGCCGTTCCTCCCGCGAATGCGCCGGGCGGCGCGCCGCCGTCCAACGGCATCGGCAACAAACAATAAACGAGCGAACCAGACAGTTCGTTCTATCTAATAAATAGACAGACAGGTAGTTCTCGAATTCAGTGTGCGGCTGACGTCAGTCGCGTAATTCGTGCTGTAGTGCCCATCCGCAGACGACGCGAAATACCATTTCAAGTGAAATATCACTCGAAAGCCTGTAGGTTCTAACAGTTGTGCGAGGGTCGGACCTGAATTACTTTTCGTCACGAGCGAGTCACTGCCTCAAGACCGAATCGCAACATGGGGTATTCCGACAGCTCGTGGCCGTCTGACTTGGTGCATTGCAAAATGACCGAGGCATATCTGCACCTAACAGTAAATTAATCGAATCCGGCTTGGGAACGGGTGCATGATCCAGAATGAAAGTGCAGAGCACGGGGTCGAAGTGCTGGGTGCCGGTCGGAAATCGATGCGATCTATGCCGGCTGAGGAGACTCCGAGGCGACACCCCCGAGGCAGATACACCAACGCGCACTAATGCCCTGCTCCGGACCGACGGCTATTCCCCGCAAGGGCGCGAAGGCATCAACAAATACATCGGATCCAGTTTCCCGATTGGACCGTAATGGACTATACCCCTATGAAAACCGAGGAATTCGATTTCAATCTTGATTGGAAAACCATGCCGACGGATCCGGTCGAATTGCGCGGCCGACGTCGCGACAGCGGAAAAATGGTCGTTCTCCACCGCGCCATGGCATCCATCGAGCACACGGTTTTCTCCGCCATTGCCGAGTACGTTCGGCCCGGCGATCTCCTGGTCTTCAACGATAGCTACATGTTGTCGAACACGTTGTCGTTCCAGCAAGGCAACGAGTCCGTGCACGTCATCGTGTACGGGCAAGAGCCCGACGGAACGAGCATTGTCGAAATCCGGTCGTCGCAAGCACCGAAACCAGGCGACACGTTGACTTCCGCGAACGATAGCCAGCTCACCTGCAATTTGCTTTGCCCGCAGCCGACTCGGCTTTGGAAAGCGCGCTTCGAGCCTTTTGATAGATTGGTGTCTGTCCTTGACCGACATGGATGGCGTTCGGACGAAACGATCCCCCTGAATCCGGCACATTGGCGCGCGACGCCGGAGGCCTATCGTTCCGTGTACGCGAAAAAGCCCGGCTCGCTGGAAATTCCGTCGGCAGGCCTGCATTTCTCCACCGACCTGCTGCAGCGGATCGCCGAAAAAGGCGTCGAGTTTGCCTACGTCACGCTGCATGTCGGCGCGACCGAAATCCTAGCCGTCCGTCATATCAGCGCGGAAGAGGTCGAGCATCACAAGGTCCGTTCCGAGTATTTCGAAGTCGGCGCCGAGGCTGCCGAGCAAATCAATCGGGCCCGCTCCGACAAGCGACGCATCATCGCTGTAGGCACCACGGTCTTGCGAACGCTCGAATCCCTGACGGTTCACGCCGAGCCCGGTGCCGCGGTGAAGGCCCAGACGGGATGGACAGAGCTATATATCTATCCTGGTTTCGAGTTCAAGGTAGTGGATGGTTTGCTGACGAATCTTCACCGGCCGCGTTCCAGCCACATCGTTCTGACCGCGGCTTTGGCGGGCAAGGATCTGCTTATGCGCAGCTACTCGGAGATCCTGGAATCGGGCAATTACGAATTCGACATGTTCGGCGACAGCATGCTCATCCTGTAACGTCCTTGGACCATCAATGAGTGACGTGGAACGCGCACAGCGCATCGAAACCGTCGTAGTCGGCGGCGGTCATGCAGGACTTTGTATGAGCTACGCGCTTCAGCGCGACAGCCGCGAGCACGTCATCCTCGAAAAAGCGCGCGCGCTCGAACAATGGCGGTCGGCACGATGGGATTCATTTCGAATCAATTCTCCGCTCGCGTATTCGAGGCTGATGGGGCAAATCGACGGGCGCCCCGATACGTTGCGAAGCATTCCGCTGAACGAGATGGTGGGAATGTGGGACGCGTGCATCGCGCAGAGACGCTTTCCCATCCGCGAGCGCAGTAGGGTTTGTTCGGTCGAGCAAATCGAGGGCGGCCGCTTCCGCGTCCACGTCGAGAGCGACGATGGCCCGCAACGCTACGACGCGCTAAACGTCGTGGCCGCACCGGGCAATTATCAGCGCCCAAGCATTCCCCCATTCGCGAGGTTTCTGCGTGCCGATGTGCAGCAGCTTCACGTCGGAACGTACACGAACCCTTCTGCGATCCAGGAGGGCGCGGTGCTCGTAGTCGGCGGGGGACAAACGGGCATGCAGCTCAGCGAAGAGTTGGCCGTGGCCGGTCGCACCGTGTATCTGGCAACATCCAGAGTCAAGGGAACACCCCGCAACCATCGCGGCGAGGACATCATGTTCTGGCTGGACCGGACCGGCCTTCTGACCGCCCCGACGGACACTCCCGCACACGCTGCCGAGCGGCATGACCGGATGCCCATCGTCGGCCACGATCACCCGATCTCCCACCATTCGCTGTCCCGGCTCGGGGTCCGCCTGTTGGGGCGCTTAGGCGGCATCTCGGAGGACGGTGCGGTTGCAACGTTCGAAGACGATTTGCAAGCCAACATTGCCTTTGCTTCTCAAAGCTACCAGGAGCTGATCGACCAGATCGAACACTGGATCGACGGCAGGGATGCGTCCGAGCGTGCACGCTACCGGCAGCCGGCATCCGAGTTGGCCTGGCAAGCGCATCCTGCGCTTCTCGCCTCGGCGCCTCCGAAACGCCTCGATCTGCGTGAGCACAATATCTGCGCGGTTGTGTGGGCCACGGGCTGGGGTGCCGACTTGAGCTGGCTGCGGATTGACGACGTTCGTCAGGCGCTCGACTCCCGGGGACTTCCGACGTCCTGTGAAACCCCTGTCGACGGATTTTACTGGCTGGGATTCCATGGGATTCGGACGCGGGCGTCGGGAACGGTGGCCGGTTTCCACCTCGATGCGCCCTATATCGCCGCGCGGCTGCGGCAGGACAACGAGGGGCCATCGTGACGCGGCACTACGAGTGCGTCGTCGTCGGCAAGGGCCTCATCGGGGCTGCGGCTTTGTCCTATCTCAGCGGCACCGCGAACCCTGTCGCCGCCATCGGGCCCGACGAGCCGGCCGATTCGCGCACGCATCGAGGCGTCTTCTCCAGCCACTACGACGAAGGGCGCATCGCGACACGACTTTCTCACGATCACGTATGGGCGAGGCTCGTTCAGCGATCCATGACGGAGTACGCGTATCTGGAGCAGGCTGGCGGAGCACGATCCTACCGGCCACTCGGCATGCTCTACTTGACGCCGCACGACAGTCCGAAGATGCCGGAGCAAGCCCGGCTTGCACGAAGTTTGGGAGTCGATCATGTCGAGCTCAATCGCGCAGCGGACATCGAACGGCTCTCGCCGCTGTGCATCCCCTCAGGCTTCCGCGGCCTGCTCGAACAGGCTCCGGCAGGCATCTTCAGCCCTCGTGCCTTGCTGCACAATCACGTGTCTATCGCCAAAGCCAACGGTGCAGCCGTCATTAGCGAAACGGTCACGGCGATCCGCCGGCGCGCCATGCATTGGGAGCTGCAGACGGACGGCGGTCGATGCTACACGGCCGCCAAGGTGCTGGTGAGCACCGGCGCCTACGCCAATTGTTTCGACCTCCTGCCTCGCAAGCTCGACTTGCGCGTTAAATCGGAGATCACACTGCTTTTTCAGGTCTCCGCGATCGAATCGGAGCGGCTTCGTAACATGCCTCCGATCAGCTATCTCATCGATTCGCCGTCGATCTCCGACGTCTATGTCATCCCGCCTCTCGCTTATCCGGACGGCAATCACTATCTCAAGCTCGGCGCGAATACCAATACGGATAGCCTTCTGCCGACCTTCGATGCGATCCAGCAGTGGATGATCGCAGGCTCCGACGACCCACGGCCCGACATGCGCGAGGCAATGTTTCATGTGCTGCCTGATCTCGATGTGCGTTCGGTTCGTGCCAAGCGCTGCCTCGTTACCTACAGCGCACATGGCAAGCCCTATATCGACGAGCTGGGTGACGGATTGTTCGTCGCGACCGCAGGCAACGGTGCGGCTGCCGCTTGCTCGGACGCGCTCGGCCGCCTGGCCGCGGACTTGATAACAGAAACCCCTTGGCCCGCCGAATTCGATCGTCGCGACTTTGAGCGGCGGTTTGCGGATTCGGGCACGAGTCCAACTGCGAAAGACAGGAAAAAAACCGGATGAGTAACTCGACGATTGCCGGAAAGAATCGCTGGCCCGCCCGAAACGTAGCGATTGCTGCAAGCCACGAGTTGTTTCCTTCACCGGAAGCAGCCCTTCAAGAGACGATCCGGGACCGCCTGCAACGCCGCATCGAAATCCTCACTCAGCACAAGCTCGGTCGCACGTGGTGTCCCTATGCGGTGGAAAGCACCCGCCTGAATAGGTCGATCGAAAGCGGCATTGACGATATCAAGTTCCTCTACCCCGTGGTCGACAATATCCCGGTTGTCGTCTTGCCGCTGCTTAACTTCGCGCGCGCCGGGGTCCGGATGTGTCTGTACGCCCCGCCGGAGGTCTGCCGCGTAGCCAGCGTCGTGCGCGACTACCTCGTCGAGATCGGCTGGCTGCGCGATCCGCAAGATCTGATCACCGTGCAGGAGGACAAGAGCCGCATCTCTTTCTTCGACTCGTTCAAACGCAGCACGGAGCCGCTGATGGCCGACGCCGAGGACGCGATCGTCTGGACCGCTGCGGATCTCGTTTTCGCGTACGACATCTGGCCTTGGCTGCTCGAGCGCGATATCGACGAGTATGACCTCATCATCAACATGATCGCCCGCGAGTTGATTTTTCCGCCCGGCACGAGCGAGCCGCTGAGGTTGGAATACTTCGACAGCCTCTTGCCGACGGGGCAGGCGCACCCCCGCGAAGTCAGGCAGCCCGATATGCTCGTATTTACGCGGCGGGGACGCGACGGACTAGGCAACCTGGACCGTATCCGCGGCCGGCCGGAGGCGGAGCTCCTCCGCATCTTTCTGGAGACGTCATGGCAGGGCTTGTTGAGCCGCAAGGCGGGATCGGTGCTGCGCGCGATCCATTACGGCATCAAGCGCAAACGGTATTCGCTCGCGCCCGGAGAAGGCATCGCCCAGACCCACGCGAGCGCCTTCGCGTCGGTTTTCTTCGGCGTTCGCACCATGGTGAAAGGTGAAAGCGCAGACCCGTTCATCGTCAAGGACGCGGATGGCTTCGAAGAGGTGTTCGGCTACTATCGCACGCTGCTTCAAGGCATCGTCGATACCGGAACCACGAAAGAAGAGGGTTACCGAAAGCTCGAAGCGTACTACCCGCATGCTGAACATCTGTTCCGCCTGTCGAGCCGCCTCGCCCCGTTATGGTCCGAAATCCCGCTCTGGCGGCGGTGGCCGGAGTTTATTCGCGACAAGACAGCGACATACAACACTCGGCTCAAGACGGCTTTCAAGGAGGCCGGGGTCGATGATTCTGCACAGCCGATCCCCGACTACTTCACGTCCGAGGGCGCTTTTGTCTTTCATCCTGCCCCTCGGCATTCGGATATTCCCGGTTCGCTCGCTTTCCTCTCCGGGATCTATCGGCCTCGCTACGAGTCCGGTCGCGAGCAATGGCACCAGGCGAATTGATCTCGCAACGCAGTCGGACGATGGCCCCTTCCCTCCACGCGTCCGTCCGCCCGCCTGGCTACCCGACAGTCGCCGCTACTGCGATATCGCCGCAAGCGTATTCTCGTGCGCCCACATCTCCCGCACCTGAATCAGCGATGGACAGACGCGCGTTGCCAATGCCGCGACCGATTCCGACGGCTGCTTGATGTCCGGCACCAGAACCGCACGCATGCCGGCGGCAACTGCTGCGCGAATACCCGCTTCCGAATCCTCGAGCACCGTGCATCGCGCGGGCGCAACACCCAAACGCTCAGCGGCCAGCAAGAACAGATCGGGGGCCGGCTTGCCGCGGCGGACCTCGTCCGCAGTCGCCAACACCGGGAACCGATGCAACACGCCGACTGCTTCGAGCTTCTTGAGCGCGTCGCTCCGTGCCGACGAGGTCGCTACCGCCTTGCGAACGGAACACGCTTCGAGGAAGTCCAGCAATTCATGCAGCCCTGGCTTGGCGGCCACATCGCCGCGGTCCAGGCGTTGTTGCACTCGGTACAGGTACTCGTCCCGAACCGCCGCCAGAGGGAACGCGGCCCCCAGCGTGTCGGCGATCAACTGCTCCGAATCGCGCTGGTTCAAACCGATCATGCCGATACATACCGCACGCGGTATCTCCGCACCATGAGCTCGTGCAGCGGCTTCCCACGCCTCGATGGCGAGCATCTCGGTGTCGACCATCAAGCCATCCATGTCAAAGATGACAGCATCCCTATCCATCCGTTGATCCTTCCTTGCGTCGTTCGTTTGCGATCGGTTACGCGTGTTCAGACAGGCGAAGACAATGTCAGGCGCCCTTCACGATAGCGCAGGTGAGCCCAAAACGAGGACCCTAGGTACCACAGAGGATAAATCGCCGCGAGCGTCGCCCAAGTGCGCGTATCTTTCACAAGACCCAGCGCCACGACCAAACATGCGACCGTGTAGGATGTCACCGCGAGCAAGTTCAGCCGCCGCAGGAATGGCAAGCGCGACAAGCAAATAAAGTGCACGGGCGTGAAAGTCAACAAAACCAGTATGGCGATCGAGGCCATTTGTATCGCTTCCGGCGGCCGAATATAGAAAACGTGGAACGCATAAACGTTCCAGATGGCCGGCAGTCCCGTGTACAAGCCTCGATGCTTCAGCGGATGGGTATTGGCAAAGTCGTACTGCGCCGCCAGAAGGATGACGCCGGCCCACAGCAGTGCCGGCTGCGGCAGTAAGTGCGCTTGCCACAGCAGGAACAGGGGGGCTACGGCAAAAGTGATGAAGTCGATGACCAGATCCAGTATTTCGCCATCGATGAACGGCAGCACCTGCCTCACACGGAATCGTCGCGCAAAGAAGCCGTCTGTCCCGTCGACGATAAACGCCATCGTAAGCAACAGCACGCAGGTCTCGAAACGACGGTTCGCCACCGCAATCAACGCAAAAAACGCGAGCAGGCCGCCCACCGCCGTGTAACCGTGAACGACCATCGCGCGAATCCGGTGCCCGTAGGGCACCGCAGTGTCGCTCGAACGGTCCGCCGTATTCAGGCTTGACATGCGGCCCCCAATGCGTACCGGAGCTTGTCGCATAGCTCATGGACTTCGTCCTCTCCGATTACGAGCGGCGGCCTTACCTTCACGAATGCGCCCCGGTCATATAGGCTGGTACGTAGCAGCAGGCCATTGCTTGCGCATTGCTCGATCACGCGGCGCGCCAACGCGACATCGGGTTCACGGCTGGTGCGATCTTTGACCAATTCGATGCCGGTCATTAATCCGTGGCCGCGCACGACACCAATGCAATCGAAATCGCGCTGCAGGGATTGAAGGCGCTCGGCCAGCACGTTGCCTGCATGGCGCGCGGATTCGAAAAATCCAGGCGCGCGCATGACCTCGATCGTCGCGCGTGTTGCCGCCATCGACAGCACCGAGGCGGCGGAAGTCAATGAGCGCTCGCCCGCGTTCAACTTGCGCAGCGAGTCCGTCATCAATACCCCGGCCGCACCAGGAACGCCAATACCGCTGATCCCTTTGCTCACGACGATCATGTCGGGTTGGACGTCGTAGTAGTCGGCCGCGAAGAAGGAGCCGGTACGACCGAAGGTCTGTACCTCGTCCAGCGCCAGCAAAACGCCGCGCCGGCGCAAGCGGCTATGCAAGGCCGCCCACCAGTGCTTGGGAGGCGCGATGCCGCCCCCGGCCCCCAAAATGGGCTCGCCGATGAACGCGGCGGTATCGTCTTCTCCTGTCGGCGCCGAATCGATGGCCTGCTCGATCGCGTCTATGCATTCCAAGCGGCAGGTGTCGGGCGTTCGGTGCCAACGACAGCGGTAGCAGTCCGGCGGATCGACATGGACGGCGGGCAACGGCGAAATCGGCAGTCTGTTGCAGCGAAACGGCATCCCGGACACACTGGTTGTCGCAATCGTCTGACCGTGATGCCCTCCTCGAAACGTGATTACGCTACGCTTTCCCGTCGCCGCCCAAGCGTGGCGTAATGCCTGCTCGACGGCCGTGCTCCCCCCGGTCGAGCCTTTGAAGTGGCAATGCGTCAGGCCGTCCGGCGCCACCTCCACCAGCGCACGCGCGGCCCCTTCCACTTCGGGGTGTCGGAACGAACCGGACAGGTGCACTAGCCCAGTCGACAACACACGGCTCACCGCTTCGGTCACGGCGGGGTGTCCATATCCCAGGTTGATGTTGAAGGTGCCCGCACAGCCGTCGAGGTAGCGCTTGCCTCCCGCTTCGATAAGGTAGCATCCCCGCGCGGCGACGAATTCTGGTTGAGCGGTCGCCGGATAAGCCAGCGCGGAATCCATGTCCCCCTGCTTTGCCTCCAACGCGGCGAAGTCCGGCGCGTTCTTCACAGCCATGTCCATCTTTCGTGGTTTCCCGTAGTTTGATTTTATTGAAATCTTGCTGCTCGGCAGGTCTTGCAACTCAGTCGATTTTCTCGTTAGCGTGCGATCGGGCAGCACGGGCCCACAAGCTCCAGCGACGGTCGAACACGAAGCGCAGAATCAACCCAGTCCATGAGCGATAACCGTGTCGTCCTTCGTAGAACTCAGCGGCAATCCGCCTGAGAGCCGGTAGGCGGAACCACGGAACGAACGGCATATCGTGGTGCTCGACGTGGTAGCCGGCGTTGAAAGTGATCCAGTTGCCGATTCCGTAGTAGCTATAGCTTTCTTCGTCCGGCTTGACGTAGAAATGCTCCTGCAAAGCGATCGCATTCAGCGGATGCAGGCCGAAGTGA
Organism: Trinickia sp.; assembly: GCA_036384755.1. GTDB lineage: Bacteria > Pseudomonadota > Gammaproteobacteria > Burkholderiales > Burkholderiaceae > Trinickia. Next base: position 61,099 of record DASVLS010000019.1, on the reverse strand, counting down.
AAATAAAACGACAACACCAGGTACGCGATGGCCGGCCATCCGCCCAGTTGATATAAAAAGCCGAGCCATACGAGCTGAATGCAGAAATTCAGCAACAGGCGGCGGCGCGCCGGCTTACCCAAGCTAGTACGGGCTACCCGAAACGGATAGATCGCTGGAAAGAACAGGAACCACACGGCTTTTCGCCACGCACTGCGGCCCACCCAACGCGCTTCCCAATCGCGCGCCATCGTCATGTCGCGATCGTAGTCGCCCAAATGGCGATGGTGCGGCAAGTGGTAATGGTAGAAAGTCTCGACGTACGGTGAGAACGCGCCGAGGTTGGCCACATATGCTGCGACGCGATTCCAGCGCCGCGAGCGAAAAATGAGGTTGTGGCTCGCCTCATGGATCATGTTCAGCACGCCGCAGTTGATGACGGCCCCGATCGTGTAGGCGACCAACGCCAGCACCCACCAAGGTACGTTGCGAATCGCCAGCGCGATACCCACCTGAGCCGCCACGAGCGCTACGGTGAGCACCATGGTCCACGCACTCGGACCGACTAGCCGCTTAACCTCGGGGTGTTGCCGAAGAATAGCCCGCGCACGTCCGATATGCGGCTCTGAGTGGGTGGCGGGAAGAAACGCGTCGACGTCCGTTAGCGCCGAGTACGGCATGGCGCCTCCTTGCATGTCGAGTCTCGTCTCCAGCAGAAGCGAACGGTTTGGGGTTCGTGGTCGTCGCCGGGAGACCACGGCTGAATTGGATGAAGGCAACGGGTGGTATGCGCTGGTGAAACAATGGATGGCAAAGCACGAACCTCCTCGAGGAGCGATGGGTACTACGCCCATCGCTCGCCGATCGACTCAAAAAAGCGAACCGGGTTGTCAATAATCGGCAACCCGGTTCAACGGCTATGCGGCAATCAGTTTTGGCCGCTCAGCGCAAAGCTGTAGTTCGACGCGTTGTACGTGATGGTGAGCGTGCTGTTGGCGTTGAACAGATTGTCCAGCGTGCCGGGGCCCCCACGGCTAGTGGTCGTATAGGTTTGGCGGATATCGGAGCCGTTCGAATTTTCTTCGACCTGCAGTTCATTCAAATACGGGTTTTGATCGTTCCCATATTGCAGCGTGGCCGATTTCTCCGGAGCAATCGAGGCGGACACCGGCGGCAGGCTGCCACCGCTCGGATCCGAGCCTTTGCGCCCACGCAACACGACGGAAATGGTGACGTTCGAATTATTTTTGATCGTTTTCGTGCCGGACATGGTGGATCTCCTTGCTTTGTTGGTGATGAGTGGTTTTTCAGGTGGACTGCTGATGCGAATTGACCTATCGCTCTTTCGTCGACGTGCCAATGCATTTTGGGTAAGACATATCGCCCAACAACATCGTCTCCTCGAGTGAAAATGTCCGGGAAGACGGATCGAACAATGCCACTTGGGATAACCGGCGTACAGCTGCTATTTATGACAGGTTGTGAAGCGTAATAACGTGCCGCGGTCGTCCCTGTTATTGCATTCCGAAGCTATCAGGCGATTTATTAGTGGATGAAGCCAACGGCCGGCAAATGCTAGCCGAGCAAAGGGATGCGCCCCGTGACGCCGCAATCCGACTGAGGACCGATCGTCTAACGTCCGGAACACCGGGAAACGGCGCCCCCCCCAATGGCCGATGCCTGGTCGGAACGGGCGACCGATCATGGCCCAGCAATCTCAATCGCCCGGAGTTGACACCGACGACAGTTGGCAATCCTATCGTCGGCCCCGTCGACGTTATCGTGGCAATGCGACTGCGCGGAAGCCGATCGGACCCTCCCCGCTGTAGGTCATACTGCCATTGAACGTATTGCCGTTATCGCCGGAGGTGATGTTAATGCTGACCACGTTCTGGCCTGACCGGCAGCCAAGTAACCAGACACCACCCGGATGCCAGGGTGCGGATGATCCACCCCACTGATTTTCGACTGCATAGTTGTTCCCCGCGACGGAATTTCCCTTGAAGCCGATAGGCCCCTCGCTGGAATAGGTCGTGTTGCCGTTCAACGTTTTCCCTCCGTCCGACGACTCGACGTTGAGTGCAACGACAGCCTGATCGCGAGAGCCGATTACCCACACGCCGCCAGCGTGCCAAGGCGCCGACGATCCACCCCACTGGTTCTCGACCGAGTAGACCCCGCCGTCAGCTTGTTCGCTCTTGAAACCAATTGGGCCTTCACCAGCGTACGTCATCGAACCAGCGAGCGTCGCACCTTTGTCGCTGGATTCGATATTGACAGCAACCACGTTCTGATTGGCTCGGCAGCCGATCACCCAGGTGCCGCCAGGATGCCACGGTTCCGAAGCGCCGCCCCATTGGTTCTCGACGTCGTAGGTGTTGCTCTGCGTCAAGGTTGCCCGAAAGCCGATCGGACCTTCGCCAGCATAGATCATCGTGCCGGTAAACGTTTTCCCGTTGTCTGCGGATTTAATGTTGAGCGCAACGACGTTTTGCCCGGACCGGCATCCAAGTACCCACATGCCGCCCTCGTGCCACGGGGCCGAGGCCCCGCCCCATTGATTTTTCACATGTTGCAGATTATTGAAACCCTTGCTTGTCTTCGCCATTATGGCCTCCTGTGCGCAATGCGTTATGGATGAGGAAGAGAACGATGACCGTCTTACAAGCCTCGATTGTCTTTCTGTTACTAGGCTGTCGGAACAGGAGCGATGAATATTTAAAAATGAATTAGCTAATGATGCTAGCTCTCGCTACCCGTTCCTAATAATGGAAAATAGACCCGGGTCAAGTGATTCGCAACCTATCAAAGTGTATAGGTGCAAAACTGACATAACAGCCGATGCGCCTTGGAACGTGGCTGACGTGGTCGCGCCGGAGTTTGGGAGACAGCGGATCCCGGCAACGCGCAAGCCGCCGACGTCGGTGCGATTCGCAAGCTCGACTAAGCAAAGAAAGCCGCGGCTCGTTGACACGTCGATTCGCAAATCTCGATCGACGCCCGCGGCCTCCGTATAATCTCGCTCACAACAACTTACCGAGGGTTAGCGCAATGAAAAACGTCATTCGTGTCGGCGATCCGACAAACCATGGCGGCAAAGTGATTACGGGCGCGTCGAATTTCGAAGTCGACGGCATTCCTGTCGCCTGCGTAGGCGATCAGTGCACGTGTCCGATCGACGGTCACCAGGAATGCGTGATCGTCGAGGGCGACCCGGAATTCGTCGTCGACGGGCGCGCCGTCGCCTTCGACGGCCATAAGACCAGTTGCGGCGCCGTGCTGCAATCGACGGCGCAAGAGTTCGGCGGAAGCTGAGCGCCTAACCTAACCCAACCTAGCCGGCGGCGCTCAACGCGCCCGCCCGAAGCAGCGCCGCGCGAGCGGCAACGAGCGAAGCGCGCGCGGCCTTCGCATCGAACGCCAATCGGATCATCGCCGGCACTTGCTGGGGCGCGCGGGCAAGCTCACGCAGAATCGGCGCAATCGCCGTCGTGCCGTCCTCCTGCAAGCTCACCGTTGCAGCCCGCGGTAACGTTCGCCAAGCGGGATCGACCACAGCGCGGCAAACGGCGAACGGCAACCCGTGCGCGGCAGCCTGAGCCGCGGCAATATGCGACTCCATATCGACGGCAAGCGCGCCCGTCGATCGCTGCAGCGCTTGCTTCTGCGCCTGCGTGACGATCGGCGCCGCCACCGCAGCCATCGTGCCGCGCTCGATGCATGCAACAGGCAATGCGGCGCGCAAGGCCGAGGCAATTCGCTCGGTCCAAACAGAGTCGGTCGCGACACGGCCAAACGGCCCGTCGATCGCATCGGCCACGATCAGCGCGCCCGGCGAAAGCGCCGGTGCGAGCCCGCCCGCCGTGCCGAAGCTCATCACGCCCGAGGCGCCGCGCGCCAAGACTTGCGTCAATGCGTGTTCGAGCCGATCGGCGCGCGCGCCGTACACCACCTCGACGCCGGACCCACGAGCAATGTCCGCCTCGAACGCCATCCCAGTGACGATGACGAGCGGCGGCACAGCACGGTGCGCCATTACATGCCGACCGTGACGCGCGCTCGCCCGTCGCGCTTGAGGTTGCGATAGCGCGCCAGCGCCCAGAGCGGGAAGAACTTGCGATAGCCGTGGTAACGCAGATAGAAGACGCGCGGAAAACCGGTGGCCGTAAAACGTGTCTCGTCCCACAAGCCGTGCGCGCGCTGAGTGTCGACGAGGTAGGCGATCCCGCGCTCGACCGCCGGATGATCTACGATGCCTGCGGCCATCAAGCCGAGCAACGCCCACGCCGTTTGCGACGCCGTGCTCGCGGCCGGTTCATAGCCGCGATAGTCGAGCTTGTAGCTCGTGCCGTCCTCGCCCCAGCCGCCGTCCTCGTTTTGGATCGAAATGAGCCACTGCGCGGCGCGCTTGATCCGCGCATCGTCATGCGCGACGCCGGCCGCGTTCAATGCGCACAGCGCCGTCCACGTGCCATAAACGTAGTTCATGCCCCAGCGGCCATACCAGCTGCCGTCGTCTTCCTGCTCGGCCATCAGGTAATCATAGGCACGGCGCGCGGGCTCGCTGTTGCCCGGCAGTTCGCCCAGTTGGGCCAGCATCGACAGGCACCGGCCCGATACGTCCGCTGTCGGCGGATCGAGCAACGCACCGTGATCCGAAAATGGAATGTTGTTCAGGTAGTACTGGGTGTTTTCCGGTTCGAAGGCGCCCCAGCCGCCATCGCTGCTTTGCATGCCGACGATCCACTCTCGTGCCCGCGCGATCGCTTCGCGATCGACGTTCGAGTGCGTCAAATCGGCGGCGCGATGCATCGCCATCGCGACGACGGCCGTATCGTCGACGTCCGGATAGTGCGGGTTCGCGTATTGAAACGCCCAGCCGCCGGGCCGCACGTTCGGACGGCGCGAGATCCAATCGCCGCGCACGTCGAGCACCTGCAGCGGGCGCAGCCACTGTAGCCCTCGAAGCGCCGCCTCCTGGGCGCGCGGCGCTTCGGTTTCCAGCAGCGCATGCGCGGCGAGCGAGGTATCCCAAACCGGCGACAGACAGGGCTGGCAGTAGGCTTCTTCCTCGCCGATCGCGAGCAGCTTTTCCAGCGACGCGCGTGCGATCGCGCGATTCGGATAATCGGGCCCATAGCCGAGCGTGTCGTACATCATCACCGCGTTCGCCATCGCGGGAAATATCGCGCCCAGACCGTCTTCACCGTTCAGCCGCTCATCGACGAATGCAACCGCCGCCGCGATCGCGCGCTCGCGCGTCTTTTTCGGGAACAGGCCGTCGACGGCACGCAGTACCGTGTCGACCGCGCGAAAGAAGCCGAACCAGCCGCGGCTCTGATGTCCGGCGCGCGGCAGCAAGCCCGTGGCCGACGGCTCGCCGAGAAACAGTTCGTCGATGCGCACCCCGCGCGGGTTCTTCGCCACGGGCCGCCGCGCATTGAGCACGAGCAGCGGCACGATGACGGTGCGCGCCCAATACGACACCTTCGACAAATGAAACGGGAACCACTGCGGCAACAGCGTGATTTCCACCGGCATCATCGGAACGGCGCCCCAAGGCACGATGCCGAACAGCGCCAGCAAAATGCGCGTGAACACGTTCACCGCTTCCGCGCCGCCCGCACCGAGAATCGCTGCGCGGGCCCGCTGCATGTGCTCCGCGTCGTCGCGCTCGCCGGCCATCTTCAACGCGAAGTAGGCTTTCACGCTGGCGCTTACGTCCATTGCGCCATCGGTAAACAACGGCCAACCGCCCGCAGCCAGCTGGATACGGCGCAAATAACGAACGATCTTGCGCTCGAGTTCGAGGTTCGGCGTTTCGCCGAGGTAATGCACGAGCAGGATGTACTCAGCGGGAATCGTCGCGTCCGCTTCGAGTTCGTAGACCCAATGTCCGTCAGGGCGCTGGTCGGCCAAAATGGCGTCCGTCGCGCGCGCGATGGAGGCCTCGAGCGCAACGCGCTTATCTGTGTTTGCGGCAGGCGCCGAGCTCGAAGCCGCCATGACGGCGGAAGGGGCGGAAATGTCGTTCATCGGCATTTATACAAAGGTTGGAGGACGAAGCGCACCGCTTCGCCGCATCGCTCAAAAGAGCGCGTAGCGCGCGACGATCCACAGCAGCCGCAAACGCGGCTTCGCCACCGGCGTGCGAGGCAGATCGAAGCCGCGCTCGAGCGTGCGCTCGAGCAAGCACCGGTAAACACCCGACATGATGCGTGGTGCGCGCACCGCTTTGCGCGGCGCGGCGTCCATGATCGCGTCGGCCTTCGCAAAGTGTGCGAGCGCGCGCTGCGCCAGCGTCGCGCAGACGCGCGGCAAGGAGGGATCGTCGGCGATCGCAATCGGATCGGTCGCGGCGATGCCCTCCCGCGCAAGCAACTCGCGCGGCAAGTAGCACCGGTTGATCGCAGCATCTTCGTCGATGTCGCGCAAGATATTGGTCAGTTGCAGCGCGCGGCCGAGATGGTGCGACAGCGTATGCCCCGCCTCCTCTTCCATCCCGAAGATTCTCACCGATAGACGGCCGGCCGCGCTCGCGACGCGATCGCAATAGAGATCGAGCGTCGCCTCGTCGGGTGCGCAAATATCGGCCGCAGCATCCATGGCCATACCGTCGATCATCGCGTAGAAATCTTCTCTGCGCAGGCCGAAGGTGCGTATTTGGCGCGCCAATTCGGCCAGCGCGGCACGCGGCTCGCCGTCGTAGCAGGCGTCGATGTCGGCCCGCCAACGCTCGAGCGCGGCGCTTCGCTCGGCGCGCGGCGCATCGCTGTCGGCGATGTCGTCCACCGCGCGGCAAAACGCGTAGACGTGAAACATCGCGTCGCGCTGCGCGGCGGGCAAAATGCGCATGGCGAGGTAGAACGAGCTGCTCGACGTGACGGCTGCGGCGTCGGGCGCTGGTTCGTCCGCGACGAGATTTGAAACGGCCAAGGCGAACTCCGCTGTGGCGCCCCAGCAGGGCGAATGAGAACCGATGCTTGTGCGGCGTGCCTCGGGTGTCGGGCACCGTGCACCGCATTTACGCGAACCGCGGCGCTCGATCGGCGGTGCGGCTCGCCGGCAAGGGAGCCGGAAACGGGCAAAAGTATACCAACGTTTTAATAAGCGCCGCAGCCGAGCCCGCCGTCGGCGGAATCGGCGGGCCCGCGCGGGGTGAGCGCCCGGTCAGGCGAGCGCGACCGAGCGGTTGCGGCCTTGGCGTTTTGCGCTGTAAAGGGCGGCGTCCGCTTCATTGATGAGCACTTCGTAAGTCGGCAGTCCGGGGCGGGCCGCCGCACCGCCCACGCTGGCCGTGACAGGCACGCGCACCCCTTCCGCTTCCACGGGCGTATCGCCGATCGTCATGCGGATTTTCTCGGCGACCACCATCGCATCGGCCAGCGGCGTGCACGGCAGCAACAGCGCGAATTCCTCGCCGCCGAAACGCCCGAACGTGTCTTGAACGCGGACCGCGTCGGCCACGCGCTGCGCCGTCACGCGCAGCACGGTGTCGCCGACGGCGTGTCCGAAGCGATCGTTGATGTCCTTGAAATGATCGAGGTCGAACAGCAAGACCGACATTTCGCCGCCGTAACGCTGCCAACGAAGGAATTCGTCGCGCAGCCGCGCTTCGAAGAAGCGCCGGTTGGCGATGCCCGTCAAGCCGTCGCGATTTGCGAACTCCTGCAGTTTCTCGACGGCTTCCTCCCGTTCCCGCTGCACGACGCTCACATGCGTCACGTCGGAAATCGTCACGCAGACGGCTTCGACCTCGCGCCCGCGCGTGAGCGGCATGAACGTGCAGTCTTGCTGCATGAAGTCGACGCCGCCGGTGATCGGCCTGTCATGATCGAACTTGAACAGATAGGGGCGCTGCTCCCAAGAGCTGAACGCAAAGCTGCCGAGCTGAAAGACGCTTTCGACTTTGCGCGAGAGCCAGACGCGAGGCAGTTCGGGAAAACTGTCGAAAATGGATTTGCCGACGACGGCCTCGGCAGGCTTGCCGCTGTGGTCCTGCATGAACCGGTTCCACATCAGCACCTTCAGGTCACGATCGAGCACGAAGATGCCGAAGCCGACGCGTTCGATCACCAGATCGCTGAGGGATTGCTCGATGGCATCGTTCATAGGCTGGAAAGCAGCGCGTCGAGCGCATCGTTCATCCGACGAATCGAATCCTCGGCCATGAGCATGACGAGGTGCGCGCGAAACGTCTGATCCTCGAGCGCGAAATTCACTTCGAGCAGCAGAGCGACCTTCCAAGCGAGCACATCCGATTGAAAAACGTCCTCGAGCGAGATTTTTTCGCCGAGCAGGCCCGGGGGCGAGAAAATCGGCGTGCGGTCGAGTTGATCGAGAATGCACGAGACGCACGCCCCCGTCAGCACGTTGGCAACGTCGAACATGAGTTCGGTTTGGCTCGCCGCATCGTAGGCCGAGTGCACGTAGGGGTCGTCTACGAGCGAGCACAAATGGCCTACTTCGCTGCTGCGGCAGATGACGAGCGCTTCGCCCTTGATGTCGGAGCGAAAGCCTTGCCGCACCGCCGTGACGCTTTCGTTGATCCCAGTCATCTCTCGCAGCGTCCGCGCCGCTTCCTCGGCACGGACGACCCGCACGCGGGGAACCGAGAGCTCGATGAAGGTATCGAGCAGCCGCGCGAGTCGCGTGGCGGCCTGCCCCATCGCCAGATTGGCGATTTCCTGCAAGGCGTCGCGCTGCTCTTCGGTGAACACGTTCTCACGCATACAACCCGTACTCCTTGAGGATGGGCAATATCGCCTCCGGGGTCACGGGCTTGGCGACGAAAGCCGCGGCGCCCAGCGCGCGCACGCGCTCTTGGGCAAGCGGCTGCACGTCGGCCGACACGACGATCACGAACGTATTCAAGTCCTCGTGCTGAAGGGCTTCGAGCACCTGATAACCGGTCATGTCCGGCATCGTCAGGTCGAGAAACATGACCGAGGCCTTCCCCGCACGATAAAGTGCGAGGGCCTCGTGGCCGTTCGATGCGTATGCGATGTCGACGTCCCAGTCAGCCGGCAAGGCTTTCGTCAGAACCTTACGGGCTAGCAGGGAATCATCGGCGATCACAATCGGCAAGGGCATGGCAAGCGTGACGAAAAAAAAACGAAAAAGGTCTATATCGCGTTAACGGCGGCTCGAAGGCCTTCTTTAACGAGAGCGGAGGGTGTCGACGGAGAAAAAGCGGCGCGAGGCGGTCCCTTCCCCGTAGGCACCGAAGGTGCGAAAGTGCGGCGCGCGCGAAAGGCGGCTGGACTTCGCGCTTGGCAGGCGCCCGATACAGCGAGCGCATCATGTTCTTAAAGTAGTGCGAAATTTTCGGAGCAAACCGGCGGAAAATCAACTCTCCATTTTCGAAATCGGTCGGCCAAGCCCATTGATTTTTCGCGTATGAAGAAACAAACTGGACATTTTCGGTCTGAATCGCGTAAATTTTTCTTTTGTGTACGTTTGCGCTTCCGATTTTGTCGCTGTTTTAGGGCGAACGTTCGGACGTGTCGCCGACTCGACGCAGGGACAAAAAGGCCGGTATCGGACCAAGTCGCTTATGATGGTTAGACGGCAACCGCCTCCACTGGACGATAGACGAAGATGACCCGCCGACGGCAGGATAACTCGACGACGAATGCCTTGGCCGACGATTGGCAAGACGGCGCACCGGCGCCGGCCATGCCCGAACCCGATTTCGCCGCTCGCCGCGTGACGTTGATCGTCCTGCTCGCCGCGGCGATCGTTTTGCCGGCCGTCTATGCCGCCGTCGTCGCTTATTCGGATTTCCGCGCGCGGGTCGCCACAGCCACCGACGCCACCGTCAGAACCGTGCGCATCGCGGAGGAGCACGCGCTCAAGGTCTTCGACCTGAACGAGACGCTCGACGCGCGCGTCGACGATCTCGTGCGCGGGCTCGACAACGACGCGATCCGCGCGCGCGAAGCCGACATCCACAATCGGCTGCAGATCATCGGCGGCGGTTATCCGCAAGTCGCTTCGGTATCGATCTTCGGGCCCGAGGGCTTGCTGTTGGCCAACAGCCGCTACTATCCGGCGCCGCACGCCTCGATCGCCGCGCGCGACGATTTTGCCGGGATTCGCGGCGGGCGCATCCTCGAGCACGTGTCCAAAGTCATGGTGTGGCATGCCGGCAGCGGCGAAGCCGTGTTCAATACGGGCATCGCCCGGCGCAATGCCAAAGGCGCATTCGCCGGGCTCGTCTCGGTCGCGTTGCGCCGCTCGTACTTCGAATCGTTCTACCGCGAGTTGCTGGGCGCCGAACGCGGCGCCATGACGATGTCGCTCACGCGCACCGACGGCGCCGTGCTCGCCTCCTACCCGCCGCGTCCCGAATCGGCCGTCGTGGCCCCCCCGTTCGCGCAAGCGCTCGCCTCGGGCAGCCACTCGGGCGTGCTGCGCATTCGGGCCGACGCCGACAAGCACGACGGGCGGATTCTCGCCTACCGGCAGGTCGGCGCTTATCCGGTGTACGTATCGTGCACGTACAGCGAATCGGCGATCTGGTCGGCTTGGTACCGGCGTGCGCTACTCTTCGCCGCGTCGATTTTCACCCCGTCGATCGCCCTTTGGTTCGTGCTCGCGCTGTCGCTCAAGCGGCTCGCCGCCGAGCAGCAGGCATGGGAGCGCTGGCAAGCCGAGGCTTCGATGCGCCGGTCGATCGAATCGGCCTACCGCCAGTCGCGCAAGATGGAAACGCTCGGCAACCTCGTCGGCACCGTCGCGCACGACTTCAACAATCTGCTGACGATCGTCGCGACGAACGTCCAGATCGCGCGCCGTCGCGGCGCGATCAGCATCGATCGAGAGCTCGGTGCGATCGAGCGCGCATTGAAGAGCGGCCAGTCGCTCACCCGCCAGTTGCTCGGCGTGGCGCGCAAGCAGCCGTTGCGCAACGAGACCATCGAGCTCTCGCGCTGGATGGCCGCGAGCCGCGAGCTCCTGCGCACGTCGCTCGGCGCGAAAGCCGCGCTCATCGTCGACATCGGCCGCGACGTCTGGCCGATCGAGGTCGACAGCGCCGAGTTGGAGCTCGCGCTCATCAACGTCGCCGTCAACGCTCGCGACGCGATGCCAAGCGGCGGTCAATTCACCGTGCGCGCGACAAACGTGCGGTTGGAAAGGGAAAGCGGTTTCGCGCTGACGGGCGAATTCGTGCAGATTTCGCTCGAGGATACGGGGGCCGGCATGCCGCCGGATGTCCTGGCACATGCGTTCGAACCGCTTTTCACGACGAAACCGAAGGGCATGGGAACGGGCCTCGGGCTGCCGCAAGTCTTCGCCTTCTGCGACCGGTCCGGCGGCCTCGCGACGATCGACAGCACGCCAGGCGTCGGCACGTCCGTACGGCTTTACTTGCCGCGCGCCGACGCCGCCCCGGCCGCGGCGCCGCAAGACGCGCAGGAAGCCGTCGATACGGGCGCGGACGGCGGCTTGCACGTGCTGCTGGTCGAGGACAACGACGAAGTAGCGGCGGGCACGGAAGCGCTGTTGGGCATGATGGGACACCGCGTAACGAGCGCATTCAACGCCGATGCGGCGTTGCGGCTCATTGCGGACGCGTTGTCACGAGCCGACGATCCTTTCGATGTGCTGATCTCGGACATTCATATGCCGGGCGCCACCAACGGCATCGACCTGGCGGAGGCGGTGCAAACGCTCGACGCGCCGCTTCCTGTCATTCTGATGACGGGCTACGCGCAGGAGCTCGAGCGGGCGCGGAATGTCAACGTGCGCGTGCTGTCAAAACCTTTCGATATCGCCCTGCTCGAATCGATGCTTCAGACGATTAGACGCGAACGCGAAGTCCGCGTGCACGCGCACGGCAAGGCGACTTGAGCGGTCCGGCGCGAGTTTTGCGTGCCGTAATCGCAAAACAAGCCTCGAGGAGGTCGTCATGCAGCACACCGTCATCGCATTTTTCGATACCTATCCCCAAGCCGAAGCTGCGCGCGAGGCGCTCGTCGCCGCGGGTATCGCGTACGGCGATGTGACGCTCAAGGCGCGCTGCGAACCGACCTACGCGAGCGACGCGACATCCGCGTCCGCTTCCCAGTACGCGCCCACCGCCAACGAAGGTCTGCTGGCGAGCATCGAGCGCTTCTTCGAATCGCTCTTCGTCTCCGCCCCGCCCGAGCGCGAAACCGCGCAGTATGCCGAGGCCGTGCGGCGCGGTGCGGTGATGGTCTGCGTGGACGCGCCCACCGATGCGTTGGCCACCGTGACTCGGACGACGCTGGAAGGGATGGGGCCGCTCGATATCGCCGAGCGCGCGGCGACGTGGCAGGCCCCTGCCGACGAAGCCACCCGCTCGCATTCACCGCTCGAAGAGCTCGGTTTACGGCCGAGCGTGCCGGTTCAGCCGACGCGGCAGGGCAGCGTGCACAGTTATGCGCATGAGCCGGCCTCCGGAACAACCGCCACGGCAGGCGCAACGAACGCTGCGGCCACGCAGCCGACGCCGAAGGTGGACACCGAAGCAGCGGCCACCGCCGTGGCGGCGGGTTCCGCGCCGGGCATGGGAGCCGTATTCACTTCCGGCCGCATCTCGCAGCCGCCGGCGACTGAGCAGGAAAACGCGGCGAGCCCAACGAGTTCGACGGGTCCCACGAGTACGCCGCCGCCGGCCCAGACGCCGCCCGTTCCCGACGAATACCTGCAGGACGAAGAGGTCTACCGCGGCGACGAGCCGCGGTCCGGATCGACGTGAGTCGTTACTTCGCCGTTATTTCGCCGATACGTGGCGTTTCACCCAGGCCTCGAAGCGCTGAACGAACGTCGTGAGAAATTTGCGCGAGTCTTCGTTGGCAATACCGCCGTTGGCATCGAAGAAGCCGTCGGTGTGCTTGAGGAATATTTCTGGCTGGCCCAGCGTGGGCACGTCCAAGTAAGCAAGCACGTTGCGCAGATGCTGCTGGGCCAGCGCCGTGCCGGTCGCGCCGACGGACATTCCGCATACGGCCGCCGGCTTGTCCTTCCACGAGTTCGTTCCCCACGGCCGCGAACCCCAATCCAACGCGTTCTTCAACACGCCCGGCATCGACCGGTTGTACTCGGGCGTCACGAAGAGCAGTCCGCTCGCCGCCTCGATACGCGCCTTCAATTGCTTCGCCGGCTCGGGAAAATTCGAGTCGTAGTCCTGACTGTACAGCGGCAGCGCGCCAATATCGAGGAACGCGAATTCGAACTCGCTGCTCGCGAGCTTCGTCAGTGCGTGCGCCAACTGCTTGTTGAACGACTCACGCCGCAAACTGCCGACGACGACTTCGATTTTGTAAGCCATGTCTTGCTCCTACGCGTTGGGATCGAAGATGCCGAAACGTCCGAGTTCGGCTTGACTTTCCATCATAGACGCCCGAGCCGCGCTCCGGTTTCGCGATGGTGGCCGATTTTTCGCGCAACCCACTAAACGCCCGGCGGGCCGTGGGTTCGCGCCTCACTTTCCACAAACTTTTCCACAGAAACTGTGGATAACTCGTCAATATCCCGCGGCGCTTACGAATCGTCACATCAGTGACCGTTCGGTGACGCGCGTCGCGATTTTTTCCGTCTTGCTGCATCCGTTCCCGAAAGCAGGCCGTATTACAGGCAGCAAGAGTCGTGCGTCATCGGTCGACGTCGCCTCAGGGCTCTGCGGGCGCCACAAGCTCGCTTCGCCTATGTGCCGCACGCCGGCTCGAGCTGCCAAAGCCTCGCTCAATGGCTTTATCAAACCAACCTCAGGAGAAGCAAATGAACAAGCAATGGATTGCCGCCGCCGCCTTCACCGCAGCCCTCGGCGCGTCGCTCGCGACGCCCGTCTTCGCCGCCGATATGGAAAAGTGCTATGGCATCGCGAAGGCCGGCCAGAACGATTGCAAGGGCAACAACCATTCGTGCGCCGGGCAGGCCACGAAGGACATGGACAAGGGCGAGTTCAAGGCCGTTGCGAAGGGCACATGTGCGCAGATGGGCGGATCGCTGAAACCGGCGATGTAAGCACACCAGCCATGCATGGAAGGCGGTCGCCGATGCCGGCCGCCAGCCGATCGCATACCTTGCGCTAACCAGCGCGCGATTGCCGACACCGGGAGCGAAGACAATGAATCCGAAGGCACTCGGTAGACCGGGTCTTGGCCTGCGCGGGCCCCACGCCGCAGCAGTGCTTGCACAGCGGCCTGCCGTCGGCTGGTGGGAAGTCCACAGCGAAAACTACTTCGGCGGCGGCGAACCCGTCGCCGCACTCGAACGAGTGCGCGCCGGCTATGAAATCAGCTTGCATGGCGTCGGACTCGGCCTCGGAAGCCTCGAAGCGCCCGACGCCAGCCACTTGGCGCAGCTGAAGTCGCTCGTTCAGCGGATCGAACCGGCGCTCGTATCGGAGCATCTCTGCTGGAATCGGGCAGGCGACCGGTTCTTCAACGACTTGTTGCCCGTGCCTCGCGTGGAGGGCGCGCTCGATCTCGTCGCAGCGCATATCGATGCCGTGCAGAACGCCCTTGGCCGATCGATCTTGATCGAAAACGTGTCGGCCTATGTCGCATTCGAAGGCGCAGTGTGCACGGAGGCGCAGATGCTCGCGGATCTCGTCGCCCGCACCGGCTGCGGCGTGTTGCTCGATCTGAACAACCTGCACGTCAACGCATTGAATCTGGGCATCGATCCGTTCGCCGAACTTGCGCAGCTGCCAAGGGATTGCGTCGGCGAAATGCATGTGGCCGGATTCGAGTGGTTGGAATCCATTGCGATCGACACGCACGGCGCGCCGGTCAGCGACGCCGTATGGACGCTGCTCGACGCGGCGCTCGAACGATTCGGCACGACGCCGGTGCTGCTCGAACGCGACACGAATCTGCCGCCATTGCAGGGGTTGCTGCAGGAATACGCCGACCTCGAAGCGCGAGTGCGAGCGGCGACCCGGCCCCGCACCGCCGGCGTCACGGTGATGGAGGGGGCAGCATGTTGAAGCCAGCAGCCTACGCCGCAGTGCTCGACCGATTCGCGGCCTCGCTCGCCAACGCCGGCATCGCGCCCGTCGGCGTCACGACCTCGACAAGCGAGCACATGAGCGTTTATCGAAACAACATCCGGCTCAATCGGATCGCGGCGCTGACCGACGCGTTCGTCAATGTCGTCAAGCTCGTCGGCGAGGACTACTTCGGCGCACTGGCGCGCGCCTATGTCGATTGCACGGGCGCGAAGTCGGCGAATCTTCATGACGACGGCGCCGATCTGCCGGCGTTCATCCGTGGCTTTTCCCCGGCGGCGGATCTTCCGTATTTGGGCGATGTCGCCGAAGTCGATTGGCGGCTGCATCGCGCCTACTTCGCCCCGGATAGCGAGGTGGTGGGCAGCTCGACGATTGCCGAGCTCGGTCCCAAACGTTTCGGCGCCGCCTCGATGACGTTCGCGCCGTCCGTCGCGCTCGTGCGGTCGGCCCATTGGCCCATCGCCGACATTTTGAACATGCATGCGGGCGGCCCGCTTGCTCGCTTGGACGCCGGCGGGCAAGCGGTGCTGATCTGGAGAGAAGCGTTCGCTGTTCAATGGCAACCGCTTGGCGCGGCCGAAGCGGAAACGATGGCCGCGCTGATGGCCGGTATCGCCGTTGAAACCGCATTTGCCGAAACAGGCGCCGACGCGGATTGGTTGTTTTCGCAACTATTCGGCCGCCGGCTCGTTCAAGCCATCGAGGTACGTCATCATGAAGACTAACATCGCATGTAACCTGCTCCGCCGCCTCGACAATATAGCCGTGGCGCTGCAACCGCTGTTTGCGCTCGCCATCCGGTTGTACATATTCCGCGTGTTCTTCCTGTCCGGGCTCACGAAATTGCGCAGTTGGGACAGTACGCTTTATTTGTTTTCCAACGAATATCACGTCCCTGTCCTGCCGCCGGCTGTTGCCGCGGTCATGGGCGCCGGAGGGGAATTGATCTTCCCCGTCTTGCTGTTGCTGGGCTGGCAAGGGCGATTCGCCGCGGCAGGGCTATTCGTCGTCAACCTCGTCGCGGTCATGTCTTATCCGGGCCTCGAACCCGTGATGATCAAAGACCACGTCCTTTGGGCCGTGCTGATCGCGTATTTGTTCTTTCATGGGGTCGGGCGTTGGTCGCTATCGGCAGGGCTGCAACGCGCAAAGATGGCCGGGGCAAGCGGAAAGCACGCTTGATAGCCAGCGTTCGCTCGCGCTTCGCCCTCGCTTGCCGATCCGAGACGAAGTTCGACTGATTGCTCTGCTTGGCTTGGGTGTCGCCGAAGATCAATCGGGTCTTTAGCAATAAGTCGAATAAATCTTCGATGACTTGCATCGCGGAAAAACAATCGAGCACGAAGTACGGCTCGCTGAGTTATCGTTCGTCGATGGTCGCAGTAGGCGGCTTGTTTTCGTGCTCAAGCGCGCGATTAGGCAAACAACGTGTCGACGTTCTCGGGCGGACGAGCGATCACGGCACGACCGTCGCGAACGACGATGGGGCGCTGAAGCAAAACCGGATGCGCGGCAATGGCTTCGTACAGCTGCTCGTCCGTCAGCGTGGGATCGCCAAGGCCCAGTTCTTTGTAGGCCGCTTCATTGTCGCGAATCATCTCCCTGACAGAGCCGCCCAACATTTTGCGCAATGCCTTCAAGTCGTCAACCGAGGGCGGCTCCTTCAGATATTCGATGACCTTTACGGCTTCCCCCGAGTTGCTGAGATGCTCGTTGATCAGTTCGCATGCGCCTCGTGACTTCGAGCAACGGGGGTTGTGATAGACGGTGATCATGGTCTTGTCGATTTTGCTGTGAGGTCCGTCATTTTACGGTGTTCGCCTCGTTGGGAGCGATCATCGACGCGTGTCCGACGGGTACTGATTGAGAAGAGGCCGTGCATCGCTGAACGGGCAAACCGACCTAAGTGCGCCGGGGCGCGCCGCTTTATGCGCATAAATCCTAGGGCCTGTTCACGCTAATTCCAGGCTTGCGCTGGCCACCAGAAGGGCCGAGCGCAAGGAATGCGATGCCCCGAAGGAAATCCCCTTGGGGGACACCCGGTAAGGCACGTTCGCAAGCCTGGAATTAGCGTGAACAGGCCCTATGGGATGCGCGGCGGTCGCTTCAACGGAGTGGCGGGGCGTGTCACGGCTTTTATTGCATCGCGGCGGTCGAGTCGGTCAATGCAAGTAGACCGTTGTCATTCAACGAATGAGGTACCCGAGCGCGCGACGAAAGTGCCGCTATGTCGTCGCACGGACGGCAGCGTGGCAGGCGATCTTGTTCATCGACACGATGTGTTGAGTCGCGGAGCTACGCCCAATTCGGCATGCCCATGTTCGATCCGCTTCGCATCGCGCACGCGTGGGTCGCATCCGGAGGCGGCATACGGATATGCCGCCCCACCCACTACGATTCGCGAACTCTGAGATAACCAACGCTGAAAAGTCGATGTCGATCGATAGCCGATGCTCGCGGTGCGGGCCGCGGCGCTGCGACTCGATGCGCGGGCCGCGAGCGCCGCGAGTTGCGGACGGAAGACGAGCGCGAGCGAGATGATCGGCAACGCGGCGCCGAGCACATGCGGAATGGAAAGATGTGGCCGCTTCCGAATGCAGCCCGTAACGGTGCAACAACCATAGCGTGAGCGCGACCGGCGGCACGCTGCCGCTTGCGAGCTGCCGACCCAGCGTCCCGTCGCATAGAACGCGAAGTCGCCTGAGATCATTCACAACGCCTCATTCACACGGCGGATCGGGAGCACAGCGCATCGCGACGATGAGTTCGGCCACACGGTCGCGAGCAATCGTCTCGTCGCCCGCAACCTATCCCTGACCTGCGGATCGATTGGATCCAGCGCCGCCTTTATGCGCATAAACCTATGCCGTTCAGCCAATTCGTGGCTGTCTTGCTACGAAAACATTGAAAATAAAAATCTTCACGGTAAAATTCGTCGATCTGTTAAGGAGCGAAAAAATTGGCAGCGGAAATCGTCGCGGTAACTCAACAGAAGGGCGGGGTTGGCAAAAGCACGATCGCCATGCATCTCGGGGCGGCATTTCACGAAAAAGGTAAGCGAGTCTTGGTTGTCGATGCAGACGGCCAAAACACCTTGGTGCACTGGGCCAGCGCTTCCTCCGACGGTGACGCCGGCATCCCTTTCCCGGTCGTCAATCTCTCCGAAGCGGGCGGTCAAATCCATCGCGAGATCAAGAAGTTCATCGGGGACTACGATGTGATCGTCGTCGACTGTCCCCCTTCGATCACGGAAAAAGTATCGGGTGTCGTGTTGTTGGCCGCGTCGATTGCGGTTATTCCGACGTCTTCGTCGCCCGCCGATTATTGGTCCAGCGTGGGGCTGGTGAAGCTCGTTCAGCAAGCGCAGGTGATGAATGAAGACCTGCGCGCCGTGTTCCTGCTGAACAAGACCGAGGAAAAGCGCATGCTAACGCGCGAACTCAAACGCGCGCTGGAAGACCTCGGATTCCCGCTGCTCAAGACTCAGATTCCGACGCGTGAAGCCTATAAACAGGCGATGGCGCTCGGACAGACCGTACTGCAAATGAGCGATCGAGGCGCCAAGCTCGCCGCGGCTGAGGTTCGAGCATGCGCGGACGAGATCGCCTCCATGCTCCCCTGACTTTATGCGCATAAAGGACCTCGCATGAAACCCTCTCAGTTTGCTAAAGGCTTCCAAGCGCGCCCAGACACGACGAGCAGCGAGAAGCGCACCGCGCTAGACCGGCTCAACGCGATCGACGATCTCGTTCAGAACGAAGCAAAGCCCGGGGCTAAGACGACGCTGTCACGAGCCGAGCCGGCGCTGCACGCTGTTCCGTCCGTTGCCGACACGGCACACGCCAACGAATCGGCGGACTATCGCTCATGGCGCCTTGCGAACGGCTATGAGCCCGGCCAAGTGATCGACCTCGACTTGAAGGCGATCAAGCCGAGCCCCTTCAATCCGCGACATTTCTACCTGAAGACGTCGATCGCCGAACTGGCTGTGAACTTGGCGAAACAAGGCCAGCAACAGGCGATCCACGTCATCCCCGACTACGCGAATCCCGGCTCGTATTTCGTCAGCGACGGCGGGCGACGCGTGCGCGCGTTAAAGGAAGCGAATAAGGACACCGTCAAGGCCGTCGTCGTCGATCTTCCGATTGGAATCGAAAGCTACAAACTCGGCTACGACCTCAACGTTCAACGCGATTCGCAGACCGTTTTCGACAACGCCGTCGTGTGGAGACGCTTTCTCGACGAGCAGCATTTCCAGAGCCAAAAGGAGCTAGCCGAACACCTTGGCCTCGATGAATCGACGGTTGCCGTCGCCCTGTCTCTCGCGAAACTACCCGAGTCGATCATGCAGGAGATGGTTGCGCGCCCGGACCGGTTTGGTTCGAACATGGCTTATCAGGTAGGCCGGTATCATTCGGCCCGCGGCATCGATGCGACGTTGCGCTTGATCAATCGCATCGTTGCCGACGACCTGAGCACGCGCCAGGTCGCCGACATCGTCAAGGGCCGCGCCAATCCGCAGGAGACCGCCAAGCCGGCCACGCGGCAACGGTACGCACAGCGTATGGAGATCAAGCTAGACGGCGTGGCGGTAGGCGATTTGAAATCGTACGGTGACGACCGCCTCGAGCTGAGATTGCGCGGACTATCGCGCGATAAGCGCGATGAAATCCTGAGGCAGATCGAACAGATGTTGCAGTCGAGCTAGGCGGCAGTGGCCTGCCGGGCGGCATCAAGCCGCCCGCGACTGACTTAGCGTAAAGGCCAACAGATCGCCATCCGTCGGTTCGCCCCAAGTCTTGCGGGCAAGCCAATCGAAGAATGCCGTTTCGCCGAGCTTCGAATCGAGGCCGCGGCGACGCCAATCATCGCGCAAGTGCCCCCCCATCTTGGGCAACATGTCGTCCTCGAACGATTGCCGCGCGAGCTCCTGTTCTTCCTCACCTTGCTCTTCGTAGAGCGCTCGCGCTTCCCTACGGCGGTAGGCGCCGTACTCGTCGAGCAGGCGCGCTTTCAGTTCGTCGGCCGGCACAACCCCTGACATCCCTTTGACGGTGCCGGCGGCAGGCTGCTCGATCATCTCCACGGGCGGAGCGTAGCCCTTCTTGAGCGCGTCCTTGAACAGTGCCGGGGCGCTACGCACGGGCGGGAGCGAGGTGCTGCGCATGCGTTGCTCGGTCATCTGCAATGCCGCGCGGATGCGGTTTTCCTCGCTATCGGCATAGAGGCTCTGCGCTTCCTTCAATGGGATGCCGATCTTGACCATCCGGTCGATGAGCGTGCTGTCAAACACATTCGGATGCTCGTCGAGCGCCAGCATCGGCTGCTTGCGTTCGGTCACGCGGAATTGGATCTCGGCCACGCGCCGGCCTTCCCGATGCTCGATGAGCTCGACGAAGATGTTCGTCACCGCGTTCACTTCGGCAATCGCAGGGCGCAGATAATCGCGCTTGAAGTACTTGTACTCGCGTTTGGCCTCGTCGCCCGCCTCGGTATCGGGCGTGCCCGACAAGATCGGGCGCCACCAGGCCCAAGACTCGCGCATCGTGAGATGGCTAGGATTGGTCAGATAGCGCACACAGATTTCATACAAGGCCAGGCCCGCGCTACTGCGCAATTGGCTCTGGAACTGCAGGCTCAGGCGTGCGTACTGCACCGGATCGAGCAGCTTCTTTTTGATCTTCGGCGCAAACGAGAATTCAACCCAAACCCGACGGGTTGCCGGGTCTTCAAGGATTTCGGCATCGGCAATCAGCGTCGAGATGCCCCACTTGCGGCCGGGCTTCTGGCTCGAGGTGCCTTGACTCCACTCGACCTGCACGGACACCATCCGCCGAAGGTGCTCCTTCACCAGCGCAGTATCGTTGGAGTCGAATGCCGAGTTTGCGACGATGTCCGATAACAGCGCGCGATACGTATCGCCCGACTCGTCCGCCTGCTGCGCAACGGCCAGCAGCACGTTGAACAGCTTTCTCGTGAGAAGCGTGATCTTGCCGCTCTTGGGCTGAATGGCGATCGCTTCGACGGCCTTTCGCAATTCAGCGGAGCTTGGACTCACCACATCGGTTTTCTTCGCGCGCTTTGTTGCCATGCGTCGGTCGGGAAGGAAATTTCCCGACAGGATACAGAGTGTGGTGATGGGCGTCTACAACCACGCTCTCACCCTTCGCGGTGAATCACGCTTTGCAACCACGACTCACCTCCATTACCTCCTGTAAATCCTCACCGTATTCAAACGACCATCAGCGAACGTTGCGTTGCACGGCGCGGCGTCCACCGAAACCGCCCGTCCGGCGCCCGCCCGACTCGGGGTCAAAGTTCTCCCGTATTCGCTCACCGAACCCTTGTCGCGATTTTGCGACGACAAATTTGGCGCGTGGCTCGCACCGACTCCCGATCTCGCTGCTGCAACGGCCCGAAGCACCGCGCGCCGACGCACGCATACGCCGCTCGCCAACCGCGTCCCGCCACGGCGATATTGCTTGCATGAGACGGAGGGCACTACCGGCATCGGCCTTAGAGCCCATACACCGCTCTGAGCCTCGAATGGGCAACCGCAACGAAAGGCCGAAACGCGGTCCGCTCATCGCGGCAACGGAGTACGCGTCGCGTGAGCCACAACGCGATCTGAGACGCACGATGGCCCCTCCGATCCCGAACAAGCTCACCTTTACCAATCGTGGAATCCCGTACGGACGCGGGTCATCGCTGATTTTCCACGTCTTTTGGGCAGAGGACCTTCCTGCAAACGCTCACCTTTGCCGACCGGAGCCACCATCGAGGCGGCCCACAGCCTATCCGATTGCAGCTCCCGCAAACACTCACCTTGCCGGCCACCGCCGACAGAAATCTCAACTGGCTCCGGTACTTAGCGCGACCGCACGACCCATGGCCTCCGTCGGAAACAGGTCCCGTATGTTCTCACCTTGCCAAGATCGATCGTCGATCCCGACCGACACCGGGGCCTGTGTAGGTCCCCCGAAAACGCTCACCTTATCGACTTCTATCCTTTCAGGAAATCAACTCACCACCCAAGCTCGACCACATTTTCCACGGAAGTGAAAGCTAACTTCGGGTTGAACGCCTTTCCAGCGCAAGACTCGACTCCCGAAAAGGCTCACCGCAAAGCTCAGGTGGCCCCGTTGATCTCGCGGCGCGAACACCTTGCGGAGCGATCCCGAAAAACCTCACCTAGACCTCCGGCCACGCGGCCTAGCGATAGAGAGCGCAAGCACCGACAACTCGACGCCGGCCTTTCATATCCCGAGAAAGCTCACCTTTGCGCCGTATGGCGCGGAAAGACCCAGGGTTTTCCCGAAAAATCTCACTTGGAATAGGCTTCGTCTCCCGGTAGACCTCACCGAGCACTGAAATCGCCCCGGAATCCCATGGAAATCGACGGTTTACATCGGTCCCGCAAAGCCTCACCCTTGACCGCACCATCTATGAACGAGGGTCCCCGTCCCATCAAGCGATAGGGGGCGCCATTCCCCGAAAAGCCTCACCTTTCGGTAAGCCAGAAAAACGGCAGCGTCCTGAATCCCCTCACATCGTTTCCCGATTGTGCTCACGCGTGTCCCCGAACCCCATCACGGCAGCATCCTGTCGAGGCTCACCTCGCTTCCCGAAAAGATTCACCCAATCGGCCGCAAACCCTTGTGCGACAAGGGTTTGCCATGGCGTTAACGTTTTTAACAAGGGTTCAAGGGTGTTTACTTCAATGACTCTCAAGGAAAGCCCCGTGCGTTTCCAGAAACAAACGCCAAGGAAAAACGGTTCCGTCCCGTGAAACAACGACCAGATGACCGAAAAAACGGAAAAACCATGTCGGTTCAAAGGCTTATCTATGATTTCTCGCTTTGTTTCACGAAATTGCCCGCCAACCGCGCAGGCAAGCGGCTTTTCCCGGCAATGAGGCAGGCATACCTAACCCTTGGCGTTAACTTCGGATTCAACTGTATCATTCAGTACGTAATCCGTTATTATTCATACACTCAAGAACACGACAGTACTCCATGACCCTCGACGAAGAACGAGACGCCATCCGGCTCGAACTCGAATCGATGCGCGCCAGCGGCGCGCATCGCCGTGACCTATCGCTGCACGCGTGCAAACGGCTTTTCTTCGACCTCGGCATTCGTCCATCGTCGGCGGCCGTTCGCGAATTGACCCAGACCGGCAGCGCGAGCGACATCCCAAAAGATATCGATCATTTTTGGGAGCGGCTTCGCAATGCATCGCGTGTGCGAATCGGAGGCGGAGCGATTCCACCCGCGCTCGAAGAGAAAGCCGGCGAGCTATTGGGCGCGTTGTTCGAGCAAGCGCTGGTACAAGCCAGGCAAACGCTCGATGACGAACGCTCGCAAGCACTCGGGGCGCTCGACGAAGCAACGAACGCCTTGCGTGAAGCGCAGATTCGTCGAGAGGCGGCACAAGACGCGTGGCAACGCAGCGAAGCGCGGGCGGAAACGGCCCTTGCACGCGTGCGCGAACTGGAAGCGCAGATCGGCGCGGCCGCCGCCGTGCGAGCCAGCGCGGAGGAGGCGCTGCGCGCGGCGGTGGCGAGGCTCGAAACGGAAAAAGCTCGGCTCGAGCAACGTCTCGAGGCCGAGCAAACGGGGAATGCCGCGCTGCGCGAACGGATCGATGCGCTTCATCAAGAGTTGCGGCAAAGCACGGAGCATTACGCCACTCAAATCAAAGACGCGATTGCGGAGGCCGAACGCCGCGTCAAGCCTATGCTCGTCGAGCTCGACTCATTGCGCAGCATGGCCAGCACTTACCAGTCCGGCATTCGAGATGCCAGTCGCAAAGAATTCGATTTCATTCAGCAACTTAGCGCTGCCAAAGGGCGTAGCGATCGCCTGGAAGCACAGGTACGCGAGCAATCCGACGAAATCGATGCATTGACACGCGAACTCGCGGCAGCGAAAGAACGCGGCGCATTTTCGCCCGAGCTTGCCGGCGTGATTCGCTCCTGGGCGGAAACCGGAAAGTTCGACGATGCGGAGTTGACTACGCTCGGAACCGCACTCGACGGACACGTGGCGCTGCCGAGCCACTGCCCGAAATGCGCGGACGGTGAACCTGAGTTGTCGCGGGCCGGCGACGGATACGAGTTATCGTGCCCCGAATGCGAGCACACGTCGGGCATCAAGCGATCGAGACTCGAGGCGGTGACCCGCTTCATGAACACCGCACGCACCGATCCCCATGGAGTAAGTGCTTGATTTGCCGCCGAATCGGATCTCGCCGGCCGATGATGGCACGCCAAAGGTGAGGTAATTCGGGACATTAAAGGTGAGCCGTTTCGGGCGCGCTAGGCTCGGCTTCACCCATTAGAGCGAGGCTGCATGCGGCTCGAGCGGCCCGCCGCTTCATGCGTTTGCATCGCTTGCCCCTCTTCGTAAGCCGCGACGGCGAACGCGAACGCCGCCGGAAGCGCGTTCGATTTACCGAACGTGGCGGGATCGTCCGTTTCGGGATAGGTCATGTCTTCCGGACGTCTGAAAAGATCGAGCACATCGCGATCGTGGCGGCTCGCAAAGCCGAGATCCGCCAGCGCCTCCGCTTCGATGGCGTGCAGCAGCCGCCATGTAAGCGGCACGCCCTGCACGACGTAGCGTGAAGCGATGTGACGGACGATGTGCTCGAGGTCGCGCGCCGCGGCCTGAAAGCGCAGCGCGGCAAGATCGTGTTCGTTCAAAGCCGCTCTCCGGATATCGAGATACTGTGGAAATATACAGTACTTCGACGGCCGAGCCAAACGTCGGCGGAGCGGCGATTAACGTCGGCTTAGCCGTGGATCACGATGAGCAGCGCTTTCGCGTCGCCTTTCCCGGCGTGCCGGATCGCATGAGGCACGTCGGCCTGGTAGCGTGCGGTCTCGCCGAGTTTGAGCCGTTTCGCTTCCCCGTCCACTTCGATTTCGATCGCACCGTTCAGGACGGTCAGGTGCTCGCGCGTGCCCGGTTCGTGCGCGTTCGATACGAGCGCACCGCCTGGCTGCAGGGTGAGTTCGTACCATTCGAATTTCCCGGCCAATTCGATCGGGCCCCACACGCGCAGTTGATATTTCGCCTCGTGCCCATCTAACGTCGGGATCTCGTGAGGCCCCGACACGTCGATCGTTTCATGCCGGCGTTGCGTGGCGAACAGTTGATCGAGGCTGACCCCTAGCGCGTTCGTTAGCCGCCAAGCAACGGCGATCGTCGGGTTGGCCTTGTCGCGCTCGATTTCGGAGAGCATCGATTTCGATACACCCGCCGCACGCGACAGATCGTCGAGCGTTAGCTTCCGCTCCATCCGCAGCCGCTGAATCTGCTCGCCGACACGCGGCGGCGCCTGCGCGGAAGAGGCCGGAGCAAGAACGGGCGAAGGCGCGGTGCGCCGAGTGGCGGAGCTTGCCATTTGGATTCGAATCGCTTAAAGTTGTTCGCTATATCGAACTTGTGTTCGAAAAATCGGAATTGTTCGGCAAAACCGGACAACCGACTATAACAGCAATAGACGGCTGCTTCGCCCGCAACCCGAGCGAGCGGCGCCCTTCTTGTCAGGAGCGAACCGATGCGCGAAACCTTTCTCGCCCACTTGCGCGGCACGATCGATCAGATCCGCGCCGACGGCTTTTACAAAACCGAACGCGTGATCGCGAGTCCGCAGTCGGCGGACGTGCATCTGGCCAGCGGCGAGGACGTGCTCAATTTTTGCGCGAACAACTATCTCGGGCTGGCCGATGACGCCCGCCTGATCGCGGCCGCCAAGGAAGGGCTCGACCAAGACGGTTTCGGCATGGCGTCCGTGCGCTTCATCTGCGGCACGCAGACTGTGCATAAGGAGCTCGAACGTCAATTGTCGGCATTTCTCGGCACCGAGGACTGCATTCTCTATTCCAGCTGCTTCGACGCGAACGGCGGCCTGTTCGAAACGTTGACCGACGAAACTGACGCCATCATCAGCGACGAACTCAATCACGCGAGCATCATCGACGGGATTCGCCTATCGAAGGCCAAGCGCTATCGCTACAAGAACAACGATCTCGGCGATCTCGAAGCGAAGCTGCGCGAAGCCGACGCCGCGGGCGCGCGCTTCAAGCTGATCGCGACCGACGGCGTGTTCTCGATGGATGGGATCATTGCCAATCTCGCCGGCATCTGCGATTTGGCCGATCGCTACGGCGCGATGGTCATGGTCGACGATTCGCATGCGGTTGGCTTCGTCGGCGAGCACGGTCGGGGCACGCCGGAATTTTGCGGTGTCGAAGGGCGTGTCGATATTCTGACGGGCACGCTCGGCAAGGCGCTCGGCGGGGCGTCGGGCGGCTATGTCGCCGCGCGGCGCGAAGTCGTCGAACTGCTGCGTCAGCGTTCTCGCCCCTATCTCTTCTCCAACACATTGACGCCGAGCATCGCGGCGGCTTCGCTCAAGGTGCTCGAGTTGCTCGAGAGCGAGGAAGGCGATCGCTTGCGCCGGCGCGTGCGCGCCAATGGTGAGCGTTTTCGGGAGGCGATGAGCGCGGCGGGATTCACGCTCGTACCGGGGCAGCACCCGATCATCCCTGTCATGCTTGGCGATGCATCGGTTGCGTCGCGCATGGCCGATGCATTGCTCAAGGAAGGTGTCTATGTGATCGGCTTTTCGTATCCCGTGGTGCCGAAGGGCCGCGCGCGAATTCGCACGCAGATGAGCGCGGCGCATACGCCCGAGCAGATCGATCGCGCCGTGGATGCGTTCACGCGCGTCGGCCGCACACTTGGCATCGTTTGAGGAGATCTCCGTGAAAGCACTCGCGAAACTCGAACGCGCGCCCGGTCTTACGCTCACGCAGGTGAAAAAGCCCGAGGTTGGCCACAACGATGTCATGATCCGCATCAAGCGCACGGCGATTTGCGGTACCGACATCCATATTTGGAAGTGGGACGACTGGGCGCAAAAGACGATCCCCGTGCCGATGCACGTGGGGCACGAGTACGTCGGCGAAATCGTCAAGATGGGGCAGGAGGTGCGGGGATTCGCGATCGGCGATCGCGTATCCGGCGAAGGGCACATCACGTGCGGCTTCTGTCGCAACTGCCGTGCAGGCCGTCGCCATTTGTGCCGCAATACGGTGGGCGTCGGTGTGAACCGCGAAGGCGCGTTCGCCGAATATCTCGTGATTCCCGCGTTCAATGCATTCAAGATTCCCGACGAAATCTCCGACGATCTCGCTGCGATCTTCGACCCGTTCGGCAACGCAACGCACACCGCCCTATCGTTCAACTTGGTCGGCGAGGACGTGCTCATCACCGGCGCAGGGCCGATCGGCATCATGGCCGTGGCGATCGCTCGGCATGTGGGCGCGCGCAACGTCGTGATCACCGACGTCAACGAGTACCGTCTCGGTCTCGCGGCCAAGATGGGCGCGACGCGCACGGTCAACATCGCAAAAGAGTCGCTGACCGATGTCATGAGCGAACTGCACATGACCGAGGGCTTCGACGTGGGCCTCGAAATGTCGGGCGTGCCGAGCGCCTTTACCGGCATGCTCGAAGCGATGAACCACGGCGGCAAGATCGCGCTGCTCGGCATCCCGCCCGCGCAGACCGCGATCGACTGGAATCAGGTGATCTTCAAGGGGCTCGAAATCAAAGGTATCTACGGACGCGAGATGTTCGAGACCTGGTACAAGATGGTGGCGATGCTGCAAAGCGGCCTCGATCTTTCGCCGATTCTCACGCATCGCTTTGCCGTCGACGACTACGAGCAGGCCTTTGCAACGATGCTCTCAGGCGAAAGCGGCAAAGTCATTTTGGACTGGGCGGCCTGAACGGCTGACGATCGGCGCCATTCGTCAGGCGCCCGATGCCTTGTGCCGTTCGAACTCGGCTTCGATGTGTACGCGCACGTCGTTGCCGACGGCCGGATACCAGGTGCCCAACCCGAACTGCGCGCGCCCGAACGAGCCTTGCGCCGAGAACCCGAGCGTGTCTTCTTTCGTCAACGGGTTGCGGCCATAGCCGTTGAAAGTGACGTCGAGCGTCACTGGGCGAGTGACTTCGCGGATCGTCAACTCTCCTTCGAGTCTCCCCTTTGCGGGGCCTGTCCGGACAAAACGTTTGCCGACGAAATGGATCGTCGGGTAAGTCTTCGCATCGAACATGTCCGGCCCCTTGACCATCTTGTCGAGCAGCGGCACTTTCGTGTCGACGCTCGCGGCGTCGATCGTCACATCGACCGTACTCGCTTGCAGCCCTCCCGCCTTCCAAGCGAGCATGGCGTGCGCACGATCGAACCGCATGACGAAGCGCGAATATTTCAAGTGTTCGACATCGAACGTGATGCTCCAGTGGTCTGCGTCCATCGCATAGGCGCCGACGGGCACTTGGGCTTCGTCGGCAGAGACCGTTTGCGTCACCACGCGCAGCGGTGTGCAAGCCGACATCGACAGCATGCTCGTCGCGACGGCGGTCGCGGCCAACCAGGCACGAGTCGCTGCCCGTTTGCGTTCTACCCAACGTTTCATTGTCATCGCTCTCATCGTTTCGGTTTCGGCCGCTACGCGCTGCCGCCGGCTTAGCGCCATCGCGCCGCTTTGCAGCATGTTCCCGTAAATGCTCACCCTCATCGTCCCGTAGGTTCTCACCGACCACCTCGATTTGTCGAGCCTTGACGACAGAAATGGCCGGAGGTTGACAAAGGAGAACGATCATTCTACCTTTGTCGCCATGGACAAGCTATCCCCTATGGCTCGGCGGACTGAAGGCGATCCCGGCGCGCAGCCGCCCGGGCCGCGCGAACGGTTGCTCGATGCCGCCGAAGCGCTCGTCTATTCGGGCGGCATTCATGCGACGGGTGTCGATGCGATCGTGCGAGCCGCACAGGCGACGCGCAAGAGCTTCTATTCGTACTTCGAATCGAAGGACGCGCTCGTTGCCGCGGCGCTCGCGCGGCGGCACGAACGTTGGATGAACTGGTTCGAACAAGGGACATTGAGCCACGGTAGGACGCCGCGCGCGCAGTTGCTCGGCATGTTCGATTTGCTGCGCGAGTGGTTTGACTCGCCTGGGTTTCACGGTTGCGCATTTCTCAATGCGTCGGGCGAAATCGCGTCGCCCGACGATCCGATTCGCGTCGTCGCTCGCGAGCACAAGGCCGCACTGTTGCGCTTCATCGGCGAATGCTGCAACGCGTTCGCACGGGAGCAGGGCATCGACGCCCGAAAGGCTGCGGCGCTTGCCCGTCAATGGCTCGTGCTAGTGGATGGCGCGATCGCCGTGGCGCTCGTCAGCGGCTCGCCCGATACCGCTCGCGATGCCAAAGCGGCCGCGCAGCGACTGCTCGATGGCGCGGCGGCTTCACCTCACGCGCAGGTTTCGAGAACGAAGCGTGCGTCTTCGTCGAACTAGAGGCAAGGAGAATGGCATGATGGATAGCAGTCCTAACGAAACGCGGCCGCCGCTGCCGCCGTTCACGCTCGCGACGGCCAAGCAGAAGGTGCGCGCAGCCGAGGATGGCTGGAATTCGCGCGATCCCGAGCGCGTCGCATTGGCTTATACGCCTCGGAGCGTCTGGCGCAATCGCGCCGAATTCGTGACGGGGCGCGCCGAAATCGTCGGATTCTTGCGGCGTAAGTGGGCGAAGGAGCTCGACTATCGCCTCATCAAGGAGCTATGGGCGCACGACGGCAACCGTATCGCGGTGCGTTTCGCCTATGAGTGGCACGACGATTCGGGCAATTGGTTCCGGTCCTACGGTAACGAGAACTGGGAGTTCGACGAGCATGGATTGATGGCGCGGCGGTTTGCCTGCATCAACGATTTGCCGATTCGCGAAAGCGACCGCCTGTATCGTTGGCCGCTCGGCCGGCGTCCGGACGACCATCCCGGGTTGTCCGACTTGGGTCTTTGATCGCCGTTGCGCCGACACCGAGTCGTGGCTCCATTCATCACGCGTGCTCGTTGCTGTAGTAGAGTGCGCGACGAACGGCGCAAAGCCGAACGAACGATGGATTGAACAACGACGAGCGCCGGCGTCGGCCGGCAAACGGAGCGGGCATGCGTTTGAGGATGGGGGCGGTGCGTAGGGCGGGCCAGTGCGCGGCGAAGGCGGCGCTGATCTTCGCGTTCGGTGCAAGCGCCCTGACTATCGGTGCGACGCCGGCTCGAGCGGCCGACTGGTGCGGCGGCGGCCTGTGGGTCGACGCGATGCTGGCCTCGCATCACATTCATCCCAAGGAGTCGTTCGAAGACTTCAATCCCGGCCTGGGCGTGGAATGCTGGCTCAACGGCCAATGGGCGTTGACAGCGGGTGGATTTCGCAATTCGCTCTCTCATCCGTCGTGGTATGGCGGCGGCGTTTGGGCGCCCGAGTTCGCGCATTGGGGTTTCGTGCGCCTGGCCGTCATGGGCGGGCTCATCTCCGGGTACAACTACGGCAGCTACGGTTTCGGGCACGATCATTCGATCGGTCCCGTGGCCGCGCCGATCGTCATGGTCACGTACAAGCGCGTGGGGATGAACTTCATTCTCGTGCCGCCGATCCCTTCGGACAATCTGCCGTTCACGATCGGCTTTCAGTTGAAGGTCGGGTTTTGAACAGGGCCGACGTACAGCGTCGAGCGTTTCCAACGGTTGGAACGGTTGGAGCGGTTGGAGCGGTTCTACGATCGGCCCGAACCGGCTCACCTGCGGCGTGAGTCCCGCAAACTCTCACCTTTCGATCGTCCGAGCTTGCGCGATGTAGTCGAACGTGCCGGCGCGGCTGTGCCCTCATGCCGGCTCTTATGCCAACCCGCCGGCCGGCACGGCGACGGCGGTACGCTTCGGCGAACGCGTTCGTCTGTAACGAGTCGGGGTTGACGACGTCCGCGCGCTGAAGGTACGGCTGAAGTGGCTCTGATCGGCGTACCCGCATTGGCTCGCAATCTCGGCGAGCGCCAAGCTCGTATCGACCGTGGCGTACCACCTACGGCAATTGGAACAAGAGTGCGCAGCCCGGAATCGCGTGCAGCTCGCGTACGTCGCGGGCCGGATGCTCCGCGAATAGAGGACGCGTCCTGGCGCGACTCGACGGTTTGAGCTTCGTGACTCCCGCTAATCGCCGCGGAAATCGGATACGGCCGCGTTGCCGGTGGCGTCGAGCCAGGCCTTGAATGCTTGAATCATTTCGTCGTCGGCCCGGGAAGCGGCGACGTACGTGAAGTACCGCCAAGCAGGAAGCGCCGGCGCCTCGAAGGGGCGCACGAGTCTGCCTTCGGCGATATCGTCCGCCACGAGCGCGGTGGGGCCCATCGCCACGCCCAGCCCATCGAGCGCGCCTTGCAACGTCAAATAGAAATGCTCGAGCGTCAGCGAGTGCCGCGGCTCGAGATTCCCATAGCCGGCTGCCGCGAGCCAATCCGGCCACATGCTGGGATAGGTCGCCGCATGCAAGAGCGTGAAGTTCGCCAGATCGCTCGGCTTTTTCAGTGTCTTGCTCGCGAGGAGCTTCGGCGAACATACCGGCAGGCGTACCTCGGAAAGAAACGCTTGCGCGACGTATCCGTCGATGTCTTGCGGCCCGCCGCGAATGACGACGTCGACGCGGTCACGCACTCGTTCGATCGGCTCGTTCGACGTCGATAAGCGGACCTCGATCGCCGGATTGGCGAGCTGAAACGAAGAGAGCCGCGGGACGAGCCAACGCAGAGAGAACGTGGCCGGCGCGTTCACACGCAGGACGCGTTGTCGGCCGCGCTGCATCTGCTGGGCGGTGGCGAGCGCGATGCGATCGAACGACGCCCCAATCTCAGCCAGATAACTGATCCCCGCTTCAGTCAGTTCTATCCGCCGGTTGTACCGCTCGAACAGCGGGTGTCCGAGCCATGCTTCGAGCTGCTGGACGTGCCTGCTGATCGCCCCGTGCGTGACGCACAGTTCGTCCGCGGCGAGAGAGAAGCTGCGCAGGCGGGCGGCTGCCTCGAATGCACGCAGCGAATTCAACGGTGGGAGCTTTCTCGGCATCGAAATCGTTCGCGTGAGGAATTGTCACGCGTTATCGCAGGATTAATGGTTTGAGCGCCATGCTGCACCGGGCCTATATTAACCGGCAAACGGTCGGCCCCTTCGCTCTGCGCTGTACGGCCGAGTTTCGAATACTCACACGAACTTACCTATGTCGAACGTCGTTGTCGTCGGCGCCCAGTGGGGCGATGAGGGAAAGGGCCGTCTTGTCGATTGGCTCGCGGGAGAAGCGGATATCGTCGCGCGCTACAACGGCGGACACAATGCGGGGCATACGCTCGTCGTCGACGGTAAGACGTATAAGCTCGCGCTGCTTCCGAGCGGAATCGTGAGGGGAAAGTGCGGCGTGATCGGAAACGGCGTAGCGCTCGATCCCGAGGCGCTGCTCGCCGAAATCGCACGCATGGAGGCACTCGGCTTTGCCGTGACGCCGGACAATCTCGTGATTGCGGAGAACGCGACGCTCGTGTTGCCCATTCATCGCGCTATAGATCTTGCGCAAGAAAAACTGCGCCGCGAGCCGATCGGGACCACGTTGCGAGGAATCGGCCCGGCATATGAGGACAAGGTGGGCCGCCGGGGTCTGCGTGTCTGCGATCTTGCCGAACCTGCAGTACTCGAACGAAAGCTCGATGCCCTGCTCGATCATCACAACGCCTGGTTCAAAGGATTGGGGCTAGATTGCTTCACGCGTGAATCGATGCTGCCGATGCTTCGGGCCATCGCGCCTCTCGTGCTTCGGTTCGTACGTCCGGTCTGGGCGTATCTCGACGAAGCCGATGATGCGGGCAAGAAGATTTTGTTCGAGGGTTCGCAAGCCGTGATGCTCGACGTGGACTGGGGGACTTATCCTTACGTCACTTCATCGAACACGATCGCGTCGGCGGCGGCAACGGGAACAGGCCTTGGGAGCGCGCGGCTCGGGCACGTCCTTGGGGTCGCCAAGGCGTACACGACGCGAGTCGGCGAGGGTCCTTTTCCGACCGAACTTCACGGCGAAGCGGGCGCGATGCTCAGGGAGAAAGGCCGCGAGTTCGGCGTCAATACGGGGCGGCCGCGCCGCTGCGGATGGCTGGACGGCGCACAACTACGACAAGGCGTGAAAGTATCGGGCATCGACTCGCTGGCGTTGACGAAGTTGGACGTGCTCGACGGGCTCGACTCTATCGAGTTGTGCGTCGGCTACGAGATCGACGGACGACGCATGGACTGCTTGCCCGCGAGCCTAGCGTCTCAATCGCGCGCCAAGCCTGTATACGAACGTTTCGACGGATGGTCTCGATCGGTGAAAGGTGCAAGGCGCTTTTGCGATCTGCCCATACAAGCGCGCGATTTCGTCGAGCGTATCGCAGCGGTCGCAGGCGCGCCGGTGTCGGTGATCACGACTGGCCCGGAGCGCAACGATACGATCGTGCTGCACGACTGCTTTCGACGATAAATGAAACCGCCTGGACGCCTGCGTTCGTCGTAGACGTTGATCTTGGCTTTCAGAAGCGCTTTGCGCAACGCGGAGATGCCGGCGTCCATATCGGTCGCCTTACCGACTCCCGCGACTCCCGTAAGTCCTCACGTTTCGCCAACGCCCGACGGCATATGCGCTGCTGCATGAGCCCTTGACACGTCTACCCGCCGAAACTATGTTTCGTCAGGCGTAGGCCTCTAAGCAGCAAAAGAAATTGCGTCTACGTTTGTCGTCGCTTGCTTTCGTATTCCAGTCGCATGACAGTCCAGAGACGGCTATCCGGCCGTCGCTTTCACCATTGCCGGCGGGCCGGGGGCAGGATTCGCTCGCCGATAACTAGGGGACCATAAGTGGAGAACATCGCATTGGGGCGCATGATCGCCGTCAGCAATCGCGATCCGGCGAAAAAGGAGACCGATGCCGCGGCGCTACGCGCTATTTCGCAAGCGGCGCTCGAAGTCGAGCTGTTCACGATTCCGCTTTACATGTCGAGCCTGTATTCGATACACGGCATGCATGCGATTACGGGGCAGAATCTCGACTACTACAAGGGACGGATTTGGCCCGGCGCGCATCCGGTGCGCGAACCGAAGACGAACGAAGAGAAGGCTTTCAATATTCTTTTCTCGGTTTTCATCGATGAAATGCTGCATTTGCAGCTTGCATCGAATATGGCTACCGCTGTCAGCAATAACGCGAGTTCTCCGAAGTACAGCACGTGTTCGCTCGTCGATAGCAACACTTATGCGTGGAATTGCTATGGTCCCGACAAGACCGCGATCCCGAACATCATCGACTTGGCGCATACGCAAAGTTATCGCAGCCGCAAGAAAGAAGGGCTTCCCGCGAACGTCGACGTGGGCGCGTTGAACGAGGAAAGACTCTGGCTCTTTTGCGCGATCGAGCGCGACGATGCCGCTGCGCGCAAGGACGTGCTTCCCGAGTATAAGGACCGATACTTCCCTGCCGCACCGTTCGACGATATCTGGAAGTCCGGCGGCGCGCGTGGTCCGTGGGAACCAGGCGAGCCGCTGCCCGCGTTCGGCTCGATCGGCTGGATGTATCAGTGCTATGCCAACTACGTGAACGTGGAGTATTCGGACGGCACGAAGCTCTGGGACGAAGTCTTCAATCCGAACGGTCAGCAGAACGATCTGTTCAACAATTTTTCCGGGCCGGGTCACCCCATGCGCGAGTTCATGGGCTTCGAGACGACCATCGCGCTCACCTACAAAGACATCGCCAAAGAGCAGATGCTCAAGATGATGGATGCCATCACCGATCAGGGCGAAGGCAGCATTTTGAAGGAGCGGGCGAGCCTCAAGGTGCAATCGGCCTTGGGCGCCCTGGGTGCGCAGCTCGACAACGGCGCCGAGCATCTGAACGCCGATCGGTTGCACGAGACGCTGAACGCGTTGCCGATCGAAGAGCGCATGGCCGAGGAGATCGAACGCGCCGCCGCCGAGTTGGGCGTGTCGACGCAACGCCTGGGCGGCGGCACCTCACCGCGGGGAGGAAACGTCGCGCAGCAACTGCAGGGGCGCGTGCTCGATCTCAACCTGCAAGCGGTGCAAAAGCAATATCGGCCGTCGCCTGTCGCGCTGGAATCGGATTATCCGAGCTTCAACGACGCCGGCCAGCTTCAGCCGTCGGCCGATGCGGCCGCACGCACCGATCACGATGCGCAGGATCACTTTGCGCGCTTCAACGAGGATATCCGCGGTCTCATGGCGCAAGGCCCCTCCGGCACGGGTGTGCAGACCTGGACGGCTTGGTGGGAAGCGCGCGAGAAGGAACGCAAAGGGTGGGTTGCCGCCGATCTCCATAAGGCCGGCTACGAGCCGCCGCCCGACGATCCGATTCCGTCTTGCGAGGCTGTCGCCGATGCATTGAATACGCTTAGAGCATCGCCGCAGGAATACTACAAGACGTTGAGCCAGGCCTCCGTCGGCGCGATTGCCGGTATCTTGACCGTGCTCGACAAATTCTGGAGCGCCGAGGCGCAGGCGGCGAGCCCCGTGCTGTTCCCGTTTCCCTCGATGGTGGGATCGGGCGATCGCATGGCGATTTGCTGGGCGGTGTTCGGGAAGGCGCCCGATCTGTCGATGGGATTGGATCCGCTCAAGAAGGACACGCTGTACCACGCGTGCCAAGGTCTCGATCTGAACGTGGCGAACGGCGAGCCCAATTCGTGTGCCCAGATCGGCGTGTTTCATAGCTGCCGCGGCTCGAATCAATGCAACGCCCAAGGCGGATGCGGTTTCGTGCAGTCGTCCTCCGGCGGCGGCAACTGCGGGACCAGCTCGGCGCTGCTCACTCGTACGTTCGCGAGCGGGTGCAATCCGTTGCCGGTCTATAGCGCCCCGGGCGACAACAAGTGCCAGAGCTTCGGCGGCTGCGCGGTGCCGATCTCCGCTTCGCAGCGATTCCCGCGCGCGGGCACGATGGAGTTGTTCGACTACAAGCAATACGGCGGCCTCGGCGGCAAGTATTGGAAAGCCGAACCGCTCAATGTGTCGATCGACTTCCGGAAGGGCGACCGCGTCGATGCCATTGCCTACGAGGCCTACAAGAAGGTCATGCAGGCAAGGAAGGTGCCGGTGCCTCCCGAACCGGCCCCGACGCCGTTGCGCATCGCATTGCCGCCTTCGACGTGAGTTTCGCGGCCAGCAGGTTCGAGGCGGCGAGCGTCCGCGCCCCCCGCCTCGGTTTGCCCAATCTCGGCGATGGCGTCGGGCTGCGCCACGCCCACTTCCCTCATCTGATGACGACGGCGCCCGCGCAGTGGGGCGTCGATTGGTTCGAGATCATCAGCGAAAACTTCATCGGTCATGATGGCTATGCGGCGCACGTGCTCGAACATGTCGCGGCGCATCGCCCCGTTGTCATGCACGGTGTATCGCTGTCGATCGGAAGCAGCGCGCCGCTCGATCGTGCTTATCTTCGCAAGCTCCGTGAATTGGCCGAGCGCGTTCGGCCGGCATGGATTTCCGATCATCTGTGCTGGACCGGCGTCAACGGCCGCAACACGCATGATTTGCTGCCGATGCCGTTGACTCGGGAGAGTCTCGCGCATGTGGCCGATCGCGTCAGGGCCGTGCAGGACGATTTGGGCCGTCCGCTGATCCTCGAAAATCCCAGCACGTACCTGACGTTTCAGGCGTCGCAGATGTCCGAGCCGGAGTTCCTCGGGGTGCTCGCCGAGGCGACCGGGTGCGGCTTGCTGCTGGACGTCAACAACGTCTACGTCAGCGCCACCAACCACGGTTTCGATCCGGTGGCCTACATCGAAGCGCTGCCGGCCGAGCATGTCGTGCAACTGCATCTCGCCGGTCCGAGCGATTGCGGCACGCATCTGCTCGACACGCACGATCAACCCGTTCCCGCGGCCGTGTGGCCGCTGTATGCGCTGGCGCAGCACCGCACGGGAGGCGTCTCGACGCTGCTCGAGTGGGATGCGCGCATTCCGCCCTTTCCCGAATTGGTCGACGAACTCGCCAAGGCCAAGACCGTGCGCGACGGATCGGTGCCCGACGCCGGCGCGGTGCGCGCCGTGGCCGAAGGCGCGCTGTCGACGCCCGTCGACTTTCAGTTGAGCCGCATGTGACCGATCTCGCTACGCTGCAAAACTGGATGCAAGACGTCGTCGCCGGCGATGCCTGGACGCTGGACGAAGCGATCTCCGCGGCGGCAGGGCACGGCGTCGACTGCGAAGCGGCGATCGTCGGCTCGACGCGGTTGCCCGCAAGGCAGCGTCTCGAGATTTACGTATCGAGCTACCGCGCCAGGCTCATCGAATGTCTGCGCGCCGAATTCCCGGTGCTCAAGCGCTTCGTCGGAGACCAAGTTTTCGATTTGTTTGCGGGCGCGTATTTGGGCGTGCATCCGCCCTCGTCCTATACGCTATTCGATCTAGGCGCCGGTTTCGCGGCCTTCCTGGAAGCCGCCCGTCCGCAACCGCACGACGGACGCGGCACGCTCGACGCCCTGCCCGCGAGCCTCGCGCGGGTGGAGCGCGCAATCGCGGAATCGGAACGTGCGTCGGGCGTCGAGGCGAACGCCGACGCGAGTGTCCACCCCCTATCCGCAGTCCCGTGGTTCGACATCGTTTATGTGCATGCGCTGCGCTTGAAGACGCCCGCGTCGCTTCAACTGCTGTCGCTCGACTTCGATTTCTCGATGCTTTTGGCCGACGTGGCCGCCGATCGCCCCTATGACATGCCTCGCGCGGCCGATACGCTTGTCGCCGTGGCACGCAGCCGGTATCGGGTGCGCGTGCATACCCTCGAACGAGGGTCGTTCGCGTTCCTACGCCAGCTTGGTATTCAAGGCCGCAACGTGCGCGAAGCGATTTCCCTGGTGGCGCGCGAATTGGATTTGGCCCATGACGCACTCGGCGCGCAGTTGCTTGCATGGCTGCCCTTCGCGTTCGAAGCCGGGTTCGTCATGGCCGCATAGGGCTTAGCCGCGGTCGACGCGGCACCCGAGCGCCAAAGGTGAGCATTTTCGGGATCGCGACATTGGCCACATGCCGATCTCTGCAGAATCGCCTTCCCGCTTGGCCCTCACCCCTCCCGCCGAAGCTCAGGACCCCGCTAAAGGTGAGCGTTTTCGGGATCAATGACAGATTGGTGAGTCTTTCCGGGAACTCGGGCACGCGCAATGCTTCCTGATTCGGTTGGGCATTGGTCCCCGCCGCTCCGGTGACGGCGGGAAAGTTGTGGGTAGTGGGCCGCATGAGCAAGAAACCGCCAACGAGTTGCGGCTGCGTCCGAGCGCGCAGCCGGTCCGATTTTCCGACATCGCCTTTGGGCCGTAATTGTTGCTGCCCCAGGTGCGTTGCGGCGTGGCGACCCGACGCCTTCCTCCATGTGTTGCGACTTGGCACGCTTGGCAGGCCTACGCGCATTGGTTTTCGCGCGCCTCGAGCCTTTGGTTGCTGTAAATCGGAATAGGGACACCCATGAGCGATGCATCCGGCACGCTGTCCAACGAAGACCGAAGCCACTTTCTGTCCGGCACCGGCGAGATGGGGCAGCTCATTCGTGCCTACGATTGGAGCGCCACGCCGCTGGGCGACCCTGACGGATGGCCGCAGAATTTGAAGTTGGCATTGCGCATCATCCTCAATTCGCGGCAACCGATGTGGATCGGCTGGGGCGCCTCGCTGGTCTATTTTTACAACGACGCGTATCGATCCATCATCGGCGGCAAGCATCCGCGGGCGTTGGGCCGCCCCACCTCGGAGGTGTGGAGTGAGTTGTGGGACGAGATCGGCGAGATGCTCGAGCTCGCCATGAGCGGCCGCGAAGCCACCTACGTGGAGGCGCGTCCGCTGATTATGGAGCGCAACGGCTATCGCGAAGAAACGTATTACACGTTTTCGTACAGTCCCATTCCGAACGACGGCGGCGGCGTCGGGGGAATCATCTGCGCAAATACCGACGACACCCGACGCGTGATCGGCGAGCGGCAACTCGCCCTGCTGCGGGAGCTCGCCGCGGGCTCGGCCGACGCGCGCAATTGGCAAGAGGCCTGCGAGTCGATCGTTCGCTCGCTGGGAGCGAATGCGCGCGATCTGCCCTTCGCCATGCTTTATTTGGCCGAGCCGGGCGAGCAGGCCATGAAGCTCATCGGCTCCTCGGGTATCGATGCGGGACATGAGGCCGCGCCGGTCTGCCTCTCGCCCGAAGGCCCCGCGCTCTGGCCGGTGTATGAAGCGCTGCGCACTCACCGGCGGCTGCTCGTTTCGGACCTCGATACGCGCGTTGCGTCGCCGCTGCCGTGCGGGCCTTGGCCCGAGCCGCCCGCGCAGGCCGTGGTGATTCCGATCTCGCCATCGGGCGAAGCGGGATGCGCCGGTGCGCTCGT
The DNA here is from genome assembly GCA_036384755.1 of Trinickia sp. Classification (GTDB taxonomy): domain Bacteria; phylum Pseudomonadota; class Gammaproteobacteria; order Burkholderiales; family Burkholderiaceae; genus Trinickia. Next base: position 21,822 of record DASVLS010000019.1, on the reverse strand, counting down.
TGTCGGCCTGAACCCGTTCCGTCTGTTCGATGAAAACTACCGTAGCTTCTTGAACCTCGTTTGCGGGCAAATCAGCGCTGCCGTCGCGCACGCGCAAGCCTATGAAGGAGAGCGGCGGCGCGCCGAGGCGCTGGCAGAAATCGATCTCGTCAAAACGGCGTTTTTCTCCAATGTGAGTCATGAATTCCGCACGCCGCTCACGTTGATGCTCGGGCCGATCGAAGACGCGCTCGGCGATACGACGAGCGAAGCGCTCTCGCCGGGGCAGCGCCAGCGGCTCGTGACGGCGCATCGCAACGGCCTTCGGTTGCTCAAGCTCGTCAACTCGCTGCTCGATTTCTCGCGTATCGAAGCGGGACGCGCCGTCGCGACGTTCGAACCGACCGATCTCGCGAAACTCACTGCGGAACTCGCATCGAACTTCGAATCGGCTACCGAGCGCGCGCGCCTTTCGCTTTCGATCGAGTGTGCGCCGCTGCCGCAACCGGTGTATGTCGACCGCGAGATGTGGGAACAGGTGGTGCTGAATCTGCTGTCCAATGCGTTCAAGTTTACATTCGAAGGCGAGATCGGCATCGCGACGCGTCCTTCCGCGGATGGATCGGCGGCCGAGATCGTCGTTCGCGATACCGGAGTCGGCATTCCGCCGCATGAGTTGCCGCGGCTGTTCGAGCGTTTTCACCGGGTACAAGGCCAGCGCAGCCGGTCGTTCGAAGGCTCCGGCATTGGGCTCGCGCTCGTGCAAGAGCTGGTCAAGCTGCATGGCGGCTCGATCGCCGTACAAAGCGAGGTCGGGCACGGGGCAACGTTTACGTTGAGTCTGCCATTCGGGCATGCGCATTTGCCGCCCGAGCACGTCGGCTCGCATCGAAAAGCACAGCAAGCCTCCGGCCGCGCCAATGCTTACGTTCAAGAAGCCTTGCGTTGGCTGCCGCACGGCGACGGCAGGGGCGACGAACAGGCGAGCGAGCGCGACGTAGCCGTCACGCCGGACGAGCGCGTCGACGACATGCCCGAGTGCGCCTTCGGCCGCGGCACGCAGGGCGCGCGCGTGCTGGTAGCCGACGACAACGCCGACATGCGCGATTACATCGGCCGCTTGCTGAGCCGGCGGTGGGCCGTGGAGACGGTCGCCAACGGCCGCGCGGCATTGGAGGCGATCCGCGCACGTCAGCCCGACCTGGTCCTGACCGACGCGATGATGCCTGAGCTCGATGGCTTCGGCTTGCTTCGAGAAATTCGCGGCGATGCGCAATTGCAGCATTTGCCCGTGGTCATGTTATCGGCGCGTGCCGGCGAAGGCGCGCGCGTGGCCGGCCTCGAATCGGGGGCCGACGATTATCTGATCAAGCCGTTTTCGGCGCGCGAGCTCATGGCGCGCATCAATGCGAACCTGGAGATGGCGCGCCTCAGGCGCGACGCGACGCGCGGCTTGCTCGAAAGCGAGGCGAGATTTCGGAATATGGCCAACCATGCGCCCGTCATGATGTGGGCAGCGATCCTACCGGCTCGTTGACCTACCTCAATCGGCTGTGGTGCGAGTTCACCGGACAATCGTTGGAGGAGGCGCTGGGCACGGGGGCGTGGGACGCATTGCATCCGGAAGATCGCCGGCAATACGAGGATGCTTTTCTCGCGGCGAGCGCGAATGGCGAACCATTTCGCGCGGAATGCCGAGTCCGTCGTTCGGATGGCGTCTATCGTTGGGCGCTGAGCGCCGCAGCACCTCGATTCAGCGACGGCGGAACGTTCCTCGGCTATATCGGCTCGATCATCGACATCACGCATCGTAAGGAGTCCGAACGAATTCTTCAGGAAGCGAACGTTGTGCTCGAGCGCCGCGTCGCGGCGGCGATCGCGGAGCGCGCGCATACCGAAGCGCAACTGCGTCAAGCCCAAAAGATGGAAGCGATCGGCAAGCTGACAGGTGGCGTCGCGCACGATTTCAACAACGTGCTGCAGGTGATCGCCGGCAATCTGCAACTGCTCGGCCGCGACGTGGCGGGGAACGTGCGGGCGGAGCAGCGCTTGCAAACGGCGATCGCCGCCACGTCGCGCGGGTCGCGACTCGCGTCGCAACTGCTCGCGTTCGGTCGTAGGCAACCGCTGTCCCCGAAGACGATCAACCTCGGCCGCTTGATTCGCGGGATCGACGATATGTTGCGCCGCTCGCTGGGCGAAGGGGTCGAGATCGAAACCGTCATCACGGGCGGGTTATGGAATACGTTCGTCAATACGGTGCAGGTGGAAAACGCTTTGCTGAACCTGGCCATCAACGCGCGCGACGCCATGCAGGGGCAGGGTAAGCTCACGATCGAAGCCGGCAACGCTTTCCTCGACGACAGCTACGTGGCGCGTCACGGCGATGTGACCGCCGGGCAATACGTGATGGTCGCGGTGACCGATACGGGCTGCGGCATTCCCGCGGAACTGCTCGAGCGCGTCTTCGAGCCGTTCTATACGACGAAGCCCGAGGGGCAAGGGACGGGCCTCGGCCTCAGCATGGTGTATGGTTTCGTCAAGCAGTCGGGCGGACATATCAAGATATACAGCGAGGTCGATCACGGGACGACGGTGCGTATCTATTTGCCGCGCGCGCGTCAACCCGAGGACGTGGAGACGGATGTGGAAACAGGGCCGATCACGGGTGGCACGGAGACGGTCCTCGTCGTCGAGGACGACGAGGACGTGCGCGGCACCGTCGTGGATTTGCTTTCGGAACTCGGCTATCGGGTGCTGCGCGCCAAGGATGCTCAAAGCGCATTGGCGATTGTCGAAAGCGGAATGCCGATCGACCTGCTGTTCACCGACGTCGTCATGCCCGGCCCGCTCGGCAGTCCCGAACTCGCTCGAAAGGCGCGCGAACGTCTGCCCAACGTGGCCGTGCTCTTCACGTCGGGCTATACCGATAACGCGATCGTGCACGGCGGGCGCCTCGACGAAGGCGTCGATCTGCTCAGCAAGCCCTATAGCCGCGACGCGATGGCGCGCAAGATTCGCAACGTGCTGCGCAATCAGCCGCGTGGCGTGTCCGTGCCGGCACATCCGCCCAGCCTGCCCCAGCCGGTGGAGCCCGAGGTGCTGCCCGATCCGGGCCGGCTGGCGGCGCGCGTTCTGCTCGTCGACGATGACGCGATGGTTCGCTTCACGACGGCCGATATGCTGAGCTACCTGGGCCACAACGTCACCGAGGCCGGCGATGCGACCGATGCATTGCGGCTTCTGAGCGAGCAGGCATTCGATGTCATCGTCACGGACATCTCGCTGCCCGACCTGTCCGGCGATGAACTCGCCATGCGCGCGCTTGCGCTGCAGCCTGGCTTGCGCGTGATCTTTGCAACGGGGTACGACGCGCTGCCCGAGGACAGCGATCATCGGGCGCTCGCCGGTGCAATGCTGCTGCGCAAGCCCTATAACAAGGAGCGGATCGAAGAAGCGATGAACGCGGCGATGGCCGCACGTTTGGCGGCCGGGGCATCGCATGCGGCGACCGAAGACAAGATGGCCTCCTCTGCGGTGTCGAAGGGGACACGGAAAATGCCGTCGATTTGAGTTCGACATGCGTGCAGTCGCGCCTGCCGATGGCGAGCGTGTGCCGAAAAGCATGAGCCGTCGCGCGGCGTGTGGCTCGCGTTCATCGAAACGCGCGGATGCAATGAAGGTGAGGGAATTCAGGAGTCGATCGACGCAAGGACATTCGCCTTCGTCCTTCCCGAAAACGCTCACCTTACGTAGCCGCCTTCGCCGCGGCGGCGCGGACTTCGACGGGTGCGGTCTTTGCGGGATTTGCCTTGAAATCAAGGCAGTTTGCGGCAAAAACGTGGCTGTCTCGTATGGGCGGTCCTGTCGGGATCGGCTTCGTGCCCAGCGCGATGCGCCCCGAGTCGGCGCATCGCCTGGGCTTGCCCGAGCGGTTCCACCTATCGAAAGGTGAGTCTTTGCGGGAGTTCCTACGAAACACCGGACTGTGCCGAATCGAATCCGAAGCGGACGGAGGACGGGACGGCGCGGCTGTGCACTGTGCCGGTGCCGGTGCCCACGATTAATCGCGCGGTGGTTAGGAATAATCCTAATACCGGCGCTAAAACGATTATCGAGAGAAATGACGGTATGTCGGCGATCGTACGTTAATCTTGGCAAAGCCGAATGCACACTATACCCATGGGGCTGGGCCGTAGGGGCGCTTCGGATTGCGAGTGTCCGCGGCGTGACGCTCCGATGCCGCGCCGGCGCTGCGGCGCGAGCGCCGATCCGTGTGACGAAAGGTGCGCGCGCGCGTTGGACGAGATCGGCGTACGCTTGCCGCGCGAGGAACGTTCCGTGCAGAGGAAAAGCGACACTGGCCTTTTGTCGGTTTTGCTTTTTGTCGGTTTTGTATCGATAATTCCCAAGTCGACACCCGCTCGAAGACCAACGCGCGCTGCCTCGCGGGCAAGCGTAGCGGGCGGCTGCAAACCTTCCGGCCGCGAGTCGAGTATGATTCGGCTCGGGTCAAAAGGGGGATCTACGCGCCCCCGCATCAACCATAACCGGAATCATCGATGGAACAGCTTGAAGGCGAGGCTCGCGAACGATTGATTCGCTGGCTCCGACGCCGCATGGACGAATACGGCATTACCGTAGAAGCCGTCGCCGAATCGATTTCCGCCGATAAACAGGCGGAGCGGCCCATACTCTATCGCGATGCGATGGGCAACACGTGGGATGGCTATGGGGATCCACCCGATTGGCTGCGCCGAGCCGTGGCGGCTGGGCAGCAAATGGATTTCTTTCGCTGCGAAGGCTAGGCGGCGGCTTGGGGCGAGTCCGCGCGCTATGCGTTATTTCATTCCTCTTGAGGCGCTTTCGAGTCCGCTGGCGCGGCCGGCCAATAATTTTCGAAGACGCAGTCTTCTACCGGCATGCGCTCGGCCCACTTTTCGAGCTCCAGCATCGGGCGCGGATAAAACGCTTCAACCCGTCCTAGGCAGAGTATCGCGACCGGTTTTGCGCCGGGCGGCATGCGCATGAGCGCGCGGACTTCATCCACATCGAACAGCGACACCCATCCCATGCCAAGGCCTTCGGCGCGCGCCGCGAGCCACATGTTTTGAATCGCGCAGGCCACCGATGCGAGGTCCATCTCGGGCATCGTGCGGCGCCCGAATACGTGCTTGTCCCGGCCATCCATCAGCGACATCACGAGTAGCTCGCCGCACTCGAGCATGCCTTCCACTTTCAAGCGCATGAACTCGTCATGGCGCTCGCCCATTGCGTCGGCCGTGCGGATGCGCTCGCGCTCGACCGCATCGTGCAATGCCGTGCGCAGCGCCGTGTCGATAATGCGTGCGATGCGCCAGGGCTGCATGAAGCCCACGCTCGGCGCGCGATGGGCGGCGGCGATCAGCCGATCGAGCACCGCCGGATCGACCGGAGCTCGCACGAAGTGCCGCATGTCGCGGCGTTCGTAAATCGCGCGATAGACGGCCGCGCGTTCGTCGTCGTCAAATGGCTTCGCCATGGAATAGGGCGGCTGCGAAGCCCGGATTGGAGGGCCAATAGCTGTGAAGGTACGAGGCGACGATCGCCCCCGAACGATAGAGCGGTTCGCCCGGCGCGCCCGATTGCGCATGCCGTGCTGTCAAGTTTGGTGCGAGGTCCGTTTCGACATGCGAATAATGAAACGTGTGACCGCGCATTTCGCCGTGCATGCCGGTGATCGATTGCATGCCGAGCGCGGCGAGCTGCCGACTCAGCGTCGCGCGGCCGGGCAGCAGGCCGAGCATCGGCGTCGTCACACCCGCGCTGTCCGTGAGCGCGTCAAGCAAATAAAGCATGCCGCCGCATTCGGCGAAGATCGGGCGGCCCGCGGCCGCATGCGCGCGGATCGCGTCGGCCGTTCGCCGATGACGCGCAAGCGCGTCGGCATGCAGTTCCGGATAACCGCCGGGCAGATAGAGTGCATCGGTCGACGCGGGCAGCGGCTCATCCGCCAGCGGCGAAAACAGACTCACGCGTGCGCCGAGCGATGCAAGCAACCGTAAGTTCGCCGAATAGACGAACGAAAACGCCGCGTCGTAAGCTACCGCGATATGGAGGCCGTCGAGCAGGCGCGGCAGCGGCGACCCGGTGGGCGCATCGAAATCGACAGGCGGCGGAAGTTGCGCGAGTGCGGTCGGCTCGAGCGCGTCGGCTGCGCGATCGATGCGCGTATCGAGATCGCCGATTTCGCCTGCCGTATGCAGGCCGAGATGACGCTCGGGCAGCGCGATGTCCGGCGTGCCCGGTACGTGGCCTAGCCAACGAACGCCTTCGGGTAGCGCCGCTTCGAGCATGCGCGCGTGATAGTCGGAGCCCACGCGATTGGCGAAGACGCCATGGAACGTCAGCGACGGATCGAAGCGCGCGAGCCCGAGTGCGATCGCGCCGAACGTCTGCGCCATCGCTTGCGCGTCGACGACGGCGGCGACGGGTAGCCCGAAATGCTTCGCTAGATCGGCGCCGCTCGGTGTGCCGTCGAACAACCCCATCATCCCTTCGACCAGAATGAGGTCGGCGTCGCGCGCCGCTTCGGCGAGCAATTGCCGGCAGAGCGTTTCGCCGACCATCCACAGATCGAGCGAATCGACAGGCGCGCCGCTGGCGCGCTCGAGGATAGTCGGATCGAGAAAATCGGGGCCCGTCTTGAAGATGCGCACGCGCAGGCCGCGGCGGCGGTGAGCACGCGCGAGCGCCGCCGTGACGGTGGTTTTGCCTTGACCGGATGCGGCGGCGCCGATGAAGAGTGCGGGACACGAAGCCATGATCAAGCCGTCGCAGACCCGATTCGGGCCGTTGGAAAAGGGAAAAGCAAAAATGGGCGACGCATGAAACAGGCGCTTGTGCGACTCGTAGTTGACGATACGCGAGAGTGTAAAGCGCCTGGCTTACGTTCGCACCACAAATGCATGCGCTCGGCTCAATAATCGGGGCAAGTGCACGATTCAGGAATGACCGTTGCGAGATATGGACGATCGGCCCGCCCCGCTAAGGCGGGGCGCCATGAGGCCGCCGGCCGCCCGGCGCGTCCATCGTTTTGCTTCGAAGAGGCTTGCCCATGAACGACACGCCGGTGTCTCAACGCGAGCGCAGTTCGAGCGCGCGTACCGCATCGCAGGTTCGCGAAGCGCTCGACGGCCGACGGCGCGGCGCACGCTTGCTGTTGCCGTTCGCAGGCCCGGCCGTCGTCGTCTCGGTGGCCTACATGGACCCGGGCAATTTGGCGACGAACTTGCAAGCGGGCTCCGGCTACGGCTATGCGCTGCTGTGGGCGGTTCTTTTCGCGAATCTGGCGGCGATGCTGTTCCAAGCCGTTTCGGCCCGGGTAGGCGTGGTGACCGGAATGAGCGTCGCCGCGCTTTGCGCGCGCCGCCTGCCGGCGCCCGTCGTGTTCGCGATGTGGATCGTGAGCGAGATCGCCGCAATGGCCACCGATCTCGCCGAGTTTCTCGGCGGCGCGATCGGGTTCTCCCTGCTCGCGCACATTCCGCTGTTGGCCGGCATGGCGATCACGGCCGTCTTCACGTGGGCGCTGCTCTCGCTGCAAAGACGCGGCTTTAGGCCGATCGAACTCGCGATCGGCGCGCTCGTCGGTCTCATCGCCGTCGCCTACCTCGCTCAAGCGATGTTCGTTCCCGTCCCTTGGGGCGCGGTGCTGCACGGCGTGTTCGTGCCGGCTGTGCCCGATCGCGAAGCGCTCGTCGTGGCCGCGGGCATCGTCGGCGCGACCGTCATGCCGCATGCGCTGTTCTTGCATTCGGGCCTCACGGGCGAGCGCATCAGGCCACGTACCGAGCAAGAGCGCGCGACGCTCGTGCGCTATTCGAACGCCGAGGTGATCATCGCGTTGACCGTGGCCGGGCTCGTCAATATGGCCATGGTCGTCATGGCGTGCGGCGCATTTCACGACGGGCACCGCGAGATGACGGACATTGGCATGGCCTACCGCACGTTGACGCCGCTGCTCGGTTCGATGGCGGCGGCGCTGTTTCTCACCTCTTTGATGGCCTCGGGCATATCGAGCTCGGTCGTCGGCACGATGGCGGGCCAGATGATCATGCAAGATTTCCTGGGCGTGTCGCTGCCGTTATGGTTGCGTCGCCTCGTGACGATGGCGCCGAGCTTCGTCATCGTCGCCTTGGGCGTCGGTACGACGCGCGCGCTCGTCCTGAGCCAAGTCGTGCTGAGCTTTGCCGTGCCTGTGCCGATGCTTGCGCTCATCGGATTCGCGAGCAGCCGGCGGACCATGGGCGAGCATCGTTTGGGCGTCGTCATGCGATTGCTGACAGTGGCCGCTTGCTTGGTCGTCGTGGCGATGAATGCGGTCGTGCTCCTGCAGGCGTGGCCGTTCTGAGCGCACGCAAGGATGACGCGCCGCGGGCGGCCGAGTGCCCGCCGCACTTGCGGAACCTCTACGCCGAGCCCGCAATGGTGAGCCTATTCGGGAGTGGTGAGCGGTGAGCTTTTCGCGCCATGCCTGCCTCACGTCATTGCCGTTTCGGTCGCCGATTCGGACATGTTATGGACCTGACGACCGTTTTTATGCCGACTTGTCGGCCCGAATCCCATCTATGGTGAGTCAGAGATCGATGTAGCGTTTCACCGATGCCGGGCCGATTGCACCAAAGGTGAGCACTTTCGGGAGTGCGTCGTCCCACGATATGGGCACCCGCGCCGCGCCGCTCGCGAAATCCCGATTCGTGCGAAGATCGATGGTTCCGACGTGGCTTGGCCCGTCATCGCCATTGCGACTACTGCCGGCCTGCGAGCCGGCGACAACTGGAGAAACTGACGATGCAGATCACGGGAGATATGCTGATTGGCGGCGCCTCGGTGCGGGGTACCGCCGGGACGCTGCGCGCGTTCGACCCGGCCCGTAACGCCGAGATGGAGCCGGTTTTCGGCGCCGGCGATGCCGGCGATGTCGATCGCGCGTGCAAGCTGGCGCAGGCTGCGTTCGACCCGTTTCGTCAAGCGCCGCTCGAAACGCGGGCGCGCTTGCTCGATACGATCGGCGAACGAATCATGGCGCTCGGCGACGCGCTCGTCGAGCGCGCTCACGCCGAATCGGCGCTGCCCAAAGCGCGCATCGAGGGCGAGCGCGCACGCACGGTCGCGCAACTGAAGCTGTTCGCTCAGCTCGTGCGCGATGGCCGCTGGCTCGGCGCGACGCTCGATTCGGCGATGCCCGAGCGCAAGCCGCTGCCGCGTTCCGACTTGCGCCTGCAAAAGATCCCCGTCGGCCCGGTGGCCGTGTTCGGCGCGAGCAACTTCCCGCTCGCGTTCTCGGTGGCGGGCGGCGATACGGCGTCCGCGCTGGCGGCCGGCTGTCCGGTCGTGGTGAAGGCGCACCCCGCGCACTTGGGCACGTCCGAGCTCGTGGGCCGCGCGATTCAAGAGGCTGTCGCGGAATGCGGCCTGCCGGCGGGCGTGTTCGCGCTCGTGCTGGGCGCGGGCAACGCCGTCGGCGAGGCGCTCGTCGCCCACCCGGCGATCAAGGCGGTCGGCTTCACGGGTTCGCGCGGAGGCGGCATCGCGCTCATGAACATCGCCGCGCGTCGCCGCGAGCCGATTCCGGTCTACGCCGAGATGAGCAGCATCAACCCATGCTTCGTGCTGCCCGGCGCATTGGCGGCGCGCGCCGAGGCGGTCGCGACCGGCTTCGTCGATTCGCTCACGCTCGGCGTGGGACAGTTCTGCACAAACCCCGGTCTCGTCGTCGTGCTGGACGGCCCGAATCGTCAGGCGTTCGTCGATGCGGCCTCGAAGGCGCTCGAGAAGAAGGGCGCGCAAACGATGCTGACGGCCGGCATCGCCAGCGCATATCGCGACGGCGTGAAAAAGCGTGCGGGCGTCGAGGGCGTGACGCGCATCGCTCAAGGGGCGAGCACGGACGCGCAGCATTCGGCGCTGCCGGAGCTGTTCGAAACGACGCAGAGCCGCTTCCTCGCCGAGCCGCCGCTCGAAGACGAAATCTTCGGGCCGACGTCGCTGATCGTCACGTGCGCGAACATCGATGAAATGATCGAGCTGGCTGAACATGTGGAAGGCCAACTGACGGCGACGCTGCAGATGGAGCGCGAAGATGTCGAACTCGCGCGCAAGCTGCTGCCGACGCTCGAGCGCAAGGCCGGCCGCATTTTGGCGAACGGCTTCGCGACCGGCGTCGAGGTGTGCCACGCGATGGTGCATGGCGGGCCGTTCCCGGCTACGTCCGATCCGCGCTCGACTTCCGTCGGCTCGCTGGCGATCGAGCGCTTCCTGCGGCCCGTTTCGTATCAGGACCTGCCGGCTGAACTGCTCCCGGCGGCGGTGCAGGATGAAAATCCGCTGAACCTCTGGCGTCTGCGCGACGGCACGTTCGAGCGCCGTTAACGAAACGAAGGGCGGTGAACTCGGTTCAACTCGGTTCAGTTCGCCGCCCTCTTTCGAGTCCCTGCTTCGATCTTCATATGCACGGCCCGTGCAATGAGCCACGGCGCCGCGCGCGTCGCTTCAGCGCTTCTCAGTTTCCTACGCGATAGACGCGGCCCGTCTGCGCGCCTTCGACGCTGCGGCAGTACGCCACCGCGGCGCGGCGGGCGCTGACGGCTTCGAACCCGCGAAAGTACGGCGCATAGGCGTCGAGCGATTCCTCGAGCACGGTCGGGCTCACCAGATTGATGCGCAGGCCGCGCGGCAATTCGATCGCTGCACCGCGCACGAAGCCTTCGAGCGCGAGGTTGACCGTGGTTGCGTTGACGCCTTCGCGGATCGGTTCCTCGGCAAGTATCCCGCTCGTCAAGGTGAACGAGCCGCCGTCGTTGAGGTGGTGCTGAGCGGCGAGCACGACGTTGACCTGACCCATGAGCTTATCCCGTAGACCGATCCAGAATTGATCGGCCGTCATTTCATGGAACGGCCCGAAATGCACTTTGCCGATGGTCGTGACGACTGCATCGACGCGGCCGATTTCATGGAATAGACGCTCGACGCTGGGTAAATTCGTCGCATCGACGTGATAGTCGCCGCGCGTCGCGCCGACTTCGATGACTTCGTGCCGCTGCTTGAGTTCTGCGGCAACGGCTTGGCCGAGCGTGCCGCTCGCCCCGATCACGACGATTTTCATTGGGACTCCTCGAAGGAAAAAACGAACGCGCCGCGCCACCCGCCGCGTCATCGCGCATTATGGGCGCGCATCGCGCACGATGCGAAGAGGCCATGTCAACAGGATGGCTGCGGCCAGCTTGGCGGCGAGTCCCAGGCCGGTTACGAGCGCACCGAGCGGGAAGACGTTCCACTCGGCCGGCAGCAACGGCGTGACGAGCGCTACCGAGGCGAAGCCGAGCGCGACCGTGATCCAGCGCGCCCACGCGTGCCGCAGCGCGACGAACGCATAGAGCAACCCCATCAGCGCGCGCGCCGTCAGCGCCGCTGCGAGCGGCGTCGAGACGGCTATCGTCGCATCGGCCGGACCAGGTGATATCTGGGTCAACTCGAGCTCGATCCAGGTGAGCGCGTAGCTCAGGCCCAGGCAGGCGAGCGCGATGGCGAAGCGTCTGGCCGAGCGCGGCTCGAGCGGTGCGCGCCGCGTGGAAAATGCGCGGCGGACGCGCCGCATCGGGGCGCCGGGTAACGGGTGGCTCGCGTTCATGGTCGCTCGCAAGAGTGGTCCGGCTCCGGTTTTCGCATCCGCCAAGCGCGTGCATGCGGCGCGCAGGCATCCATGCATCGTAGTGCAGCCTGAAGCAACTTCAAGCGATCCGATGTGGCCTAGCGCACGAGCGGCCGCTGCAAGACCCGTTCCGGCCTCGGTGCGGCTTGGCGCGGCGGCCCGCCTTGCCCATGCGCGCCAAAAACGTCAATTAATTTCAATAGAACCGGCGTTTCCTACAGAGTATGATTCGAATCCTGCAAGCCGGCGCTCGTGGTGAAAACGCAGTCATGCGCTTGCTTGTGCGGCTGCGCGACGCATCGCACGTCTGCCGCGGCCAGCGTATTCAGGGAGGCAGGCGACCCATGCATCACCCCGACGCCGCATTCACGCACCGCGGCTATTTGCTCAACTGCGCGCCCGCGAGGGCGGGCGACGGCACGTATCAGCCGTACGTCGTGATCTCTCGCTCCAGCGACGGTGAGCTCGTCGCGAATCGTTTCTTCCCCAGTGAGCTGCGTTTCAGAGACGAAGCGACGGCGATCGCCCATGCGCGCGACTGGGCGGTGCGCTGGATCGATGCCAGCAGCTTGACCGTTTGACGAACGGAAGAGACGAACGCAAGGCGCCCGCCGTGCCGCGCGGCTTGCGCTCGATTGTGCCGGTATCCGCTTCGCGCTCGATTCGTTCGGTTGCACAATGACGCGTAAAACGCGGTAATCTCTTTCGAATCCATCCGCTAGGAAGCCGCATCGACGCTGTTTCCATTCACCATGTCCAACCCGCTTTCCCGCCATTGGGGCCTCGATCGAATCGTGGCCGATCTGCGTGCATCGCGCGAAGAGCTTCATCGCACGCGCCATCCGCGCGGCATTCGCGAGTTGCCGTCGCGCCGGGCGATCGTCGGCATCGTCGAAAACTTGCGCGCCGTGCTCTTTCCCACGCATTACGGCGCCCCCGATTTGACCGACGAAAGCGTCGATTACTACGTGGGCCATACGCTCGAGAGCACGTTGCGGCTCCTGTGCGAGCAAGTGCTGCGCGCGCTGCGCTTTTTGCCCGAGCACACCGATGCGCCGCGGGCCGAACTGGAGCCGCTCGCGTTCGAAATCACACGCGCGTTCGGCGCACAGTTGCCGGGTATTCGCGAGATGCTCGTCAGCGACATTCAAGCGGCGCACGCCGGGGATCCGGCTGCTCAGCACATCACCGAGATTCTGCTTTGCTATCCCGGTGTGCTCGCGATCATGCATCACAGGCTTGCTCATGCGCTGCACCTGCTCGGCGTACCGCTGCTCGCACGATTCATCAACGAAATCGCGCATTCGGCGACGGGCATCGACATTCACCCCGGCGCGCAGATCGGACGCAGCTTTTTCATCGACCACGGCACGGGCGTGGTGATCGGCGAAACGGCCGTCATCGGCGAGCGCGTGCGCTTGTATCAAGCCGTCACGCTCGGTGCGAAGAGCTTTCCTGCGGACGCCGACGGCGCGCTCGTCAAAGGGCGTGCGCGGCATCCGATCGTCGAAGACGACGTCGTCATTTACGCGGGCGCGACGATTCTCGGCCGCGTGACGATCGGGCGCGGCTCGGTGATCGGCGGCAACGTGTGGCTCACGCACTCCGTCGCGCCCGGCACGAGCGTGTCGCAAGGCAACGTGCGCGAAGGCGGCCGCGGCGACGAGGCCGAGCCGCGAGGGCGCGGGCGCCGATGAGCCGCGGCGGCGTCGTCATGCATCGAAGCGTCGTCGCCGGCGTGCAGGCGACGACGGCCGATACGGCGCAATCGTTTGGCCGGCATTCGCACGATGCGTTCGGCGTGGGGCTCGTATGGCGCGGTGCGCAGCGTTCGGCAAGCGGCCGTGGGGTCGTCGAGGCGCGGGCCGGCGACATCATCACGGCCAACCCCGGCGAGGTGCACGACGGTAGCCCGTTCGACGAGCGTGGCCGCAGCTGGCGCATGCTTTACTTGGCTCCGCAGCTTGTTTACGACATTGCCGGTGAAGCCGGCGCGGCGGCGCCCAGTTCGATCGAATCGGTGCGGCCGGTACTGCACGACGCCGCCTTCTCCGCTTGCTTCGAGCGCGCGTTTGCTGCGATCGTCGGCACGCCGGGCCAGGGGAGCGAGCGGGGGCACCCGGGCGAGGCGCTTGCGCGCGAGACGGCGCTTTACGCGCTCATCGCGCGGTTCGTTCGAAGTTATACGACACTGGCGCCCAGCGGCCGGCTTGCGTCCGAAACGAGGGGTGGTGCAGATGCATCGATTCGGCGGGTCAAAGCGCGCATCGACGACGATCCGTGCGACAGCATCACGTTGGCCGACCTCGCGGCCGAAGCGGGCTTGAGCCGTTTTCAATTCCTGCGCGGCTTTGCGCGCGAGACAGGCTTGCCGCCCCACGCGTATTTGATTCAACGCCGTATCGCGCTTGCACGGCGTCTCATCGAGCGCGGTGCATCGCTCGCCGAGGCGGCGGCCGGTGCCGGCTTTGCAGATCAAAGCCACATGACGCGCGCGTTCGCACGCACCCTTGGCGTGACGCCGGCGCAATATGCCGGCGCGGTCCGTTAGGTTATCCCTGCGCTCGCCCGTCGCTTCTTCCTGCAATTTCGTTCAAGACCTTGCCGGCGCGCCGCCTTATCCTGCGCCGCATCTTTCGAAATTCGTCGACAGGAGCGATGCGATGAGCCCGCGTTTGACCGGCTATTTCTACTGCACGCTGGCAATGATCGGCGTGGGCAGCACCGTGGTGGCGAGCAAGATGATCGCGCACGGCTTGCCGCCCTTTACGGCGACAGCGCTGCGCTTTGCGATTGCGTTTCCGTTGTTCGTGCTGATCATGAAGCTGACGCGGCAACGGTGGCCGCGTGTGAATCGAGGCGAAGTCCTGCTGCTGATCGTGCAATCGGCCTCGGGCAGCGTTGGCTATACGGTGCTGCTGTTGATCGGTATGCGTCTGACCTCTGCAACGGATGCCGGCGTGATCGCCGGCACGTTGCCCGCGGTCGCAGCGCTCGTTGCCGTCGTGGCGCTGCGCGAACGCCCCGGCCCGCTGACGATCGTCGCGGTGGCGTTGGCGACGGCGGGCGTACTCGTCTGCGCCGTGCGCACGCCCGCTGGCGGCCCTGCCGCCGGCGCCACGACCACGACGCTGCTCGGCAACGTTTGCGTGCTCATAGCCCTGCTGTGCGAAGCGTTGTTCATTCTGCTCAACAAGCGCTTGCGCACGCCGGTCACGCCGCTGCAAATGTCCACGCTGATGTCGGGTATCGGCCTGGCCTTGTCGCTGATCCCCGCGCTGATGGAGCAGCCGTGGACGCTGAGCTACGACGGCGCCGCCTTTGCCGGCGTCGCCTATTACGCGCTCGTGCCTACCGTCGCGGGCTTCTTGTTGTGGTTTGCGGGCGCGGCGCGCATCGCCGGTGCGCAGGCCAGCGCACTGACAGCCTTCGTGCCGGTCTCGGCCGCCGCCTTTGCCGCACTGATGCTGCACGAACGCATCGGCACAGCGCAATGGGCCGCCATGGCGTGCGTCCTCGGTGCAGTGGCGCTGATCGCGTGCGACTCGGCGCAAGCGCGCAGACGTACGGTGGCATCGTCCACTGCGCCTCGACCCGAGGTCGATCAGAAGGCCGAACTGACATAACGCCTCGTTTCGGACGCACGAAGGGGCATGCGCGCCCACCCTTCGGCCGAACGTATCGGCCAGATTCGATGCGTTGCTGAACGTGGGGCAGGCGTCGGCGCAATCGGCCCACGCGCGATTCGACTACCGGCTTTGAAGCGCCTTACGTATTCGGCACGTTGAGCCCGCCCGGATTGCCGACGATCGCCAAGAATTCGCGCCGCGTCGACGGATCGTCGCGGAACGAGCCGAGCATGCGCGACGTCACCATCTGCACGCCGGGCTTATGGACGCCGCGCGTCGTGATGCATTGATGCGCGGCTTCCAGAATCACACCTACGCCTTTGGGCTGCAGGATTTCGTTGAGCGTATCGGCGATCTGCACGGTCATCTTTTCTTGAATCTGCAGCCGCTTGGCGAATGCATCGACGAGACGCGCGAGCTTGGAGATGCCGACTACGCGATGATTGGGCAGATAGGCGACGTGCGCGCGGCCGATGATCGGCACCATGTGGTGTTCGCAGTAGCTTTCGAAGCGGATGTCCTTGAGCACGACCATTTCGTCGTACCCGTCGACCTCCGAAAACGTCCGGGCCAGTATCTCGCGCGGGTCGAACGAGTAGCCCTTGAAGAACTCTTCATAGGCGCGCACGACGCGAGCCGGCGTATCGAGCAAGCCTTCGCGCGTCGGATCGTCGCCCGCCCAGCGCAGCAGCACGCGCACGGCCTCTTCCGCTTCGCCGCGCGAAGGGCGAGCCGGCAGCCTGAACGACGACGCATCGGCTCGTGAGCTCCCCTTGGTCGTCGAAGCCTGGCCGCCTTTTTTTTTCTTTCCAGATTCTTCCTTCATCGTTTACTCCTCATTCGCTTCGCTTACCCGGTGCGCGGAAACGGGGCCATTGTTCCATGATTTCGGCTCGTCCGCGTATCGAACGCTGCAGCTTGTCGAATGCCGTAGCACAATACGGGGCACCCGTCCGAACTTGTCCGATCTCGCCGAGGAACCGTGCCATGTCGTTCGCCACCATCAACGGGAGCCGTCTGCATTACCGCCTCGATGAGCCGGAGCACGCCGACGCGCCATGGCTCGTGCTCGCCAATGCACTGGGCGCCGATCTGACGATGTGGGCGCCGCAGGTTGCGGCGTTTTCTTCGCGGTTTCGGCTGTTGCGCTTCGATACGCGAGGCCTCGGGTGCTCCGATGCGCCGCACGGCCCATACACGATCGAGCAGTTGACCGGCGACGTGCTCGGCCTGCTCGATGCGCTCTCGATCGAGCGCGCGCATTTTTGCGGACTATCGATGGGCGGCCTGGTGGGCGTGGCGATGGCGGCGCGGCATGGCGAGCGGATCGATCGTCTCGTGCTGGCCCACACGGCCGCTCGGATCGGCGCTGTCGACGTTTGGCAGCAACGTGCGCAGCAGGCGCGCGCGCAAGGTGCGCGTTCGCTGGCCGATGCCACGCTCGAGCGTTGGTTCAGCCGTGGCTTCGCGGCGCGCGAACCTATTGTGGTGGCCGCGATTCGCGACGCGTTCGTTCACATGGACAGCGAGGGATATGCAAGCAATTGCGAGGCCATCGGTGCGGCCGATCTACGCGGCGAGGCGGGGCGCATCCACGCGCCGACGCTCGTCGTGACGGGCAGCGGCGATCCGTCGGTGGCACCGGAGCTGAGCCGCGCGCTGGCCGATTCGATCGCCGGTGCGCGCTTCGTGCAATTGGAAGCGCAGCACTTGTCGAACATCGAGCGCGCAGACGAATTCACGCAAACCGTGCTCGACTTCCTGACGGCTTCGTCTGTGCGCTGAGGGCTTATGCGGCGCACGCCGGACCGGCGCAGGGCTTATTCCTCGGCGTCGTGCTCGGCGACGAAGCGAAGCAGGTAGGCGCGCAGCGCGGCTTCGAGGGCGCGATGATCGGCGACGCTTTTCGAGCCGGCATCGGCTTCTTCGCCGAACAGGCTCGGGGGCGCGTCATACAGGCCGACTTCGACACCCTCTCGTAGGACGCGAATCTCCTGCGAGCCCTCCAGATACTCGGCGACCCAATGAACGCCTTCGATATGGACGCCCGTGCGGAACGGTGCGGTCATCGGCAGCTCCTGTCGCGAATGGCGCTAGCGCCAACGAAACAAGCGTACGCCACTTCCGCACCGGACGCACGCGGCTCGTGCCGCGCGCGGGGTCAATGACTGATGGCCTCGAGCGAGCGGCCCTTCGTCGACGGCCCGAGCAAGATCATGCAGATGCCGACGACCATCGAGGCGCCGATGAAGACGGCCACCCCCGGCACGCCGTATTTGTGCAGGAGAACGCCGATCGCGAGCCCCGCAAATGCGACGGCGAGGCGGCTCCACGAATAGACGAAGCCCACGGCGCGGGCGCGCACGCGCGTCGGAAACAGTTCCGCTTGATAGCCGTGGTAGGCGTACGACATCACGTTCGACGCGAGCGTGAACAGTACGCCGAGCAAGATGAGCAGGCTCGGCGACGATGCGCGCGCGAACAGCGCGATCACGATGCCCATGATCAGCAGGCCGCCGCAAATTTGCGTCTTGCGTTCGATCTTGTCGGCGAACAGCGTGCCGAGCAGCGGGCCGAACGGATTGGCAATGGCGATGATGAAAGCGTACTGCAGGCTGGTCGTGACGTGGACGCCGCGACTGATCAGCAGCGTCGGGACCCATGCGGCGAAGCCGTAGAAGCCGATCGCCTGCGCCATGTTGAAGATCGAGAGCAAAATCGTGCGCTTTAGATAGAGCGGCCCGAAGATCTCGCTGAATGAGCCGCGCCCGTCCACTTCGTTGCCGATCGGCCGCGGGGGCGGCAGCTTGATCCCTTTTTCGGCTTCGACGCGCCGTTCGATGTCCGACACGATGCGCTCGGCCTCGTCCATGCGACCTTGCCGTGCCAGCCAGCGCGGGCTTTCGGGCACGTTGCGGCGGATGATCCAGACGAAGACGGCGCCGAGCGTTCCGATCAGAATCACGACACGCCAATACTCGAGGCCGAACGGCTGCGTGCCTTTGAGAACGAACGCGAGAAACGCGACCACCGGCACGACGCAGAACGTGATGAACTGGTTGATGGCATAGGCGCGGCCGCGTTCGCCGCTGGGGATGAGCTCGGAGATGTACGAGTCGATCGTGACGAGTTCGACGCCGATGCCGATGCCGGCTACGAGGCGCCACAGGTTGATCGCCTGGCCCGAGTGCTGAAACGCCATGATCGCCGTGCAGACGACGTACCAAATCAGCGACCAGGTAAAGATGAATCGGCGGCCGAAGCGGTCCGCGACGAAGCCGAATACGAGCGTGCCGAGCCATAGCCCGGCGAATGTGGCGAAGACGAAGGTACCGAAGCCTGCGACCGCGATCGGCGCGAGCGCCGCGAAGATGCCGAGCGACTCTGGCTTGAACAAACCGGATTGCACCATGCCCGGCGCGACATAACCCGTAAAGAACAGGTCGTAGAATTCGAATACGCCGCCGAGCGAAATAAGCATCACCATCGTCCACACGGTACGCGACGGCGGCAGCCGGTCGAACCGCGCTGCGATGGCTAAGGATTGCTGATTGGTCATCTGTGCCTCTTTCCGTTTTTTTCGGTTTTACTGTCGAATGCCTGCCAATAGCTTTCTTGTCTTCGCACCAAGGCGTGCGCATACCGATACGGCAATCGGGGCGGGCGCCCCGCCGCAAGACTTTCGCATGTCGTCAACTACTTAACAAGGGGTGCGAATACGGGCGATGGGCGGCACGAAGGCGCCAACGCGTGTTGCCGGGGGGAGGGGGCGGCGCCCCGCTCACCGCAGAAAGAAATTTTCGCTCGCCGATGTCGAAACCGGCGGCGGTCGTTCGTCGTGTGAATGGAGCCTCTCGAAACAGAAGTCGTGCGCGGGCGATCGTGCGTACCGCATGCGCCTGCGAGGCCCACTCATTAACCACGTACTGACAATGGAGCGCCAAAAAATGACCTCATCCGTCAAACCGATCCCGGAAGGCATGCATACCGTCACGCCGCAGCTCGTTTGCGCGAATGCCGCCGAGGCAATCGCGTTCTATGCCAAGGCGTTCGGCGCCATCGAGCTGTTCCGGATGCCAGCGCCTAGCGGGCGGCTGGCCCACGCGCAGATCAAGATCGGCGACTCCGTCGTGATGCTGACGGACGAGAGTCCCGAATGCGGCGCGGCAGGACCGAAGACACTCAAAGGGTCGCCGGTGAGCCTCTACCTCTACTTCGAAGATGCCGACAAGGCGTTCGACCGCGCCGTCGCAGCCGGCGCGACGGTCAAGATGCCGCTCGCCGACATGTTCTGGGGCGACCGTTGGGGCTATGTCGAAGATCCGTTCGGGCATGTCTGGCACATCGCTTCACGCAAGCGCGAGCCGACCATGGAAGAAATGCAACGCGCCATGGCGGAAATGCCCCGCCCCGACGCTTAAGCGCAGCAAGCAACGCGTGCTCGTGTGCCGCATGCTGCTATTGAAGCGTGTCCGGCGCGTCGCTGCAGACTCGCCGGAGACACTTTCGCAACCAGCGATGCGCACAGTCGCCGTCCAGGCGCGGATGCCAAATCTGGGAGACGGTGACGCTCGGCGTCGTCACGGGCAAGCGGAACGTGAACATGTCTTGTCGAGCGGCTTCCGTTTGCCGCTCGGGGACGTTGGCGACGAGATCCGTGGTGCGAGCCAGCGCGAGCGCATCGGGGAAGCTGGGCACGATCACGCTGACGATGCGCTTGGCCCCCAGCTCGCGCAACGCATCGTCGATCGGGCCGAATGCATGGCCGTGCCGCGATACGCTCACGTGCCGGTACGCGCTATAGCGTTCGGCCGTCACGTCGCCGCAGGCAAGCGGATGCCCAGGGCGCACGACGCCCACGAACGTGTCGCGAAACAGCGCCTGGACGCGCAGCTCAGGCGCCATGTTGCTGACGACGCCTACCTCGAGATCGGCGATGCCGTCGCGCAGCATCGCCGCGTCTTTGTCGGGCTTCGCGGCGAAGCGCAGCCGCACGAGGGGCGCTTGCTCCTCGACGAGAGCGGCGATGCGCGCCCCATAGCGTTCGATGAAGCTGTCGTTGGAGCGGATCGTAAACGTGCGTTCGAGCGAGGCGAGATCGAGTTGTATGGAAGGACGCAAGACATTCTGCGCGTCCGCGACCACCGCGCTGACCTTGCCGCGCAACTCGATCGCGAGCGGCGTCGGAACGAGGCTATGGCCGGCTCGCACGAGCAACTGATCGCCGGTGACGACGCGTAATCGCGCGAGTGCGCGGCTCATCGCGGAAGGGCTCAGTTCGAGACGTTGGGCGGCGCGAACGACGCTTTGCTCAGCGAGCAGCACGTCGAGCACGACAAGCATGTTCAAATCGATCGAAGTCATGGCGGCCACCAATGGAAGCGCCATTCATGGCGTTGTACTCATGAATATAGTGCGCTTTGCGCGCCTTCCGCAGTGCGGCAACTACGATTATGCTTGGCGCGGAATATAAAGATCGGCACAGGTCCTCATGCCCTTTCTCTTGCGGAGCAGAACATGGAGCAACCGATCAAGCGCGAGGAGTCAGTGCCGCCTCTGCCGCTACGGGGCGATGCAACGGGCGTGTCGCCGCTGAGCGAGCGCGAATGCGAAGTATTGCGGTGGGCCGCGGCCGGGAAGACGTCGTGTGAAATCGGCATGATTCTCGGGGTGACGGAACGCACGATCAATTTCCATGTCGCCAGCGCGATTTCGAAGCTCAACGCTTCGAACAAGACCCATGCCGCCGTAAAGGCGCTCTTGCTCGGCATCATCGTCTTCGGTTAGCTCGCACGTTTTGCTCGACGAAGCGATCGACTTTCGCTTCGCTGTATCCGCCGCAGCGCGCGTTGCGCGTGATCATGGGGCATCCCGGTCAATCGGCAATCGCACTAGACCTTGAAACCGTTTCACTTGCGGCCTCAGCGCGTTTCGAACCGGTAACGACCGATTGCATGTCGCAATCGACACGTTGATGCGGTAGCGTTTTCGGGGTGCGGCTGGGGGGGCGTAAACGTTTGTGAATTTCCGTCAACCGATGGTCTTTTACAACAGATCTTGACAACGCCGGTTGCTCATCGTTTGAAATGATTTGGAAAGTAAAACGAAATATATTAGAAAGGATTAACCTTTCACCGTCGGTACCGGGCGGCCGCCCTCGATCAGAGGACCGGCGGAGGTCTTGGGCGGTTTGCCGACGCGCGCGTTGCCTTTCACTCTGGTATCTCAGCTTTCGCGCCTCAAATTAGGTAAAAACCTCCACACATACCCCGATAGCTTTTTCAAATCGATTTCCCGCTCGAATGTTGCTACGATCCGCTGCGCTGTTTCGAGGGGTACCGCCATCGTGTCGTCTCATGGCGGAGCGACTTAAAAATCGATGAGAATGCCGAGCGAGAAAGACCGCTATTCAAGCGGCAACGACGCATCGGCGATATAGACCAATGCAATTGCGGATAGACCGTGCGGGGTTCGCGGGAGAGACCGTTGAATCGCGGCTAGCGCCTGCGTCGCGCGCCGGCC
>DASVLS010000018.1:0-79390 GCA_036384755.1 Trinickia sp. | reverse complement strand
GCGAAGAGCAGCAGCGAACGCCCCGTGACTTGATAGACATCGCCCGATTCGAATTCGGGCAACTCGTCGCGGATGGGCGCGTTCGTATCGATGAGGCAACTCCACTGATCGCTGCCCGGAATGTCGGGCAGCTTGAAGTCGACGACGTCGTGGTGCGCGTTTAGTACGATCAACAACGTCGCATCGGACGCGGGCCGCCGAATGCCGCTCGTTTGCGCGCGGCCGTCGAGGACGACGCCGAAACAGCGCATCGAAGGATCCTGCCATTGTTCGTCGGTCAGCTCGGTACCGGCCGGGCTCATCCATCGCACCTCGGACAGCTGCTGCCGTTCGTCGAATCGGCCTGTTAAAAACCGGTTGCGGCGGAGTACCGGCAGCGTGTGACGAAGGGTCGTCAATTTGACGACGAAATCGGTCAGCGCACGGCCGTCTTCGTCGATGCCGGACCAATCGACCCAGCTAATTTCGTTGTCCTGGCAATAGGCGTTGTTATTGCCCTGCTGCGTGCGCCCGAACTCGTCGCCGGCGAGTATCATCGGCGTACCCTGCGCGAAAAGCAGCGTCGCCAGCAGATTGCGTTTTTGGCGTTCGCGCAACTCCCGCACCGATGCGTCGTCCGTGGGGCCTTCCGCGCCGCAATTCCACGATTTATTGTCGGTATGGCCGTCGTTGTTGTCCTCGCCGTTCGCTTCGTTGCGTTTGTCGTTGTACGAAACGAGATCGTTGAGCGTGAAGCCGTCGTGCGCCGTCACGAAATTGACGCTAGCCCACGGCCGCCGGCCGCGTCGATCGAACTTGTCGCCCGATCCGGTTAGGCGGCTTGCCAACTCGGCCGCCACGCCGTCGTCCCCCTTCCAAAACGCGCGCGCCGTATCGCGGAAACGATCGTTCCATTCAGCCCAGCCCGGAGGGAACCCGCCGACTTGATACCCGCCCGGACCGCAGTCCCACGGCTCGGCGATGAGCTTCACGCTCGATAGCACCGGGTCCTGCCGGCAACTATGCAGAAAGGTGCCGGCCTCGTCGAACCCGTAAGGCTCGCGAGCGAGAATCGTCGCGAGATCGAAACGAAAACCGTCGACGTTCATTTCGCCGACCCAATATCGCAGGCTGTCGGTCACCATCTGCAGCACGCGCGGGTGAGAGAGATTGAGCGTATTGCCTGTGCCCGTGTCGTTGATGTAGTAGCGCTTCCGGTCCGGCAGCAACCGGTAATACGAGGCGTTGTCGATGCCGCGAAACGAAAGCGTGGGGCCGTGTTCGTTGCCTTCCGCCGTATGGTTGTAGACGACGTCCAGGATGACTTCGAGCCCGGCATCGTGATAGCGGTCGATCATCTCCTTGAACTCGCCGACGGCGCCGGCGCCCCTCGCGAAGAAGCGCGGATCGGCGGCGAAGAAGCCGATCGTGTTGTACCCCCAGTAGTTCGTGAGGCCCTTGTCGAGCAAGTAGCTGTCGTTGACGAAGGAATGGATCGGCATCAGTTCGACGGCCGTGACCCCGAGACGCGCAATGTAATCGACCACCGCCTTCTGCCCAAGCCCCTGGAAGGTGCCGCGTAGCGGCTTGGCTATGCCGGGGTGTCGCTTCGTATAGCCGCGCACGTGCAGTTCGTAGATGATCGTGCGATCCCACGGGACGCGAACCCGCATCGGGTGGGTCCATGAGAAGGTCTGATCGACGACGACGCATTTCGGCACGAACGGCGTGCTGTCTCGCTCATCGAACGTCAGATCGCCGCCTTCTGCCCCGATCGTGTAGCCGAAGACGGCCGGGTCCCACTTCAAGGCGCCGACATGCGCTTTTGCGTACGGATCGAGCAGCAGTTTGTTCGGATTGAAGCGGTGGCCCGCTTCGGGTTCATAGGGGCCATGCACGCGATAGCCGTAAACCGCGCCCGGGTTCAGACCGGGAATGTAGACATGCCATACCTCGTTGGTGAATTCCGGCAATTCCACGCGCTCGAGCTCGCGTACTCCGGTTTCGTCGAACAAGCACAGCTCGACCTTGGTTGCGTTCGCGGAAAAGAGCGCGAAGTTCACGCCTTGGCCGTCCCAACTGGAGCCAAGCGGAAACGGAAGGCCTTCGGCGATCGGTCTGGTAGTGGGCATGTCGCAGCCTCGATGATTTTGTTGGCGCGTGAGCGACGCAACGTTCGTTCCAGGCCCGCATAGGGGCCGTCGTGCGGATCGGACGCGGGCCGCGGAGGCGTACCCGCTAGTTAAGGATTTTCCTACAGTTCGTTAAGAATATCCTTGACAAAGGCATGTAAACGGCAGACTGGTGCAACGCAGCGCCCACGATCTGCCGATCCCGACTGCTCGGTCGCTCAAGTTCCGGGCGCGCTTTGTCGTTAACTTTTGCGGGGCGAATTGCTTCGCAATCGTTTAAACGTGTCTCTCGGAGAAGAACGGCATGATGCTTGGAACCATTCGCGGTCGAATCCTCGCGACTTGCGTCGCCATTGTGGTGACCGCGTTGGCAGTGACGGGCGGTCTGATCTACTACGTCGTCGAAGTCCATAACGACGAGATCATCGATCAGAATTTCAAGTCGATTCTAACGGGCCACGCCTTGGCCATCGACGGATGGATCGAGAGCCGTACGCGCGAAACGCAAGCGCTGGCGGATACGATCGCCGTGGGAGAGGGCGACCCTCTGCCGGCGCTGAAGCTGTTGGCCAAGTCAGGGGGCTTCGAAATCATGACCCTTGGCTTGCCCGACAAGACGGCGTTCTCGAATGTGCCGCTCGCGCCGACCTACGATCCAACCGCGCGCCCCTGGTACAAGCAGGCGGTCGCGGCCGGCCATATCGTCGTTACCGCACTCTATCGCGACGCTACTTCCGGCAAACCCGCGTTTGCCTTCGCGGTGCCGATCGTGCGCGACGGCAGCGTGAAAGCGGTCATGGCCGCGAGTCTTTTCATGCAAAGCGTGAGCGAGATCGTGACCGCCGTGCATCCGACGCCCGCGAGCTTCGCGTTTCTCGTCGACCAGAAGGGCGAAGTCATCGCCAGCGCCAAGACCGACCTCATCATGAAGCCGGCCACGGAAATGGCGCCCGAGCTGACGCCCGATGCGCTCAAGGCGATGCAGGGCGCGTCGGCATCGGTGGCGGTGCAGATCGACGGCGCGACGAAGCTGCTGCGCGCGCAGCCGATCGCCGGCACCGATTGGAGCCTCGTGCTCGCCTTGGACAAAAAGGACGTGACGGCGGGCATGCGGGCCGTGGCCACGACCACGCTCGTCGCCATCGTTTTGGTCGCGCTGATCGCCGCAGCGCTCGTCGGAACGCTGACGAATGCGGCCTTCAGGCGCGTGCTGCTCGTGCGCGACGCGCTGAACGACGTTGCGAGCGGCAGTGGCGATCTGGCGCGGCGGCTGCCTGTCAGCGGCAACGACGAGGCTTCGCAAATCGCACACGCCTTCAATCTATTCGCGGAAAAGATCAGCGTGATCTTGCGGCACATTCGCGATTTCAGCGAGTCGGTCAACATGGCAAGTGCGGAGATCGCGCAGGGTAATCAAGATTTGTCGAGCCGCACCGAGCTTGCCGCATCGAACCTGCAAAGGACGGCTGCGGCCCTCGAGCAGATTTCGGGGACGGCGCGCAACTCCGCGGATGCGGCCACGCAGGTCAGCCAGCTCGCGGAATCGGCGTCGAACGTGGCGACGCGCGGCGGCCAAGTGGTGGGCGATGTCGTTGCCACGATGGATGCGATCACGAAAGCCTCGACGGAGATCGCGAACATCATCGGCGTGATCGACGGCATTGCGTTCCAGACGAATATTCTCGCGCTCAACGCGGCTGTCGAAGCGGCGCGCGCCAGCGAACACGGGCGCGGCTTCGCAGTGGTGGCCGGCGAGGTGCGCGCGCTTGCGCAACGCAGCGCGCAGGCGGCCAAGGAGATCAAGCAACTGATCGGCTCGTCGGTCGAGCGAATCGAGAGCGGTTCGGCATTGGTGCAGACGGCCGGCGCGACGATGGACGAGATCGTCGAAGGCGTGCGCGGCATCACGAGCGTGATCGCCGAAATTTCGGTGGCCGCGAACGAACAGAGTTTGGGACTCGGTCAAGTGAATCAGGCGCTTGCGCAGCTCGACAACACGACGCAACAGAACGCGGCGCTCGTCGAGGAATCGGCGGCTGCCGCGCAAATGCTGCGCGAGCAGGCGGCAAAGCTCGCGCAGGCAGTCGGCGAATTCAAGCTGTCGGCTTAAAGGCTGGCGCGTCATGGCGCGCCGCGCCGCCCGCGACCGTCGGTTGGCGCGTTCAGCGTTCAGCGTTCAGCCTTCGGCCTTCGGCCGAATGGACGAGCAGCAACGGCGCATGAGCCAGGCGAGCGACCCGCTCCGCGACGCTGCCGAGCATCCAGCGAGCCATGCCGCGGCGCCCGTGCGTGCCCATGACGATGAGATCCGCGTTCCAATGATCGGCTTCGCGCACGATCGTATGGGCGATGTCGTCGCCTGTGCGTTCGGTTTCGGCGAGCCGCGTAGCCACTTGATCGGAAGCCGCGGCAAGCAGCGTTTTGGCCGCCGCGAGCGCTTGCTGTCCTTCTTCGATGAAGGCGTCCTCGAGTACGTCGATCGGCACGAAGTCCGTCAGGCGCACGGCGCGATCGACGACGTACACCGCCATCAGTTCGGTGTCGTGCGCCGCGAACCGCATGCCGTATTGCAACGCGTCCTCGGCATGACGGCTGCCGTCCACCGCGAACAGAATGTGCTCGGGCAATCGATCCGGCTTGATCGAATAGGCCGAGGGAACAATCAGAATCGGGCAGTGCGAAAGCCTGGCCAGCGGTTCCGACACGGCGCCCTCTACCCATCTCAGCAAGCCACGATGCTGACGGGCGCCCACCACGATCAGATCGGCCTGCCACGTCTGCGCCGCATCGATAAGCGCGTGCACGATATTGCCGCCGACCTTCGATAGATCGATTACTGCCGTGTCGACGCGAACGTCCTTTCCGGCGAAAACCTCACGTGCCTTGGCAAGTGCTTCGTCGGCGTCGCGCGCCAATTCGGCCCGAGCCGAGTCGAGCGCGGCGGCGACGAGCGTGCCCATCGGAACGAGCGTGCGGGGATTCTCGGCAATGCTGACGAGTCGCACCTCGCCACCGGGGGCGACGAGCGTTCGCGCATAAGCGACGGCATGTTGCGATGCGGAAGAAGCGTCCACCGCGATGAGTACTTTGGCGGGCAGCGTAGGATGCGGGCGGGAGGAAGCCGGGGCGTTCATGATTCTCCTCGCAGGTGGCGGGCAGTCTCGGGTAGGAAGATTGTGTCGGCGGATGGCGGTGCATCGTTTGACCGATGTCAAGCTGGAGCTTTGCTTCAAATCAAGCCTATCGAAAGCGCCGAACGTACGATCGAATCGAATCGTTCACGTCCGTGCCATGTCGCGATTTTCTTTGCTTGTCGACTTCGTGCTGCTGATCGCCTCCGCGGCCACGCTGGCCGTGGGCGCCGTTTTCGCCGTCATCGGCATGGGCGCCGGCGCGGATAGGCTGTGGCTCGCCGGCGCATTGCCGGTCATGCTCGCTCTGACGGTCTCCATCGCCAAGGCAATGCTCAGACGGCAGCCGGGCGTGGATATCCTTGCGTGGCTGGCGATCGGACTTGCATTGGCGCTCGGCGAGACCCTTACCGCCGCCGTCATTGCGTTGATGGTCGCGAGCGGGCGCGCGCTGGAACGCTATGCCAGCAGCCGTGCGAAGCGGGAGATGACCGCCTTGCTCAGCCGGGCGCCGCGCACGGCGGTGCGCTTCGAGCAAGCGCAGTGGCGCGAGGTCGCACTCGACGTCGTATGCCCGGGCGATCGGCTGCTCGTGCGAGGCGGAGCGTTCGTGCCCGTCGACGGATCGCTGACCGGTATCGCGGAAATCGACGAATCGATGCTGACGGGGGAAGCAGCGGTTCGGCGAAGATCGGCGGGCGAAGCGGTATGCAGCGGCGTCGTGAACGCAGGTGCACCGTTCGAGATGATCGCATCCGCGCCGGCGCGAGAGAGCACGCTGGCCGGCATCGCGCGTATGGTCCGGTCGGCGCAGCGCGAACGGAGCCCCTCCGTTCGGCTCGCCGATCGCTATGCCGCTTATTTCGTGCTGGCCTCGCTTCTGCTGGCCGGCGCCGGTTGGCTGGCGGGGGGCAACGTGGCACGCGCGCTTGCGGTGCTCGTCGTGGCGACCCCGTGTCCGCTGATTCTCGCGGTCCCCGTTGCGATCGTCTCGGGGATGTCGCGTTGCGCCAAGCGCGGCGTGCTTGTCAAAGGCGGCGGGGCGCTGGAGCGGCTGGCGCAGGCGTCGATTCTATTCTTCGACAAAACGGGCACGCTCACCGGCGGGCGCGCGCGGCTCGTGTCCATCGATCGCGCCCCGGACGTGGACGCCGATTCGGTGCTGCGATGGGCCGCCTCGTTGGCGCAAGCCTCAGGCCACCTCATTTCGGAGGCGCTGACGATCGCGGCGCGCGAGCGCAATGTCGCTTTGCTCCCGCCCGTATCCGTCGAGGAAACGCCCGGAGCCGGCTTGACGGGCACGGTGGACGGCCGCACGGTCACGATCGGCGGCTTTGCCTACGTTGGTGCGCATGCAGCGGCAGGGCCTTGGAGCGAGCGCTTTCTCAGCGATATGGCCTACGAGGAAGGAGCGGCCGTCTTTGTCGCCGTGGACGGCATCATGATCGGCGCGATACGCATGGCGGATCAATTGAGGCTGGAGACGCCCAGGGCGCTGCGGTTGCTCAAGCGCGAGGGAATCCGCCGGCTCGTTATGCTGACCGGCGATCGACGCGATGTTGCGGAAACGGTCGGCGCGCTGCTCGGCGTCACGCAAGTCCAAGCCGAGCAGACGCCGGCCGACAAGTTGCATGCGGTCGAGGCGGCGCGAACCGAGGGCGTGGTCATCATGGTCGGCGACGGCGTCAACGACGCGCCTGCGCTGGCGGCGGCCGACGTGGGCGTCGCCATGGGCGCGCGCGGCGCGGCGGCATCCTCCGAGGCCGCCGACGTGGTGCTGCTCGTGGACCGTCTCGATCGCCTCGTCGATGCCATCCGTATCGCGCGGCGGGCGCGCCGCATCGCGGTACAAAGCGTCGCGGGCGGCATGGGACTCTCGATCGCGGCGATGATCGTCGCCGTTTTCGGCTATCTGCCGCCCATCGCGGGCGCGATACTTCAAGAAGCGATCGACGTGATCGTCATCGTCAACGCGTTGCGCGCCTCGTTCGCTTCGGCTGCTTCGCTCGCCGTCTCTGCCGCCGGTCCCGGCGAGTTCGCGCAAATCGATATCGATCGGTTGAAAACCGAACATGCGGCGCTGGCTCCGGTGCTAAAGCAGATTCGGGACCTCGCGGACGGTCTGCCCGACCTGCCCGGCGTTGCAGTGGCGAAGGCGCTTTCAGTCTTGAGCGATTCGCTCGATCGGCAGTTGATTCCGCACGAGCGCAGCGACGACGTCGACGTTTATCCGCGTCTTGCCCCGCTGCTCGGCGGCGAGGATCCGTTGGCGGCGATGAGCGGTGCGCACCGGGAGATCTTCAGGATGACGCGCTTGCTCAAACAGATGACGGCGAACATGCCGTCAGACGGGCCCGATATGCGGCGAATGCAAGAGGTGCAGCGTCTGCTGTATGGGCTGGAAGCCGTCGTGCGGCTGCATTGCGCTCAGGAAGAGGAACTGTTTCACTCGGTCGGGGCGCAATGATAAGAACGACGATCGGCACGATGTCCTCTGCGGCCGCCGATGGCTAGATCGCGACGCCGCGACAGCGAGGGCCGGGCGAGCGGCCCTGCGCACCGCCCCGGCCCTTATTAAGCGACCGAAGAAAAGATGCTAGCTGCCGTGATAAGGGGAAATTAATATCGGCAATTCGCAGTAAATGTTTCGACCCTGCTTGATTCGCCCGATGCATCGGCATGCGTTTGGGCGACGTTTTCTTTATGTCAGCCATGGCGCCGGCTAATTCGAGCGGGCGAACATTCGCTATGACTTCACGCCCAATCTGAGTCTGCGCGTGGGCCGCATCGAGTTGCAGACTTTTCTCACGTCGGACTATCGACAGGTGGGTTACGCTAATCCATGGGTTCGCGTGCCGCCCGAGTTATACGACACGGTGCCA
Source organism: Trinickia sp. (assembly GCA_036384755.1). Taxonomy (GTDB): domain Bacteria; phylum Pseudomonadota; class Gammaproteobacteria; order Burkholderiales; family Burkholderiaceae; genus Trinickia. The sequence continues at coordinate 71,266 of DASVLS010000018.1, read as the reverse complement.
ATTACCCACAGCGACGGCGTCGACGGCTCGTATCGAATTCACGCCGGCGCCGTGACCAATACGCCGCATCCGACTTACGGCAAGACCGCATTTCAGGTCGTACCCGGTTAGTTTCGAGCCGAAGGCAAAGATATCTTCGGCGTTTTCGATACCGTCGAATACCGAGCGCTGACGCTCCATCTCGGCTACTTGCGGTTTTGCGCGGGGGGAAATTCACGCCGTACGCGACCTTCGCGGTCGCGCATTCGCTCGATCATCCTGTCGTTTCCGAGAACCTCAACAACGGGCCGCGTGCATTGTCGGGCGGCGTGCGCTGGGACCCTCGCAAGGAACGTCGATTCGAAGGTGCAGTACGACCGCGTTTGGACACCCGACCCCGCAGTCAAAGCGGTACTCACGTTGAATTGAATCATGTCGAAGATGCAAGACCCGTCCGCCGGCGCGACTGTCGACGCTTGCCGTCGCATCGCTTTACGTGGGCGCAAAGCTCGCGTGAGCGTGAGTTTGCTCGTCGGATCGGTACGATCGCGTTCCGCAGATACATGGCTTTGGTTTCCGTTGTTCGCGCTCGTGCTGCTTGTGCTTGCATGGGGCACGTTGGTTCATGTGCTCGCGCTGGAGCATACCGCGGCGACGAATGACGCCGTCAAATCGAGTCGCGAACTGGCCGATACTTACGAGGCGCAAGTGGTGCGCAGCCTGGTCTCGATCGATCAAACGCTCAAGACCGTCGCCTACGCGTATGCAGTCGACGGGAGCGCTGCGCTCGGCCAGTTACAGAACAAGGGCATGCTGCCTTCGGCGGTCGTGTCTCGAGTGACGATCGCGAACTGGGAGGGCGACGTCATCGCGAGCACGCGCCCCGCGCCGGCGCGAAACGTTGCGGGCCAATCGTATTTCCAAGTGCAGAAGCATGGCGACCGCCTCTTCGTCGGGCGCACGCAATCGAACGCGGCGAATGCTCCTGAAATCATCTTCAGCCGTCGGCTTTCGAACCGCGCAGGCGCGTTCGCGGGCATCGTCATGCTCGGCGTCGATCCGGCGTACTTCACGAGCAGCTACGATTTGCCGCGCATGGGCAAGCAAGGCTTCCTTGGCCTGCTCGGAAGAGACGGAGTCATGCGTGCGCAGCAAGTCGGCGAAGACGTAACGTGGGGCGCCGTCATGCCGCGAGGGTTCGACGTCGCAAGCATGACGGAAACGCGTTCTGCTCAACCCTGGGATCGCGGCGTCGAGCGATTCACGAACGTGCGTACGCTGCACGGCTTTCCCCTCGCGGTGATCGTCGGACTTTCGCGCGATGAGCAACTCGCGACCTATCGGCGCAGCCGCTTCGTCGATGTCGACGAAGCGGCTGCCGCCAGCGTGCTGCTCATGCTGTTGAGCGCGATTCTGAGTGCGAAGACGCTCGAGCTATCGAAAAGCCGCGCCGGCGCACGGCGATTTCGGCAGACTTATTTCGCGGCTTCCGGCGCGAGCCTCGATGCCTTCTTCGTGTGGGAACGCCTGCCGGGGCAGGGCGATGGCACGGGCAAGAACGCGGCGCCGGCATCGCAGGCGAGCGATGCCGGCGTGTTCGTGCTGCGTGACGTGAGCCGGCGCGGCCCAGAGATGATGGGCAGCGTTTGCGATGCGCTCGTCGGCGCGGCGCCCGGCGATATCTTCCCCGGTGAAGGAGAAAACGGCGCCGAACACGAGTTCTCTCAGGTATTCGCTAGCGGCGAGGTGGCCGAACGCGAATGGCTGCACGAACGGCCCGATGGTTCGAAAATATGGCTGCATCGGCAGATCGTTCGCGTGGACGCGGGTGTTGTCGCCATCGTGCGGGACATTACCGCACGCAAGCGCGGCGAGGCAATGCGTGCCGAACGAAACCGTGTGCTGGAGATGATTGCGACTAGCACGCCGCTCGATGAAGTCCTCGGTTCGCTCACGCGCTTGGTCGAATCGCAGATACCCGACTGCGCGTGCGCGGTGCTGCTGCGCGATGACGATGGATTGCACTTGCGCGTCGGCGCGGCGCCGAGCTTGCCCGATGCGTTCGCCCGGCACGCGAACGGTCGGAAAATCGGTCCCGACTCGAGCCCGAGCGGCCTTGCGATCTACACGCACCAGAGCGTTTCGCTGACGAATCTGCCCTCGCACCCGCGCCATGGCGAGTTCATCCGCACGGCGCAGATGAACGACTACACGACGTGCTGCTCGGTGCCGATCTTGTCGCACGAAGGTTGCGCGTTCGGTGCGCTGACGATCTTCTCGCATAGCGAGCGTTCGCCCGACGCCATCGAATCGCAGACCATCGCGATGGCGGTCCGGATCGCGGGCATCGCCATCGGGCGTACCCGCGCGGAAGACCGCATTCGGCGCATGGCGAATCACGACGCCTTGACCGGCTTGCCGAATCGCACGTTGCTCGCGGACCGCCTGAGCCAGGCCGTGTTGCATGCGCAGCGTTACGCGCGCGGCGTGTGCGTTGCGTTCCTCGATCTCGACAACTTCAAGTTGATCAACGACAGCCTAGGGCACCATGCGGGCGACGAACTGCTGAAAGCGATCTCCTCGCGCATGCGCGAGTGCGTGCGCACCACGGACACGGTCGTACGGCTCGGAGGCGACGAGTTCGTGCTCGTGCTGTTCGACGATGCACTGAGGGACGGCGAATTGCGTGCAGTCATCGATCGCTTGCGCAACACGATCGCCGAACCCGTTCAACTGGAAGGGAAGAGGTACAAGGTGACGTGCAGCATGGGGATCGCACGCTATCCGGAGGACGGCGAGGATGCGCAAACGCTGTTGATGAACGCGGATGCCGCGATGTACCGCGCGAAGGAATTGGGTCGAAACAACTACCAGTTCTACACCGCAGAAATGAATATCAAGGTTCACGAGCGATTGCGGCGTCGCGAGCAATTGCGCGACGCGCTGGAGAACGGCGAGTTTCGCTTGGTCTATCAGCCGCAAGTCGATGCGCGCACGGGCGCTATTTTCGGCGTCGAGGCCTTACTGCGGTGGGACCATCCGATCGAAGGCGTCATTGCGCCCACCGAGTTCATTCCCATTGCCGAGGAAACCGGGTTGATCGTCGGGATCGGCGATTGGGTGCTCGAAACGGCTTGTGCTCAGAATCGTCGATGGCAAGAAGCCGGGTTTGCGCCGGTCACGATGTCGGTCAACGTATCGGCGCTCCAATTCCTGCAGAAGGACTGGGTCGACAGCGTCGCGCGCCTGCTCGCGCGCACGGGCCTCGCGCCCGAATATCTCGAACTGGAATTGACCGAAAGCCTCATCATGCGCGACGTCGAAGGCTCCATCGCCACGATGCGGCGCTTCCAAGACATGGGTGTGCGGCTCTCGATCGACGATTTCGGCACCGGCTATTCGAGCCTGAGCGCGTTGAAGCATTTTCCTGTCGGCAGGCTCAAGATCGACAAGTCGTTCGTGCGCGAGTTGCCGCATGGGGAAGACGACAGGGCGATCGCGATCGCAGTGATTTCGCTGGGGCGGCGCTTGAATCTGAGTGTCATCGCGGAAGGCGTGGAGACGCAGGAGCAAGTCGACTTCTTGAGCGACAACCATTGCCATGAGGTGCAGGGCTATCACTTCAGCAGGCCGGTCCCGCCGCACGAAATCGAAACGATGTTGTGTGCCGCGGGGCCAGCATGAATGGCATCGGACCGTCGCTTTAGCTCCGTCGCCGTCAAGGGGGATTGGCGTGATGGACGGGAATCAGGCGTGCGCCCGGGCACGGCTGAACCATGCGCCGAAGCTGCGCTTGCCGAGACGCGCTTCGCCCAGGGGCACGAGCGAATCGTCCTTTACCAAGCCGCCGAAATAACGTGCAGCCGGATCGCGCACGACTGGACGCGTGTCGCCGACGGCCTTTGGATAACGCGCGACGATCTCGTCGAACGGCGCACGCTTGGGACCCGCGATTTCGACGATGCCGTTCCTTGGCGCAGCGAGCGCGGCGTCCGCCACCGCAGCGGCCAGAAAGGACACGACGCCGGCGTAACTGGCCGCGAAGGTGCTGGAGAACGGATCGTCAGGGCTCAGGGCGGCGAGAGCGGAAGCGTATTCGGACATATGAGCGCTAGTCGTGAGTGGGGTAGTCGACTAGACGTAGCGGCACGCCATTGTGTGACATCGCAGTGCACAGAGGCCGGCGTTGCCTATTCCGATCATTGGGGAGAGCCCGGCGCGATGGCTTACCGTTCGATGTCGCTTCCGGGCGGCGGGGGCTCTGCGTCGACGCCGGCAGCGCGATACGCGGGGCTGCGCTGCTGCGCGGCAACGCAGTGCTCGACGGCTTCTCCCACTGTTGCGAAGAACGGCCTGCCTGCGCTGAACTTGCCCAGCATGCCGTAGGCGCGAAGTCGATCCTTCACTGGCCCCTTCATTTCCGCGAAGCATAGCTCGATGCCGCCAGCTTGCAGTTCGTCGCGGAGCGCATCGAGGATATCGGCCGCGGTGACGTCGATGTCGGTCACGGGTTCGGCGGCGACGATCACCCAGCGGATGCGCACGGCCGATCGAGAAACGGCGCGCCGTACATGATCGGCAAAAATATTCGCATTGGCGAAGAACAACGGAGCGTCCCATCGAAAGAGAAGCAGTCCCGGCAATTGATGCGCTTCCGGGTGCCGGCTGACATCGTGATAGCCGCGCCTTCCCGGCACGCGGCCAAGCACCGCGTCATAGGGGTGCCATGCGCGCCAAACGAACGAAAGCAGTGCGAGCCCGACGGATAGGAAGATGCCTTGGACGACGCCGAGCAGGATCACGCCCGCGAAGCAAAGCATCGACACGGCGAATTCGCTGCGTCGTTGCCGGTACAACCGCGCGACGCTGCCGATTTCCACGATGCGAAGGGCCGCGCAAATCACGACCGCGGCAAGCGCCGAGTAAGGCACGTGCGCGAGCAGCGAGGGCGCCGCCACCAACAGCGAGGCGATGCACGCTGCCGCCACGACGCCCGTGACTTGCGTCTGCGCCCCTGCCGCTTGGGCAACCGGGGTGCGTGAAGAACTGCTGGTGACGGGACATCCCTGTACGAATCCGGCTAGCAGGTTAGCGGCGCCGAGCGCGATGAGTTCCTGGTTGCGATCCGATGAACGGCCTTGCCTCGGCCCGAAGACGCGCGACATGACGCTGATGTCGGCGTATGAGACGAGCGCGACCGCGATTGCACCGCCGAACAAGCCGCTTATTTCGGCGATCGATACATGAGGGATGTGCGGCGCGACCCATCCCGACGGCAATGCGCCGATGACGGGTACGAGCAGGTGGCGCTGCGCATGCAGCCACCAGCCGACGCCGGCCGCAGCGGTGGCGACGATGAAAACGCCAGGCACTGCCGGTGCATACTTGCGCAGCAGCAAAATCGTCGCGATGCAGCCCGCCCCGACGCTTGCGGTTGCTGTGTTGATTTCGCCGGCAAGCACGCGGCCGATGACTTGCGTCGAAGCGCTGATGAAGGTGCCGTGCGCATCGTGCAAACCGAACAATTGCGGCAACTGGCCGACGATGAGCGTGACGGCGATGCCGTTGAGATATCCGTAGCGAATCGGATGAGAGAGCAGGTCGGAGACGAAACCCAAGCGCATGAGGCCCAGCAGGACGCATAGGGCGCCGGATAGGATGGCGAGCATCGACGCCAGCGCCACGGTCTGTCCGGCATTCGCGGAAAGGGGGAGGACCGTCGCCGCGATCAAGGCGGCGAGCGCGGAATCCGGGCCGAGCATGAGAATCCGGCTCGGCCCGAAGATGGCATAGGCGATCAAGGCCGCGATCGTGGCGTAAAGTCCCGTGATGACGGGTAAGCCGGCCGCTTGCGCGTAGCTCATTCCGATGGGAACGAGAAATGCGGTCAGCGTGATGCCGGCAAACAAGTCCTTCGTCAGCCACGCGCGCCGATAGCCGCGCAGCATTGCAACACCTGGCAGCCAGCGGCCGAATCGACCTTGCGCGGCCACAGGCTCGGGCGGGGCAGGCATAGGGTGCGCCGTTGTCGATGCAAGTTCTCGGTATTTTAGCTTTTCAGCTTCCTCACCCCTAGCAGGTCCAAAAGCATGCGTTCGTACGCCGGCTCCGTCGAACCGGTGCGCATCCTGCGCATGAAGTACTTTTCGAAGCCGATCTTCGCCATATGCACCCACTTGCCTTCGCTCGACCAGTTCAGGTTTCGCGGAGGAATTTGCGGCAGCGCGACGAACGCGACGCCTCGGTCGCCGAAATCGGCGAGGCAAATCGCGTTCCACGTCGCGCGCGTCGACGGCTCGTGCCCATCGAGCGTCGCCCGAATGTTTTCGGCGGTCGCGCTGACCATCGATTCGATCATGAAGCCCGTCTTCGGCACGCCGGTGGGCACGGGCGTGGTCTCGATCGGGGCGATGGCGACGCAAACGCCTATCGCGTAGACATTGGGATAGGTCGGGTTTCGCTGATATTCGTCGATGAGGACGAAGCCGCGAGGGTTGGTCAGCTTATCGACCCCCGCCACGGCGTCCACGCCCTTGAACGCCGGCAGCATCATGCAGAAGCGAAACGGCAGTTCGTGCTTGCGGTGCTCCTGGCCCAGATCGTCGTGCTCCGTGACGAAGATACGGTCGGCCTCCACGCGTGTCGTTTTCGCATTGCAGATCCATTTGATGTCGTGCTCGCGCATCGCCGATTCGAGCATGCCCTTCGAGTCGCCCACGCCGCCCAAGCCGAGATGACCGACATACGGCTCGGCGGTCACGAACGTCATTGGCACACGGTCGCGAATCTTGCGACGGCGCAGGTCGGCATCCGTGACCATCGCGAATTCGTAGGCGGGACCGAAGCACGACGCGCCTTGTACTGCCCCGACCACGATCGGGCCCGGGTCGCGGACGAACGCCTCCCATTTGTCCGCTGCTTGCATCGCGTGATCGACATGGCAAATGGACGCGGTATTCGCCTGCGGCCCGAGACCTTCTATCTCGTCGAAAGCGAGCTTCGGACCCGTTGCGATGACGAGGTAGTCGTACGGAAGCATCCTGCCGTCCGGCATTTCGATCGCGTTGCGATCGGGATGAACGCGCTTGGCGCCCATGGACTCGAAGCCGATGTTCTTCTTGTCGAGCACGGGCTTCAGCTCCACGGATACGTCCTCGCGCGTGCGCCACCCTACGGCGACCCAGGGATTCGATGGAACGAAGTGGAAGTGCGTGTCGTCGCACACCACGGTCACGTAATCGTCCGGCCGCGCCGCCTTGCGCATCGCAAAGGCCATCGACAATCCGCCCAGGCCGGCGCCCAGAATCACGATACGAGCCATGCTCCCTCCTTCTCGGATGCGCCAAGTGGCGCTTGAATTCGGCGTCCATACGAAAGTGACATGACGCGAGGGCGCGCGATCGCCGTCATGTGCGGTCAATGCAAGAGCGCGTTGATTTGCGTAAGCTGCTGCTCATCGAGCTCGCCGGCCGCCGCGGCCAGCCGAAGGCGGTTCAGTACGACCTGGTAACGCGCCGCTGCAAGATCGCGCCGCGTTGCGAATAGCGCTTGTTCCGCATTGAGGACGTCGATCGACGGACGGTCGCCCGTTTCGAAGCCGGTTCGGTTCGATTCCAATTGCAACTCGGCCGAATGCACCGCCTGCGCTAGCGCGTCGACCTGAGCCTTCGCGCTTTGCATGCCGAGGAAGGCTTGGCGCACCTCGCGCGCGACGAACACGCGTGCCGCCTCTTCGTCGAGGCCTGCGCGGTTGAGCAGCGCCGCGGATTCTTCCGACTTCGCGCTGCGTAGACCCCCGGTGTAGAGCGGAATCGTGACCATGATTCCGACGACCGCGCTGTTGCTGCGCATCGAGCTGTTCCCGCCGTAGCCCGCTCCGTTGACACGGTCGCCGATGTAGGAGGCGAATGCGTCGACCGTCGTGCCTGCGCCGGGGCGATTGCGGGAGGTCTCCGCCCGGGCGCTGTCGACGCCCAGCCTGCGAAGCGCGAGCAGCGGATTGTCCGTCATCGCGCGTGCTTGCCAATCGGCGAAGTCGCCGGCGTGAAGCGACGTCAGGCCGGCGGTGCGGTCGAGGCGACGCAAGGGGGCGTCGGCTGCGCCGGTCAAGTCGTGCAGTTCAGCGCGCTTGAGCTCCAGCGCGGTCGTGGCCGCGACCATCTGCGCTTGCGCCAAGTCCGCGCGCGCTAGCGCGTCGTTGACGTCGGTAATCGATGCATCGCCCGCGTCGAAGTGCCCTTGTGCGATCTTGCGCGCTTCGAGCGCCGCATCGCGAGTGGATTTGAGCGCGGCCACGTCGTCTTCGGCCGCAAGGACGGCGAAATACGATTGCGCGACTTGCAGCAGCAGCGTTTGGCGCGCGAGCCGCAGCGACACGTCGCCGGCGTCGGCCGCATCGTTCATCTGCCGCGCATCGGCGTGCTTGGCGGCGCTATACAGATTTTCCTTGATGGTGATCGCCCAGCCCGCCCCTGTGGCGCCTGCCGCGCGCGTATCGAAGGCGATGCTGTTGCTCGAGCCGAATCCGCCGCCGGAAAAATGTGCGCCGGTCGTCTCTTGGTCGATCGCGCCGTACCGAACGTTGCCGGCTGCGAAGACTTGCGGCAGGAATCCGGCTTGCGCCTGCTTGCGCTTGGTCGCATCGGCCTCGTGCTGTGCGACGGCGGCTGCATAGACGGGGTCGTGCGCCATCGCCTCGCGAGCGGCGCTCACCAGGTCCGTTTGCGCGTGGGCCATCGTGCTGGCCGCGGCAAGCACGGTAACCGATGCGCGTGCGACGCGCCCGAGGGTAAGCGCTTTCACCGTGGCATCCTCGATATAGCCGGGCGGCCCGCTACGCGCCAGCGCGCAAACCCAGCTTGCGCATGAAGATCTCCATCGGGCACCACTGCGTGATGCCGCTCTGCAACAGATTTGCGCCGACGAAAGCCGTGACCCATAGCCACCAGCCGCTCACGAAGAGTGGGCTGGCCGGCGCTCCCAGCGCGAGCGAGACGAGGATGAAAATGCCCGCGAAGACTCGGGTGATTTGCCAGGAAGTCATGATTCGCTCCTTACGGGTGTGCCGTAGTGGGTGAAGTAGTGGCGAAACGGCGGCGGTAAGCCGTGTAATAGAGCAGCGGGATTACGACGAGCGTGAGTAGTGTCGAGACCAAAATGCCGAAGATGAGCGAGACGGCGAGGCCGTTGAAAATCGGGTCGTCGAGGATGAACAGCGCGCCGATCATCGCGGCCACGGCCGTGAGCAGGATCGGTTGGGCACGCGTGGCCGCCGAGTGCACGATGGCGTCGCGAAACGGCACGCCCTCGTCGATCTGGAGATTGATGAAGTCGACGAGCAAGATCGAGTTGCGCACGATGATGCCGGCCAGGGCGATCATGCCGATCATCGACGTCGCGGTGAACTGGGCGCCGAGCAGTGCGTGGCCCGGCATCACCCCGATGATCGTGAGCGGAATCGGCGCCATGATGATGAGCGGCGTCAGGTACGAGCCGAACTGAGCGACGACGAGCAGGTAGATGAGCAGGAGCCCGACCGCGTAGGCGACGCCCATGTCGCGAAAGGTTTCGTAGGTCACTTGCCATTCGCCGTCCCATTTCACCGAGAACGCGCGATAGGGATCGTCGGGCTGGCGCACGAACCATTCGCCGAGTCTGCCGCCGCCGGGTACCGCGAGCTTCGCTAGCCGGCTGCGCATTTCGAACATGCCGTATAGCGGGCTATCGACCTTACCGGCCATATCGCCCACCACGTACGTGACGGGCAGCAAGTCCTTGTGATAAATCGGCTGCTCGATGGTGGTGTCGCGCGTGCGAACGAGCTCGGAAAGCGGCACGAGCTGCCCCTGACCGCCGCGAACCGCGAGTGCGAGCAGCGCCGATGCGTCGCCTCCAAGCCCTGCCGGCAGCGCGATACGTACGGCGGCTGGGTACTTGCTGCCGTCGTGAAGGTAAGCAACGTTTTCCCCCGTCAATCCCGCCCGCAGCGTTTGTCCGACGTCTTGCTGCGAGATGCCGAGCAGCCCGGCCTTGCGTCGGTCGAGCTCGAAGTCGTGCTGCGGCGCGGCCGCTACGGTGCTGTCGTCGACATCGACGATGCCGGGTGTCGATGCAAATACGCGGCGGATGTCATGCGCCACGGCGTTTCGCTGCGCCTCGCCTGCGCCGTAGACCTCGGCCACGATCGGCGCGAGCACCGGCGGGCCCGGCGGTACTTCGATCACCTTGACGCGCGCGCCGTTGCGCTCGGCGATTCGCTCGAGCGTCGGCCTTACGTCCGTCGCGATGGCGTGGCTTTGCCGATGACGCTTCGATTGATCGACGAGATTGACTTGGAGGTCGCCCACGTTCGCGCCGGCACGCAGATAGTACTGGCGCACGAGGCCGTTGAAATTGATCGGCGCAGATAGGCCGGCATACGCTTGGTAGGTGGCCGTTTCGGGCACGGTGGCGAGATACGCGCCCATCTCGTGCAGCACGCTCGATGTGCGTTCGAGCGGTGTGCCCGCGGGCATGTCGACGACCACTTGGAACTCCGACTTGTTGTCGAACGGCAGCATCTTCAGCACCACCCATTGAACAGCCGGCAGCGCGAGCGAGAGCGCGATGGCGCCCGCCACGCCGAGCCAGAGCAGCTTACGGTTGCGTGCGCCGCGCGCTTCGTCGAGAAACGGGGCGAACAAGCGCTCGAAGAAGGGCAGCAATTTCATGCGCAGTTTGTCGCGCGCGCCGTGATCGCCGCCATGTTTGGCGCGCGCGATCCAGGTGCGCGAGAGCCACGGCGTGACGACGAACGCGACCGATAGCGAAATCGCCATGCCCATGCTGGCGTTGATCGGGATGGGGCTCATGTATGGCCCCATCAGTCCGGTGACGAAGGCCATCGGCAGCAATGCGGCGATCACCGTCAACGTGGCGAGGATCGTGGGGCCGCCCACTTCGTCCACGGCGCCGGGGATGAGTGCGGCGAGCGGCGCATCGGGCTGGATCGAATGATGTCGATGGATGTTTTCGACGACGACGATTGCGTCGTCCACGAGAATGCCGATCGACAAGATGAGTGCGAACAACGACACGCGATTGAGCGTGAAGCCCCATGCCCAAGAGGCGAACAGTGTCGCGGTTAGCGTGAGTACGACAGCGATGCCGACGACGAGCGCCTCGCGCCATCCGAGCGCGAACAACACGAGCACGACGACCGACGTGGTGGCGAACGCGAGCTTCTCGATGAGCTTCATCGCTTTGGCGTTGGCGGTGAGGCCATAGTCGCGCGCGACTTCGATCTGGACGCCTGCCGGAATCACGGTGTTGCGCAGGGTGTCGACGCGGCGTAGGACCTGCTGCGCGACCGTGACGGCATTCTCGCCGGGCTTCTTGGTCACCGTGACCGAGACGGCCGGGTGCTCGGCCGGATGCGCCCCTGCCACGCCCTCCCAAACATAGTGCGTCGCGGCCGGCGGCCCTTCTTCGACGGACGCCACGTCGGATACGAAGACGGGGCGACCGCGATGCACCGCAACGATCACGTCCCCGACGTCCCTCGCATTGGCGAGCACGGGACCGCTTTCGACGTGGATGCTGCGGTTGTCTCTGACCAGGTCGCCGACCGAGGCGCCCGCATTGGCCGCTGCCAATACTCGGTGCAGGTCGTCGACCGTGACGCCCGCCGCGCGCATGCGCCCCGGGTCGAGCAGGACGTTGACGGCGCGCTGCGGGCCGCCGAGAGTGGCGACTTCGCGCGTGCCCGGCACGCGCTTGAGCTCCGCCTCGATCGAATGACCGACGCGCTCGAGATCGAACGCGTTCGTATCCGGCTGCGTGCCATAGAGCGTGAGCACGACGATCGGCACGTCGTCGATTCCCTTCGGCTTGATGAGCGGCGGCAACACGCCGAGATTCTTCGGCAGCCAGTCCTCGTTCGAAAACACGGTGTCGTAGAGTCGAACGAGCGCTTCGGTGCGCGGCACGCCGACCTTGAACTGGACGGTGAGGACGGCGAGTCCCGGGCGCGATACCGACATGACGTGCTCGGTACCGCTGATTTGCGACAGGACCTGCTCGCCCGGACCTGCCACCATGCGTTCGACGTCGCGCGCGCTGGCCCCCGGAAACGGCACGAGTACGTTGGCCATCGTGACGTTGATTTGCGGTTCCTCCTCGCGCGGCGTCATGACCATCGCAAATAGCCCGAGCAGCAATGCAACGAGTGCGATGAGCGGCGTGATCCGGTTCTGCTGGAAGAAGGCCGCGATGCGGCCGGAGATGCCTAGCTCGCGCGCGGGTATCGTCATCTGCGGCTCCGGGGGGCTCAGCGGTGCGCAGCCGAGAGTGGGTCGAGCGCAATGCGCTCGCCGGCGGACAGCCCCGCGAGCACCTCGACCTTGTCGGCGCGCGCTTGGCCGAGACGAATTTGCCGAAGCGTCGCTGTACCGTCGCGGGCGACGACATAGACGGCGGTCACTTCGGTGCGGCGCACGACGGCCGACAGCGGCACCATGATCCGCGGGTGCGGCGTGCCGACCGAAAAATGCGCGCGAGCGAACATACCGGGCCGCAGCGCCTCGCCGGCGAGCGATGACAACGGCAAGCGCACGGCGATGGAATCGCTGAGCGGGTCGGTCAGAGGCAATATCGTGACCGAGCTCGCCGTTTGCCAACGCTGGACAGGCGGCAGATCGGGCAACTCGATCCGCACCGGTGCGTCGGTGCGCAACAGCGCGGCGCGCGACTGCGGGACGGTCGCCACCGCGCGCAGCGCCTTCGGATCGAACAGTGTGACAAGGGGCGTTCCGGGCATGGCCATCGATCCGAGTTCGACGGTTACACTGCCTACGGTCGCCGCGTAGGGCGCGGCGATGTTGCGCAAGGCGGGCTCCACAGCGGCGGCGCGCGCGTCGGCTTGCCGGGCGAGCGACATGGCCGACGCCGATTCGTAGCGCGCTTTCGCGCGATCGAGGGCTGCTTGGCTGACGTACTTTTTCTCGAACAGGACTTGGGTTCGTTCGAGCTCGCGCCGTGCGACTTCGCGTTCGGCATGCGCCGCCGCGGCCTGGGCCTGCACCGCCGCGAGCTGTTGTTCGGCCGCGCGCTGGTCGACTGAGAGCAGCCGCTGGCCGGCGCTCACGCGATCGCCGGCTTTGACGTACAGGGAGGTCACCCGCCCCGGGACTTGCGCGGCGATGTCCGTTTGCCGCGCCGATTCGATGACCGCATCGGCGACGAATTCGTCGGACAATTGAATCGGCTCGATTTTGAGCGTGGCTAGCGGCTCGGCATGGACGGAGCCGAACACGAGGACGCAGCAGGCGGCGAGCAGCAGGCGCGCATGCGATCCCGATCGCGATGCACTCGCGTTCGTTGTCGTTGTCGTTTTCGTTTTCGTGCTCCCGTGCGCGGCAGCGTGCGTTCCGGCATCCCCCGCCGCATCGGGCGGCAACGTGCGGATGGAACGCGAAATCGGCATGTCAGTCCCCGTCGAACGCGAGATGCATTGCGGCCGAGGGCACCAGGAACGTCTTCGAGATTCCTTGCTCGTGCTCTTGCTCGGCAACCCATGGCGACGGCAGATCGGAACGCCGCCGCACGCGAGCGCATTCGCCAGCGCCCGTAGCACGTTCGATTCTCGTCTTGCAGGGGGACCGGCGGTTGACGCAAGTCAACGGACTCGCTTGCCGTGGCGTCCGAAAAGCCCGAAGCCTATTGCCGCTCCGTTGACTACCGCACGGAAGAGGGGAAAAGGCGAGCGCCGGTCGCGCTCGTCATTGCGGCCGCGAAGACCGGCTTCGAACGGGGAGGATGCGAGGCAGCACGTTCTCGGTCTTTGCGAGCCCGTGGGCCAAGGCGGCGAGCACATGCAACGCGACCAGGCAGGCCAGCCCGTAGGCTGCGGCGGAATGCGACACGCCCAACCAGTGCGATAAGGTTCGATTGTGGGGGAGCAATGTGGGCAGCGAGAAGAGCCCGAAGAAGGTGGCGGCGTGGCCGGCCGCATTCGTCTTGAGCCACCCTAGCAGGGGAATCGCGAGCATCGCCGCGTAGAGCAGCGCATGCACTGTGCGTTCGGCGCGGTGCGCCAACGTGCCCGGTACATTGACGGACGGCGGTAGTTGCCGCCGCAACCTCAGTCGATTCAGAAGGCGGAAGGCGACTAGGAAGAGGATGGCGATTCCGATGGACTTGTGCAGTCCAATGAGGTCTTCGTTATCGTCGAGCGCCCAGCCGATCGCGAAATTGCCGATCAAAGCGGCAGCTAGGAGCCAATGCAGGAAGACGATGGAAAGCGGATACGGCGTCGGGCGTTTCATGGGGGCGATTCTCGTGTGCTCAGGAGGGACGACAGTCGATCAGTTCAACAAGTCGTGATAGTGGCGCTTGGTGCGGTCGATCTTTGCCAATTGCTTCTTCGCGCCCGCGAGATCGTTCGCGCGTATCGCTTCATCGACAGGGCCGAATTCGCGTTGGAGCGTCTGCATGCCTTCTCGATAGGTAGCGGGATCGCTGCGATACGGCTGGCGGCTGGCCAGCGTCACGTCGCCTTCCAGGCGCGCGACATATCCGCTGAATTGCGCCATGGTGCTGCTGCCCATCGCCCCACGCATGGCGGATTTCATATCCCGCATCAACGTTTTGATTTCGCCTGCGCGAGCCGCGGAGGCGGCCAGGAACAGCAAAGCGAACACTGAAAGACGAATCCGAGCACAGTGGCGCGTGAGTAACATGACGAATGCCGACGGGTGAGATGAACTGGCCGCCAGCATACGAAGGCAACATTAACGCGCGCTTAAGAATCGGAGGGCGATGCTTCCGGTGGACGGAAACCGGCCGGGCCGGCGCCGATCATTTCCGGTTCGCCGCAGTGCGCCAAGATCGCGTGCCGCACCTCGCTGCGCAGCTTCGCGATCGACGCCATGTCGGCGCCTTGCGGCATGATCGGCGGCAGCACGGTCAATTCGATCGGCCCCCGCTTGGGTAGCCATTCGCCGTCGCGCAGCACCGCTCGGACGCCGCGCAGCGCGATAGGCACGACAGGCCGGCCCGCCACGCACGCGGCGCGGAACGCGCCGAGGTGAAATACGCCGAGCCCGGCTGCAGGCCCGAAGGTGCCTTCGGGGAAATAGACGAGAGTTTCGCTCCCCGCGCTACGCTCGAGTCGCGCCTCGTCTTCGACGCTTTGCCGATAATTCGAACGGTCGACGAAGCGCGTGCCGAGCCTCTGAAGAAGGTGTCCGACGAAGAGGCGGTCGGCCAACTCCCGCTTTGCGACGAAGTGCGCAGGGTGCGGCAGCCACGCCATCAGGACGATGCTGTCGAGATAGCTCGTGTGGTTGGCGGCAACGATCGATGCGGACGCAGGAAACGACGAAGGCGCCCCTGCGACTTCGGGGGACAGGCCGGCCAAACGAAGAAAGAGGCGTGCGCCGCGCGCAGCGGCGTGCCAGTTGCGCGTCTCGTTCTTGCTCAATGCGACGCGGCAGAACACGACGAAGGCGATCGAAACGGCTAGCCCCCAACACCAGAGCCCGAAGTCCAGCGATCCCGTGCGCCGGACAGCGCGGCGCCACAGAGACTTGGCGCTGCCGCCTACGGCTTTCGACAATTGCCGCCAAACGGGCGGCGTCGCGGTCGTTTCCTCGAGTGTCCGATGCTCGTGCTCCGATCGCTCGAATTGCTCGATCATCGCGGCATGCTGAATCTTTCCGCCGGGCGTTTTGGGAATGGCGCCCGGCGCCACGAGCACGACGCGCTCAGCCGGCGCGCCAAAGCAGGCGATCGTAGTCGCATTGATGCGCTCGACCAGCCTGGCGCGCGCGGCAGCATCGGCCTGAGCCGTTTCGACGAAGATCACGACGCGTTGCGTGCCCCTTTCGGGATCGACTGCGCCGCATACGGCGACCCCGCCGAGGACCGCGTCCGAAAGCCGGCCGACCGCATCTTCCAGTTCATACGGGAAGAAATGGCGGCCGCCGCGAATGATCATATCTTTGACGCGGCCGGTGACGAACAGCTCGCCGCCGGCTACATACCCGAGATCGCCGCTGTCGGCCCACTCGCCGTCCATCAGACGCGCGCTCTGATCGGGATTGCGATAGTACCCGCGCGTCATCGAAGCACCGCGGAACTCGATCTTGCCAATGTGGCGCTCCGGTAAGGCTTGGCCATGGCCGCCGACGATACGCAGTTCGGAGCCCGCCAGCACCGCCCCGCACGACACGACTTCGATTGCGCTGTCATCGTTCTGTGTAGGCACGGCCTGGCGTTCGCGCGACAGCGACGCTCTCGATACCTTGTCGACGGTGAGCCCTCGCCCCGGCGGGGGGATCGTCAACGCCAGCGTGTTTTCGGCGAGGCCGTAGACGGACGTGATGGCGCGCGCGTCGAACCCGGCAAGGCGCATTCGATCGGAAAACGCGCGCATGGTGTTGGGACTCACGGGCTCGGCACCGCAAACGGCGAGACGCAGAGACGACAGGTCGATACCGACGAGCGCTTCAGCGGCCAGATGTCGCGCGCACCGGTCGTAAGCGAAGTTCGGCGCGGCCGTGATGGTGCCGCGGTGGCGCGAGATCATGTGCAGCCAAGTTTCGGGACGCGAAAGGAAGGCGAGCGGCGATGCGATGACGAGCGGTATGCCGAAGTAGAGCGGCGCGAGCCAGGCGGCGATCAGTCCCATGTTGTGCGAGAGGGGCAGCCAGCTTACGAGTACGTCGTCGGGCCGCACTTCGATGCGCGCGCCCATCGCGCGTATGTTGGCCATCAGGTTGGCATGGGCGAGGATCACCCCCTTCGGCAGACCGGTGCTGCCGGACGTGTACTGAAGCATCGCCACGTCGTCGGCATGAACGCTCACCGCGGCAGGAAACGGTAGCGAGGGGATGTGCTCGGGTGTCAGGACGTGACGCAATGTCGGTACGCGTGCGCCGAGCAGACGACCGACGGTCTTGACCGCATCGAACACGACGAGCGCTTTGACTTGCGCGTTCGTCAGCAACGTCGTGTATCGCTCGACGTGCTCGCCGAGTTGGCTCGCGCGCAAGGGCGGGTAGATTGGAACGGGAACGGCGCCGCACAGCAGCGCGGCCATGAACGTGACGAAAAAGTCCGGGCCGGTGGGCAGCATCAAGGCGATCGTGTCGCCGGCATCGATCCCGAGCGATCGCAGCCCACCGGCGGCGCGCATGGCGCGCTCGCGCAGGTCGCCATAGGAAATCGGCGATTCGGTCGCGCCGTCCGCTTCGATCAAGACGATATGGGTTCGTTCGCCGTGTTCGTCGGCGTGCCAATGCAGCGCCTCGACGAGGGTGGCCGCGTGCCGAGGAATCGATAATTCGGCCGTGGCATGGCGGAATGTTGAAGGGGCGCCCGCCGGCGGCGGGATGGCCGGCTTCGACCGGACGTGCTCGCGCCGCGTTTCGCCGGTCAGCAGCCGAAGCATATCGGCGGGCGTCGCGGCGGAGGTAAACGCGGTCAGCGGTAACTGGCAAGCGAATTCGCTTTCGATGCGCCCTAGCAATTCCGCGCGCGCGAGGCTGTCGAAGCCCAGATCGCGCTCGAAGTCCGCGTCGAGCGTGGGCTCTACGTATCCGCTCGTGTCGCCGTGCAGCTCACGACTGAGCGTGCGAACGATTGCGAGCAATCTCGCGTCGGCGCCAATGGCCGGGGGCCGCGTTGCTTCGGTATCCATCTTTGTCCATCGCCCGACGTTACCCTTATCGATTGTTTTCCGTTTGCGCGATGGCCGGCTTGACACCGATCAAGGCATGCGCAGGGCGGCGCTCGCGCCGAGCAAATGGGGCCGTTTTGGAGGCAAGGCCGTTTCGGCCCGCGGGCGGCGTCCGTGATACCGTGCCGGTCGTCGCTTTGCGAACGCGTGCACGTGTCGGCGGCGATCGTCAGGGGAAAACGAAAAAATGCGCTTATCGAATGTCGATCTCAATCTTTTCGTCGTGTTCGAAGCCGTCTACCGAACGCGTAATCTGACGCGTGCGGCGGAGGCGCTGTTCATCACGCAGCCCGCCGTCAGCAACGCACTGGCGCGGATGCGCCGGGCGTTCGACGATCGCTTGTTCGTCAGTACGCCGGGGGGCATGGTGCCGACGCCCGTAGCGGAAAACATCATCGGGCGCGTGCGCGAAGCGCTGCAATTGCTCGATTCGAGCACGCATGCGGGCGGACGTTTCGATCCCGCTTCGTCGGAGCGAACGTTTCGTCTAAGCATGACGGACCTGACCGAGGCGCTGTTGCTTCCCGCGTTGGAGGAGGTGCTGCAGCGGCTCGCGCCCGGCATACGGATCGAGAGCTACTTCACGACGCGCCGGGACGTCCCCGAGGCGCTGGCAAGCGGCGCGGTCAATCTCGCCGTCGACGCCCCCCTCATCGACGATCCGTACCTGGAACAGACGCCGCTGGGCCGCGACCGCTACGCCTGCATGCTGCGCCACGATCATCCGTATCGGAAGAAGAAGCTGACGCTCGACGATTACCTGGCCTTCGGTCACATTCACGTGTCGAGCCGCCCACAGGGGCCGGGTCTCGTCGATGCCGAATTGAACCGGTTCGGCGTGCGCCGGTCGATCAAGACGCGCGTTCAGCACTACCTGGTTGCGCCGTTGATCGCCATGCGCACGGACCTCGCGCTGACGGCGCCGGTCGTGCTGCTGCAGCGGTACGACGCGCGCATTCTCGAATTGCCGTTCGAGTTGCCCGAGCTCGAATGGCATTGCTACTGGCATCGAAGCGCGACGGCCGACCCGGCCCACCTATGGCTGCGCGAGCAAGTGGGCCGCTTGATGCGCGAAATGAATCGATAGGCCTTCGCGGAAAATCCAACGCGTCCGTGGGCCGGCGAATCGCGTGCGAAGCGTGCACCCGGTCATGGGGTGTCACCGAAATTTATCGCGCGGTATTACGACAATAAAGTTTGTGAATGCGTCGCGGATGAGTATTCTGCTAGACGAAGAGGGGGCGACGGCATGGCGGAACTCTATTTCGTACGGCATGGTCAGGCATCTTTCGGCGCGGAGAACTACGACGAACTATCGCCGTCGGGACGCGCGCAGTCTCGCTGGCTAGGGGAGTACTTCGCGCAGGCCGGATTGCGGTTCGACCGTGTCGTGACCGGGACGATGCAGCGGCATCGGCAAACCGCCGACGAAATCGTCGCGGCAATGGGCGGCCCTCGAGTCGAGGCCGTGCGAGACGCCGGCTTGAACGAATACGACTTCAGCGCATTGTTCGCGGCGATGGGCGAAGCGGGCTTGCCGGCCTCGGGCGTGGCGGCGCACGGCGTTGCGTCGCATGGCCTGTCGCATGATGTCGCGTCCGATGTTTCGTCGGCGAGTGCGAAGAAACATTTCTATCGCACGCTCAAGCGCGCCCTGCAGCTTTGGGCCGACGCGCGCTTGCCGGGCGTTGTCCCCGAAACGTGGGCCGAATTCCAAGCACGCGTGCGGCGCGCACGTATGGACCTTCAGCGCGGCGGCGGCAGACGCGTGCTCGTCGTGAGCTCGGGCGGCCCGATCGCGGTCGCGGCGCAGCAAGTCTTGCAAGCGCCCGATGCAACCGCGATCGCGCTGAACATGCAGATCCGCAACAGCAGCGTGTGCCAGTATGTCTTCAACGATGCCGCCATGTCGTTGGTTTCCTTCAACGCGGTGCCGCACCTCGAACACGCGCAACGGCGCGAATTCGTTACCTACGGTTGAACTCGATCGGATGCTCGCGACGTCATGAACGCTAGTTTTCAATTCGACATCGAAGGTCTGACACGCTACTTGGCGGCGCACGTCAGCGGTTTCGAGGGGCCCATGACCGTCGACAAATTCGCAGGCGGCCAATCGAATCCGACGTATTGGCTGAAAGCGCGCAGCGGCAACTATGTGTTGCGGCGTCAGCCGCCGGGCGTGCTCCTCAAATCCGCTCATGCCGTCGATCGCGAATTTCGCGTGCTGTCTGCGCTCGCCGGGACGAACGTGCCGGTCGCCCGTGCCTACCATCTTTGCACTGACACCGCCGTCATCGGCAGCATGTTCTATGTGATGAGCTACGAAGCGGGACGGATTTTCTGGAATCCGGCGCTTCCGGAAGTGCCGACCGAGCAACGCGGCGCGATCTACGCCGCCATCGTCGGCACGATGGCGGCGTTGCACGATGTCGACATCGACGCGGCCGGGTTGTCGGACTATGGAAAACCGGGCAACTATTTTGCACGGCAGATCGACGTATGGACGCGGCAATACCGCGCGGCGCAGACCGATCGATTGGATGCAATGGAAGCGCTGATCGCCTGGTTGCCCACACGTTGTCCGGACGAGCACGGCAGGCCCTCGCTCGTGCACGGAGATTTCCGCATCGACAACCTCATCTTCATGCCGGACGCTCCGCGCGTTCGCGCCGTGCTCGATTGGGAGTTGTCGACGCTAGGCAATCCGCTCGCGGACATCGCCTATTTCTGCATGTGTTTGCGGCTTCCTCCGCACGGCCGCATCGCAGGGCTGGAGGGTCTGGACCGACGCGGCATCGGCGTACCCGACGAAGCGGCGGTCGTCGATCGCTATTGCTCGCTGCGCGGCATTCCGGCTATCGAGAACTGGAATTTTTACTTGGCGTTCAGCTTCTTTCGGCTTGCATCGATCGCTCAAGGCGTGAAAAAGCGCGCACTAGGCGGTAATGCGTCCAATGCTAGCGCAGATCAAGTGGGAAGCATGGTCGACGCACTGGCGAGAATGGGCGTTGCGCTGACTTGATTAGGCGTGGCCACGCACGCGGGCGGCGGCCAGCGCCGGCGACATCGAATCGAATCGACGGAGAGCACGATGGACTTCGCATATAGCCCCAAGGTTGAAGCATTGCGCGTGCAGGTGCGTGCGTTCATGGACGCGCATATCGTGCCGCGTATTCGCCAATGGAACGAAGAGGTGGGCGCGGGCCAATACCCCGTTTCCTTCATGGAGGCGCTCAAGGCGCGTGCGCGCGACGAGGGCTTGTGGAATCTCTTTCTTCCTCACCTTCGCGACGACGAGCCCGGCACGCGTTTGACGAATCTCGAGTACGCGCCGCTCGCGGAAATCATGGGCCGCGTGGCCTGGGCGCCGGAAGTGTTCAATTGCAACGCGCCGGACACGGGCAACATGGAACTGCTTCATATGTTTGCCACACCCGGCCAGCGCAAAACCTGGCTCGAGCCGCTCCTCTACGGGGAGATTCGCTCCGCATTCGCGATGACCGAGCCTGCGGTTGCCTCGTCGGACGCGACGAACATCACGACGTCGATTCGTCGCGACGGCGACGACTACGTCATCGATGGGAGAAAGTGGTTCATCACGAACGCCGCACATCCCAATTGCAAGCTCTTCATCGTGATGGGGAAGACGAACCCGGACGCGCCGAGTCACCGGCAGCAAAGCATGATTCTCGTGCCGCGGGACACGCCCGGCGTCGAGGTGGTCCGCAACATCACCGTCGTCAATCACGTGGCGCCCGAAGGCCACTGCGAAATCGAATTCAAGGGCGTGCGCGTGCCGCAGGCGAATCTTCTCGGCGAAGAGGGCGGCGGCTTCGCACTCGCGCAAGCCCGGCTCGGGCCGGGGCGGATTCATCACTGCATGCGCTCGATCGGTGCGGCCGAATTGGCGCTCGAGTTGATGGTCGAGCGCGCGCAAGCGCGCACCGCATTCGGCAAAAAGCTGCAGGAGCACGGGACGATCGGCGAATGGATCGCCAAGTCTCGGATCGAGATCGATCAAGCGCGGCTCTTGGTGTTGAAGGCCGCATGGATGATCGACAACGTCGGTGCGAAAGCGGCGCGCAAGGAAATCTCGATGATCAAGGCGCTCGTGCCAAGCGTGCACACGGCCGTTTGCGATCGCGCGATGCAGGTATTCGGCGCGATGGGGCTGAGCCCCGATACGCCGCTGGCCGATCACTGGACGTGGGGGCGTGCGTTGCGATTCGCAGACGGCCCGGACGAGGTCCATCTGCAAAGCATCGCGAGGATGGAAATCGGCGAGCGGCGCTACGAGCCCGGCGTCGATAACCCATACCTGACGCCGCCTGCATCGAACTGACCCAGGCGTGCGGGCTTGCACGGCACTTTCGTTCGTTGCGTCGCGGATGCTTTCGAAGTTGCCGAAGTTGCCGACGCGGCACGAAGGTGCGTTACTCCCCGATCCACGATCCGCGCAGATCGCTGTCGTACAGCAGTTGCAGCAGCGTTCCCGCTGGACGGCTGAGCCGCTTGCCCGCGAGCGCGATGAATTCGACGTCGGGCAGCGGGGGCAGGCTTGCAGCGTTGACCGGTTGCGATAGCCCGCGTGCCGATAGGTACTGCGCCCGAACGGTAATGCCGAGGCCGCCGCGCGCCGCGGCGACACAGCCCGAATGACTGCTGCTCGTGCAGACGACCTGCCAGCGAAAGTCCGTCTGCGCGAGCGTGTCGAGCACGACGGCCCGCGTCACGCTGGGCTCGGCGACGAGAATGAGCGGCAGCGGCTGATCGAGATCGACGCGCGTGCCCGTGCGGGCGATCCATTCGAGCCGCCCCGTGAAAAGCGGCACGCCGCGCTTGTCGCCGAGCCGCCGTTTGCCGATCAGCAGATCGATCGAGCCGGCGTCGAGCAACTCGTAGAGCCTGCCCGTCATGCCGATCGTGATTTCGAGTTCGACGTCGGGATGCGCGTTCCGAAACGCCGCCAGGACGGTCGGCAACGGACCCAGTGCGATGTCGTCGGACGACCCCAGACGCACGCGGCCCTTCAAGCGCGGCCCGCGAAACTGCGACTGAGCGCGGTTCATGGCCTGCAGGATCACGCCGGCATGCACGAGCATCGCCTCGCCGTCGGCCGTCATCGCCACCGAGTGCGTATCGCGCACGAGTAGGCGTCTTCCGACCGCCGCTTCGAGACGGCGAATATGTTCGCTGACGCTCGATTGCGTCAGTCCTAACCGGCGCGCCGCCTCGGTGAAGCTGTGGCACGCCGTGACGGTCACGAACGTGTTTAACCAGATGGGATTGAGCATGGCGCATTGTTATCGGCAATGCCGATGACAGTCAATGTCGCTAGCGGGGTTCTCGATAGAAACCGCTTCCAATATGATGCGTGGATTAGGTTTCCGGTTATTGCGCCCGCGCTTCGTGCCGGCGCACTCGAGCGCTTCGTATGAACAAGGATTCGTCCCACACAGCGCTGCTTTGGATCGTCGCCGCGGGCTTTTTCATGCAGGCGCTCGATACGACGATCGTCAATACCGCGCTGCCTTCGATCGCCCATAGCCTCGGCGTGAAACCGTTGGCGATGCAGTCGGCCATCGTCGCTTACACGCTGACGATGGCCATGTTGACGCCGGCCTCCGGCTGGCTGGCCGATCGCTTCGGCACGCGTCGCGTCTACTTTTCCGCCATTTTGATTTTCGTGCTGGGCTCGCTGTGTTGCGCGAGCGCGCATACGCTCACCGAACTCGTGGTCGCTCGCGTGTTGCAGGGCGTGGGCGGTTCGATGCTGCTGCCGATCGGGCGGCTCGCGGTATTGAGAAGCGTGCGCGGCGAGCAGTACGTGTCGGCGCTCGCGATGATTTCGATTGCGGGTCAGGTGGGGCCGATCGTCGGGCCGACGCTCGGCGGCTGGTTCGTCGAGGCGGTCTCCTGGCATTGGATCTTCTTGATCAACGTGCCGATCGGTGCGGTCGGGCTGGCAGCGGTTCAGCGCTATTTGCCGCAAGCGGCCGGCGCCGCCGCGCCGCCGTTCGATTTAGCCGGTTGCTCGCTTTTGTCGTTGTGCATGATCGCGTTTTCGCTCGCGGTCGACGTGCCGTTCGAATCGCATCGCGGCGCGTGGGCGATGGCGCTTTTCGTGCTGGGCCTCGTCGCCGCGCTCGCTTACTTGCCGCACGCGCGTCGGCGGCGCGATCCGTTGTTCAAACTGTCGCTTTTCAGCGAGCCCAATTTCAGTGTTGGATTGACCGGCAATCTCGTCTGCCGCATCGGCTCGAGCGCGGTGCCTTTTCTCGTGCCGCTGCTGATGCAGCTTCAGCTCGGCTATACGCCGTTGCAATCGGGTTTGATGATGTTGCCGGCCGCGCTTGCGGGCGCAGTCGCGAAGCAATGGATCGCGCCGCTGGTTCGGCGCTACGGTTACGACACGTTCTTGCTGGTCAACACGCTCGTCGTCGGCGGATCGATCGTGGCGTTCGCGTCGATCTCGAGGGGCACGCCGATTCTCGTCGAGGGTGTCGTCCTCGCGATCTTCGGGGCGGCCAATTCGATGCAGTTCGCGGCGATGAACAGCGTCACGCTCAAAGGCTTGTCGCACGAGGACGCAGGGGGCGGAAACAGCTTGTTCTCGATGGTGCAGATGCTGGCGATGGGCTTGGGCGTGTCGATCGGCGGCGCGCTCGTCAAGCTGTTCTCCGATCAATCGGCGGCGACCATTTTAGGCTTCCGGATGAGCTTCGTTTGCGTGGGCGCCATCACGCTCGGCTCCGCGCTGATTTTCCGCCGGATCAAGGAGACGCCGGCGATGGCATCGGCCGTGAATCAGGCGGCGACGAGCGGGCGATAGACATCGAGGTGCGTTTGTCGCTCGCTCACTCACTTACTCACGCAGCACGCAGCACGGCTGAAAGGCAATCCGGTACTGCTCTTCCCCGGGTACGGGCGTTGCGCTCGTTCATCGGCGGCCGCGTCACGTCGAGGACGCGCTGTGCATGATCCGTGAATCCAGCGGCCGATAGTAGGTTGGGAACACTTTTTGCGTCCAGGGGTCGTTGATCCGGCGCGAAATGCGGCACAGCGGTGCGCGCCGCTATTCAACCCGTCACCGAGGGAGCGGTCGTGACCACCCTGTCCACCCCATCCAGTCCGATGCGTGTCGTCAACGCGCTGTCCGTGGCCTTTTGCGGGCTCACCGCCATTTATCTGCTAGTCGGCGGCGCATGGTTGCTCGCAATCGGCGGATCGCCATACTACGCCGCAACCGGTCTCGTGCTGCTCGTCGTCGCTTGGCTCATTGGGCGGCGGCATCCGGCCGCCTTCCTGCTCTACGCGCTCGTGCTGATCGGCACGGCCGGGTGGGGGATCTGGGAATCGGGCACGGACTTCTGGGCGCTCGTGCCGCGCTCGGACGTGCTCGTCGTCTTCGGCCTATGGCTGCTGCTCGTCGTCAGCCCCTCGTTGATTCCGCCGCGCGGTTTGGCCGTCGGCGCATTGCTGGGGGCGCTCGCGATTTGGGGTGTCGTACTCGCCTACGCGGTGTTCAACGATCCGCAAACGATCAACGGCACGTTGAGCGCGCAGACCGGGGCGGCTGCGGCAAGCGACGCCGACGCTGTGGATTGGCCCGCCTACGGCCGCACCCAGCAAGGCACGCGCTACTCGCCGCTCGCGCAGATCACGCCGGAGAACGTCAAGAACTTGCAGGTGGCATGGACGTTCCGAACAGGCGACATGAAGGGGCCTAACGATCCCGTCGAAATCACGAACGAAGTCACGCCGCTGAAGATCGGCAACTTGCTATATCTTTGCTCGCCGCACCAGATTCTGTTCGCGCTCGATGCGCAGACAGGCAAGTTGAAGTGGAAGTTCGATCCCAAGCTGAGGGCCGATCCGTCGTTTCAGCACGTGACTTGCCGGGGCGTTTCATACGTGGATCTCTCGGCGGCGGCAGATGAAGCATCGAATGCGGCGACATCGGCTCCGGCAGCCGGTGCGGCTTCGAATGCCGGTGCGGCTTCCGATGCGGCTTTAGCTTCGAACCTCGCGCCGGATGCCGCTTCCGCCCCGGCTTCGGCTTCGGCTTCGGCTTCGGCTTCGAATGCTGCCGCGGCTTCGGACCTAGCTTCCACATCGGCACCGGCACCGGCACCGGCAGCTTGCGCGCGCCGCGTTCTGCTGCCCGTCAACGACGGCCATCTTTACGCCCTCGATGCACAAACGGGCCAGCGTTGCGCCGATTTCGCCGACAACGGCGACCTCGATCTCCAGCACAACGAGCCGGTGACCACACCGGGCATGTACGAGCCGACTTCGCCGCCGGTCGTCACGAGCAAGGTCATCGTCGTGGCCGGTTCGGTGGAGGACAACTTCTCGACGCGCGAGCCTTCGGGCGTGATCCGCGGCTTCGATGTGCGTACCGGCAAACTGCTTTGGATTTTCGATCCGGGCGCGCAGGACCCGAACGCCATGCCTGGCCCAGGACAGCACTACAGTTGGAACTCGCCGAACTCGTGGGCGCCGGCCGCTTACGATCCGAAGCTCGACATGGTCTATTTGCCGATGGGCGTGTCGACCCCTGACATCTGGGGAGGCAACCGCACGCCGCTGCAAGAGCGCTATGCCAGCGGCTTGCTGGCGCTGCATGCATCGACGGGCAAGCTCGCATGGTTCTATCAGAGCACGCACCATGACCTTTGGGACATGGATCAA
The DNA here is from genome assembly GCA_036384755.1 of Trinickia sp. GTDB lineage: Bacteria > Pseudomonadota > Gammaproteobacteria > Burkholderiales > Burkholderiaceae > Trinickia. The sequence goes on along the minus strand of DASVLS010000018.1, from coordinate 44,874 downwards.
CCCTCGCAACCGACGGTCGCCGACATCACCGGCCGGGGCGGCAAGACGATCCCGGTCGTCTACGCACCGGCGAAGACGGGCAACCTCTACGTGCTCGACCGGCGCACGGGCAAGCCCGTCGTGCCCGCGCCCGAGCGAGCGGTGCCGCAGGGCGCCGCGCCCGGCGATCGACTCTCGGCGACTCAGCCGTTCTCGGCGTTGACGTTCCGACCGGACCGCAATCTTTCCGGCGCGGATATGTGGGGCGCGACGATGTACGATCAGCTCGTCTGCCGCGTCATGTTTCATCGGCTGCGCTACGACGGCATCTACACGCCGCCGTCGCTTCAGGGCACGCTCGTGTTTCCGGGCAACCTGGGCATGTTCGAGTGGGGCGGCATCGCGGTCGATACCGACCGTCAAATCGCCATCGCCAATCCGATCGCTTTGCCGTTCGTTTCGCGGCTCATCCCGCGAGGCCCTGGCAATCCGATGGAGCCGATAGCCGGCGCGAAAGGCAGCGGCACGGAAGCAGGGGTGCAGCCGCAATATGGTGTGCCTTTCGGCGTGACGCTCAATCCGTTCCTCTCGCCGTTCGGCCTGCCATGCAAGCAGCCCGCATGGGGGTACCTGTCCGCGATCGACTTGAAGACGAACCAGATCGTCTGGAAGAAGCGTATCGGCACCACGCGCGACAGCTCGCCCATTCCTTTGCCGTTCAAGCTCGGCATGCCGATGCTGGGCGGCCCGATCGTGACGGCGGGCGGCGTCGCGTTCATTGGCGCGACGGCCGACGACTACATTCGCGGGTTCGACGTCGCCAACGGCAAGGAACTATGGCGCGCTCGTTTGCCCGCCGGCGGTCAGGCCACGCCGATGACTTATTCCGTGAACGGTCGCCAGTATGTGGTGATCGCCGCGGGCGGACACGGTTCGTTCGGGACCAAGCTCGGCGATTACGTCGTCGCCTATGCGCTGCCCAACCAGTAAGCCGCGCCGGCACGCGTCGGCTCGGCGTTCCCACGGCGCCGTGCGGAGCTTCAAGGTCGTCCCATAGCGACGCCGGCATCGATCTCGCTCTTGTCTGCGAGTGCGTTCGATGCGGCGAAAAGAAAACGACGGAATGGGAATAGAGCGTCTATGCGCTTGCAAGAATCGCCCGATCGCGTCGAAGTGCGCGTAGTATCGTCGAGTTCGGCAGCCGGATAGGCGATTGGACCGAACGCGACGGATGCGTTGCACCCATCGATCCGATCGCCCCTCTCCAAACTAAACAATAACCGCACCTTATGGACGACCGCCATCCGAATGCGAACCTCGTGGTCCGTTTCTACGAGGCGTTTCAGCAACTCGATGCCGAGGCGATGACGCGATGCTATGCCGACGACGTCGTGTTTGCCGATCCCGCCTTCGGCGAACTGATTGGGCTTGCAGCGAGCGATATGTGGCGCATGCTCACGCGGCGCGCGCAGGATTTTTCGCTGACGTTTTCCGATGTCGAGGCCGACGATCATGCGGGCCGCGCATTTTGGACCGCGACTTACGTATTCAGTCAAACCGGCCGCACTGTGGTGAACCGGATCAGCGCGCGGTTCGTCTTCCGCGATGGGCTGATCGCCGAACATCGGGACTCGTTCGATCTATGGCGATGGGCGCGTCAAGCGCTCGGGCTGAAAGGGCTTCTGCTCGGTTGGACGCCGCTCGTGCAACGTGCCGTTCGCGCTCAGGCGAGAAAGGCGCTCGACGCTTATCGGGCTGACCCGGCCCGCTAGCGGGGGGCAGCACAGCCCCATTCCCGACGCTATCGTCTTTTAGGCCGACGCCCGTGAGTTTCCGGCTGCGCGCAGCATCGAGCAGATGGGCGAGCCTGAAGGCGGCCGCGAGCGGTCCATGAAGGCCGCGACCGGCGTTCGGCGCGATTTAACCGGGGCGCGCCCGCCTTAGCCCACTTGTTCGTGCTCGACGCGGTTTCGCCCGAATGCCTTGGCCGCGTAGAGCGCTGCGTCGGCGCCCGCCAGCAGCGTCGCGCAGTCGGGCTCGGCGTGCGATCGGCTCGAAGCGTGACCGATCGAAATCGTCACGTACGGCGTGCGCTCCGACGGGCCGGGCAGCTTCATATCGGCAACCGCTTGCCTCAAGCGTTCGGCGGTGATCGCACCGACGCGCGGGTCGCATGCGGGGAGCACGACGACGAACTCCTCGCCGCCATACCGGGCGATGAAATCGGTTTGGCGCGTCAAGGCCGCACCGAGCGTGCGCGCGATCCGTCGAAGGCATTCGTCGCCGGCCAAATGTCCGAACGCGTCGTTGTAGTCCTTGAAGTGATCGACATCGACGATCAGTAGCGAAAGGGGATACCCGGCCGCCCGTGCGAGCGCGAGTTCGCGGGGGTAGCGCTCGTCGAAGTAGGCGCGATTGAAGACGCCGGTCAAGCCGTCGCGTACCGATACCGCTTGGAGCGAGCGATGGGCGTCGGCAAGTTGCCGGTAGGTGCGGCTCGTTTCCGACATGAGCATGCCGAGCACGGCATTGGCCGAGATCATCGATGCGATGCGCGCCGCGTACCAGCCCACGCTGTACCGCGCGCCGGAGCCTAGCGTGAGCGTGACATCGATGACGCCGGCAAGAAGCGCGATTGCCAGCCAGAGGTCCATCAGCGTGCGCAATCTCGTCACGGAAACATAGATGCCGAGCGCGGCGAGACCGATGGCCGAGACCGAGAGGGCAACGGGGCCGGCCGTCAAATGCCGATAGGCCCCGCCGTCGGAAACGAGGTTGGGCAGGACGCCACGCGCGGCGACCGCCGCCGCGCACAATACGATGGAGAGCCCGACCGAACCCCAAATCGTCAGCGCGCCACGCCGATTGCGGCCTTCGTGGCTTCCGATTGGCGCGCGCGATCTCGTCGCCAACGATGCGGTGACGAACAGCGCAAATGCGACGCGCCAGAGCAGCCACAGCCATATCGACGTTTGGTCGCCCGCGCCGAACAAGCCGGTGGGGGAGAACACACCCGGATAGACGGCCAAGTGGGCGGCGGCGGTCACGCTCGCGAACGCATAGCCGCTTGCCAGCACGGCGAATATGAATCGGCCCCAGACGCGATACTGCGTCCACAGCAAATAAGCGGTTAGCCCCTCGGCGAGCGTCGCCGAGGTGACGAAGATGGGCATGAACGACGGGGCGGCGGTGCCTTGCACCGTCGCATACGGCCAGACCAGCATGGCGGCGCACAGCAAAACGGCGGCCGCGGCGGCGGCGGCCGACCGTTGGGGCCGGGTAGCGGAGAGTTGAATGAGCGTTGCTTGCATAACATCGAGCGATCGTTGCGGCGGCCGCTGTGCGGCCCGGCTCGTCGCTTGGGATTCCAATGTACAACGGCAGATTGCTGCGGATCTTGAGGGCCAAGATGACCGATGCAACGCTCGATGCCGAGTGCCGCCTATCTCAATGCGTCACCGACAAGAACAAGTAGGCCGCGAACAGCGAGAGATGCACCGCCCCTTGCAGGACGGTCGTGCGCCCGGTGCTCAGCGTCAGCGAACTACACGCCATACAGAACGAGCGAGGACACGCCGGCGAGCGCCAGTTGCGACGTGGACAACCGCGGCCCGGGAATCGCGCTCGAGTAACTGGGCATGACGAGCGAGAGCACCGACAGCGACGCCAACACCGCGAGCGCCTTGCTCGCACCGAGGCAGGACCGAACCGAAAGGCTAGAGGGAGACAGAAGAACGAAGCGCAGCCCGGTCGAGCGACGGCACGGGCCTGCAATAAGCGCCGGGCGATCGCCCGAGCGCGTTTACTCCGTGATCGAGGCTTGCGTCGATCGGGTTTCGACCGGCACGCGGACGGTGGCGCGCTCGAGGCGGGGACTGGCGCCGCGGATGAAGAGGGCCGCGCACGTGGCAACTGTGGCCCAAACGCAGAGAATTACCGCCAAAGTGCTCATGCCAGTCTCCTGAATGTCGAGGATCGCGACTCAAGCCGCCGGGCCTTAGCCGGTCGGGGTGTCGATGGTTGTAGTGTGCGCCCGGGCCCCCGCATTCGATTGGGCAAAAAGCGCTGCCTTTCGGCGTCAATCCCACCTATGGAAATTTGTCCCCGTTTGCGGACGCAGCCAATCGGTCCGCGTCCTGACGCCATCATGCGCGTCCGTCGGCGGGCGCAGCACTAGGTAAATTTCCCGAGTCGGCGCCCGGCCGCTTTGGTGTAGGCGCGAGCCGGCGCGCCGCGATGTCGTCCATCGATATGTCTTTCGACCTAATACCGTAGAAAAAATATATTGGACGTCTTACCGGCATTCTCGCAGTATTCCGTCTATTCCCATGATCGGCGTAGGGGCGATCGGCTGATGCTGGCCGGTAGGCGTGGCATGAGCCGGCCCTTTACGCCTCATTCTTAGACGACAGCGACACCAGAGGACACAGATGCCCAATTATCGGTCACGCACTTCGACTCACGGCCGCAACATGGCCGGCGCGCGCGCCTTGTGGCGGGCCACCGGCATGAAAGACGACGATTTCGGCAAACCGATCATCGCCGTCGTGAATTCGTTCACGCAGTTTGTTCCTGGCCACGTCCATCTGCGCGATCTGGGCGCGCTCGTGGCGAAGGAAATCGAAGCGGCCGGCGGCGTGGCCAAGGAGTTCAATACGATCGCCGTCGACGACGGCATCGCCATGGGCCATGGCGGCATGCTGTATTCGCTGCCGTCGCGCGAATTGATCGCCGATTCGGTCGAGTACATGGTCAACGCGCATTGCGCCGACGCCATGGTCTGCATTTCCAATTGCGACAAGATCACCCCGGGCATGCTGATGGCCGCGATGCGCCTGAACATCCCCGTCGTGTTCGTGTCCGGCGGCCCGATGGAAGCGGGCAAAGTCAAATCGCCCGCCGACGGCCAAGTCATCGCCAAGATCGATCTGATCGACGCGATGATCAAAGCCGCCGACCCGAAGATCAGCGATGCGGAAGTGGCCGAAGTCGAGCGCAGCGCTTGCCCCACGTGCGGCTCGTGCTCGGGCATGTTCACCGCGAATTCGATGAACTGCCTGACCGAAGCGATCGGTCTCTCGCTGCCCGGCAACGGCACGATCGTCGCCACGCATGCTTGGCGCAAGGGCTTGTTCGAACAAGCCGGCCGTCTCGTCGTCGACCTGTGCCGCCGCTACTACCAAGAAGAGGACATGTCGGTCCTGCCGCGCAGCATCGCCACGAAGCAAGCCTTCGAGAACGCGATGGCGCTCGACGTGGCCATGGGCGGTTCCACCAACACCGTGCTGCACTTGCTGGCCGCCGCGCAGGAAGCGGGCGTCGATTTCACGATGTCCGACATCGACCGCATTTCGCGCAAAGTGCCCTGCCTGTGCAAGGCCGCGCCTGCGACGGACAAGTACCACATCGAAGACGTGCATCGCGCCGGGGGCATTCTCGGCATTCTCGGCGAACTCGCGCGCGCGGAGCTCGTGGATTTGTCGTGCGGCAACGTGCATAGCGGCACGCTCGGCAACGCGATCGCCCAATGGGACGTGATGGGCGGCGCGGGCGAAGAAGCGCAGAAGTTCTACCGGGCGGCGCCGGGCGGTATTCCAACCACGGTGGCGTTCAGCCAAGAAGCGACGTTCGCGTCGCTGGACACCGACCGCAAGAGCGGTTGCATCCGCAGCAAGGCCAACGCGTATTCGAAAGACGGCGGCTTGGCGGTGCTCTACGGCAACTTGGCGGAGAAGGGCTGCATCGTCAAGACGGCCGGCGTGGACGAGTCGCAATGGGTGTTCTCGGGGCGCGCGCGCGTGTTCGAAAGCCAGGATGACGCCGTCGAAGCGATTCTCGGCGACAAGGTCGTCCCGGGCGATGTCGTCGTGATTCGCTACGAAGGGCCGAAGGGCGGCCCCGGCATGCAGGAAATGCTTTACCCCACGTCGTATTTGAAATCGAAGGGGTTGGGCAAAACCTGCGCGCTGTTCACGGACGGACGTTTCTCCGGCGGCTCGTCGGGGCTCGTGATCGGCCATGCGTCGCCCGAAGCGGCAGAAGGCGGCACGATCGGTCTCGTGGAAGACGGCGACGTAATCGAAATCGACATTCCGCAGCGCAAGATGCACTTGGCCGTGTCGGAAGAGGTGCTGGCGCACCGTCGCGAAGCGATGAATGCGCGCGACGACAAGGCGTGGCTGCCGGTCGGCCGCGAACGCGTCGTGTCGCAAGCATTGCAGGCGTATGCCGCGCTCGCCACCTCCGCCGATCGTGGCGCGGTACGCGATATCTCGCAGCTCAAACGCAAGTAAGCCGGTAAGCGAGCTAGGCGAAGCCGACGATCGATGAGGGTATGGGTCGGCTTCGATACTGATCGCCGAACGAATCACGCCCGAGCCCAACGTAGCCGCGCGCGTGGCCGCCTATCAAGCGGCGGCGCGCGCGGCTCGACGCGGGCTCGGATAACGACAACCTCGCCAATCCGATGCCGGGACCGATCGCGCGGGGCCGGCCATCGGCATGGACAAGGGCTACGCGAGATTGCCCTGGCACAAGTACTTGATCGACAGATAATCGTCGAGACCGTACTTCGAGCCTTCTCGGCCGTAGCCCGATTCTTTGACGCCGCCGAACGGCGCGGCTTCGCTGGAAATCGCACCTTCGTTGATGCCGACGAGGCCCGTTTCGAGCGCGCGCGACACGCGCTCGATCCGCTTGATGTCGTTCGTGTAGAAGTACGACGCCAGTCCGTAAGGCGTGTCGTTCGCGGCGTCGACGGCTTCTTGTTCGGTGTCGAAGCGAAACAGCGGCACGACGGGACCGAACGTTTCCTCGCAGCTCAGTTGCATGCCTGCATTCGCATCGGCGAGCACGGTAGGTGCGTAGAAGTTCGGGCCCAACTCGGCGAGGCGCTTGCCGCCGGTCACCACTCGCGCGCCGAGCGTGAGCGCGTCGTCGACGTGCCGCGCAATCTTGTCCACCGCACGTGCGTTGATCATCGGGCCGATTTGCGTCGCTGGGTCGCTACCGGCGCCGACCTTCAAGGCACCGACGCGCTCGGCCAACAGTGCGGTAAACCGCTCGTAGACCCCCGCTTGCACATAGACGCGATTCGGGCACACGCACGTTTGACCGCCATTGCGGAATTTCGCGGTGATGAGCCCCGTGGCGGCGGCGTCGAGGTCGGCATCGTCGAATACGATGAACGGCGCATTGCCGCCTAGTTCGAGCGAGAGCTTCTTGAGCGTGCCGGCCGATTCGCGCGCCAAGTGTTTGCCGACGGCCGTCGAACCCGTGAACGTGATTTTGCGCACGCGAGAATCGTGCAGCCAGTCGGCGACGGCATCGATGCCGCGATCGCGCGAGGCCGTCACGAGATTGAGTACGCCAGGCGGCACGCCGGCCTCATGCGCGAGGAACACGAGCGCCGAAGCGGTGAGCGGCGTATCCTCGGCGGGCTTGCCGACGACCGTGCAGCCGGCGGCCAACGCCGGCGCGATCTTGCGCGCAATCATCGCGAGCGGGAAATTCCACGGCGTGATGGCCGCGACGATCCCGATCGGTTCCTTGACGGCGCTCATTCGCTTGCCGCGTTGCTGTTGCGGGATCAAGTCGCCATAAATGCGCGTCGCTTCCTCGGCGAACCACGCCACATACGACGCGCCGTAAGCGACTTCGCCCCGCCCCTCGGCAAGCGGCTTGCCTTGCTCGCGCGAAATCAATGCGCCGAGCGCATCTTGATTGGCGACGATCAGCGCATGCCAGCGCCGCAAGATTTCGGCGCGCTCTTTGGGCAGCGTGTCGCGCCAGGCAGGCAGGGCGGCCGCGGCCGCGTCGGTAGCGGCGCGCGCGTCGGCCGCGTGGCTATCGGCCACTTCGACGATCGTTTCGCCGTTGGCCGGATCGGTCACGGCGAACCGCTTGCCGTCGGCGGCCGGCACCCACTTGCCGCCGATGAAATTGTCCGTACGAATCAATGCCTCGGGCGAAAAAATATGCGTCATGTCGGTAGCTCCATTCATGTTCATGCACGGGCGACGCGTTCGGCGATCGCCGCGCCTACCTCGTCGGTCGTGGCCTTGCCGCCGAGGTCGCCCGTACGCGGGCCTTCCCGCAGGGTGGCCTCGATCGCGGCGAGCATCGCATCGTGCGCCTCGCGCGCTTTACCGCTGTGCTGGCCGAGAAAATCGAGCATCATCGCCGCCGACCAGATCATGGCGATCGGATTGGCGATGTTCTTGCCGGCGATGTCGGGGGCCGAGCCATGCACGGGTTCGAACAGCGACGGGAAGGTGCGATCGGGGTTGAGGTTCGCGGAAGGCGCAAGACCGATCGTGCCCGTGCAGGCCGGGCCGAGATCGGAGAGGATGTCTCCGAACAGGTTCGTCGCCACGACCACGTCGAAGCGATCCGGGTTGAGCACGAACCGCGCGCAGAGAATATCGATGTGCTGCTTGTCCCAGGCGACGTCGGGGTAGGCGGCGGCGACCTCGGCCGCGCGCTCGTCCCACCAAGGCATGCTGATGGCGATGCCGTTGCTCTTGGTCGCAACCGTCAGCTTCTTTCTTTCTCGGCGCTGCGCCAGATCGAACGCGAACTTCAGCACACGTTCGCTGCCTCGCCGCGTGAAGATCGATTCCTGCACGACGAACTCGCGGTCGGTGCCGGGGAACATGACGCCGCCGACCGACGAATATTCGCCTTCGGTGTTCTCGCGCACGATCCAGAAATCGATGTCGCCGGCGCTTCGGCCGGCGAGCGGCGACGGTACGCCTTCGAACAGTCTGGCCGGACGCAGGTTGATGTATTGATCGAATTCGCGTCGAAACTTGAGCAGCGAGCCCCAAAGCGAAATGTGATCGGGAACTTTCGCGGGCCAGCCCACTGCGCCGAACAAGATGGCGTCGCAGCGCAGCAACTGGGCCTTCCAGTCGTCGGGCATCATCTGGCCATGCTTCTCGTAGTAATCGCAGCTCGCCCAGTCGATATGCTCGTACTCGATCGAGATGCCGAAGCGCCGGCTCGCCGCGTCGAGCACACGCAAACCTTGCGGCATGACTTCGGTGCCGATGCCGTCGCCGGGAATCACGGCGATTCTGTATTTGTCAGCCATGAAGGGATTGCCTCCACAAAATGGAAAGAGCGAAACGAGAAAACCATGGCGCGGCGCGCCGCGGACGCATTGCGCGGCATCGAAGCGAGCCCCGCACGTAATTCAAGAATGAGGAAACAGCACCTCGAGCGGATAGTGCGTTTTCACGAACGGCGATTTGATGATGACGTAGCTGAAGTACTTCTCGATGCCGATATCGCGTTCGAGCAGCCCTTCGATGACGCTTTGATAGTGGCTGACGCTGCGTGTCACGAACTTGAGCAAGTAGTCGTAGCCGCCGCTCGCAAGATGGCATTCGATGATCTCGTCGACATCCTTGATCGCCGCGACGAAGCGGTTGAAGTCTTCGCGGCGGTGATCGGCCAGCGTGACCTCCGTGAAGACGATTTGCACGTCGCCGAGCTTTTCCAGTTGGATCTGCGCGCCGTAGCCGACGATGTAGCCGGCCTTCTCGAGCCGCTTGACGCGAATCAAGCACGGGCTCGGCGACAGACCGACGGCATCGGCCAGTTCGACGTTCGTAATGCGTCCACGCTTTTGAAGTTGCGAAAGGATTCGTAAGTCGATCCGGTCCAGCTTGCAATCGCCGCTCATCGTACTGTCGCCCGAGTCATGCCATTAACACTAACGGTGAGCGGCTACTTTAGCACGCGGCCACTCGCGTTCCGCTATGGAGGGCGGCCCGAACGTCGGGTTCGGCGAGAACGTCGTCCAGCGTGCGGCGCAGCCGCTCGAACAGGAGGTCGAACTCGTCGGCGCAATAGGAGAGCGCGGGCGCGAAACCGAGGATGTTGTCGCCGAACGCGCGGAAGATCAGCCGGTTACGGTACGCGGCGGCCGCGATGCGATCGGGCAGCTTCAGCGCGGGGTCGAAGCCCGCCTTCGTTTCCTTGTCGGCGACGAGCTCGAGTGCGCCCAGCAGGCCGCGGTGGCGCGAGTCGCCTACGAGCGGATGCTCGAGCAGCGCGTCGAGCCCTTGCGCGAAGCGCGGCGCCAGCGCCGCCGCATTCGCGAGCAGGCCGCCTTCGTGATAGAGCCGCATCACTTCGAGCGCGATCGCGGCGCTGACCGGATGCGCCGAATAGGTGTAGCCATGGCCGATTGCCGCGTCGGGGCTGCCGTCCGCGATGCCGCGATAGATCTCGTCGGACATCAGCACGGCGCCCATCGGCGCGTAGCCCGCCGTCAACCCTTTGGCTACCGTCATCAGGTCGGGCTCCACGCCCTCGGCTTCGCACGCGAACAACGGCCCGGTTCGACCGAATCCCGTGATGACCTCGTCGGCCACGAACAGAATGCCGAGCTTGCGGCAGGCCTCGCGCATCGCTTTGAGCCAGCCGACCGGCGGCACGATGACGCCGCCCGATCCTTGGATCGGCTCGCAGAAGAATGCCGCGACGTTCTGGGCGCCGAGCTCGGCCACTTTCGCTTCGAGCGCGGCGACCGACGCGGCGATGAGCGCGGCGTCGTCCGCGAAGTCGCTTCGGTACGCATAGGGCGACGGGATGTAGTGCTGATGCGGCAGCGGCAGATCGAAATGCCGATGGAAGACGGGCAGCGCCGTCAATCCGGAGCCCACCGACGACGAACCGTGATAGCCGCGTGCGAGCGAGATGAACTGCTTCTTTTGCGGGCGGCCCGTTGCGTTGTAGTAGTGCGTGATGAACCGCACGGCGGAATCGACGGCATCCGAACCGCCCAGCGTGAAGTACACATGCTGCAGCGCGGCGGGAGAACGCGCGACGAGTTGCTCGGCGAGCTCGATGGCGGGCGCGGAGCCAAAGTGAAAGTAGCCGGTCGCATAGGGCAGCTTCTTCATCTGCTCGGCGGCGACATCGACGATGCTTTGCCGGCCATAGCCGACATTGACGCACCACAGCCCCGCGAACGCGTCGAGCAGTTCGTTGCCCTGCGCATCGCGCACGAACGATCCGTGCGCCGAGTCGAGGATGGTGACGCCGCGTGCCTCATGGGCGCGATAGTTGACGACGGGGTGAATCAGATGCTTACGGTCGGCTTCGATGAGCGAGGGAATCGACATGGTGGCGGGCCCGTGAAGGTGGAAAGATGATGATTCCATGGTAACGGCGACCCGCCCGGCTTCGTTTCCGAAAAATGCCTCGGAATAGTGCGCGCCGCGCGTTTTGATGCTCGCGGTCAGCATTTTGTGCTGGGGGTGCGTCGGGTCAATACCCGCGCCGGCGGTCGATTTCCCCGATCATCGGCAGTCCTGAGCGATGCCGGCGCAGGTTCTCCAATACGGACTCCACGGCCGTTTCGGGACGCGTGGCGCTTGCGATATGCGGCGTGATGCGCACGCGCGGGTGTCGCCACAGCGGATGATCGGACGGCAACGGCTCCGGGCTCGTCACGTCGAGCAGCGCGTAGCGCAAGTGGCCTTCGTCGAGCAAGCGCAGCAGATCGTCCTGCACCAGATGCGCGCCCCGGCCTGTCTGAATCAACGATGCGCCGCGCGGCAGCTTGCCGAGCAGCCGCGCGTCGAGCATATGGCGCGTGGCTTGGGTGAGCGGCAGCAGGCAGACGAGGATATCGGTGCGCGCCAGAAAGGCGTCGAGCGCCGGTTCGCCGGCATAGCAATCGACGCCGTCGATACGATGGGCCGACCGGCTCCATCCGGCGCAGGCATAGCCGAACAACTTCAGCCGTTCGAGCACGGCCGTGCCTAGCATGCCGAGGCCCAGCACGCCGATCCGGCATGACGAGGCGGCCCGAACCGGCCACTCGCGCCAACACGCTTCCCGCTGCTGGGCCGCGTATTCGAAGAAGTCGCGATGAATCGTCAAGACGGCGTGCGTGACGTACTCGACCATCCCTTCGACGATGCCCGGCTCGATCATCCTGACGACGGGCACGTGCGCCGGGACGCCCGACAGGTCGAACTGATCGATGCCGGCCCCGACGGAAAACAGCACCTCGAGGTTAGGCAGCGTGCGGGCCAAATCCTCCGGCGGTTGCCAGGCGGCCAAGTACTTGATTTGCGCCGGATCGCCCACGTCGGGCCAGATTCGGAAGGGCAAATCGGGCGCGCGCTCGGCGAACAGCTTGGCCCAGACCGCGCCCCGCGCGGGGTCGGCCTTATAAAGAAAGCTCATCGCAGCGCTCATCCGATCGCCTGGTTGATGATGCCGTATTGGGCGAAGGCCGCGTCGGGCTCGGGCATGCGGTCGGCATTGCGCAGCATTTTGACGACGGTGTCCACACGCACGAGGCCGAGCGATTCCAGCCACTCGGTCAGCCCGGCTTCGCCCGGCGCATCGAACCGGATGAACATGCCTGGGTTCGATGCGAGCCAATGCCCGATGAGGGCCTTTGCGCGCACTGCCTCGGAATCGGCATCGCGCGGCGCGACCACCGGTCCGATCGCGCGGCCGCGCCCAAACCGGCGAAAGAGCGCGAAGCCGATCAATTCGCCGTCGCGGTCGAGGCCGATGCCTTCCGCGCTTTCCAGCAACCCGGGCAGGACCGCCGAGCGATCGAGCCCGCTCGCGCGCGAGGCCAGTTCGATCAGGCGCGGCGTGTCGTTGACGCCGAGCGGGCGCAGCCGTTCGCGCGGCGGCAGCGGCAGCAGGGGCGGCTGCAGCGCAGCGCCTTGATGCTGGTCGAGCGTGCCGATCCGCGTAAAGCCGAGCTTTTCATACAGCGGAAGGCCGGCGGGCGTGGCGTGAAGAACGGTCGCCCTGTCGCCGAGCGTGTCGAGCGCCATCTCGGTCAGCTTGCGGCCGATGCCGTATCCCTGATGGGACGGAGCGACGATCACCATGCCGAGCGAAGACGTGCGCTCGCCGTATTTCCAGCAAAGCACGGTGCCGATCACCCGATCGCCCTGTTGTGCAACGAATCCTTCGCCGATGCTGGCCACGAATTGCCAGTCCTCGGCGCGATGCGGCCATTTGAGCTCGGCGGTCAGCGCATGCGCCGCCGCGACGTCCGCCGCCGTAAAGCGCCTATATTCAATGGAGTCGGACACGCGTACCCCCTCATGGTCTTGATTGGTACGAACTGTGTCATGCGTCGCGCAGCCTGACTAGGACGATCTTTTCATCGGAGGGACTGGCCACGTGTATCGAAATGCCGCGGCAGCCGGCCCGGCAAGGGCTTCGATCGGCACCGCCCTGCGCCGTGCGTCGAGGCGCAGGGTAAGGGTCATTGCTAATCGCCGCAGACTCTGCTGTCGCACCGGTGCAAAACGCGCGCTTTATGTGGCGCGGGCCATCCAAATGACAGACATCTTTGTTTTTGCATTGATTAAATGTTTTTACGACGCAGGCATTCGCATCATCGCGCGGCGGCTTGCAATCAGCTGCAAGGCTTATTAGAGGAAACACTGAGATGATCGACTTCGAGCCGAAATACATCACTTTCGACTGCTACGGCACGCTGACGCGTTTTCGCATGGCGGAGACGACGCGCGAGCTCTACGGCAACGAACTCGACGCCGATAAGCTCGAGCGCCTCGTCCGCTTCTTCTCCGCTTATCGCCGCGATGAAGTGTTGGGCGCCTGGAAGCCTTATCGCGACGTCGTCGTCAATGCGTTCCGGCGCGCCTGCGAGCGTGTCGGCGCGACGTTCGACGAGCAGAAGGCCGAAAGCATCTACCTGGCCGTGCCGACATGGGGGCCGCACCCGGACGTACCGGAAGGGCTGTCGCGGCTCGCCAAGAAATACAAGCTCGTGATCCTGTCGAACGCGTCCGACGATCAGATCCAAAGCAACGTCGACAAGCTCGGCGCGCCGTTCCATGCGGTCTTTACCGCGCAGCAGGCGCAGTCGTACAAGCCGCGCATGCAAGGTTTCGAATACATGTTCGATCGCCTCGATTGCAACCCGGAAGACGTGCTGCACGTGTCGTCGAGCCCGCGCTACGACCTCATGACGGCGCACGATCTCGGCATCAAGCACAAGGCTTTCGTCAAGCGCGGGCACGAGCCGTCGACACCGGGTTACGAGTACTACGAAGTCGACGACATTCCGCATCTGGCATCGCTGCTCGGCCTTTGACGCCGGTGCGAAGTCATATCGCTTCCCGCGGCGCCTGCAGGCTGAACGCAATCGACATCGAACGAGGAAACCCACGATGAAGCTAGAGTCCTATTGGCTCGATACCGCGCCCGTCGCGCCGCTAGGCGACGAGGGGCCCGTGCAGGGCCGCGTGGACGTCGCCGTCATCGGCGGCGGCTTCACGGGACTGTCCGCCGCGCTCGCGCTGGCGCGGCGAGGGGCGAGCGTGTCATTGCTCGATGCGGGACGTATCGGCGGCGGCGCATCGGGGAGAAACGGCGGTCAGGTCAATACCGGCGTCGCGCAGGATTTCTCGGCGCTCGTCGCGCAAATCGGCCTGGAACGCGCGCGCCGCTATTACCTCGCTTACGCCGCGGCCGTCGATACGGTCGAGCGTATCATCGGCGAGGAATCGATCGATTGCGACTATGTCGCCTCGGGCAAACTCAAGCTCGCGTCGAAGCCGCACCACTTCGATCACCTGGCCAAGACCGCCGAGCTGATTCGTCGTGAGGTCGATTCGAACATCGACCTGATCGATGCCGCGCATATCCGCGACGAGGTGCAATCCGACCGGTTTTACGGTGGGTTGCTGCAGCGCCACGGCGGACAGATGCACATGGGCAAGTTCGCGGCCGGGCTCGCGCAGGCCGCGCGTCGATACGGGGCAGCGCTTTACGAGCACGCGCCGGTTTCGACGATCGCGAAGCAGGCCGCGGGGGGGTACGGCGTCGTCACTTCGCGCGGCGAGGTCGCCGCGACGAACGTGCTGATCGCCACGGGCCCCTCCAAGCACGGACCGTTCGCCTGGTATCGGCGGCGGATCGCGCCGATCGGCTCCTTCATCGTCGTGACCGAGCCGCTCGGCGCCGACACGGCGTCGCGCATGTTCCCGAACCGGCGTGCTTATACGACGACGCGGCTCATGCACAACTACTTTCGCGTGACGGCCGATACGCGCCTCGTTTTCGGCGGGCGGGCACGGTTCACGGCGTCGGAGCGGCCCTCCGACGAGAAAAGCGGACGCATTTTGCAGCGCAGCCTCGCGGAGCTGTTTCCGCAATTGGCGAGCGCTCGTATCGACTACTGCTGGGGCGGCCTCGTCGACATGACGGCCGACCGCTTGCCGCGCGCCGGGCAGCACGACGGCTTGTACTTTTCGCTCGGCTATAGCGGTCACGGAACGCAGATGTCGACGCATATGGGGCAGGTGATGGCGGACGTCATCGACGGCCGCGCAGAAGCCAACCCCTGGCGCGACTTGCCTTGGCCCGCGATTCCGGGGCATACGGGCAAGCCCTGGTTTCTGCCGATCGTCGGCACTTACTACCGGATCAAGGACGTTTTCTATTGATATGGGGATCGAGTTCGGCGAGCGCGTGCACCGTCGTCCGGGTGAGGGTTTTGGAGGCCTTCCTCGAACGAGGATCGGATTGAATCATCGAGTTGACCGCCGGTTAACTATTTTTGCCAGCCTTGGCTTACATCGCGGAGAAGTGCAATGAAAAAGGACACCTCACATTACGGTGCTGTCGGGGCCGAGACCACGCTCGATCAGTTGACCGCGAAGGGCGCGTCGCGACGCGATGCGCTGCGCGCGCTCGTCGCGGCGGGCCTCGTCACGGTGACGGGCGGCGGCCTGCTCGTCGCGAGCCCGGCGGCGCAAGCGCAAGGCAAGCCGAAGCAGGGCGGCAAGATTCGCGTGGCGACGCAATCGTCGTCGACGGCGGACACGCTCGATCCGGCCAAGGGCGCGCTCGCCACCGATTACGTGCGCTGCAACATGATCTACAACGGCCTGACCGAACTCGATTCCCACCTCGGCGCCACGATGGCGCTCGCGACCTCGCTGGATACGCAAGACACCAAGGTGTGGGTCGCTAAGCTGCGCTCGGGCGTCCAGTTCCATGACGGCAAGGCGCTCGCGCCGGCCGACGTCGTATATTCGCTGATGCGGCACAAGGATCCGGCGACGGCTTCGAAGGCCAAGACGCTCGCCGATCAAATCAGCGACGTGAAGGCGAGCGGGCCGAACGAAGTGACCATCACGCTGTCTGGTCCGAACGCCGATTTCCCAGTCATCCTCGCCGACGCGCATTTCCTGATCATCAAGGACGGCACGAAGGATTTCACCAAGACGGCCGTGGGCACAGGGCCGTTCAAGCTCAAGGAATTCACCCCGGGCGTGCATACGGTGGTGGTCAAGAACGAGCGCTATTGGAAGAGCGGCCTGCCGCACCTGGATGAGATCGAACTGATCGGCATCGGCGACGAATCCGCACGCGTGAATGCCCTGCTCTCGGGCGACGTGCAGCTCATCAATCAAGTGAGCCCGCAATCGACCAACCGTATCAAGGGCACGCCAGGCTACGCGGTGCTCGAAACGAAGACCGGGCAATACACCGACCTCATCATTCGCAACGATGGCGGCATTACGGGCAATCAAGACTTCCGTCTCGGGCTCATGCATCTGCAAAACCGCGACCAGGTGCGTCAGGCCGTGTTTCAGGGCTATGGCGCGATCGGCAACGATCAGCCGATCGATCCGACGAACAAGTACTACTTCGCCGGCTTGCCGCAGCGCAAGTTCGATCCGGACAAGGCCAAGTTCTATTTCAAGAAGGCCGGCGTGGGCAGCACGCCGTTGCAGTTGTTCGCTTCGCCCGCGGCCGACGGCTCGGTGGATATGGCAATGCTGCTGCAGCAGGCGGCGCCGCTTGCCGGGCTCAATCTGCAGGTGATGCGCGTGCCCGCGGACGGCTATTGGTCCAACCATTGGATGAAGCACCCGCTCAGCTACGGGAACATCAACGCCCGGCCGACCGCCGACATGCTGTTCACCCAGTTCTTTGCATCCAATGCGCCTTGGAACGAAGCCAACTGGAAGGACCCGCAGTTCGATCAGATGCTGATCGCGGCGCGCGGCGAACCCGACGAAGCCAAGCGCAAGAAGATCTACGGCGACATGCAGGTGCTCGTCCATGAAAAGGGCGGCATCGGCATCCCGATGTTCCTCAGTTCGCTCGATGCGCATACGACGAAGCTCAAGGGCCTTGGGCAGATTCCGCTCGCGGGCCTCATGGGCTTCGCGTTTTCCGAGCACGTATGGCTAGACACGTAACCGAAGTGCGCTTCGGCGCACGGATCGCGGCGACCCGGCATGCCCCGGGCCGCCTAGCCTGCGGGCTGTCCGTGCGCCGGCCACGAGACAAGATGCAACGAATGACGAAGGAGACGAGCGTCCATGAAACGTCAAGCCTATAGACTCATTGCCAGTCGCCTGGGCCTCGCATTGCTGACCTTGCTGATCGTCTCGGCCATCGTGTTCGCGATGACCGGGCTGCTGCCGGGCGATGCTGCGCAGCAGGCGCTCGGGCAGGCCGCCACGCCCGAGGCCGTCGCTGCCTTGCGGCATCAGTTCGGCCTCGATCAGCCGGCGCTGCAGCGGTATCTGCAATGGCTCTTTCATATCGTCGGCGGGGACTTCGGCATGTCGCTCTCAAATAGCCTGCCCGTGAGCGAGCTCATTGAAACGCGGTTGCCGAACTCGTTGATGTTGGCCGGATTGACGACGGTCGTGGCGGTGCCGATCGCGCTGGCCATCGGCATTTTGTCGGCGATGTACCGCGGCTCGCTGCTCGATCGCACGTTGAACCTCTTGACGCTCTCGACGGTCGCGGTACCCGAGTTCCTTGTCGCGACCATCGCCGTATTGATCTTCGCCGTCAATCTTCACTGGTTGCCCGCGCTGTCGTATCTGTCCTCGGTGTCCTCGTTCGGCGATCTAGTGCGCATTTACGCCATGCCTGTCATGACGCTGTGCTGCGTGCTGATTGCGCAAATGGCGCGCATGACGAGAGCGGCGGTGCTCGACCAGTTGAATTCGGGCTATGTCGAGATGGCGAGCTTGAAGGGGGCATCGCAAGTGCGCATCGTCCTGCGCCACGTGTTGCCCAATGCGATCGGTCCGATCGCCAACGCCGTGGCGCTGAGCTTGTCCTACTTGTTCGGCGGCGTGGTCATCGTGGAATCGATTTTCAATTACCCCGGACTCGCGAGCCTGATGGTGGACGCGGTGACCAACCGCGACATGCCGCTCGTTCAGGGCTGCGTCATGGTTTTTTGCGCAGCGTATCTTGCACTCGTATTGCTGGCGGACCTATGTCAGATCATTTCCAATCCGAGGCTTCGTCAACGATGAATCGCCCCGCCCAATCCTCCATTTCACATCCCGGCACGCAGATCTACGACGAAGCGGCGCTCGAGGCGGCAAAACGCCCGCGCCGCGCGCGGCGGCTCCGTCTGTCGTGGTTCGGCAAAATCGGCCTTGCACTCGTTTGCTTCTGGCTATTGATGGCGGTGTTCGGGCCCATGCTCGCCCCGTACAAGGAGGGCGCGCTCGCTTCGCCGTTCAGTTTCGCGAGCTACAGTGCGGCGCATCCGTTCGGCACCGACTATCTAGGCCGCGACATGCTGAGCCGCATCCTCATCGGCGCGCGCTACACCGTTGGGCTGGCCCTCGGCGCTGCCGTGCTGGCGAGCGGTATCGGCACCTGTTTGGGACTCTTTGCGGCCGTTTCCGCGCGCTGGGTGGACGAAGCGTTGAGCCGTTTCTTCGACGCATTGATTTCGATCCCCAGCAAGGTGCTGGCCCTCGTCGCCATCGCGGCGTTCGGTTCGTCGATTCCGATGCTGACGATCATTGCGGCGGTGGCTTACATCCCGGGCGCGTATCGCATTTCGCGTTCGCTGGCGGTCAATCTGATGACGCTCGAATACGTACTCGTCGCCCGTGCGCGCGGGGAGCGGTTGTTCTACATCGCGCGCGTCGAAGTGCTGCCGAACATGATCCATCCCGTGCTGGCCGATTTCGGGCTGCGCTTCGTCTTCATCGTGCTGCTGCTGAGCGGCCTGAGCTTCCTCGGTCTGGGCGTGCAGCCGCCGAACGCGGATTGGGGCTCGCTCGTTCGCGAGAACATCGGCGGCCTGTCGCAAGCGGCGCCGGCCGTGATGATGCCCTCGATCGCCATCGCGACGCTGACGGTCGGGATGAATTTGCTGATCGACAGTCTGCGCCGTCACAGCGGCTTCGCACAGGGAGGCCAGAAGTGAGCAACGTGATGATCGAAGTGAAGGGGCTGAGCATCGTCGCGGGCAGCGCGAGCGAGGGGATGACCGAGATCGTGAAGGGCGTCGACTTTACCGTGAACCGGGGCGAGGTCTTGGCGTTGATCGGCGAATCGGGCTCGGGCAAGACGACGATTGCGCTTTCGCTGCTCGGCTACACGCGCCACGGTTGTTCGTTTGCCGGCGGCAGCGTACGCGTGGGCGACACCGACGTGCTGACGCTCGACGAAGCGGGCCGGCGTGCGCTGCGCTCGCGCACCGTCGCTTATGTCGCGCAGAGTGCGGCGGCCGGGTTCAATCCGGCGCGCACGTTGATGGATCAAGTCATCGAACCGGCGCTGCTGCATCGGCTCATGAGCCGCGACGCCGCATGCGCCAAGGCTGTCGAGCTGTTTCGTGCGCTGGCGCTGCCGACTCCCGAGCGTATCGGCGATCGCTATCCGCATCAGGTGTCGGGCGGGCAATTGCAGCGCTTGATGGCGGCGATGGCGTTGATTACCGATCCCGCCGTGGTCGTTTTCGACGAGCCGACGACCGCGCTCGACGTGACCACGCAGATCGAAGTGCTCGTCGCGTTCAAGCGCGTGATCAAGGAAATCGGGACGACGGCGGTATACGTGTCGCACGATTTGGCCGTGGTCGCGCAGATGGCCGATCGAATCGTCGTGCTCAACGGCGGCGAAGTACAGGAATGCGGGGACGTCGACCAAGTGCTCGAGGCGCCCGCGCATGCCTATACGCGTGCGTTGCTGGCTGCGTCGGCGCATCGGGAAGGTCAGCCCGGTTCAGGCAGGCCGGCCGCGGCGGCCGACGCGGCGGGTGCGCCGCTGTTGGAAATACGCGGCTTGTCGGCCGGCTATGGCCGGATCGACCGCCACGGCAATCCGGCCGTGTGCGTGCTCGACGACGTCAACCTCTCGATCGCGCGCGGCAGCGCGCTCGGGGTCATCGGCGAATCGGGCTCAGGCAAGACGACGCTCGCGCGTGTCGTCGCGGGGCTCGTCGAGCGGGCAAGCGGCGAAGTGCTGTTCGAGGGGAAGCTGTTGTCCTCGCAATTGAGCGGGCGGTCGGCCGATCAATACCGCCGGATTCAGCTCGTGTTTCAAAACGCCGATACGGCGCTGAACCCGAGCCATACCGTCGAGGACATACTGGGCCGCCCGCTTGCGTTCTACAAGGGATTGCGCGGTGCGGCCGCCAAGCGCCGCATCGCCGAGCTGCTCGATCTCGTCAAGCTGCCTGCGTCGACCGCGACGCGGCGTCCCGGCGGTTTGTCCGGGGGGCAAAAGCAGCGCGTCAATTTCGCACGCGCTTTGGCCGCGGAGCCTTCGTTGATCCTTTGCGACGAAGTGACCTCGGCGCTCGATACCGTCGTCGGCGCGGCGATTCTCGATCTGCTGCGCGAATTGCGCCGTGAGCTCGGCGTGTCGTACATGTTCATCAGCCACGATATCTCGACGGTGCGGGCGGTTTGCGACGACGTCATCGTGCTGTATTCGGGCAAGCGCGTCGAGGCGGGGCAACGCAAACTGTTGGATAACCCGCCGCATCATCCCTATACCGGCTTGCTCGTCGAATCCGTCCCGGCGCTCAAACGTGGATGGCTCGATGCGCATCGCGATATCGCCGTGTGCGCGCTGCCGCCGCTGTCGGCGGACGCGGGGGGCGGCGACCTCTGCCGTTTTCGATCGCGCTGCTCGGTTCGCGTAGACGGCAAATGCAACGCGGTGCCGCCGCCGCTAAGAGCGCTGCCGTCCGGCGCGCACATTCTCTGTCATCGGTCCGCCGAGGAACTGGCGTTGCTGCAACCGTTGCGAGGCGCCGCATGAATGCGCGATTCGTTCGTACGGCGCACGAAGGTGCGAGCTTTGGCGGCGAGGGCGCGGCCGGCCGCGGTGATCGCGGCGCGCTGCCATCGATTGGCACGCGATCGGCCGCTTACGCGAACGAGATGCCGCGCAGAAGGGCGATGCGGGTGTGACATGAAGCGAACGGAAGGATTGGACCAAGCGCGAGCGTTCATCGAGGCGCATTTCGCCGAACCGCTGACGCTCGCGCAAATGGCCGCGCCGGCGGCATTGAGCATTTCGCGGTTCGCCACCGCGTTTCGGGAGCGCTTCGGCTCGTCGCCCTATCGATATCTGTGCGGCTTGCGCATCGAGCGGGCGCAATCGCTGCTGCTTGCGGGCGTGCCGAGCGTGGCGGTGGCCACGGAAGTCGGCTTCTTCGATCAAAGCCACTTCGGCCGGCATTTCAAGCGGATGTGCGGGATGACGCCGACGATGTTCGTTGCCCATACGCGATCGAAGCGCGCGACGGCAAGCGCGAATCCTCGCTGTATCGAGGATGTGGCGATATAAGGGCGGTGCGATGACCGGACGATCCGGCGCTCGGTAGGCGGCGCTAAAACCGTTGCCGTAGCGGGCTTTCCGGGAAGGCTGTTAGGATTGAGCGTCCTATGCGCCGAAGCCTTCCCAACGGAGCCGCTTGCCGTGAACAGCACAACGCCGGAATCCCATCGCGTCGAGCTTGCCGAATTAGTCGAACACCTACGTCGATCGCAACGCGACGCCCGTCGTTTGGTCGCCGTCGCGGGTGCGCCGGGCGCGGGCAAGAGCACGTTCGTCGAATCGCTTTGCGAACGGCTCAACGTCGAGCGGCCCGGCTTGGCATGCATTCTGGCCATGGACGGCTATCACTTCGACGACCGCGTCTTGGAGGCGAGAGGACAACGCGCGCGCAAAGGGGCGCCGTTCACGTTCGACGTGGGCGGCCTTGCGGCCATGCTCGAACGCCTGCGTGCCGACGACGGCAGCGAGATCGCCGTGCCCGTCTTCGACCGGTCGCTCGAAATCGCCCGCGCCGGTGCGGCGATCATCCCGGCATCGGCAAGATTGATCGTAGTCGAGGGCAACTACCTGCTGCTCGACGATCCGGCGTGGACGCCGCTGCGCCGCTATTTCGACGTTACCGTCATGCTGGACGTGCCGCGCGAGGTGTTGATCGATCGCCTCGTTGGAAGATGGCGGGGATACGGCATGGACGAAGCCGCCATACGAGCGAAGCTCGAGGGCAACGATCTCGTCAATGCCGATCTCGTGCTGTCTCGTAGCGCGACTGCCGAATTCATCGTGGCGAACGTCCATACATGATTCGGCGGTCGATGCATCGCAAGAGATATACTTTGCGACGCTAACGATCGCAAGGATGATTTCATGGATGCATCACTACAGGCCCTGCTGCACACCATCGATGCCGGCAAGGCGCGACTCGACGAGGCGCGCCCGCTCCCGGTTCATACGTTGGAGTCGCTGCGCGAGAAGCTGACATTGGATTGGACGTATCACTCCAACGCTATCGAAGGCAACACGCTGACGCTGCAGGAGACCAAAGTGGTGCTCGACGGCATTGCGGTTGGCGGGAAGTCCCTTCGAGAGCACTTTGCGGCGATGAATCATCGCGACGCCATTCTTTATGTCGAGAAGATCGTCGCAAGCGACGAGGCGTTGTCCGAGCGGCAGATCCAAAACATTCACCGGTTGGTCCTGAAGGGCATCGACGAACAGGAGGCCGGACGGTATCGCCGTGAGAACGTGGAGAGTGCAGACGCGGGTACGACCGCTCCGGATTTTTTGCAATTGACCAGCGAGATGGCTGGACTCATCGATTGGCACACGCAAGCGGCAACGATTCATCCCGTGGCGCGCGCAGCGGAACTCCATACTCGATTCGCCAAGATTCGTCCGTTCGCCGACGGGAACGGAAGGACGGGACGGCTGCTTCTGAACTTGGAGCTCATGAAGGCCGGGTATCCGCCAGCCGTCATTCGAGCCGAGGATCGCTCGGTCTATTACGATGCGCTCGACCAGGCCTGTGTGGGAGGAGATTACGACCCGATCGCCAAACTCGTCGCGGAGTCGGCGGAGCGAACACTCGCCATGTATCTGAACTTGCTGGGAACGCACGACTAGCGCGAACGTAGGATGGCTCCGAGCGCCGCACCTGGTTTGCGGCGCTCGTTTCGGCTCGTTCGTACGGTGTAAGTGCCAGCGCCGAGAACGACCTCCCTTCAATACTTCAACTGGATCCCGCGCGTTTCCGGCAGCGTCAATGCTGCCGGGATTGTGTTGGTCTCCTCGCTACCACGGCATGCGGACGAAAGCCGGGCCTCAGAGGACGGCCAACGATGCGTTGGGAATGTCCGTCACGAGCATGTGTCCGGGCCTGTGAGTGATCGCGAACGGCAACCGCGCCGCTTCGATCGCGCTTTGCGGCGTGACGCCGCAAGCCCAAAACACGGGCACTTCGTCTTCATGGATCGTCACAGGATCGCCGTAATCGGGGCACGACAAATCGGCAATGCCGATCGCACGCGGGCTGCCCAAGTGCACGGGCGCTCCATGCACGGAGGGGAATCGGCTCGTGACTTGCACGGCGCGGATTGCGTCCGCACCGGTCATCGGCCGCATCGACACGACTAATTGGCCGCCGAACGGCCCCGCCTGCACGTTGGCGATGTTCGTGCGGAACATCGGCACGTTCACGCCCTCGTCGATATGCCGCAACCCGATCTGCTCCTGCGTCAGCATCTGCTCGAACGAGAACGAGCAGCCGATCGCGAATGCAACCAAGTCGTCGTTCCAAAGGGCGACGATGTCGTCGGGCTGCTCGGTCAGCGCACCGTCGCGATAAACCCTGTAGCCGGGTACGTCGGTGCGCAGATCGAGGTCTTGCCCGAGCGCGGGCACGTTCCATTGGCCGCGCTCGCCGACGCCGAGCAACGGACACGCTTTGGGATTGCGGACGCAAAAGCGCAGGAAGTCCTCTGCGTAGGCACTCGGAATGATGACGAGATTGGCTTGGGCGTAGGGCCCGCACTGTCCGGCGGTGGGGCCTTTGAAATCCTTGTGGCGGACGAGTTGGCGGAAGCGGTGTGGCAAGGCGGCATTCCTTCAAATGGATTGACTTGGTGACGAGATTAGGTTTGAAAAAGATGATTCGCCAGCAAGTAATTCCGCGCGTCTCTGTCAAGGTTCCCTTAACGATTTTGTGCGGGTTTTCCCCAAAGCGCCGTTGCTGCGCCGCGCCCTGATCGAACGTCCAACCTGTTGATCGATAAGGGAAAATGGCGTCCGATTCCGATGTGAGAGGCGGCTTTGCGAATTGACTCCGCCCCTGCCGAGTGGTCGAATATCCGAGACGAAAGGCGTGGCGGCGGCTTTTTGATCTGCTTAACATTCGCGCTCGGCTGCCGATAAGAGAGAGGTGGCCAAGCGGCCCGTATCCGCTCCCCTATACCAACAAAGCCTCATTCGTCGGAAGAAACATCATGTCTCGTTTGACTTTGCGACAAAAGCTCTGGATCCCGCTGCTCCTGACGTGGGTCGGACTGGTCACGATAACGGTGTGGTACGCATTGCAGATGCGTGACATGCAATTGGCCGAGCGCAAGCACGCCCTGGCCGATATCGGCGAAATGGCTTATTCGATCGCGGCCGGGCTCGATCGCGACGTCCAGGCCGGCAAGATGACTGCCGATGCCGCCAAGCAGCAGGCATTGGCCCGCACCGCCGATCTCCGCTATAGCGGCAAAGGCTATGTGACCGTCGTCGGCGCCGATTCGGTGGTCGTCATGCATCCGATGGCGCCGCAGTTGGACGGCAAGAACATGTTGCAATGGAAGGATGCGAAAGGCAATTTCCTCTATCGCGACATCGCGGCCGCGGGCGCCTCGCCGAGCGGGGCGGGCTACGTCGAATACTGGTGGCCGAAGCCCGGCGAGAAGGAGCCGAGTTCGAAGCTCGGTTTCGTCAAGCGCTACAAACCGTGGAATTGGGATTTCGTCGCCGGCGCGTATCAGGACGACATTCAATCGGACTTCTATCACACGCTGCTTACGTCGTTGGTCGTGCTGGTCATTCTCGGTGTCGGCATTTCCCTGCTGACGTCGCTGGCGGTCAAGAGTGTGCGCCGCTCGGTGGGCGGCGAGCCCGCGCGGGCCGCGGAGCTCGCGCGGCAGATCGCGGCGGGCGATTTGACGGGCCGTATCGACGTCGCGCAGGGAGACGACGACAGCATCGTGTCGGCCATCGCTTATACGCGCGATACACTGGCCGGCACCGTTTCGCGCGTGAAAGCGGCGGCGCAGACCATCCGCACGGCGGCGGCCGAAATCGCCACGGGCAACGGCGACTTGTCGAGCCGCACCGAGCAGCAAGCCGCTTCGCTCGAGGAAACGGCAGCGGCAATGGATGAGCTCACGTCCACCGTCAAGCAAAATGCCGAGAATGCGTCGCGCGCGACGGAGGTGGCGGCCAGTGCTTCTTCCGAGGCCGAACGTGGCGGCAGCGTGGTCGGCGATGTCGTCAGCAAAGTGCGCGCGATTGCCGAAAGTTCGAAGAAGGTGGCCGACATCACGTCCGTCATCGACAGCATCGCCTTTCAGACGAACATCCTTGCGTTGAATGCCGCGGTCGAGGCGGCCCGCGCCGGAGAAAACGGCCGCGGCTTCGCCGTCGTGGCGAGCGAGGTGCGCAGCCTCGCGCAACGCAGCGCGGCGGCGGCCAAGGAGATTCGCGTGCTCGTCGATACCTCCATTGCACAGGTCGAAAGCGGCGCGACGCTGGCGGAAACGGCGGGCGAGGCGATGGACGGCATCGTCGCGGCGGTCAAGCGCGTGACGACGATCGTCGACGAGATCGCGACGGCTTCGACTCAGCAGAGCATCGGCATCGACGAGGTCAATCGTGCGATTGCGCAGATGGACAGCGCGACGCAGCAAAATGCGGCGCTCGTCGAACAGGCCGCTGCTGCGGCGGCTTCGCTCAACGAGCAGGCGCAGCAACTTGGCGACGCGATGCAGGCGTTCCGGGTGGCCAGCGATTCCGGGCACTCGACAACCCGATGAATACGCGCTTCATCGAAACGTTCGTCATGCTGGCGGAGCTCGAGAGCTTCCGCGCGACGGCGCGCGTATTGCATGCGACGCCGGCGACGATCTCCCTGAGAATCAAATCGCTCGAAGACGAGCTGCGCACGGAGTTGATCGATCGGTCGACGACGCGGTTTCGTGTGACGCCCGCCGGCGAGAGCTTGCTCGGCCTGGCGCGCAATGTCGTCGATGCGGTGCGGGCGTTGCGCGAGGCGGCGGGACAGGAGGTGATCGTCGGCGGCAAACTGAGGCTGGGGGTGATCGAGACTGTCGTTCACTCATGGCTTTCGTATTACGTCACGCACCTCAATTCGAAGTTTCCGCAACTCGAGGTGGATCTGACGGTCGATTCGAGCGCGGTGCTTCAGCAACGGTTGCTGGCAGGCGAACTCGATGTCGCGATTCGCGTGGAGGGAATCGACAGCACCAAGATCGTGTCCAGCGCGATCGCGAGCTATCCGGTGCGCTGGATCGCGCGGCGCGGCTTGATTTCGCGGCGCACTACCGGGCTCGCTTCGCGCGTGCTGCAGCGCCCGATCCTGACGTTCGGTCGCGGCACTGCGCCGCAGGTCGCGTTGCAAAGCATCGTACTGGCCCTGGCGCGGCAGGAGCACATTCCGCCGGAGCAGACGCGTGTGACCTGCTCGCCGTCGGTGGCTGCGATCGTGCAGCTCATTCGCGACGGCTACGGCGTGGCTTGCATCCCGAGCTTGTTCGTGACCGACGAGCTGCAGACGGGCGAATTCGTCGAGCTGCCGCTCAAACCGGTGCCGCCGCCGATCGTGGTATCGGTCTGCAAGAGTGCGAATGCGAGCGCGATCGTGAACGCGGCGGCAAATGCGGCGCATATCGCATGCACGGCATATTGCCGGACGAAGCGGGCGGAGTTGGTCGAAGCGCTTTGACGGCCGCGGGCTGGAGGCGCGGTACCTCGTCCCGTCGCGGGGGCAGTCGCCGACGCTGGTATCATCCAGTATCATCCACTTTGAAACTTTTCATATTCGATGATACCGGATGAAACCATCGAGCCGGACACGTGGCATTTCGCCCGTGCGGATCTTGCTCGATCGTACCTCGACGCCTTCGGTCTGAAGTTGTCGTCGGCTCGCGGGCTGTTCGCGCGGCGACGGATGGGCAAGACGGAATTTCTGCGACGGGATTTGTTGCCCGCGGCGCGCGAGCGTGGCTATCTGGTCGCCTACACGAACCTTTGGGATAGTCGCGCGGCGCCGGATTCCGCGTTGTTGTCGGCGCTTTCCGACGCGCTCGAACCGCAAGGCGTCAAGGCTGTGCTGACGAAGCTGGGCAGGCCGGTCAGGAGGCTCAAAGCCAGCGCGCGAATTCCGGGGTTGGAAGGCGCCGTGGAGGCCGAGCTGGCCGCGCCTCGGGGCGATACGGCCGGGGCGTTGCGGGAGGTGATGAAGCAGTTGGATCGGCAGAAGAAGCCGCTGCTGTTGGCCATCGATGAGGCGCAGGTTCTGGCGCGTACCGTGCACAGCGATTTCGCGCATTCGCTGCGCGCTGCGTTGGACATTCGGAAATTGCGCATCAAGGTGATATTCGCCGGCAGTTCCGAGACGACCCTTCGCGAGATGTTCGCTCGGGCGTCGGAGCCTTTCTATAACTGGGCGACGCTCGAGCCGTTTCCGTTGCTTGGCGATGAGTTCGTTTCGTTTACCGTCAAGCTGATGAACAGCATGATCAAGAACAAGCTGACGGTGGAGCAAGGCAGGCAAGCCTTCGAAGCGTTGCACCGTACGCCGGAGTTTTTCAAGCGGTTCATCGAGCGGTACATGCTCTATCAACCGCAAGGCGCCGACGCGGCGCTCGCTCATACCCGAGCTTCGGTATTCTCGGACGAGCACTTCCTCAATCAATGGAACGACATGAACGCGTCGGATCGGGCCGTCGTCACGTTGCTCGCGCGGGGAGAGGCCGACCTGCACGGCGCGCATAGCCTGACGCTATTGTCCTCGTGGCTGGGCAAACCCGCGACGAAGAACACCGTGGCCCAGGCATTGAAGCGCCTGCAAACGCACAATGTCGTCGCGCGCCTTGCCGTGGGCCATTACCGTGTCGAAGACGAAGCCTTCGCGGAATGGCTCCGGCGGCGACGGCAGCGTTGAATGCGTTTGGTGGCAGCCTTACTCGGCCGCCACCGCACTCGCCGCGCACGCGGAAAACAGCCATCGCCGAAAAGCCGGCGCAGCCGGCGCTTCCGGCCGCGCCGGGGGGCAAACCAAGAAATACCCACGCGCAGTCGTAACCGGTTCGTCGAACAGCGCGACGAGCTGCCCGCTTGCGACGAGGTCGTCCACGAGCGGCAGCCACCCGAGCGCGACGCCTTGGTGCGTGAGCGCTGCATGCATGACTAGCGAGTAGCTATTGAAGGTCGAGCCGTGTTCGTCGGGCGGTGCGGAAAGGCCATGCATCGCGAACCATCCGTTCCAGCCCATCCATCGCTCGGGTTGCGCGGGCTGAACATGCAGCAACGGCGCGGTGCGTAAATCGGCGGGCCGGACGATCTCGGGATGCGCCGCGCGAAAGGCCGGCGAACAAACCGGGACGATCTGCTCCTGAAAGAGACGCGTTGCCGTGCACGGCGACCAATCGCCGTCGCCGAACGCGATGGCGACGTCCGCATGATCTTGCCGAGGATTGAACGCCGATTGCGAGGTCACCACCTTCACGTTGATGCCGGGCAGAAAGCGGCGCAAGTCCATGAGCCGCGGCACGAGCCAGTACGTCGCAAAACCCGCATCGGTCACGATCGTCAATGCGCCCTTCGCGCGCGCGGCGCGTATATCGGCCACGGCATCGCGAAGCGTTTCGATGCTCTGGCGAACCGCTTCGTAAAGACGTTGGCCGTCGGCCGTCAGCGTGACGCCGCGGTGCCCGCGCTCGAACAGCGGCACGCCCAGTTCCGCCTCCAACTGCACGATTCGCTGGCTAACCGCGGGCTGCGTCGATCCGAGCTCGCGCGCGGCCGCGGTAAAGCTCGCCAACCGCGCGGCGGACTCGAACACCGACAGCATCTGCAGCGGTGGCAAACGGTCTTGCTCAGACATAAGCGTGCCTTATGGGGACATAAATAGCGGCCGTCTTCACACGCGAATTGTGGGTAGACATATTGGTGTCAGGCACCCGGCACCCACGCCGCCGCGACTTTGCAGCGCAACATCGGCGCATGGCTGTCCGCACGCGGAAAAGTCGACTCAACGCATTTTAAACATCGAGTTCATGAAGCCCAATACCGGAAAGAACCTACTCGTCTTGATGGCCGACCAGATGACGCCCTCGTCGCTGCGCACCTACGGCAACAAGGTGTCGAAGACGCCACGGATCGATGCGCTGGCGCGCGACGGCGTGGTGTTCGACTCGGCGTATTGCGCGAGCCCGCTTTGCGCGCCTTCGCGTTTTGCGCTCATGGCCGGCAAGCTGCCGTCGAAGATTGGCGCCTACGATAACGCGGCCGAATTTCCCGCGCAAACCTTGACGTTCGCGCATTACCTGCGTGCGGCCGGGTATCGAACCGTCTTGTCGGGGAAGATGCATTTTTGCGGGCCGGACCAACTGCACGGTTTCGAGGAACGGCTGACAACCGACATCTACCCGGCCGATTTCGGATGGGCGCCGGATTGGGATCATCCTGAAGTGCGGCCCAGCTGGTACCACAACATGAGCTCGGTGCTCGATGCCGGCCAATGCGTGCGCACGAATCAGCTCGATTTCGACGACGAGGTCACGTTCACCGTGCGGCAAAAGCTCTACGACATCGCGCGGGAGCGGCAAGCGGGCGTCGACGTTCGGCCCTTTTGCGTCGTGGCGTCGCTCACGCATCCGCACGATCCGTACGCGATTACGTCGGAGTATTGGGACCTTTATCGCGACGAAGAGATCGACTTGCCGAGCACGATCTTGAGCTTCGACGAAAGCGACGCGCATTCGAAACGCTTGCGCCAAGTGTGCGAGAACGACCGGACGCCGCCGAACGAGCAACAGGTGCGAAACGCGAGGCGCGCTTATTACGGCGCGCTCTCGTACGTCGACGCGCAGTTCGGTGCGATTCTCGATGCGCTCGAGGCCGCCGGACTCGCGGACGACACGATCGTGATCGTCACGTCCGATCACGGCGATATGCTCGGCGAACGGGGCCTTTGGTACAAGATGACGTTCTTCGAGAACGCCGCGCGCGTTCCGCTGATCGTGCACGCACCGAAGGATTTCCGGCCGCATCGGGTAGCGGGCTCCGTCTCGACGATCGATTTGCTTCCGACGCTCGTCGAGCTGGCGACGGGCAAGCGAGAGCCGGCCTGGCCCGATCCCGTGGATGGCCGCAGCCTCGTTCCGCACTTGCGCGGCGACGGGGGGCACGACGAAACGTTCGGCGAATATCTTGGCGAGG
The DNA here is from genome assembly GCA_036384755.1 of Trinickia sp. Taxonomy (GTDB): domain Bacteria; phylum Pseudomonadota; class Gammaproteobacteria; order Burkholderiales; family Burkholderiaceae; genus Trinickia. The sequence continues at coordinate 14,319 of DASVLS010000018.1, read as the reverse complement.
GCGCGATCGCGCCGATCGTGATGATTCGTCGAGGCGCCTACAAGTTCATTCATACCCCGGCCGACCCCGACCAGTTGTTCGATCTGACGTCCGACCCGAAGGAACTCGTCAATCTCGCGAGCGACCCGGCGTATGCCGACACCGTTGCCGCGTTTAGAGCCGAGATCCAACGGCGCTGGAACATCGACGCGCTGCACGGCGAGGTGCTCGCGAGCCAACGCCGCCGCCGCTTCCACTACGCGGCTTCGACGCAAGGACGAATCCAGGCTTGGGACTGGCAGCCGTTCAACGACGCGCGCCAGCGGTATATGCGCAATCACATCGAATTGGACACGCTTGAAGCGATGGCGCGCTATCCGCGCGTCTCGCGACAATGATCGGCCCGCCGCCGACGGAGATCCAACCCCACCACACGCAGGTCAATCATAGAGGAGCAGGAGATGAACGGAAGCCGGTATTCAGGATGTCGGCGCTTGATAGGGGCGCTCCTATTGGCGGCGGCTGCCGCGGTGTCGCCGCCGATGCATGCCGCGGAACCCGGCCGTTGCACCGACGTGCGCATGGCCGATCCCGGCTGGACCGACATCGATGCGACGAATGCGATGAGCGGCGTCGTGCTCAAGGCGCTCGGCTATCGGCAAAACGTCGCGAACCTATCGGTGCCGATTACCTACGAGGGGCTGAAGAAAGGGCAGGTCGACGTCTTTCTCGGCAATTGGATGCCGGCGCAGGCGCCGCTCGTCAAGCCGTTCGTGGAAAGCCACGCGATAGACGTGCTTCACGCCAACCTGACGAACGCGAAGTTCACGCTGGCGGTGCCCGACTACGTGGCGGCGGCGGGGGTGCATTCGTTTGCCGATCTCGCGAAATACGGCGACAAGTTCAACGACAAGATTTACGGCATCGAGCCCGGGGCGCCGGCCAATCAGAACATAACGAAGATGATCGGCGACAAGGCGTTCGGCCTTGGCAACTGGACGCTCGTCGCGTCGAGCGAGACGGCGATGCTGACGCAGGTCGAGCGCGCCGTGCGCGACAAGCGATGGATCGTGTTCCTCGCATGGGAGCCGCACCTCATGAACACGAAATTCCACTTGACGTATTTGTCGGGCGGCGACGCCTATTTCGGTCCCAACTACGGCGGCGCCACGGTCAATACCGTCACGCGAACGGGCTTCGCGAGCCAGTGCGAGAACCTCGGCCGATTGTTCAAGCAGATGACGTTCGACGTCGATCTCGAGAATCACGTGATCGCGCGTGTACTGCAGGACAAGGTGGGCGTGGATACGGCTGCGCGCGATGCGTTGAAAGCGCATCCCGACTTGCTCGCGACTTGGCTGGCCGGCGTGACGACGGCGAGCGGGGCCAATGGGCTCGAGGCCGTCGACCGTGCCCTGGCCGGTCATTGAACGGATCGGAACGACTGGCGACGATTTACAACGACTTGCAACGACTCAAACATAACGAGAGCACATCATGAAAGCATTGCGCGCCCGAATCGGCACGGGCATCGCGCTGGCGCTCGCCGGGTTACCGGGTGTCGGCCACGCTCAGAGCAGCGTCACGCTGTACGGCATTCTCGACGCGGGCATCACCTACGCGAGCAATACGGGCGGTTCGCACGTGGTCAAATTCGACGACGGGATTTCCTACGGCAATCGCTGGGGACTCAAAGGCACTGAAGATCTGGGCGGGGGCTTATCGGCGGTTTTCGCGCTCGAAAGCGGGTTCAAACTGGGCACGGGGCGGCTCACGTTCGGCGGTTCCCAATTTGGGCGGCAGGCGTATGTCGGACTGGCGAGCCGTTGGGGTACGGTCTCGTTGGGCAATCAGCTCGACATGACCGAGGAGATGGTGTTTCAGTACAACGTCTCCGCTTGGGCGAGCGGGTACGCGATTCACCAGGGCGACTTCGATCGATTCAACGGCGATCGCTTGCCCAATTCGGTGAAGTTCTTGTCGAACGATATCGACGGCTTGAAGTTCGGCGGCATGTGGTCGTTCGGCAACGTGGCCGGCAACTTCCATCGGAACAGTGCCTATAGCTTGGGGGCGCACTATGCGCATGGCAAGTTCACGATGGGCGTGGCCTATACGCAGTTGAACAATCCGAACGGCATCTATGCGTTCGATCCGTACGCGATGATCGGCACGCACACGTTCCTCGGCAGGCCGACCGTCAGCGTCGACCCCGCGACGGGTGCGGTGACCGATCTTTACTCGAGCACGTCGTTCCCCGTGGACAAGCAAGGCACGCTCGGCGTGGGTGCGAGCTACGCATTCGGTCCCGTGATGCTGATGGGCAACTACACGTACACGACGATCAAGGCATTCGGGCAATCGTCGCACATGCAGGTAGGAGAAGGCGGGGTGTCATGGACGGTGACGCCTGCGTTCAGCGCCGTCGGCGGGTACCAGTACACGCACTTCGAAGGCCACCACTGGAATCAGGTATCGGCGGGGCTGCACTATCTGCTGTCCAAGCGCACCGACGTCTATCTCTCGGGCGATTACCTGAAGGCTTCCAGCGGCGTCGATGCCGTCATCGGCTACAGCTTCGCGCCCTCGACTACGACGACTCAAGCCGATATTCGGATCGGTATGCGCCATTCGTTTTGATGTAACTCCGCGTCGTGCTTCGGCGGGCGTGTCGACGACACGTACCGCCATTTTTTGGGCTTCGAGCGCCGCGTTCCGCAGACAGATGCGACCGCGCGAGTCCGGTCAGAGGACGCTGCGCAATCCCGAGACGACTTGAACGCCGCCGAACACGCCGATCGCGAGCGCCGACAGACGCGCAATCCCGTGAACATAGGAAACGGGAATTTTCCGCCCCAGCGCGGCCGTCGTGCTGCTCAAGCAGAGCCACCACGCCGCGGACCCCAGGAATACGCCCGCCACCATCGGCAATACGGCCGCCCATCCGCTGCTGCCTTGCCCGCTCGTCGATGGGCCGAGGGCCGCGAAGATGCCGATGAACGAAACGATCGTCATCGGGTTGGAGAGGGTCAAGCCGAACGTCGTCAGGAAATCGCGCCGCACCGATGCGCGCGGCCCCTCCGTCGCGGCCGTGGGCGTTGCTTTCGCCTCGCGCGCGATTGCCCAAGCCAGCCAGATCAGAAACGCGCCGCCGCCGATTTTCAGCACGATCCCGAGCGCCGGCAGCGCCGCGGCAATTCCTGCAATGCCGAGCGCGCCGAGCAGGCCGTAGATCATGTCGGCGCACGCCGCACCGAGCCCGGTCGCCAGACCGGAGCGAAAACCGCGGCTCAGGCTGCGCTGAATGCACAGCATGCCGATGGGGCCGACGGGCGCCGCGATGGAAAACCCGATTGCCAACGACTTGATGAACAGCATCCGCCCTCCCTCCAAGAAATCGTTCATGCCGAAAGACATCGTAGGCGATCCCGGATTGCCATAGAAGCGGGTCTGTATGGCGAAACGCGCACGCCGATCGTCATGTCCACACCGCTGCCGCCGCGCCCCTTGGCGCGTCCGCCGGTCGTACGGAAGGCGGTGAAGCTCAGGCGATAGATGCCCGAGTGGCGCGCCGCCTACCGAAGCGGCGTGCGCTGCTCATGCAGCAGCCATTCGCGAAACGCGGCGAGGGCCGGGTGATGGCGCACGCGCTCGGGATAGGTGAAGTAGTACGAACGCGAGCTTGGCACCGGGTCGAACGGGCAGGTAAGCCGGCCCTCGCTCAATTCGTCGGCCACGAGCATGCGCGGCACCAGCCCGACGCCGATTCCGGCCATGACCGCCTGAATCAAGTGCGAGGTCAGCTCGAAGCTCGGGCCCAGTAAAAGCGCGTCGTGCGGCAGGCCGAAATGCGCGCACCATTCGCGCCAAGCGTCGGGGAAGCTACTGACTCTCAGCAATGTCAACCCTTCGAGCATGGCGACAGTGGGCCGAATCGGGCTTTCGGCTTGGCCCTGCCGGACGCGTTTGGCGCCGCGACGTGGTGCGCGTGCGTGCGCCAGCGCCGAAGGGCTCGCAACCAAGACCAGCTCTTCGGCGTAAAGGCGATGTGCGATGACGTTCGGCCAACGCCCATCGCCCACGGTAATGGCCGCATCGAGCGGCTGCGAGGCAAAATCGACCTCCTCGATGCGCGAGTGCAGGTCGATCTGTAAATCCGGATGCGCGCGATAGAGCCGATGCAACCGTGGCAGCAGCCACTTGGCGCCGAACGTCGGCAACGTCGCCACACGCAGGCGCTTGCTCAGCGCTTCGGTCGACAACGCCTGCAGCGTCGCGTTGCGTATCTGCGTCAACGCCGAGCCGATTTCGATCATGTATGCGCGGCCGGCATCGGTCGTCACGATCCGTTTGCCTGATCGCACGAACAACGCGATGCCGAGCATGGCTTCCAGCGTCTGAACTTGCCGGCTGACCGCACTTTGCGTGAGCGCCAATTCCTCGGCCGCACGCGTGAAGCTCTCAAGGCGTGCCGATGCCTCGAACGCCAGCAACAGCGACATCGAAGGGGTAAGTTTGCGGTAATTCATTCAAAAAACTCATGAACATCCCATAGATCTTCCGCTTGTTCCGGGGAAGGCTGCCAACGACAATAGTCGAAAACCCGGAAGCGCGGAAAGCCGTCGACCGGATTCATGCAGAGTCTACAGGGTGGGCGCGTGGCGCCGGCCAAATACCGAGTCGAGCGCCATGCCCATCTCACGTCTTCCCGTCAACGACACGCTAACGGGTGTCGACGCGCGCTTCCTGGCGGCGCTGCGCGCGTCTGGGTTCGAGGGAGACATCGACGATAGCCAAGCGCTGCGCACCGTGCTGGCGACCGATAACTCGATCTACCGGCGATACCCGAAAGCGGCGCTGTTTCCGCGCAACGCTCAGGACGTTCGGCGCATCGCCGCGCTACTCGGGCAGGCGGCGTTTCGGGAAGTCGTCGTTGCGCCGCGCGGCGGCGGCACGGGCACGAACGGTCAATCGCTGACCGAGGGCATCGTCGTCGATCTGTCGCGGCACATGAATCGAATACTGGAAATCGATCCGCGAGCGCGGACGGTGCGCGTCGAAGCCGGCGTCGTAAAAGATCAGCTCAACGCGGCGCTCGAGCCGCATGGTTTGTTTTTCGCCCCCGAGTTGTCGACCTCCAATCGCGCCACGATCGGCGGCATGATCAGCACCGATGCCAGCGGCCAGGGCAGTTGCACCTACGGCAAAACGCGCGATCACGTGTTGGCGCTCGATACGGTGCTGATCGGCGGGATGCTGCTTTCGAGCGCGCCGGCGAGCGAGGCGGAACTGGACGACTTATGCGGCAGGGACGATGCGATCGGCCGTGTCTACGCCACCGCGCGGCAGATCGGCGAGCAAGAGGCCGATCTGATTCGAGAACGCTTTCCCGCGCTGAATCGTTGCTTGACGGGTTACGACCTTGCGCATTTGCGCGACGATGCTGGCCGCTTCGACCTCAACAGCGTGCTGTGCGGCTCGGAGGGGACGCTCGGTTTCGTCGTCGAAGCGACGTTGAACGTTCTGCCCATTCCCGCACACGCCGTGCTCGTCAACGTCCGATATCGGAGTTTCATGGATGCGTTGCGCGACGCGCGCGCGCTGATGGCGCACCGCCCGCTATCCATCGAAACGGTGGATTCGACGGTGCTCGCGTTGGCGAAGAAAGATATCGTCTGGCGCAACGTCGCCGAATATTTCCCCGATGAGGAAGGCTGCGGCGACGAGGCAGAGGCCGAAGCCGGGGGCATCAACTTGGTGGAGTTTAGCGGGGCCGATGCGCAAGCGGTGCGCGCGCGCGTCGCCGAGTTCGTCGACCATCTGCGTACGGACACGACGGTACGCCGCGTCGCTGTCACGCTCGCGGACGGCGAGGCGGCGATCAATCGCGTCTATGCCATGCGAAAGCGGGCTGTAGGTTTGCTCGGCAACGCGAGCGGTGCGAGCCGTCCGCAGCCGTTCGTCGAGGACACGGCCGTACCGCCCGAGCACCTCGCCGATTACATTGCCGAATTTCGCGCGTTGCTGGACGGATTGGGGTTGCGCTACGGGATGTTCGGCCATGTCGACGCGGGTGTGCTGCACGTGAGGCCCGCGCTGGACATGCGCGACCCGAAACAAGCGGCACTGATTCGCCCGATCTCGGATGCGGTCGCCGCGCTGACAATGAAGTACGGCGGCTTGCTCTGGGGGGAACACGGCAAGGGCGTGCGGTCCGAGTACGTGCCTGAGTATTTTGGGCCGTTGTATCCTGCGTTGCAGCGATTGAAGGCCGCATTCGATCCGCACAATCAGCTCAATCCGGGCAAGATCGCCACGCCCGCGGGCAGCGGCGCATCGCTTCTGAGGATCGACGCGGTGCCGACGAGCGGCGAAGCGGATCGTCGTATCGACGAGCGTGTTTGGCAGCGCAACGGCGATGCCGTCCATTGCAACGGCAACGGGGCGTGCTACAACTTCGACCCCGACGATGCCATGTGCCCATCGTGGAAGGCGACACGGCAACGCGTTCACTCGCCGAAAGGGCGCGCCTCGCTGATGCGCGAATGGCTTCGGTTGCAAGGGCAGGCGGGCGCCGACCTCACGGCCGAATCCGCGCCGGCCGCATTGCCGATCCGGATCGCCCATAGCTGGCGCAAGCATCGAGGCGAACGCGATTTTTCGCACGAAGTGTATGACGCGATGGCCGGATGCCTTGCCTGCAAATCCTGTGCAGGCCAATGCCCCGTCAAGGTCAATGTGCCCGAGTTTCGCTCGCGCTTTCTCGCGCACTATCACTCGCGGTACGCGCGCTCGCCGCGCGATTACCTGATCGGCTCGCTCGAATACAGCGTGCCCTATATCGCCGCATTGCCGGGTGGGCGCGCGCTCTATAACGCGCTGATGAGGGCGCGTCCGATCAAGGCGGCGTTGCGCCGCGCGGCCGGTATCGTCGACAGCCCATTGCTCGACAGCGGGGCATCGTGGGGCGATGCGCTGAATCGTTGGGCGGTGGAACCCGCCACGGCCGAGCGTTTGGCGCGGCTTGGCGATGCGCAGCGCGAACGCAGCGTCATCGTGGTTCAGGATGCATTCACGCGGTACTTCGAGACGCGGGTTGCCGTGGCGTTCATCGAGTTGGCGGCTCGGCTCGGATACCGTGTGTTCGTGGCGGCGTATAAGCCCAACGGCAAGCCGCTGCATGTTCAAGGCTTTACGCGTGCATTTGGGCGCGCGGCGGCGAACAATGCCGTCCGGCTTTCCCACCTCGCGCGGTTCGGGGTGCCGTTGGTGGGCATCGATCCGGCCATGACGCTCGTCTATCGGCAGGAGTACCGAAAGGTCGATGGCGCCGGCGAATGTCCCCGCGTGTTGCTGCCGCAAGAATGGCTCGTCGATGCGCTCGATGCACGGCTGTCGGCGAGGCGCGAAGCGGATGCCGCCTTGCGCTTTCGCATGCTGCCGCATTGCACGGAGCGCACGAACGAGCCCGCCTCGGCGGCGCTCTGGCGTGACGTGTTCGCTCGAGCCGGATTGTCGTTGATCATGCCTGCAAGCGGATGTTGCGGCATGTCGGGGACCTACGGACACGAACTGCGCAACGTCGAAACGTCGAAGGCGATCTTCGAGCAATCCTGGGCGCGTCATGTGGACGGATGGGTGTCGTCGGGCAGGGATGGCGCGGCGTCGGCCGATGTCGCGCCCGCCGAATTGCTGGCGACGGGCTATTCGTGCCGGTGCCAGGTGGCGCGCCTTCGCGGCCGTCGGCTCAGGCATCCTATCGAAGCGTTGGTCGAGGTTTATCGCATGGATATTGGCAATGAGCGGTAACGACGCACGACATGCGCTATGCTTGCGCGCAGATCACCGATCCGATACCGCACGTCGTTAACCCCATTTCATGCGAGATGAAGAAACGCTTCACACTACTGACGGTCGTCTGCGTGAGCGCGGCGCTTGCGCTTGCCGGTTGTGACGATCGACAAGGCGAGCGAGCCATGGGAAAACTGAAGGACTTCCTCAATGCGATCAAACCGGACGCACTACTGCTCAAAGGCTTGACGCCCGGCGTCACGACCGAGGCCGACATTCGCGGCCAGATGGGAACGCCCGAGACGGAGCGCACGTTCGAAGACGGCTCGAAGCGCTTCGAGTATCCGCGCGGCCCGCAAGGGACGAGCACTTACATGGTCGATATCGATGCACGCGGCAAGCTCGTCGCCGTCACGCAAGTGCTGACCGCTGCAAACTTCGCGAAGGTTCGCGTCGGCATGACAGAGGACGAGGTACGGCGGCTGCTCGGAAAACCGGGCGAGGTGGCCGTGTATCGGCTCAAGCCCGAAACCGTATGGAGCTGGAAATGGAACGAAGGCGGCCCTTCGGGTGACGCCTTCTTCAACGTCCACTTCGATGCGTCGGGCGTGGTGTATACGACTTCACGCTCCGATATCATTCGGGGCCATTGAGCGGTTTATGGAAGCCAATAGCGCTGAAGAGCCCGATAGATCTCGTAGAGCGCATAGAGGCTTATAACGGCTTCGAGCGCCCTCAGCGGCCCTTCATGGCCGATTCGTCGCCCGGCACGCGCACCCATCCCTCCATCAACACGCGCGCGCTGCGGCTCATGATCGCCTTCTTGACGACCCATTGCCCTTCGACGAGCGCCGCTTGCGCACCCACGCGCAGCGTGCCCGACGGGTGCCCGAAGCGCACCGCCTCGCGTTCGCCGCCTCCCGCCGCCAGATTGACGAGCGTGCCCGGAATCGCCGCAGCGGTGCCGATCGCCACGGCCGCCGTGCCCATCATCGCGTGATGCAGCTTGCCCATCGACATCGCGCGCACGAGCAAGTCGACGTCGCCCGCGCGCACTATTTTGCCGCTCGACGCGGCGTAGTCCGCCGGCCGAGCGACGAACGCGACCTTCGGCGTATGCTGCCGCTTGGCGATGTCGTCGATACGCTCGATGAGGCCCATGCGCAGCGCACCGTATGCGCGAATCGTCTCGAACATCGCCAGCGCTTTGTCGTCGCTGTTGACGGCGTCCTGCAGTTCGGTGCCCTTGTAGCCGATCGCTTCCGCATCGACGAAAATCGTCGGAATGCCCGCATTGATCATCGTCGCTTTCAACGTGCCGATGCCGGGCACGTCGAGATCGTCCACGACGTTGCCGGTCGGAAACATCGAGCCGCCGGCCCCTTCTTCGTCGGCCGCCGGGTCCATGAATTCGAGCGCGACCTCGGCGGCCGGGAACGTCACGCCATCGAGCTCGAAATCGCCCGTTTCCTGCACGGCGCCGCCCGTCATCGGCACGCGCGCGACGATCGTCTTGCCGATATTGGCTTGCCAGATCCGCACGATGGCGATGCCGTCGCGGGGAATGCGGGCAGGGTCGACGAGCCCGCCCGAAATCGCGAACGGGCCTACGGCCGCCGACAAGTTGCCGCAGTTGCCGGTCCAATCGATAAATGCCTGATCGATGGCGACCTGGCCGAACAAGTAATCGACGTCGTGATCGGGCCGCGTGCTCTTCGAGACGATGACCGTCTTGCTCGTGCTCGACGTGGCCCCGCCCATGCCGTCGATATGCTTGCCATAGGGATCGGGGCTGCCGATCACGCGCATGAGCAGCGCGTCGCGCGCAGCGCCCGGCGCTTGGGCGGCCGCGGGCAGGTCCTGCAGCCGGAAGAACACGCCCTTGCTCGTGCCGCCGCGCATATAAACGGCGGGAATCTTGATTTGCGGTAGATGCGTCATGCGTGTGTCGTCCTTACGTTATGCGGCCATCGACGATTCGAGAAAGTCCTGCGCGAAACGCTGCAGCACACCGCCCGCCTCGTAAATCGACACTTCTTCGGCCGTATCGAGCCGGCATGTCACGGGCACGGTCACGCGCTCGCCGTTCTTGCGCACGATGACGAGCGTGAGATCCGCGCGCGGCGTACGCTCGCCGATCACGTCGAACGTCTCCGTGCCGTCGATGCCGAGCGTCGTGCGCGTCGTTCCGGGCTTGAATTCGAGCGGCAGCACGCCCATGCCGACGAGGTTCGTACGGTGGATGCGCTCGAAACCTTCCGCCACGATCGCTTCCACGCCCGCAAGGCGCACGCCCTTGGCGGCCCAGTCGCGGGACGAGCCCTGACCGTAGTCGGCGCCGGCGACGATGATGAGCGGCTGCTTGCGCTCCATGTATGTTTCGATCGCTTCCCACATGCGCGTCACCCGGCCCTCCGGCTCGATGCGGGCGAGCGATCCCGTCTTTACCTCGCCGTTCTCGATCGCCATCTCGTTCTTGAGCGTCGGATTCGCGAACGTCGCGCGTTGCGCGGTCAGGTGATCGCCCCGGTGCGTCGCATACGAGTTGAAGTCCTCTTCGGGAAGCCCCATTTTTTCGAGGTATTCGCCCGCGGCGCTCGTGCGCATGATGGCGTTCGACGGAGAAATGTGATCGGTCGTGATGTTGTCGCCGAGCACGGCCAGCGCACGCATCCCCGTGAGCGTACGCTCGCCCGCAAGCGCGCCTTCCCAATACGGCGGGCGCCGGATATAGGTGCTCTGCGGCCGCCATGCATACAGCGGGTGCGCCGCTTCGCTGCGTTGCGCCGCGATCGAGAACATCGGCTCGTACACGCGGCGAAATTGCTCGGGCTTCACGCTCGATGACACGACGGCGTCGATCTCTTCGTCTGTCGGCCAAAGATCCTTCAGCGTAATCAGCTTGCCGGTGCCGTCGACGCCGAGCACATCCTTTTCGATGTCGAACCGGATCGTGCCCGCAATTGCGTAGGCGACGACGAGCGGCGGCGATGCAAGGAACGCCTGCTTCGCGTAAGGGTGAATGCGCCCGTCGAAGTTCCGGTTGCCCGACAGGACCGCCGTGGCGTAGAGATCCCGGTCGACGATCTCCTGCCGAATGACAGGATCGAGCGCGCCCGACATGCCGTTGCACGAGGTGCACGCGTAAGCGACGACGCCGAAGCCGAGCTTCTCGAGTTCGGGCATGAGACCCGCTTCCTCGAGGTAGAGCGTCACGGCCTTCGATCCCGGGGCGAGCGAGGTCTTGACCCAGGGCTTGCGCAGGAGCCCTAAACGATTGGCGTTGCGCGCGAGCAGCCCGGCCGCGATCATATTGCGCGGATTGTTGGTGTTCGTGCAGCTCGTAATCGCGGCGATGATGACCGCGCCGTCGGGCATCTTGCCCGGTACGTTCTCGACCTTGCCGCTGATCCCTCGCGCGGCGAGCTCGGTCGTCGGCACGCGGCGGTGCGGGTTCGACGGGCCCGCGATGTTGCGCGTGACGCTCGACAGGTCGAAGCGCAGGACGCGCTCGTACCGCGCGCGCGACAGCGCGTCGGCCCACAGGCCGGTCTGCTTTGCATAGGTCTCGACGAGCTTGACGAGCTGATCGTCGCGGCCCGTGAGCGTCAGGTAGCGGATCGTCTGTTCGTCGATGTAGAACATCGCCGCCGTGGCGCCGAACTCGGGCGCCATGTTGGCGATCGTCGCGCGATCGCCGAGCGTCAGACGCGATGCGCCTTCTCCGTAGAACTCCAAGTAGGCCGAGACGACCTTTTCCTTGCGCAGGAATTCGGTCAGTGCGAGCACGATGTCGGTGGCGGTGATGCCGGCCTGGCGTTCGCCCGTCAACTCGACGCCGACGATATCGGGCAGCCGCATCCACGATGCCCGGCCGAGCATGACGCTCTCGGCTTCGAGTCCGCCGACGCCCACCGCGATCACGCCGAGCGCATCGACCATCGGCGTATGCGAATCGGTGCCGACGAGCGTGTCGGGAAAGGCGACGCCGTCGCGCACCTGAACGACGGGGCTCATGCGTTCGAGGTTGATCTGATGCAGGATGCCGTTGCCGGGCGGAATCACGTCGACGTTCTCGAACGCCCTCTTGGTCCAGTCGATGAAGTGGAAGCGATCTTCGTTACGGCGGTCTTCGATCGCGCGGTTCTTGGCGAACGCATCCTTGTCGTAACCGCCGCACTCGACGGCGAGCGAGTGGTCGACGACAAGCTGCGTCGGCACGACGGGATTGACGAGTGCGGGATCGCCCCCTCGCGCCGCAATGGCGTCGCGCAGGCCGGCGAGATCGACGAACGCCGTTTGGCCGAGGATGTCGTGGCACACGACGCGCGCCGGGAACCACGGGAAGTCGAGGTCGCGTTTGCGCTCGATCAACTGCTTGAGTGCGTCGGTCAGCAGCGCCGGCTCGCAGCGGCGAACGAGGTTTTCGGCGAGCACGCGCGACGTGTAGGGCAGCGTGTCGTAGGCGTCTTTTTCGATCGCCTCGACGGCCGCGCGCGCATCGAAGTAGTCGATCCCGGCGCCGGGCAAGGCTTTGCGATATTCAGTGTTCATGAGGCGTAAGGCGCTAGTCGGCCTTGCCCGTCACGACCGGCCGAACAAGCCGGTCGTCGGGGAAGGGCAGGCCATGGTTAGTGATACGAACGAACGTCACACGTCGATCGCGGAAACGGATTTGGCGAGCTTGCGCAGTTCGAACTTCTGGATCTTGCCCGTCGATGTTTTCGGCAATTCGATGAACTCGAACGCGCGGGGCACTTTGAAGCCCGCAAGGTGCGCCTTGCAATGCTCGAGCAGCTCGGCGGCGGTCGTGGTCGCACCGGCTTTGAGCTCGATGAATGCGCACGGCGTTTCGCCCCAGCGAGGATCGGGCTTGGCTACGACCGCCGCGGCAAGCACGGCGGGGTGCCGGTACAGAACGTCTTCGATCTCGATGCTCGAAATGTTCTCGCCGCCCGAGATGATGATGTCCTTGCTGCGGTCCTTGATTCGAATGTAGCCGTCGGGGTAGGCGACGCCGAGGTCGCCCGAATGGAACCAGCCGCCGCGGAACGCTTCGTCGGTGGCGGTCGCGTTCTTCAGGTATCCCTTCATCGTAATGTTGCCGCGGAACATGATCTCGCCGATGGTCTCGCCGTCGGCCGCCACCGGCTTCATCGTTTCGGGATCGAGCACCGCGCAGCCTTCCTGCAAGTGGTAGCGCACGCCTTGTCGTGCGTTGAGCCGCGCGCGTTCGCCGATGTCGAGCGTGCGCCATTCGTCCTGTTGCGGGCAGACCGACGCCGGGCCGTACACCTCGGTCAGGCCATACACGTGCGTGAGCTCGAAACCGAGCCGCTCTAGGCTCTCGATCAGCGCCGCGGGCGGCGCCGCGCCGGCCACCATCGCGTTGACGCGATGCTCGATGCCCGCTTTCAGTTCGTCGGGCGCGTTCACCAGCAGATTGTGGACGATCGGTGCGCCGCAATAATGCGTCACGCCCTCGGCGCGGATCAGATCGAAAATCGCCTTCGCGTCGACTTTGCGCAGGCAGACGTTCACGCCTGCGCGCGCGGCGACGGCCCATGGGAAGCACCAGCCGTTGCAGTGGAACATCGGCAACGTCCAGAGATAGACCGCGTGCTTGGGCATGTCGCACTCGAGGATATTGCTGATGGCGGCCGTATAGGCGCCGCGATGGTGATAGACGACGCCCTTGGGGTTGCCCGTCGTGCCGGACGTGTAGTTCAGGCTGATCGCGTTCCATTCGTCGCCGGGCGGTTGCCAGACGAAGTCGGGGTCGCCGCTCGCGAGCAGCGCCTCGTATTCGATTTCGCCGATCCGCTCGCCGGGGCCGGTGTATAGCGCGTCGTCCACGTCGACGACGAGGATCGGCCGCTCGACGGCCGGCAGCACGGTGCGCATGAGATCGGAGAACTCCCGGTCGACGAGCAGCGCCTTGGCCTCGCCGTGATTGAGCATGAACGCGAGGGTGGCGGCGTCCAGGCGCGTGTTCAGCGTATTGAGCACGGCGCCCGTCATCGGGATGCCGAAGTGGGCTTCGATCATTGCCGGCGTGTTCGGCAGCATGACGGCGACGGTGTCGCCTTGGCCGATGCCGCGTGCGGCGAGCGCGGACGCGAGCTGCCGCGTACGCCCGTACGTTTCCTTCCACGTTCGGCGAACGTCGCCGTGCACGACGGCGAGGCGCGTAGGGTATACGCTCGCTGCGCGCTCGATGAACATCAGCGGCGTCAGCGCCGTGAAGTTCGCGGCGTTCTTGCCGAGGCCTGCTTCGTACATGTCCGTGCTCATGATGTCGTCTCCCCACCTCTACGATGCCGCCATGGCGAGCCCATCGCCGACGCGCGGGCTCGCGATTCCGATCAGCGTTTGCCGATCGGCAAGAACTTCAGGTTCTCCGGTCCAGTGTAGTTCGCGCTCGGCCGGATGATCTTGTTGTCGATGCGTTGCTCGATGATGTGGGCGCTCCAGCCCGAGGTGCGCGAAATCACGAACAGCGGCGTGAACATCGCCGTGGGCACGCCCATCATGTGGTAGGACACGGCG
>DASVLS010000017.1:0-7862 GCA_036384755.1 Trinickia sp. | reverse complement strand
CCGCGATTCGTCATACGTTTTCGCGGACGCATGGCTTGCCGACCAGCCGCCGCCATGGGCACATCGTTTGCTCCTCGGGACAACATAGGCGTAGGTACGCCGAGGGAGAAATCGATGACGCGACTCACCGCACTCTTGTTGCTGTTGGGCACGGTCTTTCTGGCGGCTTGCAACACCGTTGCCGGCGCAGGCCAAGACATTTCCAAGGGCGGCAACGCCATCACCAATTCGGCCGAACGGCATTCCGACTAGTTTAAGCGAGGCCGTCGTCCGCAACCGGGGGGGGGGCGGCCTCGTTCCTCGTCTTCCCGTCAGGCCATATAGAGAGGGGGAGAGCGCGTGGATCGTCGAGTTCTGTCGTGCGCGAATCGCGTAGGAGTACGGATGCACGAGTCTCGAAGCGGTCATGACATATTCCTAGGAACGCCCGCGCTATCGGGAAAGAAGGAGGAAGAGCAATCTCGCGCGAGATCGGTATCGCCTCAAGTGACCGGCAGCCCGATCACCACGGCAACCGCCCCGGCGACGATGCCTGCCAGAACGACGCATGCACAGGTCAGCGAGAGAATGCGCGTGGGAAACGACCGGCCGAGCATCGCGAGGGACGGCACGCTCACGGGCGGCAGCGTCACGAGCAGCGCAGCCGCGGGCGCCGCGGACATGCCGAGCGACAGCATGGCTTGAATGATCGGCACCTCGCCCGCGGTCGGAATGACGAACAGGGCGCCGGCGATGGCGAAGGCCGCGATCCAGGGGATGCTTGCGCCGATCCCGGGGCCGATGTGAGGGAAGAGCCACGCGCGAGCGGCGCCCATCAACAAAACGAGAACGACATATTCGGGCACGAGTCGCAGCGTCATACGCGCAAGGATCTTCAGCCAGCGCACGAACATGGCGCTCGTCTCCTCGTGCTCGGTCATTTCCACGAGGGCGCTTTGCGCTGCGTCGGCTTCTTGCGTCGTCGCCAAAGAATCGACGAGATAGCCTACGCCGAGCACCAACGCAAGACCGATGGCGAGGCGCAGCCCCATCCATTGCCAGCCGAGCACGAAGCCGATGAAGACGAGCGTGGCCGGATTGAGCAACGTATTGCCGAGCCAAAAAGCGATCGCCGCACCCGGGGCGGCGCGACATGCACGCAGTCCCGCGACGACCGGCGCGGCGCAGCAAGTGCACATCATGCCGGGCAACGACAGGACCGCACCGGTCATCACGCTGCCGAAGCCGCCTTTACCGAGCGCGCGTACGATCCAGCGCGATGGGATCAGCGCCTGTACGGCCGAGCCGAGCAGCAGGCCCAGCACCATGGCCTGCCAGATCGCCTTGCCGTACGCGATCGCATAGCCGAGCGCGGCGCTCCACGACGGTGCCGGCGGCGCCGCTGCGTCGCCCATCAGGATCGATCCGCCGATCGAGTGCTGACTGGCTGCCACGAAAGCGCGGTTGTAGTAGGGAAACCATTTGACGTAGAACAGCCCGACTACGGCGACCGCAAGCAGGACGGCGGGGCCGATCAAGTGGCGAGGGTTTCTGGCGGTGGTCGGAATCATCGGCGGGAGATGGCGAAATCGAGGCAAGCCGTCGCGGCGCGAGCCTGCCCTATTCAGCGGGTCCAGGCGGCAATCATACCGTCTGCGCAGTAATCCAGTCCGAAAATCGATCTCTTCGACCTTGCCAGGACGCCGGCGCGCTACGCTGCGTCATTCCTGTTGCTCGCCTCCCGTTATGAATGTATATCAATAATAAATGATTGTTTTACGATAAATTCTCGGGCATGATCAGGCCCGGCACATTTTCGAGGAAATAGACATGACCACTCACCGTCTCGCCCGCCTTAGCCAAGGTATGGCTGTCGTCACGCTTTGGTTCATCGTTGCAATGCTGCTGCTCAACGCGGCTGTATGGTGGTTCCCTGAAATCAGTCCGGCGGCGAATGGATACGGCATAGGCTTCGCCTTGACGAACGGGCTCATAGCGAGACTCGGTCTTGACGTATCCGGCATGCCGTGGTGGCAAACGCTCGGGTGCATCCTGCTCTCCAGCGTACCGCTGCTGGCTTTGGCGCATGGACTGCGTCATCTGCGGTCCCTCTTCAATCTCTATGCGTGCGGCGCATACTTTTCGGCGGCGGCGGCAACGCATCTTGGAAAAGCGGGTAAGTCGGCAGCCATCTGGGTTGTGCTGAGCGTTGTTTGCGAACCGCTCTTGAGCATGTGGTCGACATTGCGTGAGCCCCCGGGACATCACGTCATTTCGCTCAGCTTCGGCTCGGGGTATCTGGTCGCCCTCTTTCTGGCTGCTTGCGTTGCCGTCATCGCGCAAATTCTGAAGCAGGCGAGCGAACTCGATTCCGAACACCGGCAATTCGTATAGGCGGCGATGATGGCCATTGTCATTAGGCTCGATGTGATGCTCGCCGCGCGAAAGGTCAAGTCCAAGGACCTGGCCGCGGCCATTGGCATCACCGAACAAAATCTTTCGCTGCTGAAGCAGGGGAAAGTGAAGGGGATGCGGTTCGCTACGCTCGATGCGATCTGCCGCTATCTCGACTGCCAACCGGGCGACCTGATGGAATACACGCCGGAACCTGCGTGAAACCGAGTCGTTATCCGAGCCCTCCGGCGCCTGCGCCACCGCGTCAGAACCGATAAGAAACGGCAAGGAACGTAATGATCGGGTCGGCCTTCAGCTTCGCTTTGCTGACCGCGAGGAGCGTCCCATCCGCGGCCTTGATGTCGGTCTCGGCGTAAGTCTTCAGCGGCGTGTACGACACCGAAGCATTGAGTTGCCAGTGCTTGGTCAGCGCATACGCGGCGCCGATATTGAAGATCGGCGTCCACGACGAAGACGATTTCGCCGAAATGCTGGTCGGGCCGGGCTTGCCGGCGCCGGCGGCGAGAACGCTGCCCAAGTTCTCATTGAGCGATTGCGAGAAATTCGGATTCAGGTGGAACGCGTTGAACCATGTATAGGTCATGCCTACGCCGACGAACGGCCGGAACCGCGTTTCGGCCTTGCCGAAGAAATACTGCAGCATCGCGCCAGCCGTCCATTGGCGCACCTTTCCGACGATGGGATTGTTCGAAGGATCGCTCAAGTTCTCATGCCCAAGCGCGCCTGCGGGCCCGGGCGGCTGGATGACGCCATAGCCGCCGATATGAAACTCCGGCGGTATGCCGCCGAGCGCCGTCAACGCGATGTGGTCGGTAAAGAAATGCGTGAACGTCAGCCCGAGCGTATTGGCGTTGCTGACCGTCAAGCCCGTGCCTGCCGATGTGAACGCCGACGGTAAGCCGAGCGGCCCGTTGATCGGCATCGGCGCCACGTGGGTCGTCAGCGGATCGCTCGAATACTGCGGAGCAATGTGATACCAACCCATCGAGACCACATTGTCGCCGGCCTGCTGCGCGTAAGCGCCCGTCGAGACGCATGCGGCGACGAGCGGTGCAAAAACTTTCTTGATCCCCATATCCATGCTTCCTCGGCACTGTTGTTATGCAATCACTGAACGAAAGCGCTGACGGCGAAGTACGGCGCGCTCGGGTCCGACATATCGAGGTATCCGATCGCGCCGCCCGAGAAAATCATCTTGCCGGTCGGCGTCGCGTGCGCCGCGCCGGTTTTTTTCGGCGTGACGAGCCCCGGTAGCGTTTGCGTGTAATCGAGATCGATCGCTGTCGCGAGTTCGGCAAGCGATGGGTTGAACGGGTCGAGCATCGTTGCCTGTGTGTTCGTCAGTGCCGTCGTGCGGTAGGTGAAGTTGCTGTCGACGCCGATGTACTCGCCGTTTTGCGAGCCGGCCGCCACGTTCGCTTGCGGCGCGAGCATCGCGATACCGGATTCGTCGTCGGCAAGCGGCGTCTTCGGCAAGGAGCCCGTTGGCGCAACGATCGATGGGTCGGCCGCGCCGACGCGCACGAGGATCGGCACCAACTGACCGCGCAGCTTTCCGACGATCAAAATGCCTTGTGCCTGCGGCCCGTCGACGGCTTGCGTGGGCGCGACCTGGCCGGTGAAGCGATTGGTTTCGAACGTCCGCGAATCGGTGCGGGCGACGAAGCGGGTCCCTGGCTGATGGCATTGCCCCGCGTAGAGGCCGGAGTTGTCGCACTCGGTGAAGCTGCCGTCGGCGTTGATCGTCATCGACGCGTCGACGGCTACTGAGTCGAAATTCTGCGAAGGCACTTTGTGATAGCCGAGCATCGAATAGGTGCCGGCGATCTCAGCCAAGCTCGTCGACGTTTCCGAGAACGCGAGGAACGGGTAGTACGGGAACGTCGTGTCGGGTACGACGCCCACCCCAGCCACACCGGCAAACGCGATCTCGGCGCCCGGAATCGTTCCGCCCAATACGCCTTCGCCCAGAAAGACGCGGGCGGGCCGCGTCGGATCGAGGCTTGCGTTACTCAAGCGAAACGCGCATTGATTGAGCTTGGACGTCGGCAGGAGGGTTTCTTGCGTCAGCGTGCCGGTCGCGACGTTGTAGGGGGCCGTCGCGCGCGTTGGCAACACGGTGCCCTTCGTGACGGGCACGGGCGAGGCCAAGTAGGTGATCTTGTATGTCATCGCCGTGGTGTCGAGTTGCACCTGAACAAGTTCGCCCGAACCTGCTCCGCCTGTAAACACCGTGTCGTAGCCGATCACTTGCGGACATAGCCGCGTCACGACTGGAGCGGGCGGATCGCCGGCGCCGCTACCGCCGCATGCGGCGAGAAGGAGAGCGGCCAGCGCCATCGAGATCAGACTGCGCCAAATCATAAGGAGTCCCAAATAAGTTGTTCAAAACAAAAACCGGCGCGTCGAGCGGACGGCCGTGATGCGCGTGCAATGCATGTGTTCGTTGCGGCCGCGCGCCCGCTCCTCGTGAGGTGGGCGCGCGAAACGCCGCGGCCGATCAGGCGCAGCTAGCCGGTCATTGGATCGAAAGGTACGGCGTCGTCGTCAGCGAGCCCGATACCGAGCAGCCGCCGGAGAGGGCTTGATTCGAAAGGCCGATGATCGTTTGTTGCGGATTCGGGTTTTCGGTGACGGCGGCGCTGATCGTGCTAGGTTCACACGCACCGAGCAGCGTGTGGACCGCGACACCGCTCAGCGACAGGCTCGTGGTCGATAGGACTTGGCCCGTCCATGGCAGGCCGGTGGCCGTCACGCCCGCGCACAAAGCGTTGCCGCTGAAGCTCGCCGACGTGATCGAGATCGCACCGGCACTGGTGACCGAGCCGACCATGTTCGCCGAGCAGCCGACTGCAATGCCCGACTTCGTCAACGTCGTGGAGCCGGTCAAACTGATCGAGCCAGCAGGAGAAACTGTCACCGCAAATGCCGAGGCCGAAGCTGCGATGTACAACGCCAACGCCGCGCCTACGGGGATGAGCTTGAAACTCTTCATGTCGAGTACCTCTCATTAGGTTAAGGCAGGACGAAATGGCGGCCGGTTGGCGCTGCCGGCCGGCCGTTGAAGCGCTACCGCCTCTACTGTACGAACGCGCCAATGGTGAAGAATGGATTCGGAAGCCCGGTGCCGTTCATCAGCATTGCGTACACCGAGCCCACTTTGATCAGATAGCCGGTATCGCCTGTTTTGAAGACCGTAGCGGCGCCCGACGTGAAGTCGTTTTGCGCTGTCACCTTGACGAGGCCCGGTTGCGTTTGCGTGAAGTCGAGCGCGAAGTTCGTCGCGGCCGTAGAGGTGAACGGGTTGAGGAATGCGGCGTTGGCGCCTTGGAAGATCGTCGACGTGTAATTGACGCCCGCGTTTTTCGTCGTCGTATCGTCGAGGCACGCGCCTTCATAGATGGGGGGCGATGTCGACGTGGGTCCGTATGCGCTCACGATGCCGCATGCGGTGACGCTATTCGCGCCGATGAAGGCGCCCGATAGCGAGGATTGATCGACGTTCCGCACCGGCGCGAGCAACGAGATGCCGAGTTGGTCGTCCACCGACGAATCGGAGAGCCCCGTCCCCGAGCGCGCATAGCCCACGCGGATGACCACGGGGATCACTTGGCCGTCCAAATCGCCAGCGATCATGATTCCGTGCGCTTGATTGCCGCCCAAACTCGACTGCAATAAGCCGGCGCCCACGGCCGGATAGACGGTGCCGAGTCCCGCGATGTTCGCGGCGCTCGTGAACACGTTGTCTTTGGACCCGTCGGTGTTCGTCCGCAGCGTCCAATTAGCGCCCGTCGTAGGGCAAGACGTGTAGGTTTGGCCGCTGTCGGGCATGCAGGAGCCATCGGCGTTCAGCGTTTCAGTCACTTGAACGCCGTCGGGTTGCCACCCAAGCGCGGTGCCCGTCGGAATCGCGGCTGTCGTCTGAAAGTTGCCGCCGGAGGGCGTGAAGTGGATGCCCAATTCGTTATAGTGGCCTGCCACTTTCGAGAAATCGGTAACGGTCTTGCTGAAAGCGAGGAACGGGTAGTAATCGAAGCGGTGGGTCGGTACGACCGCTACTTGGGTGCCCGGAGCCAGCGTGAGTCCGTCGAACTGCACCGTCGAGCCCGGTATGCCTCCGCCGACGATGCCGTTGCCGACGAACAGCATCGGCGGATCGTTCGGATCGATGGCAACGTGATAGCTGCCGTCCAGAGTTTGTCCGTTCTCGAGCACGAACGCGCAGCGGTTTTGCTCGGTGGTCGGCAGCTTCAGCGGCGTGCTGGCAACACCTTGCCCGTTCGTGACCGTGTAGAGATTCGGGTTCTCGAAATCGCCCGTGATCGTGAGCCCGGCGCGCGTCGCGTTGACTTGTCCCGCCGACGTAGGCACTTCCGATTCGATGAACGTCATTTGATACTGCTTCCTGGACGTGTCGAACTTGACCTTGATGTACTCGCCGCTGCCCGAGCCGCCGGTATAGACGGTGTCGTAGTCGAGTGAAGCGGGACATAACACTTCGGGCGTGGACGGGTGCGTGACCGCACCGGATCCCGAGCAGGTATTGCTCGCGCAGGCCGCGGTCGTCGCGATGGGGGCCGGATCGTCCGACCCGCCGCCGCCGCAACTGGCGGCCAGTAGGGCGACTGCGAATGCGCTTGCAGATACGGCAATGACGGTTTGAATGCGCACAAGTGGCGGCATAGCTGTCTCCTGTAGGCTCGGATAGTCGCTTCGACGCCTGCCCGAACTCCTCGCAACGCGCGAGAATTTAGTTCGGTTGATATCCGCCTCTCAATTGGCATATCGGAGGCTGCGGGCGTTACCTTACGGGCGTCGTTCGATTGGTGTAAATAGAGACGCCGGTCCAAACGAGTCTTTCTATTTTGTTCAGTGTTTGCGTGGGTTTGGACGAGCGTTTAAAACGCACCTACGCTGATATTTGACCTACAGCTCATGCGATTTGAGTGAATCATTTTGAGATGTGCGGCTGCGGCGGCACGCCAATGCTCACGGCGCTAGGCCCGGGAGGCTGACGGAATGGGAGGCGATATACGGAAATGCAAGCGTTTTTTCGCTTCGCCAACCTCGATTTCACCGCTTTTCTAAGGTGGTGAATCTATTGTTTGCGCATACCCGCAACGCATGCGTGCGCGCACTAACTGAATAAAAAGGGGAAAAATTAAACAGAACGGTTCGATGTGGCGAATTGATTGCCGCGCTGCGGCAAGGCGCGAGCTGCCGAATTCCCTGCCGGTATCCGGAGCGGGAATCGATCGCGGTGGCGGTCAGCCCGGGGTACGGGTTTCCTTTTTTGTAGCCAGAACACTCCAACAGACGACCAATGCTGCAACGACTTGTGCGGAGGGATTTCGGCACCGGCCTTGCCTCCATCTAGGCCGTGCATCATGCGCACGGACTGAATCGAATGAATGACGGCGGGTGCACCATCGCCGCTTGGCGGCACGACGGGATACGCTTGAGTGTCC
>DASVLS010000016.1:0-28294 GCA_036384755.1 Trinickia sp. | reverse complement strand
GGTTATCCACGCTCGGCTCTGCGGTGCAAGACGACTCGGCGCCTTGCACCGCATGCCGATCCGCGTTTTTTCGTGGGAGTTGTTTTCCGCCGAAGGCGGCAAGAACAGGGAGCCCCTTGAGGGCGGACGGTGGATGGGCGGGGCTCATTTCTATTTCTCGGCCGCCACGCGGCCCCTGGTTTCGCCCTTGCGCAGCACATGCATCAGGGCCGGGGGCGCAACCCCCGGCCCTTCGTTACCCTCGGCCCTGCGGGCCGCACGAACTCTCTTCGTCACATCATCGGGCCGCATGGCCCGCTTGAACCCTTCGTGACCAATCCTGGCCCACGGCCAGGATTTCCGGACCGCTCCGGGCCGGCACTTCTTCATTCGTCGCACTCTCAGGCCGCATGGCCTGCTCGAACTCTCATCGGCCTTCGCCAACTGTCACCGCGTCGGTAGCTGGCTAAAGGAGAGACGCCATTACCTCGTCACGCCGTTCATGTCGCAACGAAGGCTCAGCCGACGACCACTTTGACCGGCTTGCCGACGCGGCCCAGCATGTCCACCAAGGCGTCAATTGTGAACTTGCCGGCCTTCTGGTTCACCACGTCCGACACGCGAGGCCGCGAGACGTGCAGTATCTCGGCCGCTTCCGCTTGCCTCAGATGATGGTCCTCGATCCACGAAGCCAGCTCGCCCATAAGCTGCTCCTTCAGTGCCAGCGTTTGACTGATCAGGGCCCGCGACTGCGCTTGATACAGCCGCGCCTCCTCGGGCTCGAAGCCCAGTTCGGCAAACAAGTTCGCGCCTGGCTTCGTCACATGGCGCACACGCGTGTCGACTTTGCTCATTTCTGTTCCTTCCTTTCTCGCACCACCACACGATAGCGGCTCGCAGCAATTTCTTTGTCCTGCTTGGACGTAGCCTGTGTCTTCTTCTGGAAGCAATGCAGCACATAGATCGCCTCCTCGAACTTCGCCACGTACATCACCCGATAGATCCCATTGCCATCTCGGATGCGCACTTCCCGCACGCCGGCTCCAACATCGTCGAACGGTTTCCAGTCCTGCGGATCCAGCCCTGCCTGAACCCGACTAAGCTGGAAACCCGCTTCTCGACGAGCGGTGGACGGAAACTCAAGAATGTCCTCGTAGGAGGAGCCAATCCAGCGGATTTCTTTCTCGTCGTGCATTGTATAAAATTTTATACCTTGTCGCCATCTCGCGCATGTCCTTCGGTCTGCGCCTTACCGCGTAACACTTCCTTGCCATACACCCGCTTAAGCAGCCGATTCGGCTGCGTCTGCTCGATCCGCTCGGCCTCCTCCCGCCGTTCCAACCGCGCCGGGTGCGTCGCCGTGTGGATCTCCTTGAGCGCCCGGATCGCCACTTGCGTGTAGATCTGCGTGCTCGTCAGTTGCGCATGCCCCAGCATCACCTGCACGAACCGCACGTCCGCCCCGTTCTCCAGCATCAGCGTCGCCATCGTGTGCCGAAACAAGTGGCACGAGCCGGGCTTATCCACCCCCGAGCGCTTGATGTAGTCCGACACCAATAGCCCCAAGCTGCGCGTGCCGATCGCGTCGCCCGTCAACGCCAGGAACAGCGCCCCCTCGTCGTTCGCCAGCGCGATCTGTGGCCGTACCTCGTCCAGGTACTTCCGGATCCACGCCAGCGCCCGCTCGCCGATCGGGATCAAGCGATCGCGCTTGCCTTTACCCTCGCGGATCATCACCGTCCCGCGCTCGTGGTCCACGTCATGCACGTGCAGGCTCACGAGCTCGGCCCGGCGCATGCCCGTGCTATAGAACGTCTCCAGCATCGCCCGGTCACGAATGCCCAGGCTGCTCGTCACGTCCGGCACGTTCAGGATCCGCTCGGCCTCCTCGGCGCTGAGCACGTGCCGCGGCAAGCGCTTCTCCACCCGCGGCATGTCGATGTCGGCAGCCGGGTTCGACAGGATGCGGTGATTGCGCACCAGCCACCGGAACCACACCTTTACCGGCACCAGCCGCATATGTTGGCTTCGCCCCGACAGCGCCTCGCCGTTTTTCTTGCGATATAGGAACAAGTAACGCTGATAGCGCTCCAGCACCGGACGCGCCACCTCCTGCGGGCGAGTCACGCCCCGCTCGTCGCACCACGCAATGAACGCGCGCAAGTGCGTCTCGCGGTGCTTCACCGTCCCCTCGCTGTAGTTGCGCATGCGCATCCACTCCAGGAACGGACGCATCTGGTGATACAGGCTGTGCGGATCGTCGGGCGGCCCGATCACCGGCAGCGGCGCGCGAGGCGTTGTCCTTTTTCTCATTTCGTACTCCTAAACAACGCGGGCTAAAGAAGAGGCCAGCGGCTGATCCACGATACCTTAGAAGCCCTCATCCGGTTAGCCCAGGCATTGCACGTGAGCCTCGACGACCTGGTCTTCGAAACCAACGAGCGCGGCCCCTCCGACGATCTGCGCTTGCAGTTCGAAGCCATCAGCCACATGCCCGAGGAGGAGCGCAGCATCATCAAGGCCCTGCTCGACGGCATGATCCTCAAGTACCAGGCCAAGCAGATCGTCGGCCGCATCAGCGGCTAAAGGAAGGAAGGGAAGACACCGCAGGAGAACCGCTCAATTGAAGCGCGGGCCGCTCGTGCTACCAACACGCTCGGCCCGCTGACCATCACCCACTCTTCACAGGAGAGTCGATCATGGCTAACGCCAATCTTAAACCACGGCGCTCACGCGCCCAATCCATCCAACACGTGGCCGCCTTGCAAGACGCCCGCACCTGCGACAGCACGCTCGCGCAGGCCAGACGCATCGCTTTCCCCTGGATGCAAATCACCGATGACCTGCTCGCTCACGCCGGCTTCCTGCCCGGTCAGCATGTCCTATTCAGCGTCGATTATCGGGTCGGTCGGATCTCCATCACGCCCGATCACCATTACATGATCGCCGGTGTGGCGATCATTCCATAACGACTTAACTTAGGCAGCAAATCGTATCGGCACAAGCAACAAACCCGGCCGAAGCCGGGCTTGTTGCTTAGAAGAAGAACTTCTTTATTGCAAGAGCAGTTCAACGCGGTTTCCGGTCCCAAACAGAGCGTGTCTGCGTAAGGCTCGGTTCCGTAAGATCGGCGTGGTCAAAGAAGTCGCGAAACATCTGCATGGCTACCGATAAGTCTCGGCACACCGTTCGATCATCCCACTCATGATCGTTAAAGTTAGTAGTTCCTCGGAATGGCGCATCACCAGGCTCCCACCACTCCCTGCTCTTTGACCTCTCGCCCGGAATTTTTTGGGGGCTATAGATCAGTCGGCACGCTCCTGAGCACGCCTCCATACCCAAATGCGTTCCTAGCTGCGTTTTATCATCTGGACCAACGACTCCCTCCCACAACTTGACCTGTCCTCCAAACTCAAACGCCCGTTGGACCCGCAACTCAACATGAGACCAAACAGGCTCCGGCACCGAAACACCGAGAGGATCTTCGCCCGAACCATCAGTTGCATCTAACCAGAGAAGTTTTCGCATCATTTCGGCAATTGAGGTGGTTTGATCGTGTCCCATGTCGTCGTTCCACGCACCCACTGTCTGACCGCGCCGGTAGCTCCATCCACCACCGTTAGTTGATTCAACCCGGCCGCATTCGCCATGTCGATCAAATCGCTGCTGCAATAGGAGCAAGGCGACTGCCCTCTAACCACAACCGTCATGGATTGCCCCTTTGTGAGTCCTGCATCGTACGCTTGCTGAATTACCCCGATTTCAGCATGCGCTGCGCCATATATGCCGTTCGGATCTCCTGGTGTAATTAGGTCGGAAATCAGCGTCGGTTGATTCGCATCTCCAAATCCAGCCCCCCGCGCCGTCTGATTGACATCGAGGAAGGTCTTGCCACCAATGCTCGCATCAGCCGTCACTTGGACCGGGGCACTGGCTCCCGGTAGAGTGGTGCCAATAAGCGGGTCCTTAGACTGCGCAACCGCCAAATCAGCAGCCAGTCCCCGCGCTGTGACCGCGTTAGCAGTGCCACCGGATGTTATCGCATTAGGGACATCCACGATGCTCGTCGCAGCAACATCCGCCGTTCCGCCAGCCACAAATTGACCAACGATAGCCCTGATCGCTCCCGACGTCAGCCCACCAGCCATACTCCCGAGCACCACGTCTGTCACGGGGTACACGGGAGTTACGGAGCCATTCGGCGTCCCGATCTGCTGCAACACATCATTGGCAAAGCCGTTGACCTGCTGATTTGTCGGTCCGTTCGGCGCAATGTAGTACTGCGAGCCGATCCCGACCGATGCCGGCGTCTCCCCGATCGCAAGCCCGAGCCTCGTACCGCCAGGCGTACCGAATAGCGACGAGTCCTTGAACTGCGAACCAGTCGCTTGGAACGTCGTCAGTAGGCCGTCGTCAGCAACGATAGGGCCGCCATTGCCGGTAATCGTCTGGCCCGCCATGCCCTGGATCGCCTGCTGGGCCGTCTGTAGCGCTTGCACGAACTGCTGATACGCCTGCGTATTCCCGGAAGCTTGAGCAGCTTGGGCCATTTGATTCAATTGGCTACCCAACTGTTGCCGCGCCTGTGAGTCCACGTCCGCATCGGCGACCATCGTTAACACATTGGTCCAATACGCCTCGATCTTCGCAACGTCGTCCGGGTTCTTCGCTTGCTCCAGCGCCATCTCGTGCGCCTTGTCGCTAATCAGCTTCCGCTCATCCGGATGCAACTGCCGATTGTAAAGATCCGCCCCCAACGCCCCATTGGCCCCACTTATCGCCCCGGACGTGCCGCCGAGCAAAGCGCCCGCCGCGGCTCCCGCAGCTCCAGAAATAATGTTCCCCAGTATCTTACCGCCCAGCGTATTGTCCAGCGCCGTGCTCACCGCCGCATTAGCCTCGTCGCCCGCGATCGTGCCGCCCAAGGCACCAAGCACATTGCCTCCGCCCATTCCGGCGCCCAGCCCGGCTACGACCAAATGCAGCCCGACCCGTGCTGCTCCGCCATCTTTCCACAGTGCTTGCTGTAGTGTTGCCGAGTCGAGGTCCGCCTGCGCCGCCGCTTCTGCGTCCTTGTCCCCCGCTTTCTTCGCATCGGTCAGCCTTTGGCTGGCGTCTTTTATTTTGTCATTCGCCTTATCTTGCAGGTACTTACCCACATCGCCAGCCACCTGCATTCCCACCTGCACGGTCTGCGACTGAATCGCCAAGTCGTCACTGACCTTCTGCGCATCGAACGTGTTCGCCAATGCCCCATCGTCCGCATGGGTCGTATCGCGGCTCAACCCCGCCGTGCTGTCGTGCCCCGTACCGGCATCGCCCCTCACCGTGATCGTGGCCGGGCTTACCGCCGCATACGTCGTCCCCGACTGGCTGCTGCTCGTACCCGCCGGAACGAACCCGCTCGGCCCCATGCCCGCGGAGTTCGTCGCCCCCGGCGTGTGCCTCTGCCCTTGCGTTATCCCCGACGTGCTCATCGCACCGCTCGCACCAAACCCCAAGCTCGTCCCCGAGTATTCGGACGTGTTCTGCAGGTTCGTGAAGCCCAGCGTCTGCGTCGACAGCGTGTTCTTGTCTGCGTCCGCCTTGCTCGCAATCACCCCGCCGTCCAACTGCGTGTGATTGGCCACGTTCACGTCGAACCCGCCGGTCCCTGCGTAAATGCCGCTTTGCTGACCGACCGACTTGTAGTTGTCCTTGATCGTTTGCTCATTCGAACTGCCCGAGCCGCTCGCGCCATAGCAGAACGGCGGGACGCAAATGCTCAGTTGAACACCCCAGTTCGTCTGCTTGCTATCGTACGTATTGGTGTCCTGCGGACTCGAAATATTCAAATCACGACCGACGTTGGCATCCACTGTATTGCCCGACACCTGCGCGCCGCGCAGACTCGTGTCGCGCCCGCTCGTCATTGACAGCATGTTGCTTGCCGTCACTTGTGTGTCGCGATTCGTGGCGCCATCGCCGTTCATACGCCCCTTCGCGCCGTTGGCCGCAAGCTCGATGGAAAAGCCGTTTTGCTGCCCACCGTAGCTGAAGGCCAGGCCAACACTGCCGCCACTGCTGCTGTTACTGCTCGTCTGGTGGCTCGTGTCCTGCGCGCTTTGCAGATCGATGTCATGAGTGGCGTTCAGCTCGACGTTCTGCCCGGTGATTTGCGTGCCGTGCGCCGTGATGTCGCCGTCGGTCGCGCTGCCGTTCGCATCCTTGGCCCCGCTACCCGTCGCGACGACCGTCACGTTACCGCCCGCCTTCAGGGTGCTGCCGTCGTTCGTCACCGAACTGCTTTCCGATTGGCTACGGCTCGTGCCACCACCCACGCTTACGGTCACCTTCACCAAACTCTGCGTCTGGCCGGCACTCTTCAGAGCCTGGTAAGCCCCATACGCCGACAGTGCCGCCTGCGCCTCGTCAAGCTTGGCCAACCGCTGATTGTCCGTGTGCTGTGCTGCCGACAGGCTCTGGTTGATCGTCGCCACCGCGTTGCCCAGCGCACCGCCGATCGTCGTCGTCACGCCGAACTGGCTCGCGCTCTGGCTCATGCTGCTTTGCAGCGCATCCGTGCCGGCATCGAGGTTGACGTTCTTGCCGACCAGTGTCAGGTCCTTGCCCGCCGATAAGTCCGAACCCTTCACCGTCAGGTCTTGCTTGGCATCGAGCGAAACGTTGCCGTTCGCGCTGACGATCTGCCCGCGAATCGTGCTTTGTGTCTGCTCCGCCGTATCCTGCGCCATGTGCGTGTTCGACACGCCGACCGTAAAGCCCGTACCGGTACCGTTGCTGCCCAGACTGCCGATCTGGCGGCCGCTCGAATCCTGGTGGCTCCGGCTCGCGTCCGTACCGGCCAGCACACTGATCGCACCTTGGTTGGCGATCATGTCTACGCCTTGCACGCCGCTGATGCCCGAGCCGATCACGTCGATGTCGCCCGTCTTGCTCTTCACCACGACGCTGTTGCCGGTGACCACACTCGCCGTTTGCTGCGTCGTCGCGGAATTGCCGTTCGAATTGCTACGGCTCGCGTTATAGGGCGACGAGCTGACGCCGCCACTGTTCGGGCCACCCGTCACCCAACGGATGGAGTCACCCGGGCTCGGAGCAGCCAACTGAAATCCCGAGCTCGAACTGCTCGACTGCACGCTCTGCTGTAGTTGATCGGTCGACGTTTGAAGCACCACGTTGCGATTCGCGCTCAGGGCCGCGATGCCGCCCGCCGTGATGGTCGACCCCGTCACCGTGATGTCGCCGTCGATAGGGTTGCCGTTGGCATCCTTCTGTGACCCGCCTGTCGCAACCAGCGTGACGTTGCCGCCACCGCGAACCGTGCTACCGGCATTCGTGACACTTGTAATATCGCTCGTGCTCGAGCTGCTGCTGTGGTTGAGCGACACCGAGACGGATGGCGTTTCGAAGGCGCTGGCAAGCATCTCATTGCTCACGCCCTCCAGGCGCTGAACGCCATTGCCCGACGAACTTGCCTGGCGCACGTTACGAACCGTGTCGAGCGGCGTACCCGTAACACCCACGGAGAAGCCATTCGAATGCGCGTCCTGCTGGTCGTGCGAACGCTCGTTGTCCAGCCCCGGATCGACGGTGATGTTCTGGGCTTGAATCCCGATGTTACCGGTCGCACCGGTCGTATCCTGGCTCGCCTTGCCCGCAACGATGTCGCTGCCGCCGATGTGCACGTCGGAACCGGCCACGATCGATACGTTACCGGCCACGCTGCCCACTGTGCTGCGCGACTGGCTTTCCGTTACAGAACTCGCGTTGTACTGATCCTTCTGCTCGCTCGAACCGTAGCTGATGCCGATGCCGCCCGTGCCCGAGAAACCCGAATGCTTCACGTCATGGAGTTCGGAGTCCTGATAAGTATCGTGGGCGGCTGTAATGTCGATGTCGCCCTTCGCTTGCAGCGCGACGTTATTCATCGCCACCACGTTGCTGCCTTGGATCGTCAGGTCTTTCCCACTGACGATCGATACGCCGTCGGCCGAAATCGTGCTGCCGTCGACCGTTTGCGACTCTTGCACGACGTGGTCGACCTTGCTGGTTTTGCTGCCGAAGCCGCTATGGCTGCCCGAATTGTAGTTGTCCGAGCTATGGGTCTCCGTAGCGGCTCCGATGTTCACGTCGCCTGTCGCACCCAGCACAGCACTACCTTGCTTCAAATCGATGGTGCTGCCCGTGATTGTCATGTTCTTGCCGGCCACCACGGTCAGATTCCGACCGCTTTCGATCGTCGTTCCCTTGACAACGTCGTCGGACGTACGAATATCGTCGGCGAAATTGCCATGACCGCTACCGCCCGAGGCGCTGCTGTGCATCGTCGAAGTCGTCGTCGACGCGAGCAGCGACACATTGCCGGCGGCGGCAATCGTTCCACCGCCGTCGAGATTGATCGTCGCACCTTTAGCCGTCAAGTCACCACCGACTCCGATCGTCGATGTGCCTCCGACACTCACGTTGCTGCCGACCCCTTGCATGAAGTTCGTATCCGACACGCCGTTCATGCGCGATACGACCTTGTGCTCGCCGGTCTGCGCGGAGTCGAGCGTCCAATTGCCGAGCACCTGTGCCGTTAGGTCGCCGCCTACAGACAGGTTTGCCGCCTTTTGATCGAAGTTGCCGCCCACCGAAATCAATGCTTCGTTGTCGACGTTGATGCTTGCCACCGGCCCAAGCGTGCTTGTCACACGCGTCGCGCCATTGCCGTTTATCTGATTGACGGTGTTCACCGCCGTATCGAGTATCAGGTTCCCGCCCGTTTGCAGAGCGAGGCTGCCGGCCTTGATCGTGCCCGACGTCAAGTTGATGTCGCCCGTCGTGGCCAACGTCATTTTCCCTGCGCTCTGCAGCGTGCCGAGCGAACTGTCGATGTTCTGACCGGCCAGCGTCAAACTATTGGAGGCACGAATCGTACCGCTGTTCGTGATGCCGTTCGCGTTCTCGATATCGATATCTCGAGCCTCGATCACCGGACCGGTGCCCATGTTCTCCTGGCTAGCTTGCGCGAGATAGACGACAGGCACGAGCACGGATTTTCCGTCGACGACCTCCGTCTGCATGATGACGACATTGCTCGTGAGGCGCTCGACCTGCTCCGCCGACAATCCCATTCCCGGTGCCAAGTTCAGCGATTTCGCCAGCGACGCGCCCGACGTCATGAGTGCCTGAAACTCGCTTTGCGTATCGGCGTAGTCGGTGAGCACGGCCTTGCCCGTCAGCGACATGATCTGGCTCTGGACGAGGTGCTGTTCGTAGAAGCCGTCGCCGAGACGCTTTTGGATTCGGCTCGGATCCATGCCCATTTGCTGGAAGTAGTAGTCGCTCGACATCCACTGGTGCAGATCCGTGAACGCTGGATTGGTTTCCACAAGATACTGTGCGTTCGGCGCCGTGTCGGGCTTGAACAAGCCACCCTGTGGGACGGTCAGGTTCGTCAGCACCGGCAACGCGGTCGCTTTACCCAGCACGGGATTGGACGTTGCAACGCCCCCGCTGACGGCTGCAGCCGTGCCGCTCGTCGCCGCGAGATGAATGCTGTTTCCTGCAGTGCCGCGAATGACTGGGGAAACCCACGGCCCTCCCGACACGCCGCCGGTGCCGGCCGGGACATTGCCCGTCACCGACGTCGTCCCGGTCGCGGACAACGTCTGGCCCGCGGCCAGGCCTAGCGGCGTGACCCCCGCGTTCCCTCCGGTATTGATGATCGTCACACCCGTACCGCTGATCGTACCGTTAGACGACCACGTCGAGTCGTAGCCGGGCAGCGCATAAGTTCGAACGTCGGCCGGTGCATCACAGCCGCTCGCGCAGAAAGAATGTGTCCACCACTGATCCTTGTAGGTCTTGTAGTGGTAGTAGCCTGAGTACGTGACCTTCACTTGTGGCGCGGCAGTGCCACGCCAACTGTCATTGTCCTGAACGGTCGGTAATGTCAGGTTTCCGGCGGCTGCAACCTGACTCCAGTAGTTTTGGAATCTATCGACATCATTCAGAAACATGCTGCCGCCGGAGATCACCTGCGATTTTGGGCTGATCGCGGTGATGGCACTTTCCACAGCGCTACCTGTATACGTCGTATAGAAGTAGATGCTGTTCATTCTTCCACCATGCGGCGGGTCGATATAAGCCCCACCAATGCTATTCGGATCTTGGACGTTCACTTGCCCCGTGGTTCCGCTCATGCTGATCCCGAGCTGCGAGAGCACATTGGGGTCGATTTGCGACGAAAAGCCCGAAGTCGACAAGACTCGCCGCGTGTTATCGACGAGACTCGCATCGAAGAACATGTCCATGCCCGATTCGATCAACGCCGACTGATTCGTGATCAGATTCGCTTTGGTGTAGTTCCCATTCGCATCCTTACCACCGGCAAGGGCGACGCGCCCAAGGCCATAGATCGTTGTCTGCGCCGGCGTGTCGGTTGCAGTGTTGTCGTCGCGATTCTCGATGTCTGGAGCCAGCACTTCGAGTATGCCGGCGTTGTCAGTCGCGCCGATCAGCGCCGTCGGCCCGAGGTTCGAGATCATGCCCGAAGCATTCAGGGATACGCTGCCGCCCACCAACGTCCCGATGTTCGTCAGCGTGTGCGAGTTTGTACTCAGTAGGCCACCGGCTTCGATCGTACCCGTGTTGCCGATATCACCGGCGTTGATCGCGAGGTTGTTGAAAGCGACCAGGTTACCGTCGTTATAGAAAACACCAGGCAAATTGAACGTGAGATTGTTTCCGGCGTTGAAGTGATAGTTCGATGAGTTCGAGAAGCTACCTTGCAGATTCAGCGTGACGTTGTTCGCGCCGTTGTAGGTGCCGCCGGCGGACAACGTATTCGCCGTCACAGAGAGGTCGTGTGCGGCACTGATTGTCCCCAACCTGTTGTATACGACGCCGGACACCGAAACGCCGATGTCGCCGCTCGCATTGGCGACGTTGCCGATCACACCGAGCGTATTATTCAACGTGCCGGCGTAGATCTGCAGGCTCGCGCCACTCAGTGCGCCACCGTACGTGTTGGTCAATGCCGCCGTGGTCAGCGTCACATTGCCGTTGCCGCCGATGCTGCCCATGCCCGACACGCCGCTGGAATCGGTGTTGACGATTTGATTCGTACCCCAAAGCGTCATGGCTCCCGAACCGACATCGAGGATCGATCCGTTCGTGTTGTCGATCGATGCGGCCCTCAGGCTAAGGGTGCTCGGATTGCCGGCGCCCGCGGACGTACCGACATTGATCTTGCCGCCGACGTTCGTCAGTGCCGTCCCGCTCGTCGCCGAAAGGCTCATGTCCGAATGCAGCAAGCCCCCCGTACTGTTGGTCAACGCGCCGTCAACTTTGACTGACATCGCGCCGCGCGATGCGAGTATGCCGCTCGTGTTGTCGAGCGATGCCGCAGATACGTCGGCCTGGCCGTTGGTCGTCATCTTCCCGGATATGTTCGTGAAGACACCGTGGCTTGCCGCCCGGGCGATCGTCAGCGTGCCCGTGCCGGCATGGGTGATCGTGCCGCCGTTATTGTTCAAACTCGCTGGGGCCAGCGTCAGGTCCTGGCTGTTCGTCTGCAGCACGCCGCCGTTCGAGTTGTCGAACGCGTTGCTCACCGTCATCGACATTGCGCCGGTACCGAGCTGCGTTAGCGTACCGCCTTCATTGGTCAGATTAATACTGCTAACGGCAAGCTGGTTGGTGGTGATCTGACCGCCGCTGTTGTCCAGTTGTGCGATCGTCAGCGATACCGTCGAGCCGCTGATCGTACCGTGTGCGTTCTTCATTGAGCCGGCACCGGCCGTTACCGCGGTGCCGTTCATCGTTCCGTTGCTGTTGTCGAGCGGCCCGCTTACCGTTTCCGTCAGCGCTCCGGCTGCCGTCACCGTCCCGCTGTTCGTCAGCGATGCAGCTTGCATCGTCACGTTGCCGTTGCCGCCGATGATGCCGCCTGCAGTTCCTTGCGCCGTCGTGCCTGCGGCACTCGTGATCTGGCCGCTCGCATCGAGCGTCAAGCCATCGGTATTCAGGGAAGCGATCCGTCCTGCAGTGTTCGTTATGTTGGCCGCCGTCAGGGATTCGGCTCCGCCCGCTTGAAGCGTTCCTTGGGTATTGTCGACCTTCCCGCTTGTCGTCACGGTCAACGCATCGGCCGACGCGATCGCACCGGTCTCGTTGCTCACGCTACCCGCCGCGACGCCGATCTGCCCGTTGCTGGTAATCGTTCCGCCGACGTTCGTAAACGATCCCGTGCCGTTGCCTGCATTGATAGTCAGCGCACCCGTGCCCGCAAGGGTAATCGTGCCGCCGTCGTTGCTCAGGCTCGCCGGATCCAACGTCAAATCCCGGCTGTTCGTCTGCAGCACGCCACCGTTCGAGTTGTCGATGGCGTTGCTCACCGTCAACGAGATCGGCCCCGTTCCCAACTGCGTCAGAGTGCCGCTTCTGTTCGTTAGATTAGTACTGCTAACGGTTAGTTGGTTGGCTGTGATCTGCCCACCACTGTTGTCCAACTGCGGGATCGTCAGCGATACAGTCGAGCCACTGACGGCTCCACGTACGTTCTTCAGCGACACAGCACCGGCCGTCACCGTTGCACCGTTCATCGTGCCGTTGCTGTTGTCGAGTTGCCCGCTCACTGTCGCTTTCAGCGCTTTCCCGGCCGCCAGCGTACCGCTGTTCGTCAGCGAGGCGCTTTGCACAGTCACGTTGCCGTTCCCGCCGATCACCCCGCCCGCCGCACCCTGTGCGGTCGTACCCGCAGCGTTGGTGACCTGCCCACTCGCATCGAGCGTCAAGCCATCGCTGTTGATCGATACGATCCGCCCCGCCGTATTCGTTACATTCGCGGCCGTCAGCGATTCGGCTCCGCCCGCTTGCAGCGTCCCGCGCATGTTGTCGACGTTACCGCTCGTCGTCACGTTCAGCGCCTTGCCCGACACGATTATGCCGTTCTGGTTCTCGACGCCCGCCGCCGTAACACCGATCCGACCATTGCTGGTTATTGCGCCGCCGACGTTCGTGAACGATCCCGCGCCGCTGGCAGCATCGATCGTCAACGTGCCTGTGCCCGCATGTGTGATCGTGCCGCCGTCGTTGTTCACGCTTGCCGGGGTCAACGTCAAATCCTGGCTATTGGTCTGCAGCACGCCGCCGTTCGAGTTGTCGATGGCGTTGCTCACCGTTATCGACAACGGCCCTGCACCGAGGTGCGTCAGCGTACCGCCCTCGTTGATTAGGTCAGTACTGCTAACTGTCAACTGATCGGCGGTGATCCTGCCGCCACTGTTATCCAATTGCGCAATTGTCAGCCCGACCGTCGAACCGTCGATCGTCCCGTGCACGTTCTTCATCGAACTGGCGCGGGTCGTCACAGTAGCACCGGTCATCGCGCCGTTGCTGTTATCGAGCAGTCCGCCTACCGTTGCGTTTAGCGTTTGCGCGGCCGTCACCGTGCCGCTGTTCGCCAGCGACGCACCTTGCACCGTCATGTTACCGTTGCCGCCAATCAGGCCACCCGCCGCACCCTGAGCGGTCGTGCCCGCGGTATTGGTAATCTGTCCGCTCGCGTCGAGTGTCAAACCACCGCTGCTGAGCGAAACGATCCGTCCTGCCGCATTCGTCACATCCGCTGCCGCCAGGGACGCAGCCCCAGCCGCTTGAATCGTCCCTTGGGTGTTGTCGACATCGCCGGTCATCGTCAGCGTGGCTTTGCCCGTCCCCGTTTCCACGAGTTGGCCGCTGCGGTTGGACAAACTCGCCGCCGTCACTGTCAGTTGCCCCGCGCTCGTTTGCGCTTGGTCGTTCGTTAACGCACCGGAGGCGCCGACGCTAAGGCTTCCGCCAATATTCGAGCTCGAGTGCGTCAGCGTGACGTTGCCCGTATCGCCGCCTGCGCCTGTCGCAGTCAGTGTGGCCGAGCCGTTCGCGACCGTCTGTGCGCCAGCCAGATTCAAGCTGCTGCCGCTCATCGTCAGGTTGCTCCCCGCGAGGTTCTGCCCGGTCGCGCTAATCGCACCCGAGGCGCTCACGGCGAGACGCCCCGATCCGTTCAGATTCCCGCTCGAGTCAGCACCGGCGCCCAACGCCCCGGTCGACGCAACGCCGGCGCCACTCACTGTCGTGCTGCCGAGCGAAGCCAGCGTGCCGCTGTTCACGACCTGTCCCTGGCTGCTCACGCTCGCGTTTTGCGCGGCATACGTGTTGCCGCTGTTCGACAAGTCGCCCGCCGCCTGAATCTGCACATTGCCGCTCGCGCTCGTGCTGCCCGCGAGCGTCACTTTCCCGGCATTGCTCAGTTGAACGTCGCCGGCTTGCGCCTGAATGGTGCCAAGACTGTTCACGCCGACGCCGGCCTCGGTCCCGACGAGCATGATCTTGCCCGCATACATGCCCCCCAATTGCGCGACGTCGATGGCGAACCCCGGCGTATTCGAGTCGGGTGTCAACGCATGCGTACTGAGGTCACCGTGATTAACGTCGTTGGCGCCCGTGACCACATCGAGTTGCCGTCCGGCCCAAATCTTGCCGTTGACTTGAACGCTGCGTGCGATCAGGTCCATCTGATCGACGGTGCCGGCGTCCAACCCCGCCGCGCCGATCTGGATTTGTCCACCGGTCACGTGGAACGCGTCGAGGCTGCCCGTTCCTCCGAACACGGGTGTCCCCGTCGTCAGCACGCTGCGCGTCGTATTGATGAATCCGCAGCCGTTGCAATACAAGCCCGCCGGATTGGCAATGACGACTTCCGCCTGTCGACCCGCGACTTCCGTGTAGCCGAGCAGTTGGCTCGGACTACCGCCGACGACCTGGTTCACGATGACGCGCGCGCTACCCGCCGACAGATAGGGATTGCCCTGCACATAGCCGCCGAGTTTCGTCTGCACGGCGCCCGGAGAGTTGTTAAGTATCAACCCTTGTGTGCCGACGTTGTATTGGTTGTACGTATTGTTCGACACCCCTGCCGCGTTCGGCGTCGTGATCTGGACGACCGGTACCCCATTTCCCGCAACCCCGACAGCGGGCTTGGTGGCGGGCGATGCGTTCGGCGCCGCGACGACTTGTGCCCGCACGAAGACGGGCTGCATGCCGAACGCGCAGAGCGCGGCAAACGCTATGCCCTGCATCGGCAGTATCGTTAATGCGCGTTGTCCATCGGACCCCGGCCGGCTTCCCACGCGGCTCGAACGGCTGCCCTTGCGCAAGCCGCTCGCCGTTTCCTGAACGGCCATCAACAGGCCACGTGCGGCGTTGAAAATGACGCGATAGAGGTTTCGGTTCATAGTTGGAAGCTCAGGCTGAAGCCGGCGACAGGCCAGTGGTTCGGGAAGCGGCTGGGCTCATAGAGTGGGCCGGCGATAAAGAGGTCGTAGAAAACATGCTTGATGGGGCTGCCGCGCACGCCGATGACTGCGCCCGCAAGGCGCCGGCCGAGCAGTTGTCCGGCCGACGGCCCGAATACCTCGCCGCCGTCGAGGCCGAGATAGACACTGTTGGCCGTCGAGGCGATTGGCATCTCGAGGTCGTTCCGCATGAACACGCCTTTCTCGGCGGAAAGCATCGTGTCGCCGTCGAAGCCGCGCACGGTGTAGCGGCTGCCGATCGAAAAGAATTCGGTCGCGTAAAGGGTGCTCGATGAGTTCTGCGCGCGCACGGTGGCCGTGTATCGCAGCGGTAGACTGCCGAGCTTGAACGGCACGCTCAGCGTCGAATCGAGCGTTTCGATGTGGTAGTAGAAAGTCGGCGAGTTGGGTAGATCGTGCTGGGCACCGAACCAGGGCACGCCCCAGCGATATGCGACCGTGCTGTCGAATTGCGCCGCGCCGAAGTAGTGCTTGTGCGTCCAGCCCACCTCGGCGTAGCTATTGTCTCGGTGCTGGATGTTCACCTCCGAGCCGTCTATGAACGATTCGCTGAAGTACTTGCCTGTGCGGAATTCGAGCGAATTCTTCTGTACCTGGTTTCGGTCGAATAGGTACTCGGCCTTCAAATCGACCGTCTTCGACAGGCCGCTCGACACGAAGTCGGCAAACGCGCCTGCGATCTGCTGGTGGTAGTGGTACTGGCTTGCGCTCGCCGTGAAAGTCCAATTGCCATACGGTATCGAGTAGTAAGCGTTCGCGCCCCGGGTGCCGTACTTGTCCGGGTGGCCGTTGGCATCGTGGCTGTAGCCGATGTTGAAAATGTCGGACAGGCCCAACGGGTTGTATATGGCGAGACTCGTGCTGGCCTGCAGTTGCCCGGTCGTGCGCAGGCCGCTGTCGTCGAGGCTGACCGACAGCGACCAAGGTTTCGTGCGGGTCACGGTGATGACGACGTCGCTTTCGCCCGTGACGTCACCGGGCACGATCTGCATGTCGACGTCCTGGTTCGTCACTCGCTTCATCTGTTCGAGGCCCGTTTCCAGGTCGCGCAGATTGAGCAGCTTGCCCGCGCGGGTCGGAAACGCGTTGCGCCAAGTGCCGTAAACATGGGGGGCCGCGAACCGAATCGCGCTGATCACGCCAGGCACGAGCTCGAGCTCGAGCTTGCCGCTCGACAAATCCTGCGCTGGAATCAGCACACGCGTTGTCGTGTAGCCTTTCTCGAGAATCCGGTCGGCGACACGATGAACGATCAGGTTGAGCCCTTCGCGCCCGACGCACCGGCCGACATAGCGCTGCAGGTAGTCGGAAGCAAAGCGAAGCTCGCCCGGAAACAGCGGATCGGGCAATAGCGCACGCTCGCCGGCAGCGTGCACCGAGTCGCTAAGCCCTTTTGGCATCTCGAGCCCGATTTGCTCGACCTTGAAGCAAGGCGCCTCGACGGGTACGTGTCCATCGTCGATCCCACCGGCTTGCTTTGCCGGCTCGAGATCCACGCGCGGCGCTTGCGCTTGCCGCTCACGCTCTATCGCGTGCTGTTGCGCGCGTCGGCGTTGCTCTTCGGCATCGAGTGTCGTCGATGATTGGGCGTGTGCAGCGGGGACGAACACGATCGTCAACAGCATGCAGTACAGATACGAAGCGAGACGCCCTGGCTTATGAACGGGCTTTACACGATCGATTGCCGGCAGGCCCCGAAAACGGCCGGCGATAAGGGTGCAACAACGCATATTCGTTCTTTTGCTGTATCGACGACAAGCCTCGCTCCTCGGCGTCTGCCGTAGTCGATTTAAAAGCTTTCAATTTCATGACCGCGCACTGCTCACGCAAAAGAGACAGCGCATTCGCAATGGCGCCGGGCGCGAGAAACCCCCGGCCTTAGCAGGTCGAGAAACGCCGCGTAAAGTCTCGCCGCTCCAATAGCTTGAGACGATCAGAGAGCCAATGGCCGCTCAGAAAAACTCACCGCTGATTATCAAGAAATCCTCACACGGCCCGCAGCATCGAAGGCGAGTGGAATTTCGCACACGCAACGGTTCGCCAAGCGCGGCTTGGTGCTTAGCTCAGCGTTGCGCAAGGAGGACACAATTGAGAACGCCGCATTGCGCGACGGGTAGACACTAGGCGTACTGCTCGGCATCTCTCTAAGCCCCGAATTTGTAAGTGTTTATTAAGGTCTTGCAAGTATTCTTAGGAGCTCTCGGACTCCGTTTGTTACAAAATATATCATTCTTCGATGAATTTCGTGTGCCTCTTTGTACAAAATGACACAGATCCCGCATCGAGGGATTGACGATCCCCAAACCCGGTGCTCTCCCCGAGCCCACAAGCCAAATTTGCATCCCTTTATTACCGCGCGGCCATAAAAAACCGAAAACAAACGATTACCGAACCCGACAATGCCCTAGGTCACACGCTTTCGGACGCTTCGTTCACCGTCAGTCCGATGGACGAGCCGGCCTGGGCCAGGCACGCCCTCTACGGTCTTGGCGACAAGCAGGCCGAGCAACAAGGCCACGAGAACGCTGGTCCTGGCAAGTGACGGATGGATCGACGCCGGCGACTTCGTAAGTGAACCAGGGTGCTCCGCGCCGATCACACGCCGGCCGGACGAATTACCGGGCGCATTGTGCCTCGCACAGAGAGGAGACAAAGGCAATCCATGCGGAAATACCGGCCCCCGGGTTTTGGACATCTACCTGAGTCCATCATTCGTTTGTGTGCTTTTCCCGATTGATCCTGGACGGACCGGCACATACCGGCGTTACGCGCAACAACGCCGGCAACTGCTGGCTCCAGCCGCCGTCGTGCGTCACGTCCGGGACGATGCGCGCCTGCGCGCATCGATCGCCCGCGGCGGCGACAAACCGCTGCGCCACCACTGGCGGCACCACCGTATCGTCAGCACCGCTGAAATGAACCTGCGGAATGGAGGCGACGCGGCTCGCGAAATCGATCGCGTTTTCCGATTGCGGCATCGACGAAACATCATGCAGCCGGTTGACGAACTCGTCGTCGAGATTGCCCGCCATCGTGCGGATCGACGCGACGTCGGTACGGCGTGCCGCGATCAGTACGGCCAACGCGCCCCCGCCCGAGTAGCCCACCAGATTGATGCGCGGCGTCGACACCCGCGCGGCGAACCGGCTCACAGCCGCATTCATCGATGCCACGACCTCGGGGGCAAAGCGTTTACCCGTCCAGTACGGCACGCCGCAGCGCGGATTCATTGCCATCGGCGTGAACTGGCACGGGCGCGCCAGATACACCACGTTCGACGCCGGGTCCGCTGCCGCGATCGCTAGACCCGTCGCCTCGCGCGGGGTGGGGTCCAGCGACGGCTCGCTGCGCGAAATCCATGCAAGGCCATCACCCTCGATATAGAGGTCGAGCGGCTCGCCAGGTCGGGAGATCCGCACGTAGGCGGTCAGCACAAAGCCGTCCGTGTCGATCAGCTCCCGCTTGAGGCCTGCCCGTGCGGCCAGCGCATCGGCATGGGCAGTGCGGTCGAGCGTCGCACAGCCTGCCATCAGGCCGATCAGCAGCATGCCCAGCAGTTTGCCCGGCAGTTTGCCCGGCAGGCCGGCAGTCAATCGTCCCGACCGTATCGACACCGGGTTCTGCATGTGTGCGTTGTCCTCACGCTACGAGCTGGGCAAGTTCCGCCGACATGGCCGCCATCACGCCGGCCCAGTCGCCGCGCGACGGCTGGCGAAACAGACGCATCCCGGGATACCAAGGTGTGTCGGTGCGCTCCAGCAGCCATCGCCAGTCCGGTACGAACGGCAGCATGACCCACGCCGGACGCCCCAGAGCTCCGGCGAGATGAACCGGCGACGAATCCACCGAGACCAGCAGGTCGGCGATGGTGAGGATCGCCGCGGTGTCCTCGAAGTCGTGGATTTCGTCGCTCAGCGACACGAGCGACATGCCTGGCGGCGGGGCGGCCGCCTCGAGCGCCGCCGGGCCCTTCTGGATCGACAGGAACGTGACGCCATGTCGTGCCAGCGGCGCGAGCCGCTCCAGCGTCAGCGAGCGGTTCGCGTCGTTGAAGTGGGTCGGGCGACCGGCCCACACCAGTGCGACCAGCGGACGCCGCAACCCGGCGAGGCGTTGCCGCCAGAGCTCGATGCGCGCGGAGTCGGCAGTCAGATAGGGCATCGGCCCCGGCAAGTCGGCGAGCGTCAGACCCATCGCCATCGGCAGGCTCATCATCTCGCAGTGCAGATCGAATGGCGGCGGGAGGTTGCCGCGTACCACGATCTCGTCAAAGCCCACACGGTCCTGGTTGCGCTGGGCGAGCGACAGCGTTTCCGCATTGATCTCGAGAACCACGCGCGCGCCGCTGCGCGCCTTTGCCCACGACACCATGCGCATGAACTGGAAGGTGTCGCCAAAGCCCTGCTCGTCGTGAATCAGCAGTGTCTTGCCCGGGATGGGCCGGCCGTCCCAGCGGGGCAACTGCACCTTGCGCCCGATTACGGCGGTATGCGCAAGGCTGTAGCGATGGCGATATTCGCGCCAGCCGCGCTCGAACTCGCCCTGCAGCAGCAATGTTTCGGACAGATCGAACCGGGTCGGGAGATCGCCCGGCGCGTGCGCGACCAGCATCTCCTGGATGGCCCGTGTTTCTGCAATGCGTCCCTGCGGGCGCAGCGCCGCCGCGAGCAGCTTCCATAGTGCGAGCGGCCCGCTGCCCGAGGCGAGGTACGGACGCAGCAGCGCCTCGGCTTGCTCGAAGCGGCCGGCCGCGATCAGCGGGCGGACCTCGCGTTCGACAGCGACGACGTCAGGCACGATGCCGGACATCATGGGGCCTCGATCCCGAGGGCATCGAGAAGCGGGCCGAGATAGCCGGCGTATGCCCGCCAGCGGCCTTTCGAGGTCTTGTAGATTGGCTGGCGCACCTGGTTGACGCTGGCCGTGCGCACCACGCGGCGGTTGCCATGGAAATTGAGGCAGGCGTCGTTCCACGGCAATCCCATGAAATCGACCAGGCGCCGCGCCTCGTCTTCCAGGTTGTCCACCACGGCCTCGTAATCGACCTCGATGAAAAATCCGGGCGGCAATACCTCGCGCCAGTGCGCCATCAGGCGTTCGTAGCGGCGGTAGAACGTGCCGAGTTCGCTCTGGTCGTAGGTAAACTGCTGCTCACCGCTGAAGAGCTTGGTATAGCAGGACAGGCAAGTGTCGACCGGGTCGCGCCGCGCATGGATGATGCGCGCGCCCGGCAGCATCAGCGGGATCAGTCCCGCGTACAGAAAATTGGCCGGCATCTTGTCGACGAGGCGTGCGCGGCCCTCGGCAAGCGGCGTGACGCGTGACAGATACTCGCGCCCAAGGCGGGCGGCTTCTTCGCCCGTCATCCCCGGCACCCGGTCCGGGAACAGACCGCTGCCCTCGACCACGAGGCGCAGGGCCGACAGTTCGCCGGCGCCGGTGACCTGCGGGTGCGACGACACGATCTGTTCGATCAGCGTGGTGCCCGAGCGCGGCATGCCGACGATAAACACCGGCAGTGCCGACGGCTCGCCCGTGCCCTGCAGCCGGGCATGCAGTTCTGGCGTGAAGGTGTCGGCGATACGCGCCATCCACTGGCCGGTCGCGGCATCGTCGTAGGCAAAGGTCGAGCGCTTCTGACGGTTGCCCGCGTCGAAGTGGTGGAAGGCCCGCGTTGGTTCCTGGATGTCGAGATACGCCTTGCCGAGCGCGAAATGGGCCGTGATCCGGTCGGTCAGCGAACGGCGTTCGCCTTCGGCGAGGCAGGCTTCGAGCGCCGCGATGTCGGGGTCGCCGGTCCTGAAGGTGCGCGCATCGGCGCGGCCGGCCAACGCGGGTACCGAGCCCGGGAAGACGCCCAGCGCCCGATCGAAGGCAGCCAGCGCGTCGTCCCGGCGGCCGGCCTCCATCAGCAGCGTGGCGCGTCCGACCAGCGCCTCCTCGGCCACCGCGCCGGGCAGCAGTGCCGCCCGTTCGAAGTGCGCGAGTGCCTCGTCGGTCTGCCCGAGCGACTGGAGCACCGTGGCGAGCGTGTTGTGCGCCTCCGCGCTCTTCGGCGCAAGCGCTAAGGCATGGCGGGCGCATACGAGTGCCTCGTCAAGGCGCTCAACCTGTTTGAGCGCCTTCGCGCGTGCCACCAGAGCGGCCGGATGCTGCGGGGCAAAGGCCGCGAGCATGTCGAGCGCGCGGAGCGCAGCCTGATGGTGATGGCGGGACATTTCCACTTCCGCCAGGTTCAGATACGCGTCGACCAGGCGCGGGCTCAGTTCGATGGCCTGCTGCGCAGCCGCGGCCGCCTCGTCGTAGCGGCCCTGGGTGGAGAGCAGGAACGCCAAGTTGCTGTGCGCCTCGGCATAGGCAGGATTGAGCGCCAGCGCCTGCCGGTAATGCGCCTCGGCGCGATCCATGCGGCAAAGACGCCTCGACGTATTGGCCAGGTTGTTGTGCGCTTCGGCCCAGTCGGGCTGCAGTGCGATCACGCGTTCGAGGCACTCGAGGCTTTCCGCGAACTTGCCCGCCTCCTGCAGCAGGATGCCCAAGTTGTTCCAGCCGGACACCAGTGCCGGGTCCATCGCCACCGCCCGCCGGGCCGCTTCCTCGCCCTCGGCGAGCAGACCCTTCTGGCGGCACATTTCGGCGAGGTTGCTGGAATAGATGGCCGGTGCGCGCGGCGCCGTGCAGGCCTCGCGCAGATGACCGATTGCGAGATCGAGGTTGCCATAGGCATGCGCCATCAGGCCCAGCAGGTGCAGCGCATCGGCCTGACCGGGCCAGGCGGCCAGCACGCGCCGGCAAAGCAGCTCGGCCTGGTCGGCCTGGCCGGCGTTCCAGTGGGCATGAGCGCGGCTCAGTGCTTCCGGAATACTCATGGCGTCGGGGGAACCCGGCACACTCGACATGCTACGACTCCGTAAGGATGGTGATTTCGATGCGCGGGCATCGTACTACGTGTGATCGGCAATGTTTCCACTTCATCGAGGGTGAGCTTCAGCGCGCCGGCGCAGGGGAACGGATTCTGTTTCCCAATGCCGGCGGAGGGGATGCCGTCCCTGG
This sequence comes from Trinickia sp., assembly GCA_036384755.1. Classification (GTDB taxonomy): domain Bacteria; phylum Pseudomonadota; class Gammaproteobacteria; order Burkholderiales; family Burkholderiaceae; genus Trinickia. The sequence goes on along the minus strand of DASVLS010000016.1, from coordinate 5,912 downwards.
TCTCATGGCGTCATGACCTGAAGGATCTGAATGAGCGGGATATCGCAGGATACGGGCAGCGTGTTGATGCGCACGCTACCCGCCGCCCTCACGAGGAATGAAGCGGGTTCGGGGACGATTGCCCCAGCCGGATCAGAACAGCTGGCGCAGGCGCACAGTACCGGTCTGCGAAACGAAGCCCGGTGCCGCCTGCAATTCATAGCGCACGGACAGACTCAGGTTGTTCGCGCGCAGCAGTGTCACGCCCAGCGAGAGGTCCGCGAGGTCCGCGACCGGCGCCGCCCCCACCGTCGTGAACGCCGTCTGTCCCGTTGGGTCTGCCGCGAAGCTCGCCCCCGTCACTTGGCGCGTGTGGTTGTACTCGTGAATCCACTTCGCCTGCAACTGCGGCACGATCTCGCCGTAGTGCGTTGTGAAACCCTTCTCCAGCTTCGCGCCCAGGCTGCTCTTAACCGAACTCGCACGGCTCGAACCGACCGACAGCGCCGCACCGTTGCCACCGCTCTCTGTATAGCTGCCCTGGTTCAGGTAGCTGTACGTGAGGCTTGCCAGCGGCGTGAGCGTCATGCCACGCAGCGCCAGCGGATACCCCGCCTCTGCACGCGCCACGTATTGCTGGCCGCTGAAGTGGCCACTGGCCGTGCCCGAGAAGCCCTGCATGCTGACCACGCGGGTCGTGTCGTACTGCTGCTGCACCACCGCGCCCGACAAGTTCACGTACCACGGACTGCCCGTGTAGCTTGCGTAGCCGATCAGGCCGTAGCCGTTCACGCGGGCGGTGTCGCCCGCGGTATCGCCCGTGTTGTTGATCGCCGTATTGCTGTAGCTGAACACGCCGCCGGCACGCCAGCGCTCGTCGATCGCCCGGTCCACGCCGAGCAGCAGGCCGGCGTAGTTCGCACTGTAGCCGTCCACGTCGTCGCGCTGATTCTGGCTCGCATGGCCGCCGAAGGCCTGGCCCCACACGCCCCACTTCGGCGGGCCTTCGCCGCTCGCCACACCCGTTTCGCCTGCCGCCTGGGCGAGGCGCAGCGAGTCGACGTGCGCGCCTACCACGTTCAGCGCATCGAAGGTCGGTGCGGCCGAGGCCGACGCCGAGCCTGTCTGGGTCGCGCCGAGCTGTTTGCCGATCCGGTTGGCGGTGGCAGCCGAGCCTTCGCTCAGGGAGCCCAGTGCGGCGTTGTACAAGTTCAGCAGCGCGGGACTGCTGATTCCGGTGTAGCCCAGCAAGCCAGTGAGCGACGTGATCGCGTTCTGTGCGGTCGCGAACGATGCAGGGTTTGAACCGGTGGTTGTGGTTGTGCCTGTGCTTGTGGTTGAGCCGGAGCCCGTCGTTGAGCCTGAGGTCGATGTCGAGGTCGAGTTCGACGTGGCACTCACCACGTCCAGCACGAGATCGTTGTGACTGCCGTTGGCGGTAACCGTGCCGGTCACCGTCGCGGTATAGCCATTGATCGAATACGTCAGACTGCCCGGGTTGTAGACCGCGGTACCCGCCGTATCCACCACCACGTAGCGTTGTCCGGCGGCGAACGCATAACCGCGCGACTGCAGCGTCACCGACGAACCCGAAGCGATCGTCGCGTCGCCCGTCACCACTAGTTGGCCATACTGGCCCGCATTGGTTCCGGCCACGCCAATCTGCAGGGTCGCGCCGCTGCCCTGGTTGTAGTTGCCGGTGATGGTGACCGGCTGGTTGACCTGCAACACCGCCGTGCCGGTATTGTTCACTGCGTTGCTGCCGACGTTGACGTTGTCGTTCAGCAGCAGGTTGCCCGAACCGAATACGACGTTCGAGGCGGTGTTCGTGATGGTGCCGATCGTGCTGCCGCCACCGTAGCCGGTCAGCGTGCCGAAGATCGTCCCCGTGCCGCCGCTGATGCGCAGATCGTTGCTGGACAGGTTCGCGATGTTGCCCGCGATCACGCCTGAATGGGTGATCGGGCCGAGCGTGCCAGACGTATCGTTGTAGATCGCATAGTTGGTGCCGGTGATCGTGCCGCTGTTGGTCAGCGTGCCGATGCTGCCGCTGTTGTAGATGCCGTAACCGGCGCCGGTGCCGCTGACAGTGCCGCTGATGGTGCCGCTGTTGCTCAAGCTGTCGATGCTGCCGCTGTTTGAGATGCCGTAGCCTTGGGAGCCGCTATTGCTATTGCTGCCGCTAATGGTGCCACTGTTGCTCAAGGTGCCGATGCTGCCGTTGTTTGAGATGCCGGCACTGTAACCGCCAACGATAGCGCCGCTGTTGGTTAGCGTGCCGATGATGCCGCTGTTGCCGATGCCGGTATCGTTGACGCTGATGGAGCCGCTATTGTTCAGTGAATTGATCGTGCTGCCGTTGTTGATGCCCACGTAGCCGCCGTTGAGCGTGCCGCTGTTGATCAGTGTGTCGATCGTGCCGCCGCTGTTGTAAATGTCGATGGAGCCACTGCTGAGCGTGCCGCTGTTGGTCAGCGTGTCGATCGTGTTGCCGTTGTTGATGCCGTACTGGCCACCGCTGAGCGTGCCGCTGTTGGTTAGCGCGTCGATCGTGCCGCCGTTGGCGATGCCCATGTAGCCAGCGCTGAGCGCGCCGCTGTTGGTTAGCGTGCCGATCGTGCCGGCATTGGAGATGCCGTATATGCTGCCGCTGAGCGTGCCGCTGTTGGTTAGCGTGCCGATCGTGCCGCTGGTGTTGAGGCCGATAGTCCCACCGCCGATGGTGCCGCCGGCATTGTTGGTCAGCGTGCCGATCGTGCTGCTGGCAGCATTGTAAATGCCGGCGCCGTTGGCGCTGATGGTGCCGCCGGCATCGTTGGTCAGCGCGGTGATGCTGCCGCCGTTATTGTAGATGCCGTTGCTGCTGCCGATGATGCTGCCGCTGTTGCTCAGCGTGCCCAGTGAGGGGCCTGCTGCAGACACGGCTGCACTGCTGCCAGTCGATATTGTGCCGCTACTGGTGACCGTGAGGTCACCGCTGGTCCAAGAAACCGGGCCAGTCGTGCTAGAGGAGATAACCGTCTGGCCCGATGCCGTTGCCACCGCCGGTACCGCTGCCGCCAGGACCCCTGCCACGGCCAGAGTTAAAGTTGTCTGCCTGGGACGATGATTGACGTGCTTCTTCATACTGAAAAATACCCCGTTCCTGAGTGGTCGTTTTTTTCGCGGCTTTTACGTCGCGCTGGTCACGCGGACTATGCTTTTTTTCCTGTGGCTCCACTTGACCGCCCGTCTCAATTTGCGAAAGGAACACACATTTTTTGAACCATTTCCGCGCAACCTGGGGTGTTTTATTACGGTTCGTAAGCTGTCGGCCTGGGCGACGCCGAGCACTCGACTGCTCTTTCAGCTGCGGGACGTGGTGTAGCCCGCCAGTGGACAAACGTGAACGGCAAATCGAAGCGTCATCCCCTTTCGACTCGTATCGTTTATTCGATGCCTACCATCGTGCGCAGGAACGTGAGTGCGCCACGGCGCGTGCTGGCAGGCGTCGAACGAGCCTTCTCGATGGGGGAAACCGCGGCGTGGTCGGAGGTGTTGCGAGGTGAAGGAAATTGATGGCCGGGATGGAGCGCAGTGGCGGCTCAGGAGGACAGCACGGACCCCGAGGCCTGGCTCGCCGATCCCGGGCTGTTCACGATGATGTCTGAGGCCCTTCGGCTGGCGCGTCGATCCCGATGTGGGGGCGACTCGGCATTGCTCGCCTATGCGAAGCGCGCGCGTGTTGCATGTTCGCGCTGGAGCAACGGCGCGTACTCGTGCAGATCCCGTGGCGCGATGTCGAAGGCGCGACGGAATGCACGCGTAAAGCTCGACGCATTATTGAAACCCAACTCCGAGGCAATGTCCCCGACCTCTCTATGCGGAAAGCGCACCAATTTATCGGCCGCCATTCGCAGCCTGCGGTTGCGGATATAAGCGGCCAGGCCGCCTTCATGCTCGAAGAGACGGTACACGCTGGCACGCGAGAGGTACAGCGATGCCAGCACGCGCTCAGGCGTCAAGTCGGGGTCGTGAAGATTGGCCTCGACATGCCGCCGCACTTGTCCATAGACAGCAGCACGTACCGCTGCGCGGCCGTCGCCGGAAAGACCCGCTTGGCGGCTGAAAGCTGCAGCGAGTAGCTCTACCGCAACGAGAAAGACCCGATGTGCTTCCTCCTTGCTCAGCCCGACGATTTGTTGCCTTAGCGCCACCAGATGCTCGATCAGCAGGTGCGTCAAAGGCGTGGTGGCGTGAATCCAGCGGCCATGCAGCGAGGCGGCATCGGGGAACGACCTTTCCACCAGGGCGCGCGGCACGAATAGGAGCAGTATCCGGCCATGAAAACTCCGGATTGAGCACGGCTGATCCATGTCCAGCGCGAGGATACCCGGCACCTGCGGTTGCGGCGCGTCGGACCGCGATTTGCCGTCCAAGAACTGCGCCTGCGGCCCTTCAAGGAACACGCTAAAGGTGATGTCGCGAACGCTTTCGGTCGAAACCCGACCCAACGACCGCACGGCCAGGTTCGGACCGGTGCGGAAGTCGAAAAAGCTCAGATTGTCGATCGTGTAACGAGACATCGATGCGTCGAACGTATCTTCAAGTCGCTTTGACGAAGGCCGTATGTCGTAGACCGGACTCATACGCTCCTGCCAGGCCAGGAAGCTCTGACGGGCGTCGCCTTCAACGCTGAAATTGCTGTGCACGATGCCGGGCGCAAGCGTCGGCGGACCCAGCGGCAACAGTAGGCGGCTCAGCGGTAAAGCAGCATGCAGCGGGTCGTCGTTCAATTCAGTGCTCATCACTGATTTCCATTCATTTTGATCCGCCCCGTGCGGCTGAGCTTTACGTCGAGCCTCGAGCCCACTCGCAGCGCGCTCGTGTTGGTTGCGAAGCATACCAGTACCTGGAAAAGGATTCCGGCTCTGGCTCGGTCGGATCAGGGCAAGGGCAAACGAACACCGTGCGGTTGCGCTCGAACACTCTGGATCCGCAGGACAGGCAAGTCCTCTGCTCGGCGCTCTGCAAGTGCAATGCGGAGCCCTCGATCGGAAGCGTGGACCAGGGATGCAGCCCCCGTCACCTTCCGGCATAAAGGAGCCGGGTATTTCCGGCATATAGGCGTGATGCTCGACCGCACATCGCGCAGGGCGTCCTGGCGAGCTTAAACGGTTAGCTGCGGAAGCGATCGTGATCTGTTGATACGTGGGCGGCGCCTTTCATGCGACGGGCTCGGTTGTCCGCGGGCCCGATCCACCTTTGGGCCGACCAAGTTCGCGTGTTCGGTGCCGGGCTCTCTGGATGACGACCCGGAAAATAGCCGACCGGTAGCCAAGTCGCTTCAACGCTTTTTGTGAGATAGGCCGTGCGGCTCACAGAAGGACAAGGGTGTCCGCTTCTGGGATGGCTTGCGGACACCAGTTGCTGGATCTTCTTCCGAGACAGAAGATCTGTGGCGCGGATTCGGTTACGCCGGGACCTCAGCGATGTAGGAGAGTTGCAGATTCTGGTCCCAGCCGTACGTAACATAGTTTGGGTTGACCGTATCCACGCGAACGATGTGCACCGTGAACCCGGTGCTCGTAACCTTGGTCACGGTCGTCGCGAACGTGTCATTGGCCGGGGCTTTCCAGTTCGGGTCTTGGAGGGTACTGGCGATGACGACCGGCGGTCTCGAAAAGGAGGCAGGAAACGGCACATCGACGGTGAGCGGGGCATTGCTCCATGCGTTGCCCGACGGAGCCTTCAACGGTCCGACCGCATGGGTGCCGATAATTTTTTGTTCCATCTCTCTTTCTCCTAGTTAATGGTGTGTGTTTGCGGAAGCGAACCGTTATCCCCTCGCGTAACGCCCCCACGATGGAATCTTGTGATTTCTAGCGGTTAGCAACAACTTAGTAACCTTGATAGGCAGTGTCCCGGCTAGAAGAACCTATATTAAAAATTTG
>DASVLS010000015.1:0-189944 GCA_036384755.1 Trinickia sp. | reverse complement strand
GTTTTTTTAACATCGCTGCCAGCAAACCGTTGTCGACCAGGCCCGCGCAAATCCTGTGCAAACCCGCTATGCCCCAGGACTCCCGCCTCCTTCGCGCCGTCGCTGTGACTGCGCGAAAGGGCGTGATTCTAGGCGCGTTCGCGCAGCGCCGCAAGGGAAATTTCGCGCCTTATAAAAAGATCGAAAAAGATCCCGCCGGGACATGCCGAGGCAACGGCCGAGCGGCAACGCTTGACGGCGGCAGGCGCTTGCGAGTTCCATACGGGCTCCGCCAAAGTTCGGACACGAAGCGCGGCGGCCAGGCCTCTCGCATGCCTATCGGTCCTACTAGAACGCCCAATGAACCAACAGCCGAATTACGCGCTCGTCCTCGAGCAGATCTATCGCGACATCGCCCCATGGCGCACGAAAGGTCGCGTCGCCAATTACATCCCCGAACTCGCCAAAGTGCCCGCGGAGCGATTCGGGATGGCCGTCGTCACCTTGAACGGCGAGGTATTCACCGTCGGCGACGCGCACGAGCGCTTCTCCATTCAAAGTATCTCGAAGCTCTTTGCCTGCACGCTCGCCTTTCAATTGCTCGGCGACGAGCTCTGGACACGCGTCGGGCGCGAGCCGTCGGGCAACGCATTCAATTCTCTGGTTCAGTTGGAAACGGAGCGCGGCCTGCCCCGCAACCCGTTCATCAACGCCGGGGCGCTGGTCGTCACCGACGTGTTGTGCCGTCGCTTCGTGGGCGCCGAAACCGCGCTCGTACAGTTCGTGCGGCGGCTGTCCGGGGCGTCGGACCTCGACTACGACACTCGCGTCGCGCAATCCGAACTTCAGCATGCGCAGCGTAATCGCGCGATGGCGCACTTCATCGCGAGCTTCGGCAATCTGCACATGCCGCCGGAATCGGTCGTCGAGGCTTATTGCCGTCAATGCGCGATCGAAATGAGCTGCGTCGAACTTGCACGCGCGGCGCTCTTTCTCGCCAACGGCGGCGTGTCCCCCGCCACGCAAGAACATGTACTCGATTCGAGTTCCGCCAAGCGTCTGTCCGCGCTCATGCTGACCTGCGGCACCTACGACGCCGCCGGCGACTTCGTTTATCGGGTCGGGCTGCCGGCGAAAAGCGGCGTGGGAGGCGGCATCGTCGCGGTACTACCCGGTGAGATGGCCGTCTGCGTCTGGTCGCCGGGGCTCGACGCCAACGGCAACTCGCTCGCCGGCACGCTTGCCTTGGAATGGTTGACGACGTTTTCGGGGCGATCGATCTTTTGAGCGTAGGAGGATTCGCCCGAACGCACTCCGACGACTCCGCGAACTTTTACATCCGTCGTTCACGCGCAGGAGGCAACGCGTCGAGCACGACTTGTCGATTACGCGAGCTGCCCAGTGGGATCTCGGCGATCACGTAAGCATTTGAGCGCCCCGCATCCGGGCGCTCCTAGCGATTTGATGCCAGGGCGTGCGCGTCCGCGGGAAGTCCACCGGCCCGTTCCGCCATCGCGCTGTGCTCGGTTCCGCACTCCGCATTTAGCGAGTAGGCGCAAATCGTCCTAATCTTTAAAGCGTCAGGGCGGCCTTTCCGCCGGCGGCGGCGCATTGCATGCGTCTGCTGATAACGATGAAAACCCATCCCTTGCCGCGAATCGCGTCGACTCGCCATGCGCACCGGCTTGCGCGGGGATGGCAATGGCTCGTGCAGTGCATTGCGTTGCTCCTCGTGTCGTTTTCCGCTCTTTCCCTCGGGAACGCGGGCGCAGCGCCGGGCATCGCGGCGCGCGCAGGTGAAATCGTCGTCGTCCCCGTGGCCGGCGCGATCGGTCCGGCAAGCGCCGATTTCATCACGCGCTCCCTCGCACGCGCCGCGGCGGATCATGCGCAGCTAGCCGTCATCGAGCTCGATACGCCGGGCGGCCTCGACACGTCGATGCGGCAAATCATCAAGGCCATTCTGGCCTCGCCGGTGCCCGTCGCCGCCTTCGTCGCGCCGAGCGGCGCCCGTGCGGCCAGTGCGGGCACCTATATCGTCTACGCCTGCCATATCGCGGCGATGGCGCCGGGCACCAATCTCGGCGCGGCTACGCCGATCCAGATCGGCGCACCCGGCGCCGCTTCCCCCGCCCCCAAATCGCCCGGCGAAAACGGCAAGGCGGCGTCTGCGGCGCCGGCGACGGACACGCAATCGACCGAAACGCGCAAACAGATCGGCGATGCGGCCGCCTACATCCGCGGGCTCGCGCAACTTCGCGGACGCAATGCGCAGTGGGCCGAGCGCGCCGTCAGGGAAGCCGTCAGTTTGTCGGCCAGCGAAGCACTCGAGCAGCACGTCGTCGACCTGACCGCCCGCGACGTCCCCGATCTCCTCGGCAAACTCGACGGACGCACGGTCGAGACGGCCACCGGCTCGCACACGCTCGCCACGGCCCACGCTCCGGTCGTGACAGTCGAGCCCGATTGGCGCAGCCACGTCCTGGCGGTCGTCACGGATCCGAACGTCGCGCTGATCCTGTTGACGATCGGCATGTACGGCCTGTTCTTCGAATTCGCAAACCCCGGCTTCGTGCTGCCCGGCGTGACTGGCGCCATCTGCCTCCTGATCGGCCTGTTCGCGCTGCAACTGCTGCCGATCAGCTATACGGGGCTGGCGTTGATCTTTCTAGGCATCGCCTTCCTCATCGCGGAAGCGTTTCTGCCGACGTTCGGCACGCTCGGCTTCGGCGGCATCATCGCGTTCGCGGCGGGCGCGCTGATGCTCATCGACACCGATGCGCCCGGCTACGGCGTGCCGCTGCCGACGATCGCCGCCATATCGGCCGTCGGCGCGGTGTTCGTCTTCTTCGTTTCTAGCTTTGCCTACCGGGCGCGGCGGCGCCCCGTCGTAACCGGCGGCGACGCGCTCGTCGGCAGCCTCGGCGAAATCATCGATGCCGGGCTCGCCCCCGCCGAGGACGACCGCGGCGCGGCAAACGTCGGATGGGCGCGCGTGCATGGCGAGCGTTGGCGGGTACGCGCCCCGGCGCCGCTTGCGACGGGCGCGCGCGTGCGCGTCACGGGCCGCCGCGGCCTCACGCTCGACGTCGAATCGGCCGAATAACCACAACGAGGAGCCTTTCCATGATCGGATTCACCTTCAGCTTCGGCACCCTGCTGGTTCTGCTTGCGCTCGTCATCATCGCCTCGTCGATCCGCATCTTCCGGGAATACGAACGCGGCGTCGTGTTCATGCTCGGCCGCTTTTGGAAAGTAAAGGGGCCCGGCCTCGTGCTCATCGTTCCCGTCGTACAGCAGGCCGTGCGCATCGATCTGCGCACGATCGTCTTCGATGTGCCGCCGCAAGACGTCATCACGCGCGACAACGTCTCCGTCAAGGTCAATGCCGTCGTCTATTTCCGCGTCGTCGATCCGGAAAAAGCCGTCATCCAGGTGGCCCGCTTCATGGAGGCGACGAGCCAGCTATCGCAAACGACGCTGCGCGCCGTGCTCGGCAAACACGAGCTCGACGAACTGCTCGCCGAGCGCGAGCAGTTGAACGCCGATATTCAAAAAACGCTCGACGCCCAGACCGACGCGTGGGGCATCAAGGTATCGAACGTCGAAATCAAGCACGTGGACATCAACGAATCGATGATTCGCGCCATCGCCCGCCAGGCGGAAGCGGAACGGGAACGCCGAGCGAAAGTCATCCACGCCGACGGCGAACTGCAGGCCTCGCAAAAGCTGCTGCAAGCGGCGCAAACCCTGGCGCACGAGCCGCAGGCGATGCAATTGCGGTATCTGCAGACCCTGACGACGATCGCCGCCGACAAGAACTCGACTATCGTGTTTCCGCTGCCCATCGAACTTCTCAACGCCGTGCTCAATCGCCACTGACCCCAGGCCGCGGGGCGCGCCGCCGGCGCGGCACGCAAAGCGCGCGAGCCACGCTGGCGTCGGCAAATGCGCGCGATTACACTGTGCGGCTGGTTTTCGGCGCCGCCCGTCCGCAGTAGGGCGCAGCCGCCTTCGACCGTCGTCGTTTTTTCATTCGCTTTCATTCGCATAAGATCGAACGGTCTTCCCGATCGGCTCGGCCTGCCATCGAGCGTTCGCCGCAGCCAGGGAAGACCGCGAAGCATGGGACTGGAGACTCTCGCTCATGGAACAAGCCAAAGCCCTTCCGTTCGTGGAATCGGCAAAACGCTATTTCGGCTTCGAAGAAGCCCGCACCGACCTGCGCACGGAGATATTGGCCGGCATCACGACGTTTCTGACGATGGCTTACATCATCTTCGTCAATCCCGCGATTCTCGGCGATGCGGGCATGCCGAAGGACGCCGTGTTCGTCGCGACATGTCTGGTCGCCGCCCTGGCCACGCTGATCATGGGCCTCTACGCCAACTACCCGATCGCCTGCGCACCGGGCATGGGGCTCAACGCCTACTTCGCCTACACCGTCGTCAAGGGCATGGGCTTCACGTGGCAAGCCGCGCTGGGCGCCGTCTTCATTTCGGGTTGCCTGTTTCTGATCGTCACGCTCTTTCGCGTGCGGGAGCTGATCGTCAACGGCATCCCGCGCTCGATACGCGTCGCCATCACAGGCGGAATCGGGCTCTTTCTCGCCATCATCTCGCTCAAGACGGCCGGCATCGTCGTCGGCAACCCCGCGACGCTCGTCACGCTCGGCGATCTGCACAAGCCTCAGGTGATTCTCGCAACCATCGGCTTCTTTTCGATCGTGACGCTCGACTTCCTGCGCGTGCGGGGCGCGATCCTGATCGGTATCCTCGGCGTGACCGTGCTGTCGTTCTTCTTCGGCGGCAATCAGTTCCATGGCGTGATTTCGACTCCCCCGTCCATCCTCCCCACGCTGCTCCATCTCGACGTACGCGGCGCGCTGTCCACGGGGATCGTCAACGTCGTGCTCGTGTTCTTCCTCGTCGAACTGTTCGACGCGACGGGCACGCTGATGGGCGTAGCCAACCGCGCCGGGCTGCTCGTCGAGGGGAAGATGGACCGGTTGAACAAGGCGCTGCTGGCCGACAGCACGGCCATCGTTGCCGGCTCGCTGCTAGGCACGTCGTCGACGACTGCCTATATCGAAAGCGCCTCGGGCGTGCAGGCCGGGGGCCGCACGGGGGTGACGGCGATCACGGTAGCCGTGCTGTTCCTCGCGTGCCTTTTCATCGCGCCGTTGGCCGGCGTGGTGCCGGGCTATGCGACCGCGCCCGCGCTGCTCTATGTTTCTTGCCTAATGCTGCGAGAATTGGCCGACTTGCCCTGGGACGACGCGACCGAAGTCGTGCCGGCGGCACTGACCGCGCTCATGATGCCGTTCACGTATTCCATCGCCAACGGCGTGGCGTTCGGCTTCATCGCCTATGCCGGCCTCAAGCTGTGCACCGGGCGGGCGCGGCAGGTGAAGGCAATCGTCTGGATCATCGCCGCCATCTTCTTGTTCCGCTTCTTCTATCTAGGCAGCGAATGAGGCAGGCGCGACAGCCCCGCCGGGACGGGTGAACCAGAAGCCGATGGAGGGAGCGAGGCGCCACCGCGCCGCGCCGATCGCGCCGCCTAGGCGCCGGCGTTCGCTTCGTAGAACCTGACGTAGCCGCTGCGCAACGTCAGGCATTGACCGCTCGTTTCGGACAACAGCCGGCGGGTCGCCGCCTCAATCCGGGGGCGATGCGCATCGAACGCACCGACCATGTCTTCGAGCCGCGACGAAGCGGCGCCGAAATGGTCCTCGAGCGCTTCGGCCGTAATGCTGCACCACACGCGCACGCCGTTCACCAGCGCGGGAAACGCCACCATCAACTCGCGCCCCGAGTACTCCGGCGCTTCATTAGGGAAAACGATCTGCATAGGATTCGCCTTTGCCGTGACGAAAACACGCCGATAACCGCGCCGGGTGGGAGTGCTTCCTTCTTGCTGGAAGCGCGGGCCGCCGGCGCAATGCATTGCTCCACGCCGATTGCATAAACTTTAGGATGTTTCCGCCAGTGAGCAAGTTTTCCTTGCATGACGAAGGCCAAGCGCGCTTTGTTACGATGAAACAGGCGCCGTTTGCGTCGGCGGACAAATGCGCGGTACGAGCCCCTTTTTCGCTACGATCGCGATCGACCGGCTCGGTAGCCAAAAGACTGACGGCTAGGGCCTATCTTTCGGCCAAGCGTTGAGCAGCAGGGCCACACCGAAAACGCCCGCCACGATCGCCCCTGCGCCGTAAATCACCGAAGCATGCTGGTCGAACAGCAGGCCCCGTATCGCGACTGCAATACCGGCAATCGCCACGAACGTGGCGATTGCCGCCAGGACGATCCTCACTTCCGCCCTTACCATTTCACGCTCCCCGAACGTCACGCGCTGCCCGCATGCGTCCCGATCCCCACCTTCGCTTCTCGCATGCGAGCACGGCGCCGATTCCCGGCAAGGCGCTTGCTTGCGGTAAGCTCACTGAAATCCGAGCCGGAACGCAGCACTTCGCGCAACATCGTCCTTGCCATGACCGCACCGCCTGACCCTAACGTCCCTATCGTCCGCATCGAGCCGCACGGCTTCACGTTCTCCGCTCCCGCTTCGGTGACGTTGCTGGAGGCGGCGATGGCTGCCCGCGTGCGGTTGCCGAGGTCTTGCCGCAACGGCACCTGCCGGACCTGCATGTGCAAAGTCGTTTCCGGGCGCGTGCGCCATCGCATCGAGTGGCCCGGAATCAGCCGCGAGGAAGAGGCCGAAGGATGGATCCTGCCTTGTGTCGCAACGGCCGATACCGACCTCGTCATCGAGGCGCCGGACGCAGAGCCCGCCGCCATGCCAGGCCAGTATCGAGGCGGCGGCGCGAACCGTTATTGACGCCAATCAATCCAATCCACAGCCGGGGCTGCCATTCACATGGATTTCGACGTCGTTGTTCTCGGGGCAGGCATTGTCGGCGTGTCTTGCGCCATTCATCTGCAGGACCGCGGCCGGCGTGTCGCGCTGGTCGATCGCGGCGAGCCCGGCGGGGGAACGAGCTTCGGCAACGCCGGCCTCATCGAACGCTCGGCAGTCGTGCCATACGCCTTCCCGCGCAGCCTCGGCACGCTCGCGCGGTATGCGCGCAATCAATCGACGGATCTCTATTGGGACTGGAAGGCGCTGCCGTCCTTCATCCCATGGCTTGCGCGGTACTGGTACGAATCGTCGCCGAGGCGGCTGGCGGCGGCCGCCCGCGACATGCTGCCCCTCATCTTGCGTTGCGTCGACGAGCACGAGGCGCTCGTGACGCGAGCCGGCGCCGATGTCGGCCTGCTCGTTCGCGAGACCGGCTGGATCGAAACCTATCGGACACCTGACGAATTCGAGGCTGCCGCGAAGCGCGCGGGGCAACTTGCAAGCGCGCAGGGACTGCGACTCGACACGCTCGACGCAGCCGCGTTGCGTGCACGAGAACCGGCCCTCGCCCAAGCGAAAACGTTTTGCGGCGGCCTGCACTGGATCGATCCGCGAAGCGTGACGAATCCGGCCGCGCTGACGAAGGCCTACGCCGCACTCTTTCAGCGAGCCGGCGGCACGATACTCGTCGGCGATGCGGCGACGGCTCGCGCCGAAAGCGATGGCTGGCTCGTCCAGACGAGCGAAGGCCCGGTCGGCGCGCGGGAAATCGTCGTGGCGCTCGGCCCTTGGTCGGACGTCGTATTCGCGCCGCTCGGCTATCGCATCCCCCTCCGCGCCAAGCGCGGGTATCACATGCATTACGACGCCACGAGCAGCCCCCCCTTGACCCGGCCCGTCCTCGACCGGGAACAAGGCTATGTCGTCGCACCGATGCAGCGCGGGTTGCGTTTGACGACGGGCGTCGAACTGGCCTCGCGCGAAGCGCCGCCGACGGGCGTCCAGCTCGCCCGCGCCGAAGTGCTGGCACGCCCGGCGTTCGGCCTGGGCCGGCGGCTCGATGCCGAACCTTGGCTGGGCTTGCGGCCTTGCACCCCGGACATGCGGCCGGTCATCGGTCGGGCCGAGCGGCATCGGGGCCTATGGTTCGCCTTCGGCCACGCGCACCATGGCCTGACGCTGGGGCCGGTAACCGGGCGCCTGCTGGCCGAGATGATGACGGGCGAGACGCCGTTCACGGACCCCCGGCCTTACCGTCCCTCGCGCTTTTGACGCTCCCGCGCCGGGTCGTCCGCGCGCTCTACGCACCGCTCGCCACACCAGTGTGCAAATCGATTGCCACGTTTGCACGAGATAAAGTGCACGAATTAGCGTAAGAGCGCCCCGATTATTTCAGTTTGGAGAATTGTGTTTCTACGGATATAACGATAGCGGATTGGGGCATACCCGAATACATTTAGGGAGCTCGATTCTAGGAGCCGCTATGAGGACAAAAAAGTCTCGCGCCGTAGACGTAAGCCGCGTCCAAATCGAAATACTCGAACAGTCCGATACCACACTGATCATTCGTTGGGTGGAGCCTGGCCGTTGCCATTACGGGGAGCAACGCTGGCGCCGCCGCTCGGCCAATGCCTCGGGCACTTGCGTCGTCTCGCGCAGGGCCATTCGCCGCGGCGATGCGGTATTCCGGCCGGCCGAACGTCCAGCGCCCGCCAATGCGGCGGCGATGATTTCGGTCGACGCTTTTCGTCTCGCAGCCGAGGAGTAACGCGATTTATCGCTGATCGCCCCCCAGATCCCCACAATTTTTCGTAGCTGCCGGCGCTCGTCGATTCGAAACCGTTCGTCTCGATGGCGCGCGCCGGCGCGCCCGCCCCTGCCTGTCGCAATTGTTCAGACTTCTGTCGTCTATTGACAATAGCCGGTCGTCAGGGCTGCCGATATAGAAGCGTAAGCGCACGTTCTTTCGCGCTTCCTTCAACGCCGTACCGAGTATCGCCATGCCCAAATCGCTCTCGATCCGAGGCGGCCTTGCCGCCACCATAGCCGGCTATACGGCGCTGCTCGTCCTCGTGATCGTGGGCTCGGTGGCCGTGCTGTCCGCCGGCAACGCCGAGCTCGCCGCGATGTATCGCGACGACACGGCCTCCCTCCTCCATCTGAAAACAAGCTCCGAAAGGCTGCTCGTGATGCGCGGCGGATTGGGCGAGGTCGAGCAACTGATCAGCGCCGGCCAACCCGCGAAAACCCAGATCGCCCACCTGCATCGATTACTGGCCGAGAGCAACGACGAGCTCACCGCCTATCGAAACCTGCATACGCCGGACGCCGACGAGAAAGCGCTGCTCGACACGCTTTTGGCGCGCCGCCAAGCGCTGCTCGATCAGACGCTGCAAAAAGCCTTGACGCAATTGGACGGCGACAACATGGTCGATTTCCTGTCGACGCAGCGCGAAGCGTCGCCGGCCGTGTTTGCGGCGTATCAGGACGCCATCACCGCATTGGAGAACTTCCAGATCGCACGCGAAAAGACACGGTTCGACACAGCCGACGCCCGATTTCGCCGTGCCGTCTGGGCGCTTGGCGCTGCGGCCGTGGTTGCGCTCGTCGTCGGCTTTCTGATGCAACGAAGGCTGTCGCGCGAAATCGTGACGCCGGTCAACACCGCCGTCGATCATTTCGACCGCATCGCTCAGGGTGATTTAACGCACAGCGTCGCCGTCGAGCGCGCGAACGAAATGGGCCATCTCTTGACACGGCTCGGTCAAATGCAGTCGGGACTCGCGCAAACGGTCAGCCAGGTTCGCGCCAGTACGGAGGCGATCGTCGCGGACGTGCGCACGATCGCTCACGGCAATGTGGAGCTGTCCGATCACACCGAGCAGCAAGCCGCCTCCCTCGAAGAAGCGGCCGCCAGTATCGAGCAGTTGACCGCGACCGTGCGTCAAACGGCCGATAATGCACGCGATGCCCGCACGTTCGCCGGCAATGCCGCCGACATCGCGATCAAAGGCGGCGACGCGATGGCGCGCGTCGTGGCGACGATGAATGCGATCTCCGCAAGCTCGACGCAAATCGCGGGCATCGTCGGCGTGATCGAAGGCATCGCATTTCAGACCAACATCCTGGCGCTGAATGCCGCCGTGGAAGCGGCCCGCGCCGGGGAGAACGGGCGCGGCTTCGCCGTCGTCGCGACCGAAGTACGCAATCTGGCGCAACGGTCGGCATCCGCGGCGAAAGAAATCAAGACGCTGATCGGCGACTCGACGCAGCGCGTCGACGGCGGCAGCGCGCTCGTGGGCGAAGCCGGCGCGACGATGACCGAGCTCGCGAACGCCGTGAACCGGGTGCGCACGATCATCTCCGAAATCAGCCTCGCCTCGGAACAGCAGTCGATCGGCATCGACCAGGTCAACGCGTCCGTGTCGCATATGGAGCAAGCCATGCAGCGCAATGCGGCGCTGGCGGAGGAAGCCTCCGCGGCCGCGCTCTCGCTCGAGGATCAGAGCCGACGGTTGGATGAAGCCGTCGCGCGCTTCCAATTGCCCGCGGCCGCGCGCTGACGCTCCGATACCATCGGCGCGGCGATTCGGTTCTATCGCCGAAAAACCCGGCCTGCTCTACTTGATAACGTGGCGTGGGTGGCGCGTTGAGCGCCCTGCTCACGCATTTTCATGGAGACCGGGGCTACTTTTATGTCATCACCTGAACGTTCACACCAATTCGTGCTGACGCTCGACTGTCCCAGCGCCGCCGGCCAAGTCGCGGCCGTCGTCGCGCTGCTCGACAGGCATGGCGGCTACATCGACGAACTGACCGTATTCGACGACGACCTCAGCGAACGCTTCTTCATGCGCTGCGTCTTCCATGGCGCGCGCGGAGACGATGCGCCGCTCGATCTGAACGCACTCAAAAGCGAATTCGCGCCGATCGCCGCCGGCTTCGGCATGACGTGGGCCATCCACGACGCCGATGTGCGGCCCAAGGTGCTCATCATGGTGTCGAAGCTCGAGCATTGCTTGGCCGATTTGCTGTTCCGCTGGCGCATGGGCGAGCTGAAGATGGATATCGTGGGCATTGCGTCGAATCACACGACGCTCGAGCCGATGGCGGTCCAGCACGGCTTGCCGTTTCATTACCTACCCGTCACGGCCGATACGAAGGCGCGTCAGGAAGCGCGCCTGCTCGACTTGTTCGAGACGACCGGCGCCGAACTGATGGTGCTCGCGCGCTACATGCAGATTCTTTCGGAAGCGACGAGCCGCAAGCTCGCGGGCCGCGCAATCAACATCCATCATTCGTTCCTGCCTGGCTTCAAGGGCGCGAAGCCCTATCACCAAGCCCACGCTCGCGGCGTGAAGCTCATCGGCGCGACGGCGCATTTCGTCACCGACGATCTCGACGAAGGCCCGATCATCGAACAGTCCGTCGAGCGCGTCGACCATTCTCACAGCCCCGAGCGACTCTTGGCCGTCGGCCGCGACGTCGAGTGCATTACGCTCGCGCGCGCGGTCAAGGCGTTTATCGAGCGGCGAGTGTTCATCAACGGCGAACGGACGGTCGTACTTCAATAACCTTCGCCACCGAGACCGCGTCCGGCTCGCCGATCGGGCGCGCGCAGGACGCGGCCGGCGGCCCGCTCGGCGCGATCGCAGTCGGTACGTAGCGGGTAGGCAGCGCGCACGCTCGCAAAACGCACATCAGCAAAGCAAGCCGGCGCACAAAAAAGACGGGGCGCAGCGGCTTGAAGCCCTGCGCCCCGTACAGGGACACCCGATGATAAGGATGGCTTAGCGTCTTTCGTCTATACGACTAGACGCCTATAGATCTATACGCCTATGCCTATAGGCGTATTCCGTCGATTACTTCGCGTCGGCGGTCCAAGCCGAAACACGATCGCCGTGCGCCGACACCCATGCCTTCGCCGCTTCCTCCGGCTTCGTGCCGCTCTGAGCCGCGAGCATCACGCCTTCGATCTCACCCGGCTTCCATTGGAATTTCTTCAGGAACGCCACCACGGGCGGGGCCTTCTTTTCGAGTTCGGGGTTGATGACGTTGTCGACGTGCTCCGCACCGCCGAACACCTTCTTCGGATCTTCGAGGAACTTGAGTTTCCACTTGCCGAACATCCAATGCGGCGCCCAACCGGTCACGACGATCGGCTTGTTCGCGTGAATGTCGCGTGCGAGTTCGGCCGTCATCGCGCTGCCCGAGCTAGGCATCAACTGAAGGCTGAGGTTGTAGGCCTTGATCGCGTCGTCGGTCTTTTTCATCACGCCTGCACCCGCATCGATGCCAACGATGCGCCCGCTAAAATCGGCCTTCTCCGCTTCGAGATCGCTGATCGTCGTCGCTTTGACGTCCGCCGGCACGACGAGGCCAATCTTCGCGTCGTTGTAGTTCGCACCGAGGTCGACGACCTTCGACTTGTACTGATCCCAATACGCGGCGTGCGTCGCGGGCAGCCAAGCGGACAGGGTCGCGTCGAGATCGCCGCGGGCAACGCCGCCCCACATCACGCCGGCCGCAACCGGCACGAGCTTGACGGGGTATCCGAGCTTCTGCTCGATAACTTGAGCGGCGACGTTCGACGTCGCAACGCTATCGTCCCAACCTTCGACGTAGCCGATCTTGATCGTCGGCTTACCGTCGGCGAACGCGGATCCCGCGCTTGCAAGGGCCGCGCCAAAGGCGGCTGTCAGCAACAACTGTTTGAACAACTTCATGATGGTCTCTCCTGGTCGTCGATCCGCGGCGCGGGGTACTGCAGGCCCTAGCATGAGCAGCCATTAAACTGGGGTAAGTGCGTTTTGCGACAGATGCTTGTCCGAAAACGACGACACGCCGCCGCTATTTGTCTACGACGAGATCGCTAAGCGGCTTGCTGCAGCAAAGCAGCACCATGCCCTGATCGATCTCGCGCTGACGAATCCCGCCGTTGTGGCGCATGTCGACCTGTCCCGACACGAGCTTGACTTTGCAGGTGCCGCACATGCCCTGCGTGCACGAAGCAGGCAAGCGCACGCCTGCGCGTTTGGCGGCATCCAGCACGTGCTCGTTCGCTCCGCACTCGATATCGCGGCGCATCTTCGCGAACGAGACGGCGAACCGGCTTTCGCCTTCGGTTTGCGCGCCGGTATCGGCGACGCTCGCCTCGCCCGAAGCCGCGGCTTGATCTGCCGCCGGCAACGCATCGAACGAGAAGCTCTCCTCGTGATAATGCGCGCGGTCGAAGCCGGCTTCCGCAAGCAGGTCGCGAACGGCTTTCATATACGGTGCGGGACCGCAGGTGAAGATCTCGCGCTCCATGAAATCCGGCGCGATCAGCCGAAGCAGCGGCAGCGTCAAGAAGCCCGTGATGCCCGGCCAGTTCGTGCGTTGCCCGAGCCGTTCGCAAACGAACGACGTTCTGAAATGCGCTTGATTGGCCGCGATGAGGTCGAGCTCTCGGGCGAAGATGATGTCGTCGGGCGTGCGCGCGCTGTGCACGAAGACGATATCGCGGTCCTCGCCGAGTTCGTGATGCGAGCGGCTCATCGACATCAACGGCGTGATGCCCGAACCGGCCGAGAGAAACAAATACTTCCCGGCCGCGTGGCGCGCGCACGTGAATTCGCCCGCAGGGCCGAGCACGCGAATCGCGTCGCCCGGGCGCAGGTTATCGTGCAGCCAGTTCGACACCTTCCCGCCCGGCACGCGCTTGACCGTGATCGAGATCGTGTGCGGCCGCGTCGGCGCGGACGAAATCGTATAGCAACGATTGATCGTTTCGCCGTCGATGTCGAGCTCGAGCGTGATGAATTGCCCGGGCTCGAACGCGAAGGTCCGTCCTTCGCGCGACATGAAGAAGAAGCTCTTCACGTCGTGCGTTTCCTGCCTTACCTGGCAGCATACGAGCGTTTCCTCGGCGTCGCTCGTCCAGGGCTCTCCCAGCGCGCTCCAGAATGCGGGGCGCGTGAGGCGTCCGTCTTGCGGCTCGAATGTTTGCGCGTCTCGCATCATGCTGTGCCTCGTCCGTTACCGACTTACGTGTTCCGTTGCTACGCGCCTACGTGCGCGCCAAGGCGACGGATGTACCAATCGCAGAATTTTTCGACGAGCCCTTCCGTGAACGGCGAATACGGACCCGGCTCGTAGGCGCTGCTGCCCGAACCGCGCTGCGAAAATTCCACGAGCGCGCGGTCCTGTGCGTTCGTCGCATTCCAGACGGCGGTCAAGTTCTCGACGTCGTAGTCGACGCCTTCGACGGCATCCTTATGCACGAGCCACTTCGTGCGCACGAGGGTCTTGCCGGCCGAAAGCGGAATCACCGAGAACGTGACGATGTGGTCGCTCATGAAGTGATGCCACGAGTTGGGCTGCGTCCAGAACGAGAGCCCGCCGAGGTCGGCGCGCTTGAATTCGCCGAGCAGCTTCTTCGATGCGACCTTGGCGTCGAGGGTCTGCGATTCGCCGCCGCGATCGAGCGGCAAACGCTGCGTGCGAAAGCCCGTCACGTCGCTCAGGCGTTCGATCTCGACGGACGGCAAGCTCATGGCCTCCCATTGCGCGGCGCGCTCGGCGCAGGTACGCTCGAATGCGGCCATTCCTTCCGCGTTGGCCGGCGACGGCTGATACCCGAAGCCATATTCGTAGAGCGAGATTGTCAACTCGGGATGGTTCGCGACGCAGTGATAGCACTCGCGGTTGTTCTCCATCGTCAACTTCCAGTTGCCTTCCTCGATGATGTCCACCTGCGCGGCGATCTTGCAGTTCGGCAGGTCGTGCGGAAGGAGATAGGGCTCCATCGCCGCGCGCATCACCGCGAAATCCTCGGGCGGGTTTTCCGCGAGGCAAATGAAGATCAAGCCCCCCAGGGTTTCGACGTGCACCGACTTGAGACTGTGTTTGCAGCGGTCGAACTTCTCGCCCATGTGCTCGGCGAACATCAGCGCGCCGCTCAAGTTGTAGGTCCAGCTGTGGTACGGGCAAACGATGTTGCCGACGGTGCCGCGCTCTTCGTTGCACAACCGCGCGCCACGATGGCGGCACACGTTGTGGAAAGCGCGCACCGACATGTCGTCGTCGCGGACGATCAGCACCGATTCGCCGGCGAGTTCCACCGTCACGTAATCGCCCGGCTCGGGAATATCGGGTTCGACCGCCACATGAATCCAGTGCTTGCGGAAGATCGCTTCCATATCGAGCGCGAAGATTTCCTCGCTGCGGTAAAAGGGCGCTTCGAGGCTGTAGCCTTGCTTGCGCCGATCGATGAGCGCGCGAATGTCTGCGGATACGGTCATGTCTGCTCCGAATGCTGTACGTGCTTCACGTTCTTTTACGTGCGTTTGGTGCGGTTGCTCGCCGCGAATTCGTGTCGGCAAATGCCGAAATGTCTTCGCGGCTTCAGTAATCGACGAGTCGATGCTCTCGCAAATATCCGAGGATCACTTGTGCTTTTTCGACCGAAGTCCCCTCAATTACGACGTTTCCGCCACGGCTTTCCGTCGTCGTCGCCGTCAGCATCCGGGCATGCCCGGAGCGCTTCTCGGCGGCGACCAGCTTGACCGGTTTGCGTTGGGCAGGCGCGATCCGCCATGCGTCCGCCTGCGCATCGTGGGGCGCCGCTTGACGATGCGCGGCGATCTCGCCGGCGACGGAGCGTGCGTAGGCATAGCGCGGCGTCACGGCGGCTTGAGGGTGAATCGCCACGACGGCCGGCAGCGTAGCGGCAACCCGGCGGCGGAAACCCTTCGGCAAAAACTGCGTGATAGCCACGTTCCCGCCTTCTGCCGTTACGTCGAGCGCGGAGTCGATCAGCACGTAGCCCAGCGCCTCGGCCACGAGATACGGCAGCGTGCCGCTGTCGTAGGCGCCTTCGGCGCGCGTGCCCGTCAGTACCAGTTGCACGCCGCGCAAGCGCTCGGCCAGCACGGCCGCCGCATCGTCGCTGTCGCCGCAGGTCAGCACGTCGACACGAGGCGCGCCGAGCGCCAAGTAGTCGGCGAGCGCGAGGTTCGATGGGTCGCCTGCGTGCAGCACATCGAGCGTCGCACCGTGCTGCTGCGCGAGCGTGCGAGCGATTTCGAGCGCCGCCGCGTCGTTTCGGCTATAGCAGGATGCGCCGCTGACCCGATGGCGCCCGACCGAAACGAGCACCGCGATCCGATCCAGTTTGTCTGATGGTTTCATGCCGCGATACCCTCACGAAGGTTGGTACCCGTCGATGCAGAAGAGGACTCGGCCGTTTGACGGCCTTGCTTGGCTTGATCGACCGCGTCGGTGAGCGCCGCCATCGTCGCTTGCGCATCGGCGATTACCGTCAGGTTCGCGCGCTTGGCGATCGGCGCGCTCGCATCGAGGTTGACTGCAATGACGTGCCTGCAGTCCTTGATCCCCTGCAAATGCTGAACGGCGCCCGAAATCCCGAATGCGATGTAGACGCTGGCGTTGACGGTCTTGCCCGTTGCGCCGACCTGCTTGTCCCGCGTGAAATGGCCGTTGTCAACGGCCACGCGGCTGGCCCCGATCGCCGCGCCCAACGTCCGGGCGAGCGCCTCGAAAGCCGCGATGTCGGTCACGCCGTTGCCCGCCGAGATGATGAAGTCGGCCTCTTCGAGCGCGACCTCGGCGGCATCGAGCTGGGTCGTGCCGCGGTCGGCATAGGCGATCGCCGCCACGGCTTGCGTCGCGCTTTCGCCGCTCGCGTTCGGCAGCGCAACGCGCTCGCCCGCGCCGACGAACGGCAGCTTCGACGACACGGCTTCCGCATCCAGCAAGATCACGTCGGGCCACGCGCGCGTCGCGAACGATTGCCCTGCCCCCGCGAGGCAGCCGACGTGCGCAGCGTCGATCTCGACGACGTGAGTCGCCACGCTCGCTCGCGCTTTCGCGGCGTACCGGCGTCCTAGATCGCCGTCGCCGGTGGCGTTGTCGGGCATCAAGACATGTGCGGGTTTGAAGGCCGCCGCGCAATCGCGCAGCGCGGCCAACGCGCGATCCGGTGCGAACGCCGGCCGCGCCAAGTCGGGCAACTCGATCACCTTGTCGGCGCCCAGCGCCGCCGCATCGTCGGTCAATTCCCCGAAAACGAGCAACACGACTTCGGTCTTCCCATCGGCCACGATCGCTGCGGCCGCCACGGCCTGCCGCGCATGTTCGTCCAGTGCGCCGCGATCGCTATGCGCCGCGACGAGCAAGGTACGCCCGGTCGGTTCGTAGACACGCCGCGGTTTGGGCGCTTGCCCATGCCCCGGATGAAGCGGCGCATGCACGGCGTCGCTCGATGCGCCGGCGAGATGCTCCTCGCCGAGCGTGATGCGTTTGAGTCCCGACGCGGCAATGACGAACGGCCTGCGCGGATCGATTCTTTTGATGGCGTTCATGGCTTCTTACTCCAGCGCGGCTGCAACGAGCTCGGCTACGTCGAGCACTTCGGGCCGCGGCCCCACCACGCCTTCGAGCATTGCCGTGCAATTCGGGCAGCCCACGGCGACCACGTCCGCACCGATCGCGCGCGCATCGGCCATGCGGATGTCGGGAATACGCGCCTTGCCTGGGATATCCGTCAGCGGCGCACCGCCGCCACCGCCGCAGCAACGGCCGCGCATGCCGTGGCGCTCCATTTCCACGACCTTGATGCCGATCGATTTCAGCACACGCCGCGGCGCTTCGGTTTCGCCGTTGTAGCGGCCCAGATAGCAGGGGTCGTGATACGTGATGCGTTTATCGGCCAGCGCGGCAGTCGCTTTCGGGGAAAGGCGGCCGGCCTGCACGAGCTCGGCCACGAGACTCGTGTGATGCTGGACTTCGTAGCGAGCGCCGAACGCGCGGTACTCGTTGCGCAAGCTGTGCATCACGTGCGGGTCCGCCGTCACGATTCGCTTGAAGCTGAGCGTGCCGAGCGTGGTCATCATGCGTTCGGCCATGCGTTGGAAGGTCGCTTCGTCGCCGAGACGGCGCGCCACATCGCCCGTATCGGCTTCGGTCCCGCCCAGCACGGCGAAATCGACGCCCGCCTTATTCAGCACTTTGACGAGCGCGCGCAGCGTCCGCTGATAGCGCATGTCGAATGCACCCTCGCCGGCCACCAGCAACACGTCGACGGAGACACCGGGCTGCGCCACGCGAGCATTCAGGTCGACCGCCCAGTCGTATCGCGCAGCGATGTCGTAGCCGCCCGCACTGCCCGTCTCGCGCAGGTTCGCCAGAACTTCGGGCGCCTTTCCGGGGACATCGCCCTCGGTCAGCGCGCGGTGACGGCGCATGTCGACGATCGCATCGACATGCTCGATCAGCATCGGGCATTCTTGGACGCAAGCGCGGCAAGTCGTGCACGACCAGATCGTGTCCGATTCGATCAAGCCCGAGACGATCGGGCCGTTCGGCTGGCCTGCGTGCCGACCGATCTCGATGCCCGGCGTCGGGCTGCCCGCGTAGGCCGCGTCGCTCCCCCCGACCATACCCGTGACGAGATCCTGAATCAGCTTCTTCGGGTTGAGCGGCTGACCTGCCGCGAACGCGGGGCACGCCGCTTCGCACTTACCGCATTGCACGCACGCATCGAAGCTCAGCAGCTGATTCCAGCGAAATTCCACGGGCTTTTCGACGCCATAGTCCCGGTGCGCGATATCGGGCACCTTGAGCGCCGTCGGAGGCGTCGCCTCGCCGTTTCCGGTGTACGCCTCGCGCGTCGCCGAAAAACGTTCCTGACGAGGGTGAAACGCGAGATGCAGCAGGCCTGCGATCGCGTGTTTCATCGGGCCGCCCTTCGCCGCGCCCACCGTCATGGCGAACGCGCCGATACCGATCAGCACGGCGCAGATCACCGCAAATGCCCGCGACATCATCGAGGCCGGAACGAGGGTGAACAGCACGAGGCCGAGCGCGAACGAGCCGAGCAGCGAAGGAAGCGCATTCCAGGGCCCGCGAGACAAGCGCGCGGGTACATCCTTCGCATGGCGACGGCGCCATACGAAGACCGCGCCGATCAGCATCGAAAGCGCCGCGAGGAAGATCAGCTTATCGAGCCACGGAGAGTAGATCGCCAGGCCGTAGTTGACGAAAACGAGCGCCAGCGCGGCGATCGCTCCGCCGGCCGTCGCCACGTGGGTCTTCGCGATATATGGATCGCGCGCGACGACGTGGTGCAGATCGACGAAATAGCGCTTGGGTATCGTGAACAAGTTGCCCACGCCGAACGTGCCCGGTGCGCTTGCCCGCCCCAGCCGCCAATACGACGAGCGTTTCGCGACAGCGAACGCAAGCCCTGCGACCGACAACCACAGCAGCACCGTGATGAGAAATGCCGGGCTCATGGTTAGAAGTCCTTACAAAGCCGCAACGAGTCGTAAATCGCGCCGTGGATGTTGTGCATCGAGATGCAATCGCCGACGCGGAACAGCAAGAACCGGCCGTTGCCGAGCTCCTCCGTCAGGCAGGGCTGCGGCTCGGAGGCGAACAGCTTGTGCACGTCGATTTGTCCTCGGTTCAGCGATTCGGCCTTCAGTTGCCAATAGATCGAATCGTTAGGCGTGCTGCCGTTCTCGATTACGACTTGATCGACGGCGCGCTCTTCCTGCTCCTCGGTGTACTCGTTGCGCAGCACGGCGATCTTCTTGCCGTCTTCTTCGTACACGCGATCGAGCCAGTAGTTCGGCGTATGGACGACACCTTGGGCATAGAGCCGACGGTAGAAGATCGGAAACGTCGTGCCCCCGCAATCGTCGGCCACCTTGACGTCGGGCGTCACGATTTCGACCTTCGAGCCGCGGCTCGAAATGAAATCCGCCACGCCGGCGCCGGCGTGCGTACTCACGCCGTCGTAGACGAGCACATTCTGTTTCGGCTCGACGCGGCCCGACAAGATGTCCCACGAGCTGACGGCGAGCCCTTGATCCACGCCCCAGGCGGGCACCTGGTCGAAGAACGCGCGACCGCCCGTCGCAAGGACGACGATGTCGGGTTTTTCCGCCATGATCGTTTTCGCGTCGGCTTCGACGCCCAGCCGCCGGTCGACGCCCAGACGCTTCGTTTCCATGTCGAACCAGCGCACGATGCCGGCCATCTGCTCACGCTGCGGCGCCTTCGAAGCAAGCACGATTTGGCCGCCGACTTCGGTGTTCTTCTCGAACAGCACGACGTCATGGCCGCGCGAACGCGCGACGCGCGCCGCCTCCAAACCGGCAGGCCCGGCTCCGACGACCACCACCTTGCGCTTGGGCCCGCGCGATTTTTCGATCACGTGCGGCATCGTCGCTTCGCGCGACGTGGCGGCGTTTTGCACGCACAGCACATCGAGGCCATTGTATTGACGATCGATACAATAATTCGCGCCCACGCACTGCTTGATTTCGTCCTCTCGGCCGTCCCGGATCTTGATGACCATATGCGGGTCGGCAATCTGCGCACGCGTCATGCCGACGAGATCGATCATGCCCGACGCCAGCAAGCGTTCGGCTTGGCCCGCGTCGCGAATGCTCTGCGCGTGCATGACGGGGATGTCGACGACCGACTTGATGCCGGCGGCCAGATGCACGAACGGCTCGGGCGGCAGCGCCATCGGCGGCATGCAGTTGGCCAGCGTGTTGTGCGTATCGGCGCCCGAGCCGATCACGCCCAGGTAATCGATGAGCCCGGTCTCGGCCATCGCATGCGCGATTTCCTTGAGCTGCTCGTGATCGAGGCCGTCCTCGTGGAACTCGTCGCCGCACATGCGCAGGCCGACGACGAAATCGGGGCCGACCGCTTCACGCACGGCCGTCAATACTTCCACGCCGAAACGCAGCCGGTTGGCGAGGCTGCCGCCCCACTCGTCGGTGCGGAAGTTCGTCCGCGGGCTCCAGAACTGATCGATCAAATGCTGGTGGGCGGCCGAGATTTCGATGCCGTCCATGCCGGCCTGCTGCACGCGCTTGGCCGCGGCGGCGAAATCGTCGATGATCCGTCGAATCTCTTCGACCTCGATCGTCTTCGCATTGCCGCGGTGCACGGGCTCGCGCACGCCCGAAGGCGTCAGCAAGTGCGGCCAGTGCTCGCCATGGAACGCCGAGCGACGGCCCATGTGCGTTGCCTGGATCATGATCTTCGCGCCGTGGCGATGCATCGTCTCCGCCAGCCGATTGAGCGGATCGATGATGCGGTCGGTCGCCAGATTGACGGACTTCCACCAGCCTTGAGGACTGTCGATCGATACGGGGCTCGAGCCGCCGCATACCGCGAGGCCTACGCCGCCCTTCGCCTTTTCCTCGTAGTAACGGATATAGCGATCCCCGGGCAACCCGCCCGGCTCCGCATAGACTTCCGCGTGCGCCGTGCTGACGATGCGGTTACGCAGCGTCAACTTGTTCAGCGTCATCGGTTTGAACAGATGGGGGTAGCGCATGTCGATCGACCTCGAACGAATTCTCTGACGAGTCTTTGAGTGATTGCGTTATTGCTGTATTGCGTGGGTGGGCGTTACTGTTGCTGCTTACTGCTGCTGTGCGATCGGCGACACTTCGAACACGCAATGGTCATGGCCTTCGCCCGCGCATTGCGTTTCCTTCGATTGCGAGCGCGGACCGCGATTGCCGCTCGTATCGGTATCGTTGACCCAATCCATCGCGCCCGCGAACCAGCCCGCGAACATGTAGCAGAGCTTGCCTTCCTTGCCGGGCTGCGCCAGGACGAAGGACGAATGGCGAAGCTCGATGCGCGCGTGCGACGTTGCGGGATCGGCTTCCGCGATTTTGAACAGCCCCCATCCGCGTTGCGACAAGCGCTTCAGATAGTGTTCGAAGACGGCCATGCCCGAGAGGCCATGCTGCTTCGCTTCCTTATCGCACCAGTGATAGGCGGACTTGTAGCCGGCTTTGTAGAGAATGTCGGCGTACGCCTCGCGTCCGAGGGCTTCCTCGACGGCAACGTGATTGTTCGTGAAAAAGTGGCGCGGCACATACAGCATGGCCAGCGCATCGGTGGTCCAAACGCCGGTTTCGGCATCGACGTCGATCGGTAGTTGCGGTTGCATCTATGAATCCTCTTTGATTCGTCGTTCAGTCTTCGTGCGGTCGTCGCTGGGTGGCATGAAGGCGCGTCGTGCGCCTCATGCGCCCCACACGTCGCGGAATACGCGCACCCAGTTTTCGCCCATGATTTTTCGAATGCGCGTCTCGCTCCAGCCGGCGCGCTCCATCGCGGCGGTCAGGTTCGGAAACTCGCCGATCGTGCGGATGCCTTCGGGGTTGACGACCTTGCCGAAATTCGTCAACCGGCGATAACGGCCCTTGTCGTGCGTCAGCCAATCGAAGAAGTCGACGCTGTAGCCCTGCGTGAAATCGGTGCCGATTCCGACCGCGTCTTCACCGATGAGGTTGACGACATAGTCGATCGCTTCGATATAGTCTTCGACCGTCGCGTCGATGCCGCGCTTGAGGAACGGGGCGAACATCGTGACGCCGACGAACCCGCCGGCATCGGCGATTTCCTTCAGTTGCGCATCGCTCTTGTTACGCGGATGCTCTTTGAGTCCCGAGGGCAGGCAGTGCGAATAGCAGACCGGCTTCTTCGAGAATGCGATGGCCTCGGACGACGTATTGCCGCCGACATGGGAGAGGTCGACCATGATCCCGACGCGATTCATCTCGGTGATCACTTCGCGGCCGAAATCCGACAGCCCTCCATCGCGCTCGTAGCAGCCCGTGCCGACGAGGTTCTGCGTGTTGTAGCAAAGCTGCACGACACGCACGCCCATGTCGGCGAAGGCTTCGATGTAGCCGAGGTTGTCCTCGAACGCGTGCGCGTTTTGAAACCCGAGAATGACACCCGTCTTGTTCTCGCGCTTGGCGCGTGCGATGTCGTCGGTCGTGCGCACGAGCGTCAACATTTCGCTGTGCTCGCGGATTTGCTGCTTCATGAGCGCGATGTTGTCGACGGTCTTCGCAAAACTCTCCCACACCGACACCGTGCAGTTCGCGGCCGTGATGCCGCCCTTGCGCATGTCTTCGAAAACCGACCGTTCGAACTTGGAGATGTTCAGACCGTCGATGATGATGCTGTTATCGTGCAAAGTGGACATCGAATGCTCCGGGCTTGGGCTGTAGGCGATGGCTATGAACTGAGAATGAGTCGGCCGGCAATCCGTGAGGAGGCCGGCCGCATCGACTTCAATAAATCGGGAATTGCTCGCAGAGCGCGAAAATCTCCTTGCGCACGCGCTGTTCGGTCTCGGCGTGGCCGTCCGGGTGGTGCGTCAACGCGTCGAACACTTCGAGGATCAAGCGCCCGACCTGCTCGAACTGCGCGACACCGAAGCCGCGCGTCGTGCCCGCCGGCGTGCCCAGGCGAATGCCCGACGTGACGGTCGGCTTTTCCGTATCGAACGGAATGCCGTTCTTGTTGCAGGTGATGCCCGCACGCTCGAGCGCCGTTTCGACTTGGGTGCCCTTCAGCCCCTTCGGACGCAGATCGACGAGCAGCAGGTGATTGTCGGTGCCGCCCGTCACGAGATCGACACCGCCCTCGCGCAGCACCGCGCCAAGCGCCTGCGCATTGGCGAGCACGCGGTCGATGTATTGCTTGAACTCGTCTTCGAGCGCCTCGCCGAACGCCACCGCCTTGCCGGCAATGACGTGCATGAGGGGGCCGCCCTGCAGGCCGGGGAATACGGCCGAATTGATCTTCTTGGCGACGTCTTCGTCGTTCGTGAGCACGAAACCGCCGCGCGGGCCGCGCAGCGTCTTGTGCGTCGTCGACGTCACCACGTGCGCATGTTCGACCGGATTCGGATGACGGCCGGCGGCGATGATGCCCGCGATGTGCGCCATGTCCACCATCAGCTTCGCGCCGACGCGATCGGCGATCGCGCGGAACCGTGCGAAGTCGAGAACGCGCGGATAGGCCGAGAAGCCCGCAATGATCAGGCTAGGACGGTGTTCGTCGGCCAGCGCTTCGATCTGGTCGTAGTCGATCAACATCGTGTCGCGGCTCACGCCGTACTGGACGGCGTTGAACCATTTGCCCGACAGCGCCGGCTTCGCGCCGTGCGTCAGGTGACCGCCCGCATCGAGCGACATGCCCAGCACCGTGTCGCCGGGTTTGGCGAGCGCCAGCATGACCGAGCCGTTCGCTTGCGCGCCCGAGTGCGGCTGCACGTTCGCGAACTGCGCGCCGAACAGGCGCTTCACACGGTCGATTGCGAGCGATTCGACTTCGTCGGCAAATTCGCATCCGCCGTAATAGCGCTTGCCCGGATAGCCTTCCGCGTACTTGTTCGTCAGCACGGAGCCTTGCGCTTCGAGCACGGCGCGCGAGACGATGTTCTCCGATGCGATCAACTCGACTTGCGACTGCTGCCGCTCGAGTTCCCTCAACAGCGCGCCGCGCACGGGCGCATCGCGGTCGGCAAGTGTCTGCGTGAAAAACGGCTCGGTATTCGACATGACGTATCCGTATTGATGGCCCGGCGCCCTTCGGTATCCAGGCGACGCCGGCGCGGGTTGGCGTGAGTTGGCGACGGCTCTATTCTTGTCGTTCGCCCATGCGGCGGATTGACGAATTCAGACGCGTTCTTTGCCTTTTCCGACACGTGCGTCCGTTTTGGACAAGTCGGATGAGTGCGGCTAATGCGGCGGCCGGCGGATCGGTTGCGGCTATCGGCCACGTCCCGATCGAGCCCTTTCATAACTCGCCGCACCGCAGCATTCGTGCACCGACAAAATGCCAGTAAGCCCGCTGACTGTGCTTTTGGCGCACACGCGCGGTGCAATAAATCGACGCATGCCCGCCCACCTTAGGGTTAAGCCGTATGGCATGCTTGTTGCCCTGGAATCCACAATGAAACGCGCGCCCTGCCCGGCTATGTACCGGTGCCGCGGCAGCAAAGATCGGATTCGAAGGAATGCTCCCCATGTCGCCCGACCGCACCGCGTCGCTCTCCCACTTCGTCTTCATGACGCTGCCGAATTTCACGATGATCGCGTTCTCGAACGCGGTCGAAGTGCTTAGGATGGCGAACTATCTGAGCGGCGAAACGCTTTATCGATGGACGGTCGTGAGCCCCGACGGCGGGTCCGTGACCGCCAGCAACGGGCTGGCCGTCGAAACGGTGCCGATTGCTTCGCTCGCGCAGCAGCCCGACGTCGTTTTCGTGTGCGGCGGCGTCGACGTCCAGCATTCGACGACGAACACGCATCTGTCGGAACTGCGCCGCTTCGCGCGCTCGGGCGTCGCGCTTGGCAGCCTCTGCACGGGCACTTACGCGCTTGCCCGGTCGGGGTTGCTCGACGGTTATGCGTGCGCGATTCATTGGGAGAACATGTCCGCGCTGAAAGAGGAATTCCCCAACACGCGCTTCCTGAAAGAACTATTCGTCGTCGACCGCGATCGCATCACGTGCACGGGCGGCGTCGCGCCGCTCGACATGATGCTGTATTTGATCGCTCCACGGATCGGCACGGCGCGCGTCACGCAAATCGCCGAGCAGTTCATCGTCGAGCACGTGCGCGATGTGAGCGCTCAGCAACGGATGCCGCTCGTGGCTCGCCTCGGCTCGGCGAACAAGTCGCTGTTCGAAGTCATCGCGTTGATGGAGAACAACATCGAAGAGCCGCTGTCGCGCGAAGAATTGGCCCGGCTCGCCAACATGTCCCAGCGACAATTGCAGCGGCTTTTCCGCGAGCACCTGGGCATGACGCCCACGCATTACTATCTGACGCTGCGGTTGCGCCGCGCGCGCGAATTGCTGCTGCAGACCGACATGTCGATCATGCACATCACGATGGCATGCGGTTTTCAATCGGCCTGCCACTTCAGCAAGAGCTATCGCGACGCGTTCGGCACGGCGCCCACGCGCGAGCGCCGCAATCAAGTCGCCCCGCTCGCGCGTCCGGCGGCGACCATCCTGCCCTCGCCCATCCTGCACGCTTGATCGTCTAGTCCGCGATCAATCGCATTCGAACGATTCGCGCAATCGGCGCGCGATCCGACGCGCGCCCGGCGCAAGCACGAAAAAACCAAACGCGAATGGAGCTGGCGGCCAGACATGACGTTGCCGCAGCGGTTCACGCAATTCGAGCACCGGTCCGATCCGGTCCGCCAGAAAGTCTACGAGCGAGCGCACGCGCTTAGCCGGCGTACGCCCGCTTCGTCGCTTTTCATCCAGCGACCGTTGTTCGCCCTCGAGCCTTATTCGATGCCGGTCGCCGCACCGGCCGGGCCGGCTGCGCATATCAACGCGACGCCCGATTCCGCCGTGGCGCGCAGCGCCGCGCGCTTGTCTCCCGCACGCGAGCGAACCGCCAGCGTATGCAAAATTGCCGATGCAATGCGGGCCAGCGCCGCGGGGTCGGCATTCGCATCGATCTCGCCGCTGCGTTGCGCACGTTCGAACCGCGCTTCGAACGCCCGATCGAACGCTTGCAGTCCTTGGCCGAGAATCGTGCGGACGGCTTCGTCGTTGACCGCTTCGACAGCGGCCGTACCGATGAGAAAACACCCTTTCGGAACACTGCCCGGCCGGCAATAGAGGCCGAGCGCGAGGTCATAGAGGTGCATCAGCGCGTCTTTGATCGGGCGATCGTCGCTGAGCGCCTCGTTCATTGCGACGACGTTCACGTCCACATACCGCCGCAAGGTCGCCAGATAAAGGGCGTGCTTGTCGCCGAACGCGCCGTAGAGGCTCGGCCGGTTCATGCCCGTCGCGGCGCTCAACTCATCGAGCGTCGTCGCGCCGTAGCCGCTTTGCCAGAACGTATCGCGCGCTCGCGTCAGCGCTTCGTCGACATCGTAGGCGCGGGGACGCCCACGCGCACGCTTTGCTTGCTCTCGTTCGTTCGCCATAATTTTGTACTGCAAAGGATAAAAATACTTGACGCAATGAATTTTTGTTCAATATAGTACAAAAACCGATCAACGAGAGGATAGAACATGGAACTGTACTTTTCGCCGCTGGCATGCTCGCTAGCAACGCGCATCGCGTTTTATGAGGCGGGCTACGACGCGCGGTACATCCAAGTCGACACGAAGCGCAAGCGGGTGGAAATCGACGGCGATTTCCTCGGCATCAATCCGATCGGGCAGGTGCCGGCGCTGCGGACGGACGACGGCGAACTCTTGACCGAAAATGCGGCTGTCTTGCCTTACGTGGCCGATGCGCTCCCCTCGGCCAAGCTCGCGCCGGCAGGCGGCTTCGAACGTGCGCGTCTACAGCAATGGCTCGGATTCATCGGCACCGAATTGCACAAGGCGTTGTTCGTCCCGCTACTCACGCCCGAGGCCGGGGACGACGTCAAGCGTTTCGCTCGCGAACAGATCGCAGTTCGCATGGGCGCGCTGCAAGCTCACCTTGCCGACCGCGAATGGTTGCTGGAGAACTTCAGCGTGGCCGATATCTATCTGGCCGTCGTGTTGAATTGGGCGCGCTATTGCGATGTCGAGCTCGCGCAGTGGCCGGCCGCCCTCGCTCACTACAAACGCGTCATGGCGCGCCCGGCGGCGGCGCGTGCATTAAAGGAAGAAGTCTCGCTCTATCAAGCCGAACAGGCGCGCGAAAACGCATGACGAACGCGGCCGTCCCGCGCGATGCAAGATCGCATCGCAGGGGACGGCCGCGCCGACTTCCCATCAATCGAGTGCCGGCCCAGTTAGCCCGGCTTCATCGATCCGTCAGGCCGCTTCCAGCATGCCGTGCGGGTCGATAACGAACTTGCGCGGCGCACCGCCGTCGAATTCGCGATAGCCTTCCGGCGCTTGATCCAACGAAATGACGGTCACGTTGACGATGTCGGCGATCGGCAAGCGATCCCACAAAATGGCCTGCATCAAGTTGCGGTTGTACTTCATGACCGGCGTCTGGCCCGTATGGAACGAGTGCGACTTCGCCCACCCCAAGCCCAAACGCAGGCTCAAGCTGCCGCGCCGAGCGGCTGCATCCTTCGAGCCCGGATCGTCGGTCACGTAAAGTCCCGGGATGCCGATTGCCCCGGCCGCGCGCGTGATTTCCATCAGCGAATTGAGCACCGTTGCGGGCGCTTCCTGCGTATGCGCATTGCCGTGCCCATGCGCCTCGAAACCGACGCAGTCGACCGCGCAATCGACTTCCGGCTTGCCGAGAATCTGCTCGATCTGCTCGCCCAGCGACGCGTCCAGCGACAGATTGACCGTTTCGAAACCCATCGCCCTCGCGTGGGCAAGACGTTGTTCGTTCATGTCGCCGACGATCGTCACGGCTGCGCCGAGCAGGCGCGCCGAAGCCGCGGCCGCCATGCCTACGGGGCCCGCACCGGCGATGTAGACGGTCGAACCAGGCTTGACGCCGGCCGTGACGGCGCCGTGATAGCCGGTCGGCAGAATGTCCGACAAGCACGTCAGATCGCGAATCTTCGACAACGCTTGGTCGCGATCCGGAAACTTCAGCAGATTGAAGTCGGCATAGGGCACGAGCACGTATTCGGCTTGCCCGCCGATCCAGCCGCCCATGTCGACGTAACCGTACGCGCCGCCCGCACGGGAGCCGTTCACGTTCAGGCACACGCCCGTATGCTGGTCCTTGCACATCGGGCAGCGGCCGCACGCCACGTTGAACGGCACGGACACGAGGTCGCCGATCTTGAGCGTTTCAACGTCGCGCCCCATTTCAATGACTTCGCCGGTAATTTCATGGCCGAGGACGAGGCCTTCCGGCGCAGTCGTGCGTCCGCGCACCATATGCTGGTCGGAGCCGCAAATATTCGTGCTGACGACCTTCAGAATCACGCCGTGCTGGATCGAACGCCCGCTCGGATCGACCATCTTCGGATAATCGATCGACTGCACCTGAACCTTGCCCGCCCCTTGATACACGACACCTCGGTTGCTGCTCATCGTATGCGTCTCCTTTCGTCTCGATCGCCGACTCGCGATCCCTGATGCGACGGCCCGTGCGTCGCTCGACGCCGCCTGGTCGCTGCCGTATGCAGCGTAGTCCGCAATGGGCTGCGGCAACCGCACAAACGCGACATGGGGTTGATCGAACCCGACACGAGCGCGCCAATCCGTCATATCTCGGCCGCACGACGGCAGCGCGTGCACTTGCCGGTGCGTCGGTGTCATCAAGGCTGCCGGCGCGAAGCGGGCTTCGTCCACTTGCGCCGACCGTACAAAACGCGACATGCGTTTGCTAGAACCCGACACGCGCGGCGCGATCGCGCCCCGATCGATTGAAGGCTGAGCGTAAAACGCCTATCGTGGAAGCCTTCGAAAGACCGACAAGCATTACTTCTGGAGAGTTCGATGACCTTGTCCTCCGTTTATGGGCCGCAGCGTCTTTACATCGGGGGCGCCTACGTGGACGCCACGTCCGGTGCGAGCTTCGAGACCTTCGACCCCGCGACCGGCGAGCGCCTGGCGACGGTGAGTGAGGCGAGCCGGGCCGATGTCGAGCGCGCCGTTGCGTCGGCTCGCGACGGACAACGCCAATGGGCGGCGATGAGTGCGATGGCGCGCTCGCGCATCTTGCGTCGCGCGGTCGAGCTGCTTCGCGCACGCAACGATGAGCTGGCCGAACTCGAAATGCGCGATACGGGCAAGCCGATCGCCGAAACGCTGGCCGTGGATATCGTCACGGGCGCGGACGTCATCGAATACTACGCAGGCCTTGCGACCACGCTCGAAGGGCGCCAGATTCCGCTCCGGGAAGATTCGTTCGTCTATACGCGGCGCGAGCCCCTAGGCGTATGCGCGGGCATCGGCGCCTGGAATTACCCGATTCAGATCGCTTGCTGGAAATCCGCGCCGGCCTTGGCCGCAGGCAACGCGATGATCTTCAAGCCCAGCGAAGTCACGCCGCTGTCGGCGCTCAAGCTCGCCGAGATCTACACGGAAGCCGGCGTGCCGCCCGGCGTCTTCAATGTCGTGCAAGGCGGCGGCGCCGTCGGTGCGATGCTGGCCGAGCATCCGGACATCGCCAAAGTGTCGTTCACGGGCGGCGTGGAAACGGGCAAGAAGGTGATGTCGATCGCGGGCGCCTCGTCGCTCAAGGAAGTGACGATGGAACTCGGCGGGAAATCGCCGCTGATCGTGTTCGAGGATGCAGACCTCGAACGCGCGGCGGACATCGCGGTCACCGCCAATTTCTTCAGCGCCGGCCAGGTTTGCACGAACGGCACACGCGTGTTCGTTCATCGATCGGTAAAAGCCCGGTTCGAGGCGCTCGTCGCCGAACGCGTCGAACGTATCCGAATCGGCAAACCTTCCGATCCGGATACGAACTTCGGCCCGCTCGCAAGCGCAGCGCAACTCGACAAGGTGCTCGGCTACATCGAAAGCGGCAAGCACGAAGGGGCGCGCCTCGTCGCGGGAGGCAAGCGTCTAGCCGACGGCGAATTCGCGCGCGGCCAATACGTGGCGCCGACCGTATTCGCCGACTGCCGCGACGACATGCGCATCGTGCGCGAAGAGATCTTCGGCCCCGTCATGTGCTTGCTCGCATTCGACGAGGAAGAGGAAGTCGTCGCGCGGGCCAATGCGACGCACTATGGTTTGGCGGCCGGTGTCGTCACGGAGAACTTGTCGCGCGCGCATCGTACGATTCATCGCCTCGAGGCGGGCATTTGCTGGATCAACACGTGGGGCGAATCGCCCGCCGAGATGCCGGTGGGCGGCTATAAGCAATCGGGCGTGGGGCGGGAGAACGGCATCGGCACGCTCGAGCACTACACGCAAATCAAATCGGTTCAGGTCGAACTCGGCCCCTATCGGCCCGTGTTCTGAAGGAGAGCGCTCGTGAGTGCCAACGAATACGACTACATCATCGTGGGCGCCGGGTCCGCCGGCAATGTCCTCGCCACGCGCCTCACCGAAGATGCGGACGTCACCGTGCTGCTGCTCGAAGCCGGCGGCCCGGATTACCGCCTCGATTTCCGCACGCAGATGCCCGCGGCGCTCGCCTATCCGCTGCAAGGACGGCGCTACAACTGGGCGTACGAGACGGAACCCGAACCCTATATGAACAACCGGCGCATGGAATGCGGGCGCGGCAAAGGGCTCGGCGGTTCGTCGTTGATCAACGGCATGTGCTATATCCGCGGCAACGCGCTCGATTACGACGGCTGGGCTCAAAACAAGGGGCTCGAAGATTGGAGCTACCTCGACTGCCTCCCGTACTTCAAGAAAGCCGAGACGCGCGACATCGGCGCGAACGACTATCACGGCGGCGACGGCCCCGTGCACGTGACGACGAGCAAGCCCGGCAACAACCCGTTGTTCGGCGCAATGGTCGACGCCGGCGTGCAAGCCGGCTATCCGCGCACCGACGATTTGAACGGCTATCGCCAAGAAGGCTTCGGACCGATGGACCGCACCGTGACCGCGCAAGGCCGCCGGGCCAGCACGGCGCGCGGCTATCTCGACCAAGCGCGGCAACGGCCGAATTTGACGATCGCGACGCACGCGCAAGCCGACCGCATACTGTTCGCCGGCAAACGCGCTACCGGCGTGACTTACCTTCATCACGACGCGCCCGCGACGGCTCATGCGCGGCGCGAGGTGCTCGTTTGCTCGGGTGCGATCGCCTCGCCTCAACTGCTGCAGCGCTCGGGCGTCGGCCCCGGCGAGTGGCTGCGCGAGCTCGACATCTCCATCGTATTGGACTTGCCCGGCGTGGGCCGCAATTTGCAAGACCATCTCGAGATGTACATGCAGTACGAGTGCAAGGAGCCCGTCTCGCTCTATCCCGCGCTGAAGTGGTACAACCAGCCGGCGATCGGGTTGGAATGGCTGCTCAAGGGCACGGGCATCGGCGCGAGCAATCAATTCGAGGCGGGAGGCTTCATCCGCACACGCGACGACGACCTTTGGCCCAACATTCAATACCATTTTCTGCCGATCGCGATCAACTACAACGGATCGAACGCGATCGAGATGCACGGTTTTCAAGCGCACATGGGATCGATGCGTTCGCCCAGCCGCGGCCGCATCAAACTGCGCTCACGCGACCCGCGCGCCCATCCGAGCATCTTGTTCAACTACATGGCCGACCCGCTCGACTGGCGAGAATTCCGCGACGGCATTCGCATCACGCGCGAGATCATCGCGCAGCGCGCGCTCGATCGTTATCGAGGCCGTGAGTTGAGCCCCGGCGCCGAATTGAAGACGGACGCCGAGCTCGATGCGTACGTCCGCGCACATGCGGAGACGGCATACCATCCGTCCTGCTCGTGCGCGATGGGATACGACGACATGTCGGTCGTCGATACACAAGGCCGCGTGCATGGCGTGGAGGGACTGCGTGTGGTGGATGCGTCGATCATGCCGCGCATCACGACGGGCAACTTGAACGCGCCGACGATCATGCTCGCGGAGAAAATCGCCGACCGTATTCGTGGGCGCGACGCGCTCGCGCGCGCCGACGTGCCGTATTACGTCGCGAACGGGTTGCCGGCGCGAGGGGGTGCGAATCCCTCGGTCGCGGGCCGCTCGGCCGCGGCGCCAGGTCCCGCCCGGCCGGCGATCTCCATCGTTTGACCCGAGCGATCGGCTCCCCGCAGGGAAGCCGATCCAGCCTCCTCGAACGCGGCACGGGCGAGGCGGAAGCTAACGGCTACGCCGCCGCACTCGACGAGGGGAGATGACAGCCCATCTCAATCCTGCGCCGGCCGCGCGATCGACACACCCAGCTCCGCCGCCATGCGCTCGACGAGTTCCTGCAGTCGAGCCACTTCGCCCGCCAAGCGCATTTGTTCGGCCTTCAGCGCGTCGAACTCGCTCGCCGGAATGGCGTCATTACCGGCACTGCGCGCAGCAGCGACTTGCTCGATGCTGACTTCGCCGCACATCAAATGCATCCACCGGCTCTCGCGCTCGCCCGGCGCACACGGCAGCTTCACGACGAGCGCCGGCTCGCGCGCCGCGAGCTCGTCGAGGAAAGCCTCGACGGACGAGTTATCGGCGAACCCATGCAACCGGGCGGCGTTCAACCGCAACTCGGCCGCCGTTTGCGGGCCGCGAAGCAACAAGATCGTCAGCAACGCCCCCGATTGACTCGGAATGCCGAGCACGCGATTCATGTTGTGCTCGTAGCGCGTGACCCGGCTGCTGCTTGCCTCCATCACGAGGCTCAATCGCTTCAATCCATCGATCGCCGTTTGGACTTCGGGCTCCGTCACGCTCATGACGGGCGAACGCGCGGTCTTCTGATTGCAACCCGCAGTCAAAGCATTCAGCGAAAGCGGATAAGTATCGGGCACCGTATGCTGCTTCTCGACCAGCACGCCAAGAATG
This sequence comes from Trinickia sp., assembly GCA_036384755.1. Classification (GTDB taxonomy): domain Bacteria; phylum Pseudomonadota; class Gammaproteobacteria; order Burkholderiales; family Burkholderiaceae; genus Trinickia. The sequence goes on along the minus strand of DASVLS010000015.1, from coordinate 156,890 downwards.
CGGGCTTCGAGCGCACTGAGTTCGCGCAAGGGTTGTGTCATGAGAGCAAACGAAAGCAATGAAAGCGATTCGATATGATAGCCGGGCGCGCCCGTCCGCACATCCTCATAGGTAGCTGCAGACGTAATCGAGCGTTTCGATGACGTCGATATCGAAGCGGCTCTTGCCCGGCACGGAAAACGATTGTCCCGCGCCATACGTCGTCCACTGATCGCTGCCGTCGAGCCGGATCCGGCATTGGCCGGCCTGCACTTCCATGAGTTCGGGTGCGTCCGTGCCGAAGTTCAAGGTACCCGGCAAGATCACGCCGAGCGTCTTGCGCGAACCGTCGGCGAACAGAACCGTGTGAGAAACACATTTGCCGTCGAAATAGACGTTGGCCCGTTTGATTACGGAAACCTGGTCGAATTGCGTGGCGGACGTCATGGCGGTCTTCCTCGAAGTCATCGTGAATGAAGGTGCTCGCGCCCCATCGCGGCGACGGCGGCGCGCGGCGCAATCCGCGCAGGGCGGCGCGGCCCGCCATCATACCGGCAGTCCGAGCCGCGGGCGACGCCCCGCTCGCGATTATGAACAATTTCGCAACGGTGACTTCTTCAAATAGGTATTAACCCTAGCCTCTCCAATCACTACACTGCAGTCATCGGTTCAACGCAACGAACACGATGCAACCGCAAAGACAAAGAACTTTTGGAGGTAGTCATCATGAAATCGCTCGTTCAAGCTGTCGTCATCGCCGCCGCCTTTGCCGCTCCTGTCGCCGCTTTTGCTCAATCGAACGCGCCCGTGACGCGTGCGCAAGTGAAGGCCGAACTCGTGCAATTCCAGCAAGCGGGAGGCCGTACGAACTTCAGCAACGATCCGTACTATCCGGAAGACGCGCAAATCGCTCAAGCGCGCGTCAATGCCCAGAACGGCAACAATGAAGGCTTCGGGGGCGTGGCCGCCGGTTCGTCGGCGTCGGGCGGCCCCGCCCGGATCGACGGCGTCAAGCCGATCTATTTCGGCAACTGATTCGCGCCGCAACGAAGCGTCGCCGAGCGCCCGAACGATGGGCGCGGCAACACGAGAACATCTTCGCTGATTCGCACGGAACACGGCTTGCTTCGCCGTTAGGGAAGCAAGCCGCCTTCGCGTCGATACCTCCGCCGCCGGTCACCGGCGGTTTCGCCTAGCCCTTAGTCGGCTAGGCTCTTTTTGCTCGGCTGGCGAACACCGCTACGGATGCGCCGAGCGCATCGATTGCGCCAGCCATCCGCGCTTTGTGTCGTCTGGAAACGCAGGCCGTCTGACGCTCGTCGATCCGGTCGCGCTTTCGCCATGGGGCTCCCCTTTCGTCCAGCATGTCCGAAAACACGAAGCCGCCTTCAGCGGCCTGCCCGAGTACATTTACGAAGCGATCGTGCCCGCGTATATACGTGGCGCGGTTCGGCGTTCGCTGTCCCACGACGAATTGGCCCCCTATATGCGGCCTTGGTTAGGTGAAGTCGGGCAGGCGGCGTTTTACCGCCAGATCGCACAAATGGATCTGCGATCTACCGACGAGGTTGCGCCGCGCTATCCGGAGATACGCTGCCCTACTCTGATTCTTCACGTCACGCCTGCTTCAACTGCTCGCCGACGGGCAGCTTTCTGACGCGCTTACCTGTCGCCGCATAGATCGCGTTCGTGACAGCAGGCGCAAGCGCCGCCGTGCCCGGCTCGCCGATACCGCCGGGGGCTTCGGCGCTTTGCACGATATGTACTTCGATTGCAGGCGTCTCGTTCATCCGCAACACCCGATAATCGGTGAAGTTCGTTTGCTCGACGCGACCGTTCTTCAATGTGATCTCGCCGTACAACACCGCGCTGATCCCGAATACGACGCCGCCTTCGATCTGCGCTTCGATCGTCTTCGGATTGACGGTCATCCCGCAATCGACCGCGCACACCACGCGCTTCACGCTGACCTGCCCCTGTGCATCGACGGCGACGTGCGCGACCATCGACAAGTAGCTTCCGAACGCATGCATGACCGAGACGCCGCGGCCCTCGCCTTTGGGCAACGGCTCGCCCCAGTTGCTTGCACGAGCGGCCACCTCCAACACATTCAGCGCACGCGGAGACTTGTCGCGCAGCAGGTCGCGCCGATATTGCACGGGATCGATACGCGCCTCGCCTGAGAGTTCGTCGAGGAAGCTCTCGACGACGAACGTGCCGCGCGTCGCACCCACGCCGCGCCAAAACGCGGTAGGCACAGTCCGCGGTTCCTCGCGAACGTAGTCGACGAGTTGATTCGGTATCGCGTAAGGCAACTGCGCTGCGACTTCAACTGCATCCGCATCGACACCGTCCTTCACCGCCCCGGGTGCAAAGCGCGACAAAATCGACGAGCCGACGATCCGGTGCTGCCAAGCGACAGGCTTGCCCTGTTCGTCGAGTCCGGCCGAGATGCGGTCGTAGTAGTACGGGCGATACATGTCGTGCTGGACATCCTCTTCGCGTGTCCAAAACACCTTGACCGGGGCATCGACTTGCTTGCCGATTTCGAGCGCCTGCACGATCATGTCCACCTCGAGCCGCCGCCCGAAGCCGCCGCCGATCAAATGGTTGTGCAAGGCGATTCGCTCCGCCGGTAAGCCCGTGACCTTCTGCGCCGCTTGTACGGCGAAGCCCGGCACTTGCGTGCCCACCCAGATATCGCAGGCGTCGGGGCGCACGTGCACGGTGCAATTCATCGGCTCCATCGTCGCATGCGCGAGGAACGGTTGCTCGTACACGGCGTCCACGCGGTGCTTGGCGCTGCCCAATGCTTTCGCCGCGTCGCCTTCTCGATGCGCTACCGCACCGGTTTTCTTCGCCGCGGCGGCAAGTTGCTCGACAATGTCCTTTGTCGACAGCGTCGCACCCTCGCCTTCGTTCCACTTCACATCGAGCGCCGCAGCGCCGCTTTTTGCGGCCCAGGTGTGATCGCCCACCACCGCGACCGCATGAGGCATCTTGACGACCTGACGCACACCGGGAACTTGCTTCGCCTTCGTCTCGTCGACGCTGGACAACGTGCCGCCCAATACGGGGCAATGCACGATCGCGGCATACCGCATGCCCGGCACACGCGTATCGAGGCCGAACCGTGCCGACCCGTCCACCTTTTGCGGCGAATCGAGCCGGTTCGTAGGCTTGCCGACGAGCGTAAATTGCGACGGATGCTTGAGCTCGACACCGGTAGGTATCGGCATGTTCGCAGCTGCATCGACAAGTTCGCCGTAGCCGAGGCGCCGCCCGGTCGGCTCGTGGACGACAGCGCCTTCGTGCGCTCGGCAGGCAGCCGGATCGACCTTCCACCGATGGGCGGCGGTCGTCACGAGCAGCACGCGCGCCGTCGCGCCGGCCTGCCGCATCGGCTGCCAGGCGTAGCGGATCGAAGTCGAACCGCCCGTGATTTGCCCGCCACCCAGCAACGGATCGCCATAGAGCTTCGCATTGGGCGGCGCATGATCGAGCGCGACGCGATCGAGCGGAACCTCGAGTTCCTCGGCAATCAACATCGGAATGGACGTGTACACGCCCTGTCCCATCTCGACCTTCGGCATGATCAACGTCACACCGCCGCCGCGATCGATTCGAATGAAAGCGTTCGGCGCCCATACGCCTGCCTGCGGCAACGGCGAGGCGTCGCCCGTTTTGACGCCGCGCGCGTTGCGCGCCTTCTGCTGCGCGGCGGCCGGCACGCTGAAGCCGAGCAGCAATCCGCCGCCCATTGCGGCGCTCAATGTCACGCCGTGCTTCAAAAAGGTGCGACGCGATAAGTTCGCCGTGCCGGCTGCCTGTGCCGTATCCGCGCCGGCCTCGCCCTGTTGGCCGGCCGCATCGATTTCGCCTACGTGAAGAAGCCCTCGCGACATGTCAGGCCTCCCGGGCGGCGTGCTTGATGGCCGCGTGAATGCGGTTGTAAGTCCCGCACCGGCAGATGTTCCCCGACATGGCGGCGTCGATGTCGGCATCGCTCGGGTTCGGATGAGCCGCGAGCAACGCGGCGGCCGACATCACCTGCCCAGACTGACAATATCCGCACTGAACGACGTCGAGCGTGCGCCACGCTTCTTGCACCTTTCGGCCCGAAGGCGTGTCGCCGACCGCCTCGATCGTCGTGATTTTCTTGCCGACGACAGCCGCGACCGGCAAGACACATGAGCGAACGGCCGCGCCGTCCAAGTGCACCGTGCACGCGCCGCATTGTGCAATACCGCAGCCGAATTTAGTGCCCGTCAATCCTACGAGATCGCGCAGCACCCACAGTAACGGCATATCGTCGGGCGCATCCACGGTATGGGTCTTGCCATTGATCGTCAGCGTCGTCATCGAGGTTTCCGCCTATTGTCGAAGTGAATCGAGATCAATTACGAAGCGGTACTTTACATCGCTCTTCAACATTCTGTCGTAAGCCTCGTTAATGCTTTGCATCGGAATGACTTCGATATCCGACGTAATCCCGTGCTGTCCGCAGAAGTCGAGCATTTCTTGCGTTTCGGCAATGCCGCCGATGAGCGAGCCGGCCAGGCGCCGACGCTTGAAAATCAAGTTGATCACTTGGGGCGACGGATGATCGTGCTCGGGCACGCCGACGAGCGTCATGGTGCCGTCGCGCTTGAGCAATTCGATGAACGGATTGAGATCGTGCTGCGCGGCGACCGTGTTGATGATGAGATCGAAACTATTCGCATGCGCCTGCATCTGCGACGGATCTTTCGAAATCACCACTTCGTGCGCGCCCAGGCGCTTCGCGTCTTCGACTTTCGACTGCGACGTCGTGAACAGCACGACATGCGCGCCCATCGCATGCGCGAGCTTCACGCCCATGTGCCCGAGACCGCCGAGGCCCACGATGCCGACCTTCTTGCCCGGGCCGGCGCCCCATTGGCGCAGCGGCGAATACGTCGTGATACCCGCGCACAGCAGCGGCGCGGCGCCCGCAGGGTCGAGGTTGGCCGGTACGCTCAGCACGAATGCTTCGTCGACGACGACGCTCGTCGAATACCCGCCGTAAGTCGTCTCGCCGGTCTCGCGGTCGACACCGTTATAGGTGCCGACAAAGCCGTTTTCGCAGTATTGCTCGAGGCCTTCCGCACAGCTCGCGCACGTGCGGCACGAATCGACGAGGCACCCCACGCCGACGAGATCGCCCGTTTTATAGCGCGTCACTTGCGGACCGACCTGCGTGACGCGGCCGACGATTTCATGGCCGGGGACGACCGGATACATCGTGTTGCGCCATTCGTTGCGCGCTTGGTGCAAGTCCGAGTGGCAAACGCCACAAAACAGCACCTCGATTTGCACATCGTGCTCGCGCAGGTCGCGGCGTTGAATATCGAACGCGGCGAGAGGAGAATCGGCGTCCTTCGCTGCATACCCGTGACTCGTGTACATGAATGATGGCTCCTACAGAATGCGGCGCTCCGACATGGAGCTGCGTAGGAGCACATGGTAGGAACCCGCGCGGCGCTTCGGAATGCCTGAATCTATCGAACGTTTGCCTTTTTCTCTTGCCCCCCCGGCGCAAAATACGAATCGGCGCTATATTTCGAGCCCGATTCTCCTAATTTTGCGTGCGACGGCTATGTCCATCCCCGCCTCGACCACCCCCTTCGTCAGCCCTGCGCAAGCGCGCATGGTCGAATTGCTCGCGACGCTCGCCCCCGCGGAAGGCTTCACGCTCTCGGCGCTCGACGGCGTGAAGTTCATGCGCACGAACGCCCCCATGCCTCGCATACCGGTCATGTACGAGCCGTGCATCGTCATCGTCGCGCAAGGGCGCAAGCGCGGCTTTCTCGGCAGCCAAGCCTTCATCTACGATGCGCAGCACTATCTCGTGCTGTCCGTGCCGATGCCGTTCGAATGCGAAACCGAGGCCACGCCAGAAGAGCCGATGCTGGCGATTTCGATTCGAATCGACTTGGGCGTCATCGCCGAAATTCTCATGGCGCTGAACGACACGCGCGGGCCGATCGACAGCGAGCCGCGCGCCGTCTACGCCACGCCGCTCGACCGCAACTTGAGCGACGCGGTATTGCGCTTGCTGGAGTCGCTCGCCTCGCCCCATGACGCGCGCATTTTGGGCCCGGCGATCGTGCGAGAGATTTGCTATCGCGTGCTGACGGGGTCACAGGGCGATATGATTCGCGCGGCCCTGACTCATCAAGACCATTTCGGCCGCATTGCGAAAGCCCTACGCCGGATTCATACGGATTTTGCGCGCGACCTGGACGTGCCGACGCTCGCGCGCGAAGCGGGCATGAGCCTTGCGGTATTTCACGCGCAATTCAAAGCGGTGACCGAGACGTCGCCGATGCAGTACGTGAAGACCACGCGCTTACATCATGCGAGGTTGCTGATGATGCAGGACAGGCTGAACGTGAGCGCGGCGGCCACGCGCGTGGGTTATGAAAGCGCCTCGCAGTTCAGCAGGGAATTCAAGCGCCTGTTCGGCGTGAGCCCGGCCGACGACGTCAAACGGATGCGCGGCGACGAAACGCCGCCGCGCGAGAAGCGAAACGGGCCCCGCTACGTCACCGTGGAATGACGGATCGAAGGAAAGGCGGTGCAAACTCGGCGAACCGAGCCTTTCCGTTATCGCGTGGCATCTCCGAATCGATACTCGTGCGTGAGCTCGTCGAGCTTGGCCTTCATCTGAGGATCGAGCCCGATCTCCACGGCGGCCAGCGTATGGGCCAACTGCTCCGGCCGGCTCGCCCCGAGGATCGCCGACGTGACGGCCGTGTGAGCCAGTACCCAGGCGACGGCAACCGTCGGCAACGGGAGGCCGGCGTCGGCCGTCAGCCTTTTGAGCGCCTCGATGGTGGCGAACTCGCGCTCGTGCCAGTACCGCGCCTGATACAGCTCGCCTGCCGTGCCCACCGTAAAGCGGCCTTCGGGCGGCGGCGCTTCACGCCGATGCTTGCCCGTCAGCAATCCTCCCGCGAGCGGGTTATAAGGGATGACGGCCAAACCTTCCTCTTCGGCAAGCGGCAGCAATTCCCGCTCGATCTCGCGAAACAGCAGGTTATAGCGAGGCTGGATGGAAACGAAGCGCGCAGTGCCTAGCGCGTCGGCGCGGCCGAGCGCACGAGCGAGCCGATAAGCGAGAAAGTTCGAGACGCCGATATAACGCGCGCGCCCGGAGCGAACGATGACATCGAGCGCTTCGAGCGTCTCGTCGAGCGGCGTTTCGCGATCGTCGAAATGCAATTGGTAGAGGTCGACGTAATCGGTGCCGAGCCGCCGCAGCGACGCATCGATCGCGTCGAGCAAGTGCTTGCGCGAGGCGCCTTGGTCCCACGGAGACGGGCCCATTTTGCCGACGGCTTTCGTGGCGAGCACGAACCGCTCTCGCTTGCCTTTGAGCCAGCGGCCGACGATCTCCTCGGTGCGGCCGACGCGCGATTCGCCGCCGCCGAGCGGATAAACGTTCGCCGTATCGAAGAACGTCACACCCGCCTCGGCCGCCGTGTCCATGATGCGGATCGACGTGGGCTCGTCGATCTGAAAGCCGAACGTCATCGTCCCCAGACACACGCGCGATACGCGCAGTCCCGTCGCTCCGAACTTGCGGTATTCCATCCGATTCTCCCAATGCACGCCACGTCACGCGGCAAAGGCGTCAGGATAAACCCTATTCGGTAACTGGCGCTCGGATGTCCGCGGGAACGCAAATCGGTTGTTCGACCCTCATGCGATTACGTCATATCGTCGGATAAATCCGCGACATTGCACGCAATGGAGCGAATCGGCGGGCAATCCGGGGCTTGTTCGGTCAATTGTTTTGCAAACGCCCGCCGTATTCTGAACGCGTCGCAATTGGCGCTCCGCACGGTCAGCGCCCGCCGTTACTCATGGATCGATCATGCAAAAGCCCCCCTATCCGTCGAACGAAGCCGCGCGAATCGCCGCGTTGCGCGCACTCGACGTGCTCGATACGGCCCCGGACGAACGCTTCGATCGATTGACGCGACTTGCCAAGCACATGTTTCGCGTGCCCATTTCGATGGTGTCGCTCGTCGACAGCGACCGGCAATGGTTCAAGTCATGCGACGGACTGAAGACGAGCCAAACGCCACGCGACATCTCGTTCTGCGGCCACACGATCCTCGATGAGGATTTGTTCGTCATCGAAGACGCCAGCGCCGACCCGCGCTTCTCCGATAACCCGCTCGTCGTGGGCGAACCCGGGGTGCGTTTTTATGCCGGATATCCGCTGACGCTACATGGCAGCCTTCGGATCGGCGCCTTCTGCTTGGTCGATACGAAACCGCGCACACTGACGGAAGTCGAGCGCAGGATGCTCCGCGATCTCGGCAGGATCGCCGAACGGGAATTGGAGATGCTCGAACTTGCCGCGACCGACGACTTGACCGGCCTGTCGAATCGGCGCGGCTTCGATGCGCTCGCGCTTCACTCGCTGAAGCTGTGCAAGCGAGCGGGGTCGCACGCGTCGCTGCTGTTCTTCGATCTGGACGGATTCAAGCGTATCAACGACGCCTTCGGCCACGGCGAAGGCGACCGGGCGATCGTCGCGTTCGGCGACGTCCTGCGCGCCAGTGTGCGCGAAACGGACGTGCTCGCGCGATTGGGCGGCGACGAATTCGTCGCGCTCGTCGTCGGCGCCTACGCCGGCTCCGAAGCTAGCATCATCGAGCGGGTTCGGCTAGGGGTGGAACGTCACAACCGCGAGCGAAAGCGCGGTTACGACTTGAGGTTCAGCGTGGGGCTTGCGCCGTGCGATCTGTCGGCGGAAATTTCGATCGCCGATTTGATCGACGTCGCCGACCACGCCATGTATGTCGACAAGCGCGCGGCGAAGGCCGCGCGTTCGCTCGGAGCGGAGATCGCGCACGAGAGCGCCGAAGCAGGCATTCACTGACTCGAATCCGGCCCGGCGGGCGTCGCGTGCGATGCAGCCGCTTCCGGCGGCTTAGGGCCTGTTCACGCTAATTCCAGGCTTGCGAACGTGCCTTACCGGGCGCAGGGCAAGAAGTGACGAGGCGCAATAGCCGTAGCTATTGCAACGAGGAACGACGCCGCACTGCGCCCGGTAAGGCACGTTCCCCTGATTGAAAAAAAATCGTTTGTGGGGCTGGCCACCAGAAGGGCCGATCGCTGCGTCATGCTCCTCACGAATACGTCGAGTATTCGCTTCGTCCCCCAAGGGGATTTCCTTCGGGGCATCGCATTCCTTGCGCTCGGCCCTTCTGGTGGCCAGCGCAAGCCTGGAATTAGCGTGAACAGGCCCTAATAGCCGCCCTTCTTGCCGATACCGGCGAACGTAAAGTCGTAGTCGAGCTCAAACGGCTTGAACCAGGGGCCAACGCCCGTTTCTTTGTCGACGTGGCGCCCGAACGCCATGTGTCCGGTCTGCATCGGCGGGGCAATGAACAGCTTGAGGCGATACTTGCCGGGCCCGGACAGTTTGACGTTGTCGCCATAGTGCGGACCGTCGTCCGCGACCATGGCCATCATGTCGCCCTTCTGCGTCTCGCTGGAACCTGCCTTCGTCAATTCGTAGCGCACCTGCAAATACGGCATCCAATCGCCTTCCGCAAAACCGGTCGGATTCTTCTTGACGGCATGGATGTCGGCTTCCAAATGAATGTCGGAATCCGCCGCCTTGCGCATCATGCCCTCCGGCTCCATCGTGATCGGCTGCAAGTAGACGGCGCCGATTTCCATGCCGCCCTGCACATGGGGCTTGCCGATCGGGTACTCCGACGCGAACGACGCCGTCGCGCACATGAGAGCGATCGCGGCGACGCCAAATGATTTCACAGTAGTGGTTGATGCCATGTTCGATTGTTCGAGTAGCGCTGCAGTGAAAAGAAAGAATCAGAAGCGGTGACGAATGCCTGCGGCAACGAGCAGCTGGCTGCGGCTCGACGACGGATCGTTCGTATTGATGACGGCGGGACCGTTCGACGCGCGCTGATACACCGTTTCCAGATACGTATCCGTGCGCTTCGACAACTGATAGACCGCCTGAAGCGCGCCCTCGTGCCAATGCGCCGAGGAGGCCTTCGTGTAGGTGTACATGCCGGCCAGCGACAACGCCGGGTTCAGCTGATAGACCGCATTGAGTTCGTAATTGCTGAAGCCGACGGACGGCGCCGCGCTGCCGGAGGCGGCATCGGTCACGCCCGTGTAGGTCGAACGCGACCACGCGGCGCCCACCGTGACATCGCCGATCCCGTAGCTCGCACCGACACCGTAGGTATTCTGCGTCCGCACGTTCGCATCGAATACGCTGCCGTCCGCGCCGGGCAGCGTCATGGCATCGTAGGCGCCGGCGTCGGAATTGCCGCGGCCGTTCGCATGGAGCCACGCGGCGCCGATATTGAGCGTGCCCTGCTGGTAATTCGCACCGATGCTATACGCCCGGTTGTTCGCGAAGGCGCCCGCCGCGTTCGAAAGCGCGTACATGCCGCCAAAACTGAATCCGCCGAACGAAGGGCTCGTATATTTGATTGCGTTGCGAGCAAGCCAGGAATTATTGGCGTTGTCGTTGTCGAACGGATGCGCGAACGCCGTGCCGCCAGCGCCGCCCGTCAACGTCAACGGCGCCAAGTAGTCATGCACGGAGTCGTACTGATGGCCGAGCGTTACCGTGCCGAAAGCGTCGTTCCCCAGCCCGACATAGTACGGATGGTCGTTGAGGCTTTCACCCGTCGCCATCGAAAACCCGCGCTCGAGGCGGAATATCGCTTTGTTGCCTGCCCCGAGGTCCTCGGAACCCTGCAGCCCCCAATAACTGCCGTCGATCGTGCCGGTGGTCATCTTGTACTGCGAGTGACCGCCCACGTTGTTCACGTAGGCGAGACCGGCATCGACCTCCCCATAGAGCGTCACGCTGCTTTGCGCAGCGGCGTTGGAACTGAATGCGGCGAGCGCAAAGGCGGATGCGGCGGCGGCGAGAAGCTCGTTTTTAGTCATGGCCATAAGAGGAGTCGATGAGGAGTTAGTACAATCAAGAACGAGAATGACTCGCATTATCATTACTTCACAATGCGTTGTAAAGAAGCGCTTCATTGGTATGATGATTGGCAATGAAGCGCCAACCGCCCGCCGGGCGAAAGCACCGTCGGGCCACGCTGTCTTCGTTTGCCCTTGCCGAACGCGGCCCGCCGCAGCGAGACGCAGCGCCCTGGACCTTCATCGCGGCAGCCCCACGCTTTGCCTTGCCGATAAAACGAAGCCGGCGCACGCGGCGCCTCCCCCCTTGAACCCACCATGTGCCGCAATATTCCCGCCGAACGCGGACGCTTTTTGCGCTCCCGACGCCCGTCTTCGGCGGAACTTTCCGACGCAGTCAAATTTTCATCCATTTATTTTCAATGGGATTAATTACCAAAAAATAGCCATACCGATCTGATCACCCTACAAATAAACGTAGAAAACAATTGATACCCCGTATCATTAATTAAAAAATGGTGAAAGGAAGTTGACATGTCGCGCCATGCGCACCTAATCTCTCTTGCATCGCCAAGCGCCGCTCAGGCATGCCGCCGCGACCGCGACTGCCCACTGACGAGCGGAGTAACGGCGATCTCCTCGAAAGACAGGCCTGTTCATCGCTGTCGTTTCGGCTTCTCGTACTTGCTTAGTAGTCCTGATCAGTTATGAAACGATAGGTTTCAGTGAAATCTGAGCCTGGGCAACGCACGCCCGTCATTAGCGAGCATTCGAATGCCCGCTGGGTGTCGCTTTCCATTATTCGAGATAGCAGGAAAAAGAGTTCGTGCAGCAAATGAACGAAACAATTTCCATCAGAGGGTTGAAAATGCGCATTCCATTCAATGCAAAATTGCACTGCATTTCCATAGCCGCCGCCTTGGTGATGGCCGGTTGCGGTGGAGGCGACGGCTCGTCGGCATCGGGCGTTCGCGCCGGCGCAGCCGCGCCCGGATCGGGCTCTGCGGCCACGCCGATGGTGACCGCGCCGTCGGGTCCGGTCACCGCGGCACCGGGGATCGACAAGACGGTTGCGCCCGTGGAGATGCCCGATACTGTCGTGCCCGTGAACTACAAGCTCTGGTTCCGCCCGAACACCAACCTGAACGCGTTCGATGGCCGCGCCGACGTGGAGATCAAGGTGCTCAAGCCTGTGAACGCGATCGTCGTGGCCGCGCACCGGCTGTCGTTTACGAACGGCGCGCTGACGCTGCAGCCGGGCAACATTGCCCTCATCGCCACGCCGCAAGACGACGGCGACTACTATCAACTGCGTCCGGCAAGCGGCCAGATCGCGGCGGGCACCTACTCGCTGCATATGGAGTGGAAAGGCATCATCAACTTCAAGACCTACGACGATCCGGTCACGAAGACGGGCGGCAGCTGCGGCAACGATAACTACCCGGGCTGCTCCGCTGCCGAAGGCGTCTTCCGCGTCGACCTGAAAGCGACCGACGGCAAGACGAGCGGCGCGATCCTCACTCAGGGCGAATCGGATCTTGCGCGGCAATGGTTCCCCGGCTGGGATGAACCGGCATTCCGCCCGACTTACGAGGTCAGCGCCGACGTGCCGCAAAACTGGCGCGTCGTATCGAACGCCGCGGAAACAGGCGAAGTGAACGTCGATCGTGGCTACAAGCGCGTGAGCTTCGAAAAGACGCCGCCTATGCCCTCGTATCTTCTGTTCTTCGGCGGCGGCCAATTCGACGTGCTCGAAGACGATTTCTCGAGCCCGCTGGCAGACGGCAAGGGCTTGCACCTTCGCATTTTCACGCCGCCCGGCATGAAGGATTGGGCCAAGCCCGCGATGCAAGAGACCAAGCGAGCGCTCGATTTCTACTATCGCTACACGGGCATCCCGCTGCCGCTCGAGAAATTCGACACGATCGCTGCGAACGACGCGTTCAAAGCCGAAAAGGATCTGAACTTCGGCGGGATGGAAAACTGGGGCGCCATTCTCGAGTTCGCCGACGATATCGTGCCGCCGCCCGGCACGCCGCTTTCGAACTACGGCGTGACCGTGCTCACGCACGAGGCGTCGCACCAGTGGTTCGGCGATCTCGTCACGCTCGATTGGTGGGACGACGTGTGGCTCAACGAATCTTTCGCGACGTACTTCGAGAACAAGACGAAGATCGCGTTCTACCCCGACCGCTTCAGTTGGGAAGGCGAAGTCAAGAACAAGTACCGCATCATCGCGGCCGATCTCGCTTCGACCTCATATCCGATCCAGCCGAACTTCAACGCCTGGGCCTCGAACGACTTCGTCGTCAATGCGGCGCAGTTCGTCTACGACAAGGGCGGCCAGGTGCTGAAGATGTTCGAGGGCTATCTCGGCGAGGACGTCATGCGCAAGGGGCTGCAGCAGTATTTGGCCGACTATGCGCTCGGCAATTCGACGCCGAAGCGGCTCTGGGACGAGCTTTCGCATGCAAGCGGCCAGCCGATGAACGCGATCGGCGACAGCTTTGTAAGGCAAACGGGCGTGCCGCTCGTATCGTTGGAAACGCAATGCGATCTGACGAGCGATCAGACGATCGTTTCGCTCAAACAGCGGCCGTTCCCGAACAAGAACCTCTATCCGGGTACGCAGTGGACGATTCCGCTCACGCTCGCTTACGGCAATGCGTTGTCGAACCACAAGACGTTTGCGATGAAGGACACGAGCATGCAGGTGCGATTGCCCGGTTGCGGGGCCGTGCTGGCCGATCCGAGCGGGCAGGACTACTACGTCGTCAATTACGGCGACAATGCGTGGGGGCAGTTGCTGGGCCAGAGCAATGCGCTGCAGGACCCGCCCCGGCTCACGAACCTGAAGCTGGAAGCGCATCTGCTCGTCAGTTCGGGACTCGCCGATCCCTCGCGTGAGAAGAGTATCGACTCGATCTCGATCGCACCGGCCGTGGCCGCGCGGATGCTGCGTCTCGACACCACGCCGCAGCAATCGGTGGTGCGTCGCTTGCCGTTCTATCAAGGGCGTCTCAAGGCCAAGCCGCAGGAGAAGGCGACCTCCGGCGTCCAATAACCGGAGCATCGCCGGCGTGCGCCGCGTGCTCGAGCCCGACGCTCAGCACGTGGCGCGTGCCGCCGCCGCTTCATGAGCGGCGCGCCACGAGTCGTAATCGGCTCGCGTCCAATCGAGTTCCAGCCCGATGCGGCGCGTGCCCTCGCGAATCTTCGGCTTATGCAGCGCAAGCGTCAGCGTGTCGAGCGCCGCCCATTGCGAAAACGACAACGCCGCGATCTCCACGGCCAGCGTTTCCAGCAAACGCGTATGCGGCTTATCGGCCAGAAACGACGTGAGCTGCTGGCAATAGCGTTCGTAGTCGATCCATCCATCGACGGCTTCGGTCGGCATGCAGCGATAGCCCAAGCGCGCGTCGACGACGACCGGCTGCGGCGCAACGTATTCGTGAGCATGGATGCCCACGCGCGTGTGGGCGATCAGTTCGTCGACGAATACGTGCCATCCGCGACCGCGACGCGCGGCAGCCGTTTCGTGCAGCAGCGCGTCGCGGACGGTGAACGGCTCGGCGGGCTTCACGATACGATCGGCGCCGCCGCGTCGAGGATGATGCGGCAGAAGTAGTCTGCAAAGCTGCGCCGCACGACGAGTTCGAACGCATCGTAAGCCGTCGGAATCAACACGATCGACGCCTTGAAGTAGTGCGTCTGCGCGCACTGGCCCGGTTGGAACATCTTCGGGTGCAGATCGAGCGGGCAGCCGCGCGAAATGACGTCGCGCACGCGCTCGCCGCTGGCCTCGAGCACCGTGTAGCCGCTGCCGACATCCACCGCCGACGCGAACAGCGTGCCGAACGCCGCGCGCAGCTTGCCTTCGAGCGCAGGCGTACGCGCTTCGTTCGAGCGCACGAGCCATTCGTCGGGGCCGAGCCACATCACGTCGTACTCCGTGCCCTGCGCCATCGTATTCGGCTTCGTCGGCAAGCGGGCGCCGATGACGTCTTGCACGGCGGCCACGAACGCGGGGTCGCGCGCGTCGCCGCGCACGTTCACGAGTTCGAGAAACGGCCGCTCACGCAGGCGGAACAGCTTCGATGGGGATGCCTGGCTCGCGTCGAGCAGCGCCTGCGCACCGATGAGCGGGGACTCGAGCAGCGCACGCACGCCGGCAGTGGCCGCATTCTTCCTATTTTCATTCCACATTCTGACGCACTCCTTCGACGTCGTAGAAGACGGGGCTCGAGATCGTCGCCGCCATCGATTTGCCGTTCAGATCGACCGACACCTTCTGCCCCATCTTGCCGAGACCGCCCTTGACGACAGCCATGGCAATCGAGCGCTTCAAGATCGGGCTGTAATAACTCGACGTCACGTGGCCCAGCATCGGCACCGGCTGGTCGGCCACTTGATTCGCGGCCGGCCCCTTCACGCCGTGCGCCACGATCTGGCTGCCTTCCGGCAGCACGAACGACGGATCGTCGGTCAGCAGCCCCACCAATTGCTTGCGGCCTTCCTTCACGGTATCGGAGCGCGACAGCGAGCGTTTTCCGAGGCAATCCTTCGTCTTGGCGACCAGGCCGCCCATGCCCAGGTCGAACGGCGTCATCGAACCGTCCGTATCCTGACCGACGATGATGTAGCCCTTCTCCGCACGCAGCACGTGCATCGTTTCCGTGCCGTAAGGCGTGATGTCGAATTCCGCGCCGGCGGCCATCAGCGCCTCCCAAACGACGCGCCCCGCGTTAGCCGGCACGTTGACTTCGTAGGCGAGTTCGCCCGAGAAGCTGATGCGCATGATGCGGGCGGGTACGTCGGCCACGGTCCCTTCGCGGAACGTCATGAACGGGAATGCTTCGTTCGAGAAATCGATGTCGCGGCAGACCTTGCGCAGCACCTTGCGGCTATTGGGGCCGACCACGGCGAACGTCGCGAAATGATCGGTGACGGACGTCATCCGCACCTTCATGTCCGGCCATTCCGTTTGCAGCCAGCGCTCGAGCCACGTCAGCACACGGGCGGCGCCGCCCGACGTCGTCGACATCAGATAGTGCTGCTCGCCCAGGCGAACCGTGACGCCGTCGTCGAATACCATGCCGTTCTCGTCGAGCATGAGCCCATAACGGCACTTGCCGACCTCGAGCTTCGACCACGGATTCGTGTAGACCCAGTTCAGCAGCTTCGCCGCGTCGGGGCCTTGCACGTCGATCTTGCCGAGCGTCGATGCGTCCATGATGCCGACGCTCGTTCGCACGGCCAAGCATTCGCGCGCCACGGCCGCGTGCAGGTCTTCATTGCCCTTCGGGAAATACCAAGGGCGCTTCCAGTTGCCGACGTCTTCGAACAATGCACCGTTCTCGACATGCCACTCGTGAATGCACGTCTTGCGAATCGGATCGATGAAGTCGCCGATCTCGCGGCCTGCGATCGCGCCGAACGTCACCGGCGTGTAGTTCGGCCGGAACGTCGTCGTGCCCGTCTCGGGAATCGTCTTGCCGAGCGCTTGAGCGAGAATCGCCATGCCGTTGATGTTGCCGAGCTTGCCTTGATCGGTCCCGAAGCCCATCGCCGTATAACGCTTGACGTGCTCCACCGATTCGAAGCCTTCGCGCGCGGCCAGCAGGATATCGGCGGCCGATACGTCGTTTTGGAAATCGACGAATTGCTTGGGCCCGCGCGCCGCATCGGCACGACTTCCCACGAGCCACAACGGAAGGATCGGCGCTTCTTTGATATCGGCGACTTGCGGCGAAGCCGGCCGCGTGGCCGTCTTCAATCCGATCGAATGCGCCGCTTCCACGCCCGCATCGATAGCCAAACGCAGTCCGCGCGCCAGGCTGAACTCGCCCGCCGCCGCGCCCACGCTCACTTCCGCCTGCATGCCCTTACCGGGCACGAAGCACGCCTTCTCGTCGTGCCAATGCGCCTTGCCGCCCGATTGCGCGAACAAGTGCAGCACGGGGCTCCACCCGCCCGACATGGCGACGAGATCGCAAGACAAGCTCGCCACCTTCGCACCGACCGCACCGTCGGCGAACCCGCATACTTGCACCGACGCAACGCGGCGCTTGCCGCTCGCCTGCGTCACGACCGCACCGTTGATCACGACCACGCCATGGCGACGCGCAGCGGCAGGCAACGCGCCGTCGCTCTGCGCACGCGGATCGACGACCGTCACCTTCGCGCCGGCGGCCTTCAGATCGAGTGCGGATTGATACCCGTCGTCGTTGTTCGTAAAGACGACCGCTTCACGGCCCGGCAGCACGCCGTAGCGTTGGATGTACGTCGACACCGCCGAGGCGAGCATGATGCCGGGCAGATCGTTGTTGCCGAATACGAGCGGACGCTCGTGTGCACCCGTGGCCAAAATCACGCGCTTGGCGCGGATCTTCCAGACGAGTTCGCGCGTGCCTTTGCGCATCGAAACCGGCAAATGATCGGTCAAGCGCTGCACGACGGTCACGAGGTTGTGATCCTGGTAGCCGAAAGCGGTGGCGCGCGAGAGGATCTTGACGTCCGGCATTTGCGACAGCGCCTGCTCGGTCTTCTCGACCCATTGCAATGCGCTCTTGCCGTCGATTTGCGCACGGCACGAGAGCAGCGAGCCGCCCAGTTCGCGCTGATCGTCGACGAGGATGACGCGCGCGCCGGCCGAGCCCGCCGCATGCGCGGCTGCAAGCCCAGCGGGACCGCCGCCGATCACGAGCACGTCGCAGTGGGCGAAGCATTTGTCGTAGCGGTCGGCATCGCGCGTATCGGGCGCCTTGCCGAGGCCTGCCGCCTCACGGATCTTCTCTTCGTATTTCGGCCACCACTTGCGCGGCCACATGAACGTCTTGTAGTAGAAGCCGGCCGGAATGAAGCGTGCGATCTTCTGATTGATCGCCAAGCGATCGTTCTCGAGCGAAGGCTCGGCGTTGACGCTCTTCGCCACCAGCCCTTGATAGAGCTCGATTTCGGTCGCACGTGCGTTCGGCACCGTATACGCGCCGCTCTCGAGTTGAACGACCGCGTTCGGCTCTTCCACGCCTGCCGCCACGATGCCGCGCGGCCGATGATACTTCCAGCTGCGGGCGACGAAATACACGCCGTTGGCGAGCAGCGCCGAGGCCAGCGTGTCCCCCTGATAGCCCTGGTACGTTTTTCCGTTGAACGTGAACGTGAGCGGAATCGCGCGATTGACGCGACCGCCCGCCCCCAGCCGGTTCGATTGATTGCCCATGATTATTTGCCCCCGTGCGTGTTCTGGCTCTTGCTCTGGCCTGCTGCCGGCTTCGACTCGGCCGCCCCCGGCGCCGTCGCGTCGCCGAACGTTTCATAGCCGTGGATCGCGTACGAGACCGTGTCGCGCGTGACGACGAACCAGCGGCGGCAACCCTGCGTATGCAGCCACTGCTCGCGTTGCACGCCGCGCGGATTCTTGCGCATGAACAGGTAATCGCCCCACTCGCGATCGCTCAGTTTTTCGGGCTCGAGCGGACGGGCGATATCGGCTTCGCCGCCGCACGAGAATTCGCTTTCGGCGCGCGGCCCGCACCAAGGGCATTCGATCAGCAACATGTCGTTCTCCACACAGCGTGTGTGCCTGAATAGATTTTTAGTGCGCGACGGCGGCAGCGCCGTGCTCGTCGATGAGGTGACCCGTATAGAACCGATCCAGCGAGAACGGTGCGTTGATCGGGTGCGGCGCATCGTTCGCGATCGTGTGCGCGAAGACCCAACCCGAGCCCGGCGTCGCCTTGAAGCCGCCCGTGCCCCATCCGCAATTGAAATACAGGCCCTTCACGTCGGTCTTGCTGATGATCGGGCAGGCGTCGGGCGAAACGTCGACGATGCCGCCCCACTGCCGGTTCATCCGCACGCGCGAGAACACGGGGAACATCTCGACGATCGCCTCCAACGTGCCTTCGATGACGTGGAAGCTGCCCCGCTGGCCAAAGCCGGTGTATTGATCGATACCGGCGCCGATCACGAGGTCGCCCTTATCGGATTGGCTGATGTACGCATGAACCGCGTTCGACATGACCACCGTGTTGACGACGGGCTTGATCGGCTCGGAAACCAGCGCTTGAAGCGGATGGCTTTCGATCGGCAAGCGCACGCCGGCCATGTCGGCGAGCGTCGTCGTATTGCCGGCGGCGACCACGGCCACCTTCTTCGCCTTGATGAAGCCCTTGACCGTTTCCACACCGACCACGGCGTTCCCGTTGCGGCGAATGCCCGTGACTTGGCAGTTCTGAATGATGTCGACCCCATGCGAATCGGCGCCGCGCGCAAAGCCCCAAGCCACCGCATCGTGCCGCGCCACGCCGCCGCGCCGCTGGAACGATGCGCCGAGCACCGGATAACGCGCGTTCAAGTTGATCGTCGGCTCGATTTCCTTGATCTGCTCGGGCGTCAGGAATTCGGCGTCGACGCCGTTGAGCCGGTTCGCGTTCACGCGCCGCTGCGTATCGCGCACGTCCTGCAGCGTATGGGCGAGGTTCATCACGCCGCGCTGGCTGAACATGACGTTGTAGTTGACGTCCTGCGACAAACCTTCCCACAGTTTCATCGCTTTTTCGTAAAGCGCCGCCGATTCGTCCCACAAGTAGTTGGAGCGAATGATCGTCGTATTGCGCGCCGTGTTGCCGCCGCCGATCCATCCCTTTTCGAGCACGGCGATGTTGCGCACGCCGTGCTCTTTGGCAAGGTAATAGGCCGTGGCGAGCCCATGGCCGCCTCCGCCGACGATCACGACGTCGTACTCACGTTTGGGTTCCGGGCTGCGCCACTGGCGCTCCCAGTTCTCGTGGTACGACAAACCGTTGCGCACCAGACTGAATATTGAAAAGCGGCTCATAGCGGTGGTCCCGATGGGTCGATTAGCATTCGATGACGTTCACGGCCAACCCGCCGCGGGACGTCTCCTTGTATTTGGTCTTCATGTCGGCGCCGGTTTCGCGCATCGTCTTGATGACCGAGTCCAGCGAGACGTAATGCTGCCCGTCTCCCTTGAGCGCCATACGCGACGCGTTCAGCGCTTTGATGGCGCCCATCGCGTTGCGCTCGATGCAGGGAATCTGCACCAGCCCGCCGACGGGGTCGCACGTCATGCCGAGGTTGTGCTCCATGCCGATCTCGGCGGCGTTCTCCACTTGCCGCGGCGTGCCGCCCATGACGGCCGCAAGCGCCGCCGCCGCCATCGAGCAGGCCACGCCGACTTCGCCCTGGCAGCCCACTTCGGCGCCCGAGATCGATGCCGTTTCCTTGTAGATGATGCCGATCGCGGCAGCCGTCAGCAGGAAATCGACGATGCCGTTCTCGTTCGCACCCGGCACGAACTTGACGTAGTAATGAAGCACCGCGGGAATCACGCCCGCCGCGCCGTTCGTCGGAGCCGTCACGATGCGCCCGCCCGCGGCGTTCTCCTCGTTGACGGCCATCGCATAGAGGTTGACCCAGTCGAGCATCGACAGCGGATCGCGCAGCGACTCCTCCGACCGCGCGCGCAGGTTCTTCGCGAGCTCCGCCGCGCGCCGCTTGACGCGCATGGGCCCCGGGAGCTCGCCCTCGGTACGGCAGCCGCGCTCGACGCAGGCGGCCATCGTCCGCCAAATCGTTAGGAGTCCTTCGCGGACTTCCGACGGCGTGCGCGAGGCGCATTCGTTCTCGAACGCAACCTGTGCGATCGACAGACCGCTGTCGTTGCAGGCGCGCATCAAGTCGGCGCCCGTGCGAAACGGATGCGGCACTTCGGCGCCCGAACGCACGCCATTGACGCGATCGCCTTCCCGATTGACGACGAACCCGCCGCCCACGGAGTAATACTCTTTTTCGACGAGCAATTGTCCGTGTTCGTCGAAGGCTTGAAAGCGCATGCCGTTCGGATGGACGATCGTCGTGCCGCTCATGAGCTTGCGGTAGAACGAGAGATCCTCCTTCTCGTCGAAGCGGATCTGCGTGCCGCCCATCAATTGCAGCGACTTGCCCGACCGGATCGCGGCGAGCCGCGGCTCGATCAGATCGGGATCGATCGTGTCGGGGAGATTGCCCTCGAGGCCGAGCAGCACGGCTTTGTCGGTGCCGTGGCCCTTGCCGGTCGCGCCGAGCGACCCGTAAAGCTCCACTTTGACGCGGCGCACATAAGCGAGCAGATTGGCATCCTCGACGTGCGATACGAAGCGGCAAGCGGCAATCATCGGACCGACGGTATGCGAGCTGGAGGGGCCGACGCCGATCTTGAACAGATCGAAGACGCTGACGTTCATGTGTCTGCCTCGCAAAAAGGTGTCGTTTGGGGGAGAATCTTGCGGCGGCATACGCACTGCCACGCATGGACGCAAGTACACCAAAGCGTAAAATTCACCGATAGAACAAAAACGGCATCGCAGTGGGATGCCGTCGCCAAACGCAGGCCCGCTGTGCCGTCGCGTGCGTTTCAACTATGATTGGTGACGGAAAAACACAAAATGCCCCGCCTCGCCATGGCAGCGCCGGGCGCATGCGCCGCCGGTGGCGCCCCTATTCTTGAGTCGTATGAACGTCGTCGATCCGTCACCGTTGGTTTCCCCCGTTTCGCGAGAACGCATTCGCTTCGGGATCGTGCTGTTGCCCAATTTCACGCTGACGGCCTTTTCCGGTTTCGTCGACATGCTCCGGCTCTCGGCCGACGACAGCGACTTCAGCAAGCCCGTGCGATGCGCTTGGAGCGTCGTCGGCAAGACGCTCGCACCCGTGCGCGCGAGTTGCGGCATCCAGATCACGCCGTGGGAAACGTTCGACGAGGCCGAGCCGTTCGACTATGTCGTCGTCGTGGGCGGCCTGCTCCACTCGGGGCCGCAGGCCGACGACGAAACGCTCGGCTTCATCCGGCGCACCGCAAGCGCCGGGGCGACGGTCGTCGGCATCTGCACCGGGGTGTTTTCGCTGATGCGGGCCGGCGTGCTCGACGGCTACCGCGTTTGCGTGAGCTGGTTTCACTACTGGGACTTCATCGAGCGCTTTCCGTCGACGAATGCCGACATGCTCGTCGCCGATCGCTTGTTCGTCATCGACCGGCGCCGCATTACATGCTCGGGCGGGCGGGCGTCGATCGACGTGGCCGCCGCTATCTTGCTGCGGCACTTCGATCACGCGACGGTACAGAAAGCGTTACGGATCTTGCTGGTCGGGGAGATGCAGAAGGGCAATGCGCCGCAGCCCCACCCGCCGGGGCTCGAGCCCGCCACGCATCCGAAGATCAAGCGCGCGATCTTGCTGATGGAGCAGCACGTCGGCCGCGCGCTGCCGCTGGAGGAACTGGCGTGCAAGCTCGATCTATCGGCACGCCAATTGGAGCGGCTTTTCAAAGCGCAGACGGGTAAGACTCCGCAGACGTTCGCCAAGCATGTCCGCCTGCGCACGGCGGCATGGTTGCTGACGAGCTCCGACCGGTCCGTTGCGGACATCGCATCGAGTTGCGGGTTCTCCGATGCGTCGCACCTAGGACGCGAGTTTCGAAAGCAGTACGGCATGCCGCCGGTAGCGTTTCGCGAGCAGCGTGCCGGCACCGAGTCGGAAGGTAAGGAGTACGAAGAGTATTTCTCGGCGTCGGGGGCGATGTCTTGAGAAAACCGCGAGCGGCGCCCCCGCTCGCCTTCCCGTCAATGCGACGCGATGTACGACTTGACCGCCGCGAGTCCAGGCTTGCCGTCGATCGTCGTCACGCCCGCCAGCCACTTGTCGAGTATCTGCGGGTTCTGCTTCAGCCACTGCGTGGCCGCCTTGTTCGGATCCTCTTTGTCCATGATCGGCACCATCACGTGGTTTTCGATGTCGGTCGTGAAATGCAGGTTCGACACGAGCTTCGCCGCATTGGGGCAGCGCGCCGAATAGTCGGGCGGCGTCGCCGTGAACACCTTGGCCTCGCCGTAGTTCGGCCCGAACACGTCGTCGCCGCCGCTCAGATAGTCGATCTTCATCTGCACGTTCATCGGATGCGGCTCCCAGCCGAGGAAGACGATCCATTGCTTGTCGCGGATGGCTTTTTGCACCTGCACGAGCATGCCGGCTTCGCTCGATTCGACGAGCTTGAACTTGCCCAAGCCGAATTGGTTGCCCTTGATCATCTTGTCGATCAGCGCGTTGCCGTCGTTCCCCGGCTCGATGCCGTAAATCCGGCCTTTCAGTTTGTCGGCGTACTTTTGAATGTCGGCGAACGTTTTCAAGCCGCCGTTATAGACATAATCGGGGACGGCCAACGTGTACTTCGCACCTGTCAGATTCGGTGCGGCAAGGACCTCGATCTGCTTGGCTTTGACGAACGGCGCGATCATCGGATCCATCGTCGGCGACCAGTATCCGAGGAAAACGTCGATCTGCTTGCTCTTGATGCCTGCGAACGTGATCGGAACCGAAGCGATCGTCTTCGTCGGCTTGTAGCCGAGCCCTTGGAACAGGGTGGACGCAATGCCCGTGGTGGCCGCGATGTCGGTCCAGCCCACATCGGCAAAGCGCACGTTGCGGCAAACGGCCGGATCGGCCGCATAGGCGCTCGTCGCCATTAGAGCAGCAACCGCCCAAACCAACGGGGCGTTCTTTACGCGTCGATTCATCAGACTCTCCTCATTTCGCAGGGTGATACGGCTTATCGCCGTTTTTCGGAAAACGTCCATCGAACAGGCGACGCGCCTAACGGTGCTAAGCGTCGCCCTTGAATCAACCCGCTTGCCGGCGCTCCCGGCTCGGCGCGTGGCCGAATTGCGCGCGATAAGCCTTGCTGAAATGGCAAGGCGATTGGAAGCCGCATATCGTCGTCACGCGTGCAATCGAAGCGTCGGTGGTGCGCAGCAGATCGCGCGCTCGGCGCAAACGCAGCGAGAGGTAGTAATGCGTCGGCGAAACGTCGAGGTACACCTTGAACATGCGCTGCAGATGCCGCTGCGACAACCGCACGAGCCGCGCCAACTCTTCGAGCGAAAGCGGCTCCTCGATATTCGCCTCCATGAGCCGCACGACTTCGATCAACTCGGCACGCGAGAAGCCGATGCGAGCGTCGACCGGAATGGGCTGATGATCCGAGGCGCTGCGAATACGCTCGAGAATGAACTGCGCCGACACCTGGGCAGCCAGCGGGGTGCCGAGCCGCTGGCCGACGAGATGCAGCATCAAGTCGAGCGGCGCCGTGCCGCCCGTGCAGGTCAGCCGGTCGCGGTCGATGACGAACAGCTCGTCGGTAAACTTCACGCGCGGAAATTCGGCATGCAGGGACGACATATCCTCCCAGTGCACCGTGCACCGGTAGTCGTCGAGCAAACCGGCGCTCATGAGCGCGTAGGCGCCCGTGCAGATCGCGCCGAGGCGGATGCCGCGGGTGCCCAGGTCCGCCAGCAGCGTCTTCACCCGCGTATCGACGGCGCTGCGGATCTGCGTGCCGCCGCAGACGATGAGCACGTCCGGAACGCCGACTTCCTCGATCGTCCTCGTGGGCGTGACCGTCACGCCGTTACTGGCGCGCACCGGCACTCCATCGGCCGACACGACCGACCACCGGTAGTGCGTCGTGCGGCTGACGTAGTTCGTCATCCTAAGGACCTCGACGGCGCTCGTGAAAGCGATCATCGAGAAATTGGGCAGCGTCAAAAACCCGAAATGCGTCGGCGTCGACTCTGCAATGTCAGGCTGCATCACGGTGGTCGGCGTCATGCTTGCCCTCTCTTCGCTCAGCTTTGCGCGGCAGGCTGACGAGCGCCGTTACGAGCACGCATCGCACTGCGCAAACCGTTGAAGAGCGGTGCTTTCGCGGCCCCGGGCGCACGGCCGAAGCTCTCCGTGATGCGATCGAGAATGATCGCGAGCAGCACGACCGACAAGCCGCTCTCGAAGCCGAGCCCGATGTCGAGCCGCTGAATGCTGGCCAATACGTCGTTGCCGAGACCGCCCGCGCCGACCATCGACGCGATGATCACCATCGACAGGGCCATCATGATCGTCTGGTTGACGCCCTGCATGATCGAAGGCAAAGCGTTCGGGAATTGCACCTTGTAGAGCAATTGCCAGGGGGTGCAGCCAAAGGCCTGCCCCGCCTCGACGATTTCGCGGTTGACGTGACGGATGCCGAGGCTCGTCAAACGCACCGCAGGGGGCATGGCGAAGATGACGGTCGACAAGATGCCCGGGACGCGGCCGAGCCCGAACAGCATCGCGGCAGGAATCAGATAGACGAAGGCCGGCATCGTCTGCATCAAATCGAGCATCGGCCGCACGATGAGCGCGACATGCTTGTTCTTTGCCGTCCAAATGCCGAGGGGAATGCCGAAAAGGAGGCTGATCAACGTGGACGACAACGTCAGGCCGAGCGTGACGACCGTTTGGTCCCAAAATCCGGTGGCATAAATCAGGAAGAGCGAAAGCGCCGTGAACAACCCGAAGCGCCAGCCCACGCGCCAAAGCCCGATGCAAATGAAGAACGCCATGAGCGCCCACATCGGGATGGCCTGCAAGCCGTGCTCGACGAGCGCGGCGAGGCTTTCGATCCCGCGGCCGATCATGTCGAACGTGCGGCTGTCATGGTCGAGCAGATAGTGAACCGATTGGTCGACCCAAGTACCGAGCGGGATCATTTCAGACATGGGAACCTCGCATACGCGTGATGGCTTGAAGAACGACGGCACGATCGACCGAGCCGCAGTAGCAACCGTCGTCGTCGACGACGGGCAGCGCGCGCGGATGCGCGACGACGCGCGACACGACTTGTTCGAGCGTCGCGGTGTGCGCGATGCACTCGACGTTGGAGAGGCGAGGCGTGCTCTCGCCTAGCGTCTCGCGCGTGACGAACCCGCGAATCTTGCGATGCCCGTCGAGCACGAAGGCGCAATCGGCGCTGCCGTTCAGCGACGCGGCTACGCCGGCCGCATCGAACTGGCGCACGAGCGGTACGGCATCGGTCTGCATCAGATCGCCCGCCGTCAGATAGCGGCTCGTATCGACGCCTTCGAAGAAGGCGCGCACATAGTCGTCGGACGGGTTGCTGATGATCTCTTGCGGCGTGCCGAGCTGCACGAGACGGCCGCCTTCCATGATGGCGATGCGATTGCCGATGCGCAGGGCTTCTTCGAGATCGTGCGACACGAACATGATCGTGCGGCGCTGCTCCTTTTGCAGTTGCAGCAACACGTTCTGCATTTCCTTACGCTTGAGCGGGTCGAGCGCGGAAAACGCTTCATCCATGATCATGAGCGACGGATTCACCGCGAGCGCGCGCGCCAAGCCGACGCGCTGCTGCATGCCGCCGGAAAGCTCGGCGGGCAGCTTTTGCGCAAACGGCGCAAGGCCCACCTGCTCGAGCACGGCCATCGCCCGCGCTTCGCGCTCCTTGCGGCCGACGCCGGCCACTTCGAGCCCGAACGACGCGTTCGACAGCACGGTGCGCTGAGGCATGAGCGCAAACGACTGGAACACCATGCTCATGTCCTTGCGGCGCAGCGCAGTCAACTCCCCGCGTCGAGCCGTGACGACGTCGCGTCCGTCGATGAGCACTTTCCCGGCGGTCGGATCGACGAGGCGATTCACCAGGCGGATCAGTGTCGATTTGCCGGAGCCCGATAGGCCCATCAGCACGAAAATCTCGCCCTCGGGGACGTCGAACGAAACATCGTGCACGCCGACGACCTGGCCGGTCCGTGCGAAAATCTCGTCCTTCGTCGAGCCGGCGGCCAGCATGTCGAGCGCTTGCTTGGGATTCGTGCCGAATACCTTGCAGAGCCCCTGCACCCTTACCTTCGGTGAACTCATCTCTTCAGTCTCCTTGCGGCAGGCCGACGCCCGCACAGTCTGCCTACATAGTTGCTAGAAAAATCTTCCGGCAGCCGACGAATTCCGACGCACGCTTGCGAAAATGCGACACGCACGTCGCGCCCGCACAGCCCTATTTCCCGCCAAGCACCGTGGCATAAGGCCGTCCGTCAGGAATGCGATCGCCGCATGCGAGCCGCATGTCGCGAATCGACAAATTCTCGTCCAAAACCGTCCGCGCACCCCGTATATCGGCTGGCAATACTCGGCTGAACCGGCCCCATACCCGAATGGAGGCCGGGCACACGAGCCGGGCTTGCCAGCCGGCCACACCGATGAAAACGACGACGGAGCGCACGATGCCTCACCCAAAGACGCAGTCACGCCTCACCTCCGGCGCGCTTGGCGCCGCCGCTCTATTGCTGGGGTCGCTGCACGCGCCCGACGTGCTCGCCCAAGCGGCGGATACGAGCAGCACGGCGGCAAGCGCCCCAACGGCGACAGCCGCGGCGGCCCCTGCTCCGGCGGCGCCGGCCGCCTCTCCATTCACGGCCAACGTGACCCTTGCTTCACAATACGTCTCGCGCGGCTTCAGGCAGACATGGGGCAAACCCGCAATCCAGGGCGGCTTCGACTACGCGCATTCGAGCGGGCTGTTCGCCGGAACTTGGCTGTCGACCGTCAGCAGCAAGTTCATCGAGGGCGGCTCGGTCGAATGGGATCTTTACGGTGGATACGGCGGCGCATTGGGCGACCTGTCGTACACGGGCACGATTTACTACTACGTCTACCCCGGCGCGCGCATGTCCGCGGCCAATACCAGCTACAACTACGGCGAATTCGTGGCGGCGCTGACGTACAAGTGGTTTACGGCCAAGTATTGGCTGACCTATACGCCCAATTACTTCGGCTATGACAGCCAGTCGCTCGGCATCGGCAACGGCAAAGGCAGCCGCGGCTCCGGTTATTTGGACTTGAATACGAACGTCGACCTCACGCACGGCTTTTCGCTGCTGCTGCACTACGGCTGGCAGCGCGTGCAAAACTTCTCGGCCTACAACTGGCAAGACGGAAAGATTGCGGTGTCGAAAACGTTCGATGGCGGCTGGACGCTGACGGGGGCAGTGACCAAGGGCTGGGGCGCCACCAACGTCTACGATCACTACACGACCGGTGCGCCCGATTCGTCGGGCAACATCGCCGTATCGAACCCGTTGCAAACGACGTTCTTCGCGACGATCACGAAGGTCTTCTAACGCTCAAGCCGAGCACGCCGCCGCTCGCGGCGGCTACGCGCGGCGCCGGAGCGACTCGGCGCCGCCGGTTTTCGTTTCATGACAGAATGGCCGCGTCCCGCTTCCAGCCGATACGTATGAACGACGTAGGAAAGACGCGAAAGGCCATATCGGACGCGCTCGCTCCCGGCCGATTGCGCAAGCGTCCTCGCCGGTCTTGGCTCATCGCCGCCTGTGCCGCCTTCGTCGCGGCGGGATGTTCGGTGCTCGCGGCGGCCGATCCGAACGCGCTTTGGCAAATCGTCAATCTCGATTGCGTGCCGGCCGCGCGGACGAACGGCAAGCCGGGCATTTGCGCAGACGTCGATCTTCGGGGGCGTTTCGCCGTTTTGCGCGACCGTATGGGCGTCGCGCAGCATCTGTTGATTCCGACGGATCGCGTCGCCGGCATCGAAAGCCCGCTTCTGCTGGCGCCCGACGCGCCGAACTATTGGGCCGATGCATGGGATGCGCGCCGTTATGTCGAAGCCGCGCTGAAAAAAGCCCGGCGTTCGCCGCTTTCCGATGACAAAATCGGCCTGGAAATCAATTCGGCGATGCGCCGGTCGCAAGAACAATTGCATATTCATATCGACTGCATGCGGGCCGACGCATCGTCTGCGCTGGCGTCCCACCGCCACGATGCGCCTCGCGTCTGGACCGACGCGACGATCGACGGCGCCCGCTACCGCGTCATGCGCGTACCGGGCGGCGCCTTCGATTTCAATCCGTTCGATATCGTCGCACGCGATCGGGCCGGGCCGGACAACATGGCGTCGCAGACGATCCTGGTCACGGGCGCGGGGCCCAGCGCCGCACGCGACGGATGGCTGATCGTCAACAGCAGCCTGGACACGGACGGCGGAACAGGCTCCGCCGAAACGTTGCTCGACCATCAATGCGAGCCATCGTCCTGAGGCTCACACGTCGCAAGCGGCCCTCGCGCGCCTTCGCGTCAGCTTCGGCGCAATCTCTCCAGTTTGCAATTTTTTGCACTTTTTAAATGCCATTTTCGAATCCGATGTTGCAAAATGCCGCCGCACAGCACGTGTCGAGCCGCGCGCGATCCGCCTATTGAAATCGCCGGTGCGCAAGGCGTGCTTCATGCTTAGGGACCAGCAAGTCGCATCGATGAATTTCGGCAAGCAAGCAACGAAGGCAAAGAGAATGCAAAGCACAATGCGCCGGTTTGCGGCCACTGCACTCGCGGCAGCGGCCATCGTCAATTTGAACGCGTGCACGTCCGTGTACACCGAAAGCGCCACGGCCGGCGCAGGTATCGCCGGCGCGGCCGTCGCGTCCAAGGTTACCCGCAACGCGGCCGTGGCGACCGGCATCGGCCTTGGCGCCGTCGCGGCCGCCAAAGCAGGCGTCCAATATACGGAGCGCGTCGTCCATCGCGACACGCAGAACAAGATCGCCAGCGCGGCGGGCCCGCTCGCCATCGGCGCCGTCGCGCCCTGGAACGTCAAGCACGCGGTGCCGGTCGAGGCCGACGAGCACGGCCGCGTCACCGTGAGCCGTGCGATCAGCACCGGCGCGCTCGACTGCAAGGAAATCGTCTTTTCCGTCGATGCCGATGCGACGAAGGACAAACCGGCGTCGAGCGCGTTCTACGTCGCCTCGATCTGCCGCGACGGCAATGCCTGGAAATGGGCGTCGGCGGAACCGGCCACCGAGCGTTGGGGTGCGCTGCAATGAGCGCGCGCCTGACGTTGATGGCATACGTGCTGGCCTGTGCGGGCGCAAGCACGGCGATGAGCGGTTGCTCGTCGATCGGCGCTGCGACCGGCGCAGTCGCAGGCGTGGCGACCGGCGCGGTCACGGCGAACCCGGCCGTGGGAATCGGCGTAGGGATCGCGGTGCAGTCGGCGACGGACGAAGCCGTGAATCGTTACATGCGCGTCATGCATCGCGATCAGCAAGATGCGATCGCCGCGCTAGTCGGCGATATGCCCCTCGGCGCAGCTCAGCCGTGGAGAGTCAAACATACCCTGCCGATCGAGAACGGCCACGGCGAAGTGCGCGTGACACGCGTATTCGACACGGCACTGACGAGTTGCAAGGAGTTCGCGTTCTCGGTCATCGACGGCGACAAGCCGAACGCGCCGGCCGACTGGTTTACGGCGAGCGCCTGCAGGCAAGGGGAGAAATGGAAATGGGCCTCGGCCGAGCCCGCGGTCGACCGGTGGGGGACGCTGCAGTAGCGCAACCCTTACAGCGCTTCCATGACGAGCAGTTGCGCACCGTCCGCCACTTGGTCGCCCACCCCGTACAAGACTTCGGCCACCTTGCCGGACGCCGGCGCACCGATCGTATGCTCCATCTTCATCGCTTCCATGACGAGGAGCGGCGCGCCCTTTTCGACGACCGCGCCCGGCTCGACGAGCACCGCGATGACCTTGCCCGGCATCGGCGCCGTCAAACGACCTTCGCCGTGCTCGGCATCGGCCGCGTGCGCGAGCAGGTTCTGCCACTCGAACACGACCTCGAAGCCTTGGCAGAACACATGAAACACGTCGCCGTCGACGAACACGCGCCCGGTCACGCGCCGCTCGCCAAGCCGCGCACCGAACGTATGCGGCTCGCTGCCGGTCCACCAATCGAATAGCTCGGTCTCGCCGTCGTGCTCCAGCATGCGCGTTTCGTTCTCGCGCACGTAAACCGCCTTGAACGCCTCGTCGTTATCGACATCGCGCCATTCGATCGTTTGCCGATAGCCGCCGTTCAAACGCCAATGCGAAAGCGCGTCCCACGGCGACGCGCCGTGCGCGATCCCGCCCTCGCGCGTCAGCAGCGCCGCGCAGGCAAGCCCCAACGCTTCCTTGAACGGCCGCTCGACCGGCGCGAACAACTCGGCATGATTGCGTTCGATGAGCCCCGTGTCGAGCTCGGCGGTCGCGAACGGCTTGCATTCGACGATACGCTGCAAGAACGCCACGTTCGTCTGCGGACCGACCGCCTCGCAGGCTTGCAGCGCACGGCTTAAGCGCACGAGCGCTTCGTCCCGATCCGCCCCGTGCACGATCAGCTTCGCGATCATCGGATCGTAAAACGGCGTGATCGTGTCGCCCTCGCGTACGCCGCTGTCGATACGCACCGGCGCGCGCGACGGCATACCGATCGAGAATTCGACGCCCTCGGGCATGCGCAAATATTTGAGCGTACCGGTCGACGGCAAGAACCCTCGGGCCGGATTCTCGGCATAAACGCGCGCTTCGATCGCATGGCCGTCGATACGCAATTGCTCTTGCCGCAACGGCAGCGATTCGCCCGCGGCCACGCGC
Source organism: Trinickia sp. (assembly GCA_036384755.1). Classification (GTDB taxonomy): domain Bacteria; phylum Pseudomonadota; class Gammaproteobacteria; order Burkholderiales; family Burkholderiaceae; genus Trinickia. The sequence continues at coordinate 125,641 of DASVLS010000015.1, read as the reverse complement.
AATTGCCATTCGACGAGGTCTTGCCCCGTGATCATCTCGGTGACGGGGTGCTCGACTTGCAGCCGCGTGTTCATTTCCATGAAGTAGAACGCGCTGTCGGTCATGATGAACTCGACCGTCCCCGCGCCGACGTAGTCGACGGCGCGCGCGGCGGCGACGGCGGCCTCGCCCATCGCGCGGCGCACCTCGTCGGACAAGCCCGGCGCGGGCGCTTCCTCGAGCACCTTCTGGTGGCGACGCTGAACCGAGCAATCGCGATCGAACAGGTAGACCGCACCGCCGTGCCGATCGGCGAATACCTGCACTTCCACATGGCGCGGGCGCGTCAGGTACTTTTCGATCAAGACGCGATCGTTGCCGAAGCTGCTGGCCGCCTCACGCTTGCACGAGGCCAGCGCTTGCGCGAAATCTTCTCGCTTATCCACGACGCGCATGCCTTTACCGCCGCCGCCCGCACTGGCCTTGAGCAGAACGGGATAACCGATCGCGTCGGCTTCGCGCTGCAGCAGCTCGGCGTCTTGTTCGTCGCCGTGATAGCCCGGCACCAAAGGCACGGCGGCCGCATGCATGAGCGCTTTGGCCGCGGCCTTCGATCCCATCGCGGCGATGGCCGAGACCGGCGGCCCGATGAATACGAGCCCGGCTGCCTCGCAGGCCTGCGCGAACGCTTCGTTCTCGGAAAGAAACCCGTAGCCCGGATGCACGGCCTGCGCACCGGTGCGCACCGCGGCGTCGATGATGCGGTCGATCAGCAAATAGCTTTCGCTGGCGGCCGGGCCACCGATATGCACCGCTTCGTCGCACGCGGCGACATGCTTGGCGTTCGCGTCCGCATCGGAATAGACGGCAACGCTCGCAATCCCGAGCCGCTTACAGGTCGCGGCCACGCGGCAGGCAATCTCGCCCCGGTTCGCAATCAAAATCTTGTTGAACATGAATAGTCTCGCAATCAAGCGGCAGTCGGTGGCAATGGCTGACGGCCGGCTCCGCGGTCGGCGGCCGGCCCTCGGATCAATCGCGCCAGGCGGGCGCGCGCTTTTCAAGGAACGACGCAACGCCTTCGCGGCCCTCCTCGCCCGCGCGGATGCGGGCAATGCGCCGAGCCGTATCGTCGATCAACGCCTCGTCGATCGCGCGGCCCGCCACGTCCTGCACGAGGCGCTTCGATTCGCGTACGGCTTGCGGGCCGTTGGCGCACAGCGCGCCGGTGATTTTCTGGACCGCCGCATCGAGCGCATCGGCTGCGACGACTTCATGCACGAGGCCGAGCCGCTGCGCCGTCGCGCAATCGAAGGGCTCTGCCGTGGTGAAGTAGCGCCGCGAGGCGCGTTCGCCGAGCGCACGGACGACGTAAGGCGCAATCGTCGCCGCGATGAGACCGAGCCGCGCTTCCGATAGGCAGAAACGCGCGCTGTCGACCGCCACGACGATGTCGGCCACCGCGACGAGGCCCACGCCCCCCGCATATGCATCGCCCGACACGCGCGCGACGACGGGCTTCGATGCGCGATACACGGCCGACAGCATGTCGGCGAGACGGCGCGCGTCGACGCGGTTCTCCTCGTCGGAGAATGCCGCCATCTTCTTCATCCAGTTGAGGTCCGCCCCCGCGCAGAACGCCGGGCCGCCCGCCGCAAGTACGATCGCGCGCACGTCCTCGCGCGCGTCGAGCTCGGAAAACGCATTCGTCAATTCGGCGATCATCGTTTCGTTGAACGCGTTTCGCACGTCGGGGCGATTGAGCGTCACGGTTGCGACGTGTCCGGCGAACGCCACTTCCAGCATGCTGTATTGCATTGATCGTCTCCAGTGCTACCGATTGCCGTGCTTGCCGTGCTTGCCTTGCCTGCCCGGCCTCACATTCTGAACACGCCGAAGCGCGTCTCTTCGATCGGCGCGTTCATCGCCGCCGACAACCCGAGTCCGAGCACGTCGCGCGTTTGAGCCGGATCGATGACGCCGTCGTCCCAGAGCCGCGCACTCGCGTAGTACGGGTGTCCTTGATGCTCGTATTGATCGCGGATCGGCTGCTTGAATGCTTCCTCTTCTTCGACGCTCCACGTGCCGCCCTTCGCTTCGATGCCGTCGCGCTTGACCGTGGCCAGCACCGACGCGGCCTGTTCGCCGCCCATCACCGAAATGCGCGCATTCGGCCACATCCAAAGGAAGCGCGGCGAATACGCGCGACCGCACATGCCGTAGTTGCCCGCGCCGAACGAGCCGCCGATGATGACCGTGAACTTCGGCACCTTCGCGGTGGCGACAGCCGTCACCATCTTCGCGCCGTTACGCGCGATCCCTTCGTTTTCGTACTTGCGGCCCACCATGAAACCCGTGATGTTCTGCAGGAATACGAGCGGAATCTTGCGCTGGCAGCAAAGCTCGATGAAATGCGCGCCCTTCACGGCCGATTCGGAAAAAAGAATACCGTTGTTGGCGATGATGCCGACGGGATGCCCCCAAATGTGCGCGAAGCCCGTGACGAGCGTCGTGCCGAAGCGCGCCTTGAATTCGTCGAACTCCGAATCGTCGACGATGCGGGCGATCACTTCGCGCACGTCGAACGGCTTGCGCGTATCGACCGGAATCACGCCGTACAGGCTTTGTGCGTCGTAGCGCGGCGGCTTCGACTCGCGCATGGCCACGGGCGGCGCTTTCGTGCGATTCAATTTGCCGACGATGCCGCGCGCGAGCGCAAGCGCATGCGCGTCGTTTTGCGCGAGGTGATCGGCCACGCCGGACAACCGCGTATGGACATCGCCGCCGCCGAGGTCTTCGGCGCTGACTTCCTCGCCCGTCGCGGCCTTCACGAGCGGCGGGCCGCCCAGAAAGATCGTGCCTTGGTTCTTGACGATGATCGACTCGTCGCTCATGGCGGGCACATAGGCGCCGCCCGCCGTGCACGAGCCCATGACGACGGCGATCTGCGCGATACCGGCCGCCGACATGTTCGCCTGGTTGAAGAAGATACGGCCGAAGTGATCCCGATCGGGGAAGACATCGTCCTGATTCGGCAGATTCGCGCCGCCCGAATCGACGAGATATACGCACGGCAGCCGGTTTTCGAAAGCGATCTCCTGCGCTCGCACGTGCTTTTTAACCGTCATCGGATAGTAGGTGCCGCCTTTGACCGTCGCGTCGTTGCAGACGATCACGCACTCCTGCCCGGCGATGCGGCCGATGCCCGTAATCACCCCGGCCCCCGGCGCGGCATCGTGATACATGCCGAATGCGGCCATTTGCGAGAATTCGAGGAACGGCGTACCCGGATCGAGCAGCTGAGCGATGCGATCGCGCGGCAGCAGCTTGCCGCGGGAAACGTGCTTGTCGCGCGCAGCCTGCCCGCCGCCGAGCGCGAGGTGAGCCACCTTCGCGCGCAGATCGGCGACGAGCGCTTCGAGCGCGGCGGCATTGGCTCGAAACTCGTCCGAGCGTGGATTCAATTTCGTTTCTATGATCGGCATAAGCGGTGCTCCGTCTCGCGCTTAATCGTGAATCGGCGTCAAAGGGTTTCGGCGAACAGTTCGCGGCCGATCAGCATGCGCCGCACTTCGCTCGTGCCCGCTCCGATTTCGTAGAGTTTCGCGTCGCGCCAAAGGCGGCCGACCGGATATTCGTTGATGTAGCCGTTGCCGCCGAGCACTTGAATGGCTTCGCCGGCCATCCAGGTGGCTTTCTCGGCCGTGTACAGGATGACGCCCGCGCAATCCTTTCGCACTTGGCGCACGTGCTCCTTGCCGAGCGTATCGAGCTGGCGGCCCACGGCGTACAGATACGCGCGGCAGGCTTGCAGCGTCGTATACATATCGGCCACCTTGCCTTGAATGAGCTGGAATTCGCCGATCGGCTGGCCGAACTGCTTGCGGTCGTGGATATAAGGCACGACGGCGTCCATGCAGGCGAGCATGATGCCTGTCGGCCCGCCGGCCAATACGGCGCGCTCGTAATCGAGGCCGCTCATGAGCACCTTCACGCCGCCGTGCAACTGGCCGAGGATGTTTTCCTCGGGCACTTCCACGTCTTGGAAGACGAGCTCGCCGGTATGCGAGCCGCGCATGCCGAGCTTGTCGAGTTTTTGTGCGACCGAGAAGCCCTTCATGCCCTTCTCGACGATGAACGCCGTAATGCCGCGCGCGCCGGCCTCGACATCCGTCTTCGCATAGACGACGAGCGTGTCGCAATCGGGGCCGTTCGTAATCCACATCTTCGTGCCGTTCAGCACATAGCGGTCGCCGCGCTTGTCGGCGCGCAGCTTCATGCTGACGACGTCGGAGCCTGCGTTCGGCTCGCTCATCGCCAGCGCGCCGACATGCTCGCCCGATACCAGCTTGGGCAGGTACTTGCGCTTCTGCGCTTCCGTGCCGTTGCGGTGGATCTGGTTCACGCAGAGATTCGAATGCGCTCCGTAGGACAAGCCGATCGACGCCGACGCGCGCGAGATCTCCTCCATCGCCACCATGTGCGCCGTGTAGCCCATGTTCGCGCCGCCGTACTCTTCCGAGACGGTCATACCGAGCACGCCGAGCTCGCCGAACTTGCGCCAGAGATCCATCGGAAATTGATCGGTGCGGTCGACCTCGGCCGCACGCGGCGCGATTTCCTTGGCGGCGAAGTGGGCGACGGCGTCGCGCAGCATGTCGACGTCTTCGCCAAGCGCGAATTGCAAACCAGGCACATTGGTCATGGGATGTCTCCTCCGAATTCCGATTGGGGCCGGTTCACGGCCGGCGAGCGGCAAGCGCGCTCGATCACCGCGCATTTCACGCCACATTTACGTATGCGTCAACTATTTTATTGAGTAAAGCTCATTTTTGTTAGGCAGGACATCTCTGGCTAGTACGCGGTGCTAATATTCCGTGGAACGACTCAGCGGATGCGACAAAGTTGAATACCACTCAAGCCGTCGAGGCACCGAAGGCCGAGCCGGGCGGCGCGCGGCGTCGGCCGGCTGGGCGCAAGTCCCAGCAGCGCGTGAAGGACATCCTTCGGGCGGGGCGCGAAATCTTTTCCGAAAAAGGTTACGACCGAACGACCACGGCGGAGATCGCGCAGCGGCTCGGTGTATCGGAAGCCACGGTCTTCAGCTACTTCCGCGGCAAGCGCGAGCTGTGCGCGCGCGTTATCGCCGATTGGTACGATGAAATCATCGCCGCCATCGAAACGGGCCTGCCTCGCGACGGCAGCGCGCGGCAGCAATTCGCGTTCATCGTCCGCACACACTTGCGGCTGATGCTCGAACACGGCACAGGCATGTGCTCGCTCGTGTTGTCCGAGGGCCGCGCCAAGCACCATGAGCTCAGCGCCGATCTGACGGCGCTGCAACGCCGCTATACGGCGCCGCTGATGCGCGTGCTGTCCCAAGCGCAGCAAGCCGGGCAAATCCGTGCCGACTTGCCTCTGCGCCTGATGCGCTCCATGGTGTTCGGGCCGATGGAACACGTGCTATGGGACGCGACGCTCGCACAGCGCACACCCGATATCGACGTCACGGCCGAACGCCTCGTCGATATGCTCTGGACGGCGCTGCAGCCGCCTGCGCCGGCGCTCGCCTCGCTCGTGCGCCTCAAGGACGACCTGAACGAGGCGATGCGCCGGTATGAGGCGGCTGCGGGGCCGGAAACCGACGACAGGGGCGATGCGGCTGCGGCGTCCGAAAGGGGCAAATCCAGAAGCATCAAAACAGGCGATTGAGATCGAAACGCGGGTGCCGGCGGGCGTGTCCTCGGCGCGCGCGGCGGCCCTTCGGCTGCGATCCGTTCGCCGGCTTGCCGAATGCCGGTCGCGCGATTATCGTTACCGCTCTCTTACGTTTTCTCGGCTTCGATGACCACCCGACTCACCCCTGCGATCGCGTCGAAATTCGCTGCGCTCGCCCTGTCCCACCTCACGCGCGAATATCCGAACAAGCTGACTCATTCGCTCGCGGGCCCTCAAGACGTGCGTTCGCCACGCGAGCTTCATCCGATTTTCTACGGCAGCTACGACTGGCATTCGTGCGTCCACGGCTACTGGCTGCTGTTGCGCCTACTCGATCGGTATCCGCAGTTGCCGCAGGCGCAGCAGATTCGCGACGTCGTCGACAAGCATTTCACCGAAGCCAACGTCGAAGGCGAAGCGGCCTACTTGAGCTTGCCTCACAACCGCGGCTTCGAGCGGCCGTATGGTTGGGCCTGGCTGCTCGCACTAGCGGACCAACTCAACGCGATGCGCTCGCCCGAATCCATTCGGTGGACCGCGACGCTCGCGCCGTTGACGCAGATGTTTGTCGAGCGGTTCACCGAATTCCTGCCGAAGGCGACTTACCCGCTGCGCGTCGGGACGCATTTCAATACGGCGTTCGCGCTCGCATTGGCGCTCGATTTCGCCAAAAACACCGGGCACACCGAATTGGAGACGCTGATCGAAGAAACGGCTTGGCGCTGGTACAAGCGCGATGTCGACTGTCAAGCCTGGGAGCCCGGCGGCGACGAATTTCTATCCCCGGCATTGATGGAAGCCGAGTTGATGCGGCGCGTGTTGCCGCACGACGCGTTCAACATCTGGTTCGAGCGATTCTTACCTCGATTGGCGCAGCGCGAACCGGCCACGCTGTTCACGCCTGCGACGGTCACCGATCGCACGGATGGGAAGATCGCGCATTTGGACGGGCTGAACTTGAGCCGCGCGTGGTGTCAGCGCTCGCTCGCGGCGGCGCTGCCCAACGGCGACGTGCGCAAGCACGAGCTAGAGGAAGCCGCCGCGGCGCATTTGAAAGCCGGGCTCGCTCATGTCGCCGGCGATTATATGGGCGAACATTGGCTCGCGACATTCGCGTTGCTGGCGTTGGAAGCGTGATGGAGCACGTGGGGGAGTTGCGGCTCGTTTGCCTATTCTTTCCCACGGCCGCCGTTGCGCCGGCGCGCTTACGATCGCCGAGCTCTCATTTACGCGCCAACCGTGTCCAGCACGGTCCAGTCGACGCCCCGTTCGAGCTCGAAGCGGCAAGTGCGCGCATCACGCGCCGATATCTGCCTTTGAATGGCCTGTTCGGCGGCCGCGGTGCGCCCCCGCGGTACGGTGTCCATGTCTCGCAGCAGCCGCTCGAGCACGGCGGGATCGATGCGATCGCCGAAATGCGCAATCAAGTAATGTTTGGCACGCCGGAACCGCACTCCCGTATTCGCGAGCTGGGCGGCCAGCGCCTGTGCGCCGCAGTGCGCTACGGCGATCTCAGGAGCGTGCCGCACAATCAGCCCTGAAATGCCGAACAATGTTGAGCCGTTCCCGGCCATGGTCTGCCGCAGTTCGTCTTTCAAGTCGGAGCGCTTTAGCAGACAAGCCGCGACTAGATCGTCGCCGACGTTAAAACTGTGTCGACGCACGAGCCTCGCGACCGCCTCCCGCGGCCATTCCGCGGCAAGAAACAGGCAGGTCTGCCGAAGACGTTCGTAACGCTCGCGCCAACGATCATTCTCCCCGGTATAACGCTCTAACCAATATGAATAGCGGTCGATCAGCGCCGAGCAGTAGTCGGCGCCACGGCGCAGGCACCGCAAGATCAGCCCGCGCACGACCCCGCTCTGCGCAACCGCGCTGACGGCCGAAGACATCGGTAAAGCGTGCAATGCGACATACTGCGACGCATCATCGAGCACGGCGCGGTATTGCACCCACGCGGCGGCCACCGACCGCCACTGCGGCCCCGCGAACCGCTCCGCAAATCCATCGACCGTATCGTTCGCGACATACGAGAAATCATATGAGGCATCGAACAAGAAGCGTGTCGCAGTTATGACGTGTTTGAGGTCGTCGTAATGCCAGACACCGGATTCGCCGACACCTAGGCGAATGAACAGGCTCCAAGTGCCTAACACGCGCTCGCGTCGGAATGTGAGGCCCGGAAACATCCACGAGCGAAAGCGATCCAGGAATACCTCGAAAGCCAAGATCCGCGCAATCTCTCCGTCCGAACAATCGGGCGGCTCCGCCCATTCCACCGAGATCTGATGGGGCGTGAAGACGTAACTGGCCTTGTGGGTGCCCATGGGAATCTGAATTTCCAGCAACGCACGTTCGAAGCGCAGGATCTTCGTCGAGCGGCTGCTGAAGGTGGAGCAGAAGCGCTCGAGCGCGAAAACCCGTTGCGGCAATTGCTGCGTATCGAAGCGCAGCCCCGCCAACGCCCATTGGTGCAGCAGATTGTGCACGACATGCGGGTTTTCGTAGCGCGGAGCTGCCTCACGGGCGGATGCAATGGCCTCAAACTCATGGCGCCAGTTGCGGTCCGCTATCTCGAACGACTGGGGCATCGTCTCGTCGCTCCACTGACGCAACCAAACCTGGAACCGATGAAGCACGATGCCGTCGCCGTCGGCCTGCGGGCCCTCGCCCAGCAGCATAATCCACTGATGCATCACCGCGAGGTACCGCTGGTAGCCAGCGGCATCGGCGCTCTCCACCACGCGCGCCAGCAATCCTTTCAGCGAAGCGTCGTATGTCTCGATTAGCGACGCTCGGATCTGCTCGGCGACATAACGCAAATCGGCTCCGTACAGCGCATTTCTCAGGGCCAAGTAGGCCTCGTTCAACCGCTGCGACAACTGCACTGCCCCATCGCCCGCGGACACGAAGCCCCTGAATGCCGCAGCCGTTTGCCCGAATGCCTTAACCGCTACCAGCATGGCCGGATGACGCAGCGCACTGCCGGCTAGCGCCACCGCACTGGCAAGCGGCAGCCCCAATGAATGAATGACCGACATCGCTTCGGGAGACAAGCCGCCCTCAAATGCGCGCGCCACCTCGCTCACATGTGAAACAATCTCGTGCCGTTCGTAGATCGGCAGCCGTGCACATTCCGCGCTGACGAACGCGAGACTCTGCAAGACGAAAACAGCGTCGTCGCGTCGCTGCCGAACCAGATGCCCGGTCGCCGAACGAAGCAAGCTGCATATCGTCCGTGCCGGCGCCCACGACAGCGCCGCTTCGCATTCCAGCAGCGCCATCACAAGCCGCAAGTCGCCGCTTTTGCCTAGTAGGCGTACTTGCGGTAAAAGTGTGGACAGCGTGGTCAGCTCAAACCGCGAATCGTGGCGCGACAGGCGGTCGGCGCGTTCGTAGGCCTTTGCGAAAGGCGTGACGGCGTATAGCGCACGTGAGCGCCCCGAATACCTGGACCGCCGGACCTGTGCGAATAGAGAAGGGGACTCCACTGTACCGTCTTGCCGCTGCATCCACAAAGTCTCCGTCGGCTGTTCCGTGCGTTCGAGCAGTCTCTCTTTGACTGCCTTGGCCAGCGGCAGCCGACGCAACTGCGACAGCCTACGAGCGCAGTCCCGTGTCAACTCGCCCGCGGGGTCCAGCACCTCCTCTGTAAAAATCAACGCGCAGTCATCGGGCAAAACCAGTTCTCGACGGAGCTCCGTGCAAACTGACCGCAACATCGTTGAATCGCCGAATATGCATTTACCGCGATCGAACGCAACGCAAGACACGCCGAAAGGCACGCTTCGGGTGTCCATTCGGATGCACGTGATCTTCTCTTGTCGAAACATGATGCCGGCATGTTCTTCCGCGCTGCCTTCATCCACCAACACCACCGACACCCTACGCCGCTCCTGCTCATCCAATGCCAGAAACTGTCTCCAGGCGCTCATCAGGTTCGGCGCGACCAGCATGTGACCGAAGCACCGCGTACCGAAAATCATGAGCGCGGCGTCCACGACGCCGTAGTGGCGAGCGAGCGCGTCGTAGCACTCGTCGGTCAGTGCGGCGCGCTCGCGAAAGGCGGACTCGATACACGCCGGGCGGGCCTGCAATAGATGCAATCGCAACACTGCCGTTTCCCGCAAGTGATGGCCGCGCCATAGGGTGAGACGTGTGGACGCCGGGCGCAATGCGAGTGTCGTCGCCCGTGAGCCGGTGCTTTGAGCGCTAGCGAAGCCGAAGCCGATCGTATGCGCCCCGTTCATCAATCGGCGATTGCGCGGCATGATAGTGGTCATGGACACGAAGCCAAGTGTCGTCTCCAAGCCCCATTCGCAATCGATTGCCGCAAAGTCGAACGTTTCCATCAGCGCAGCGCACACCGCTTCGATTCCGCTCAAGACAGGAGCGCCCAAATACGGCGTGTGATTAGCACCGATGTCATCGGCAACGTCGATCTTCAATAGCGGCTGTACGAAAGACGTGATGGGCTCGGAATGAGCGCCTCGCGCCGAGAGCGCCTGCTGACGCCGTGCGTGCTCGGTGTATCCGCTCAGCGCCACGGCGGCCACGCACTGCGTCAAGTCTTCAGGCGCGAGGCAAATCAGGCTGTCGTAGCCGCCCGCGTTGACGTGATCCTTCAAATCCTCGTCGCCGGCGCTGCGCACGATCCAAGGCGCCGGGCCGCAGACTTCCTCCACCGCATGAGATAGTCGGGGGTGCGTCTGCGCCAACGAGGCGGCGTAAGCTGCCACCGGATCGGTCGCCTCCGCCGAGGCATTTATCACAGCGGCCGGCAACGGCGCAATCGGAAAAATAGGTAGCACGAGTGCGCCTAACGAATCGATTTCACGGATGCGCAAGAGCCGGTCTAGCTTGGGTCCAAAGCACGAGTTCTTGTCGATAGTCATTGGATAGAAATACAATCTGTCGCAATTGGGACACTGCCGCGCACCACCGCCAATCGATTGTGGCGGAGACGCACCTACCGCACGCTGCCTTTCAGTAGATGGAACCGTCGCCGATACACCGATAAATGTGGCGAATGCGAACGGCGCTTCGCCCGCCGAACAGACAGCGGTCGATCGAAGCTGGGCGATTCCAGGTCCCAACTTATGAGAATCCGTCGGCGCCGCATTTGGCACGGTCGACCGGACGGACGCCATCTTCCGGTGCTTCCCCTAGGAATCCGTCGCGCTGATAGGCCCACAACCGGGCATAGAGGCCGCCCTCCGCTAACAGCGTTGCGTGATCACCCTCCTCGACGACGCGCCCTTTGTCGAGCACCACGAGCCTGTCCATCGCCGCAATGGTAGAGAGGCGGTGCGCGATCGCGATCACCGTCTTGCCTTCCATCAGCCGATATAGGCTTTGCTGAATTGCAGCCTCGACTTCAGAGTCGAGGGCATTAGTGGCTTCGTCGAGCAATAAGATCGGGGCGTCCTTCAGCATGATGCGAGCGATGGCGATACGCTGGCGTTGTCCACCCGAGAGCTTGACACCGCGCTCTCCCACATGGGCCTGGTAACCGGCCCTGCCGCCAGCGTCTGTCAGGCTTTCGATGAACTCATGAGCCAAGGCACGCATGGCTGCCGCCTCGATCTGCGCTGGCGTAGCATCGGGTCGTCCGTAGGCGATGTTGTCGGCGACCGAGCGGTGCATCAGCGATGTGTCCTGCGCGACCATGCCAATCTGGCTGCGCAGCGAATCCTGGGTGACGTGCGCGATGTCGTGCCCGTCGATCAGAATCCGGCCGCTGTCCAGATCGTGAAAGCGCAGCAGCAAGTTCGCGAGCGTCGACTTGCCGGCGCCCGACCGGCCGACCAGGCCGATCTTCTCGCCGGGCTTGACGGTCAAGCTAAGACCGTCGATGACACGCCCTCCGGTGCCGGCATATCGGAACCCCACATCCTCGAAGCGCACCTCACCGCGAGTGACGAGCAGCGTAGTCGCGTCGGCGGCATCGACCACCGCACGCGGGCGCGACAGCGTCTTCAAACCATCTTGTACGGTACCGATGCACTCTAACAAACCGGTCATCTCCCACATGATCCAGTGTGACATGTCGTGCACACGCAATGCCATCGCCGTGGCGGCGGCTACGGCCCCCACACCGACCGAACCTTGCGACCACAGCCACAGCGACGTGCCTGCCATACCTCCGATGAGCCCTACGCTCAACAGGTGATTGACGATATCGAAGGCGCTCACGAGACGCATTTCGCTGTAGCCGCTACGCATAAACTCGCGCATCGCCTCTCGTGCATATCGGGCTTCGCGATACGTGTGAGAAAACAGCTTGACCGTTACGATGTTGGAATAGGCATCGGTCACGCGGCCAATCACCTGTGCTCGCTCATCGGCCACCGACTTTCCGGCCTTGTTCAAACGAGGCACGAAATAGAGCAGCGATGCGGCGTACGAACCGAGCCATGCCATGAACGGCCACATCAATTGCGCATCCAGCACGCCGATCAAAATGAACATAGCTGCGACGTACACGCTGATGCCGACCAAGACATCGGCCAGCACAAAAATCGTTTCCCGCAGTGCAAAGGCAGTCTGAGCCACCTTCGTCGAAATGCAGCCGGAAAACTCGTCCTGGTAAGAGGACATGCTCTGACCCAACATCAGCCGGTGAAAGTTCCAGAGCAGCCTCACCGGTAAGTTCATAGTGAGCGTCTGATGCTTGACGAGAGTCTGTAGACCCACGACCGCGACGCTAATGAGCAAGAACGCCCCCAGCCATTGCAGCGTGTCCCCCCGGTCGGCCCACAAGCGTGACGGCACTTGTGTCGCGAGCCAATCGACGATGCGCCCGAGCATGGCGAACAGCAATACCTCGAGGCTCGACATCACGGCCGTGAGAAACGCCATGACTGCAATTTTTTCACGCACCCCGCGCATGCACGTCCATAAGAAGGCGAAAAAACCGTGGGGCGGCGACGACGGTTCCGCGGGCGGGAACGGCTGCAGCAGTCTTTCGAAAAAATTGAACAACGTATTGGTCTCTCGAACAGTCGGCGGCCGAGCGATGCGCTCGCCGCGACGGCAGAAGGCCTCGTGCAACTTGCACGAAGACGAAGTGCGTAACCGGTGCCCCCGCGCTACGATGTACGAAGGACGTCGATCGAGTGGGCCACTTTTTCGAAAGCGGCGGCCACGCTTTCCATCGCGTTCGCATCGGCCAGCAGCATGCGGTGAGGCAATGTAATGCACGAACGAGAGAACGCTTGAGCGACCGGCAGGTCGTACCGCGATGGATTGACTGCGTCGGCAAACTCGTTGCCGAGTGCGAAACGATTGCGCGAGAAAGGCTTGTAAAGATGAGTCCGATTGAGCGCGCGGTACATCGTCTTACAGGGCAACCCGATCTCGGCCGCCAGCGCCTCAGCGAATCGATCGACCGACACCGCCTCGACGACCGACTGCGGAAGCCTGACTACGTACGTGTAATGTGACCGCGCGGTGGTGCGCGCAGCGGTCGCCTGCGGTGCAAACCCGAGGGGGATCAACAGATCGTCAAGAAGGACTGCATTTCGTCGACGCAGGGCAAGTTGTTCGTCCAACACCTCCAGTTGCCCCACCAGGATCGCCGCGTGAAACTCCGAAAGACAGTAGTTGCTGCCCATGATCTCCGCGGTTTCGACCAGCGCCATCTCGTCCAGTTTCGGCGGCTGCGCCGACAGCGTGCGACCGTCCGCTCGTAGATGCGCTAGGCGGCCCGCCAAGATCGCGTCGTCGGTAATCACAGCCCCACCCTCACCGCTCGTCAGCAACTTACTGTGCTGCATCGAAAAAGTACCGGCTGCCCCGAATCGCCCGACATGTCGATCGGCATATCGAGCGCCATGCGCCTGCGCGCAATCCTCGATTAGCGGAATCGACCGCGCCTCGGCGATTCCGGCAAGACGGTCCAAGTCGGCAACTGCCGACCCCAAATGGACCACCGTAATGGCCCGCGTTCGAGGCGTAATGGCGCGCTCGACCGCCGCAGGATCCAGGCAACCGGTCTCCGGCTCAACATCGGTCAGCACGGGAATTGCGTTGACTCCTAGAACTGCCGACGCCGAAGCGACCCAACTCACCCCGGGTACGATTACTTCGTCGTACGCGCCGACCTCACAGGCTTCCAGCGCCATCGTCAAGCCTGCCGTGCCGGTCGAAGACGGCACGCAGTGACGAGCGCCGGTATAGGCGGCGAACGCCTGCCCGAAACGTTCTTCCCACGACGCGTGCCCTCTGTACTGGCCACTTATCGACCATCGATGGCTACCGAGCACCGCCTCGATATTGCGCCGTGTATTTTCAGTACCCTGCGGCCAATTGGGCCAACCCCCGTCAATGACCGCGGACCCTCCGTGAATTGCGAGCTTTCCCATCGCACACCTCCATCATTATCGCTGCCAAGCAGCCGCTTCAAGCCCTTCCATTCGCCCGGCGCCATAAGCGCTCCGCGTACCGCACGTTTCCTGCGCCGACGCGACCGGCATGCAACAGCATCTCGCGAACTGTCCGTGAGCAAGTCTGAGATCTGTAGCTCCACATATCTGCGCACTTGCTTTCCAACTGGTGCTCGATGTCGACCGTCACCGCCGGCGTCTTGCCTTGACGGAGCAGCCGCCTTTCAAGCTCGGGCATCGATAAGCTCGCGCTGTACGGAACGTCTTCGTAGTAGAGAACGTCGACCTGCCTCAGGGTCTCGGCCGCGCCCCGTACGATGTGGTGGTCGATATGCCCACCGACAGCACACGGCGCAATCACGAAATGAGGCCTTAGACTGGCCACGGCGGCCTCAATGATCATCACGACGTTCACTGTTCGCGGATCATCGTTAGGGACTTCGCAAAGTTCGGTCGCCTCGTCATATCCCATCACGAAGCTGTCCGGGCACGGCAGCCGAACGTAACCAAGCTGACGGCGCTCGCAATAGGCGCGGTCCTCCTGCTCGCGCAACGCTGAAATGAAGTCCACGGACTTCCGGCGAAGCGCCGCCGGGAGCGCCCACCCGCTGCGCCCGAAGACCGTCATCAGAAGCACGTCCGCCTGCCTCGAAAGGCGCACGACGATACCGCCAATCGAATAGGCCACGTCATCCGCGTGCGGCGACAGCAATAGAACCCTCGTGCCCACCATCGACTCAAGCGTTGAGACACTCATCGATAATGCCCGATCCACCCTATTGCCTGCTCCGCGGGAATACTGTCTGTAGCGCCATCGATCATGTTAAAGGCGGCTTGGAAGCGCCGCCGTGGGCTAACAGAGGTCACATCGATCGGCCCACATTGACGACGAGTGGCAGCCAAAGCGATCTCGAAACGCTGAAGCAGTTCATCCAGTACTTCGACGGTTGCCAGGGAGACAGCCTGGTTATCCCCCTCGTATAGCAGCAGACCGGTCGCAGCGCAGTTCGCATACAAAACACGGTCGACAGCCTCGGTTGCCGCGACGATCTGAAGCATCGAACCGTCACCATAGATTTCGATCGGTAGCCCGCTCTGCCGCACGGCGCTTCGCATCCCCGTCGCTAGGACAGAACCGCACCGAACCAGTCGCTGGTAACCAGCGTGGTTAGCCATGTAGTTCAACGTGGCCAGCGCAGCCACTATCGGAATCGTCTCGAAATACGCTGTGTAGGTGAATTCCTGCGCGAAGGCCATCACTTCGGAATGGCCGATTAGGCACGACAGCCGCTGGCCGTTCGATAATCCTTTGGCGAACGTGTACAGATGGGCATGGAAGCCAACTGCCTGGAAGAACCGTGACGCCGGTGCGGAGCGGTAGCCTTGTTTGACATCGTCGCAGCAGAGCAGAACACCTTCGCGAATTGCGATTTCCGCAAGCCGACGCAAGGTGTCCGGTCGCAGGTGGACATAGTCTGGCGACAAGATCACCAGAGCGACCCGCCCGCGGTGTCGCTCGAATATCCGTTCAAGTAATTCTGGAACAAAGTAGAAATCGATAATGCCGCTGGCATTGGCTTCCAACAGACGATCCGACCTGGCCCAGTAGTCTCCCCAGCCGTGATAACCAGCGCTGGCAACGAGATGTCGACCGGAAAACACCCGCGCGACCTGGACCGCAGCCCTGCAAGCCTCGGTGCCCGTGCAAAAAAATGCCAGCCGGCTGTTGTCCATGCCAACATCGCGGATAATCAGATTGGCTAGCTCCTCATGCTGGTTGCTCCAACAGGTGACAGCCGCCCGCTTGCCTTTCAAGTGCTGGGTTATCGCCTCATTCACCACAGGGTGGTGATGCCCGAGCGTGATACTCCCTTTTCCGTTCATCAAGTCGATGTATTCTTTGCCGTCCGAAAGCGTGACCTTTGCACCGCTCGAATTGATCGCTCGTAATTTCGGCGGCGCGGTAGCGATGTCGGTGACGATGTGATGCGGTCTGTCCATGTCGTGGTTCCTAATGCGCCGCGAAGCCGGCCAACTCTGCGGTAGTCATGAGCAACTGATGAAAATCTCCGAGCAATGCCGCTCGGCCGCTATCGGAGAGTGCTCTCACACTTCGCACTCTCGCCTCGGCGATCACCAGGGCTGCCAGCGGCAAACTCTCCGACACGCTCGAATAAGCTATCTCGCACAGTTCCGCAAGATGCCGCGTATCCTCGAGCGACAGGCGATTCTCTAGGGCAAAGACCGCCAACTCTAGTTCTGGAAAGCTGACGTCACCCCAGTTGGCTTCCAACTGAAAACGCTGAAGGCGCCCGTACCGATCGACTTGCCAATGCCAGTCGCCGCAGGAATAGCGCAATGACGAGCGAATGGCCTTACCGCTCCGTCCAAGCCAAGGTACTGGCCGCTCCAGAAACGCCGCCACTCGCTCCGGCACGTCCGATACCGGGCCACAGCGCTCTTGCATCGCACGCACGAAGGCTGACCAACGCGGGCCGAGCGCCGTCGCCATCGGACTGCCGCACGCACGTGCGATGACTTGCCGCGTCATGACGGTGAGCCAGTTCGCTGTCTGCGCCAGGAGATCGGCTCTCACGGATGGACTCGCACCATGAAAATGATCGCGAAATGCCCGCGCGGACCCGATATCCGCGGTTACGGCGTAGCCATCGATAAACCACACCCGCCGCTCAGGGTGCATATCTTGCACGCGCCGGCACTCAGCTCTGCCGAAAACGCCTTCGCCAATGAAACGCAGGTGGAATAACGCTTCGCCACCTGATCCGCAGATCAGGATCGGGGTCTTGCGCGGATTCACCAACGGCCGTCGTCCGTCCAGAACGTGCGGATGATTCCACGGTAGCCAGGCCCGACCTAGTCCATAACGGGATTCACCGTGCGGACATGGGAATTGCAATCGCGCGCGGTCGGGAAGCGCAGGTAGACCAGGCGCTTCCTGCAGCCGATCCAAGAACCTATGGTGCTCGTTGGGAAGAAGGCACTTCCATAAGCATGAGTTACGGAAGCCGCGAACCGACGATGCGCGCGGGCGCGTCAGCGCAACGCAGGCGGCCGGACCGCGCCAAACGTTTCCGACACACGAAAACCACAATTCGATCCCGGGCGCACGCAACATTGCAGCCACACGCTCCATCGTTGCACCGGTGTCCGGCCGATCGTCCACGACGACCATCACCGGCGCACACCGGCGTGTGGACCAGCCCTGCACCACCGCTAGCCCGTCGAGTTCCCCTTCGTCGCTACGGGGGCGCACCGTGCACCAGTGAACGTCTGCGACGCCCAATTCAGCCAGCGCGGCCCTCCACAGCGGTGCGAGGTAGGTACCTCCGGTACGGACTCCGACGATTAATATGGGGCGACCAGTGCCCACTAGCCCGATCAATCGCGCACAATCGCCAGCGATCAGTTGAAGGTCGGCGAGGTTGAAACCGCAGCACTCCGGCACTGGGAGATGCAGCGCTTTTGCCAACATAGAGGCCGCCGAACTGTCCCGCAGTTCGATGCAGGTCGAAGGAAAGTCTTCGGTTACCGCAGGCCCTGCGGCCGCTGGTTTCAGCAACGCCTGTGCCGTACGGTCGGCTTCGTGTTCAGCGCGGCCGAGCGCATTATCGATCGCGTCAATCATCGCCCCAACCGCGTTGCAGCTCGCTAGCACGTCCGCCCAAAACTGCACCGCGGCGCAAGCCACGAGATAGCGCTCCAAGTCATCCTGACCGACGGCGGCGCGCAGGCGCCCCAGCGTTTGCCCTACTTCAATGCGGATCACGGAAGAGAACCTAGCGCGAAAGGAACATGCAATACAGTCATACTCGGGCCTCCTCGATTGCGACATCAACAACACCGGACAAGGTTGCCTCGATACACGCTTGAATTAGGGAGGACTCGACCAGTGTCAAGGGCCTATCGATCTGTCCGTGCGGCGCTCCCAGCCCCTCCAGTAAGATCATTGCCACCTCGCCTGCTCGCGAAGGCACATAGCCACGCTTGTTGTCCGTGCGCAATAGTTTCATTACCGCCGCGACGGTCACACCCTCGGGCAATCGGCAGGCTAGGCCGTTACGCGTCAGCAGTCGATGGTGGACCTCGCGATCCGCCTCGCACAACATTCCCAGACGGCCCGCGACTTCCGCGGCCACGATCATTCCAAGGCCGACAGCTTCCCCATGTGGGATACAGCCATTCGCGGCCAGTTCGACGGCATGCCCAACCGTATGGCCATACTCGAACACAAGCGCCTGCTTGCGCTCCCGCTTATCGCCGATCATGACCTTTTGCTTCGCCCGTAACCCTGCTTCGACGATGGCCGTGAGTTGCTCATCGGAATAACGTGCGTGGGGGTTCAATCCACTTTCAAGAATCGGAATGTTCTCGGGTGCTACAGTCAGCGCGTTCTTGATGATTTCGCACATCCCCGACCGAATTTGCGCCGTCGGCAACGTGCGCAGGAAACCAAGATCGATCAGGACCTTTGTAGGCAGATGAAAACAGCCGAGCAAATTTTTTCCACACGGCAAATTCACGGCCTGTTTGAGCGAGGCCACGGAATCCGCCGCAGCAATGAGAGTCGTGGGCACATGCACCAGGCGCGTACCGCGAAACAACAGCGCCGCCGTCAGGCCGGCAAGATTTCCGACGACCCCGCCCCCAACCGCGACGATCGCGCTGCTTCGATCGATACCCGCACCTACCATTTCATGCGCTAAACCCGCGAGCGTGCTCATGGATTTAGCCGATTCGCCTGACTCCACCACCCAAAGCCTCGCCGGCGCTTCAGCGGCAAGCTGATCGAACAGAGTGCTCGCGTGCAACTGGGCGACCGTCCTATCCGTGACCACGTGATAGCTCGACGCCTTGAGTTCACACAGCCTGAATACGATCTCATCCATGCATCGAGCACCTACCCATATCGGGCAGCATTCGTCCTCGAATTCAAGTTTCAATTCTTGCATAAGACAATTTTGCCGACACCAAGTACACCATTGCACGAACGGAGCGAGAGCATTGCCTCATCCCCACCAAAACACCAAGTCAGACGCACTATACATCGTTAATCAAATATCCGAAACGTAATGCAGTCCTAAAATAATTTTGAGATGATTCATTTCGCATAAAAATCGACAATAAATCATTTTCAGACCAAATGACCCATCCATTCATTAAAATTTGAATTATGATCCAATGAATCCAAACCTTTTGCGCGGAAACCAACACCACGATGACCTATTCATTAGCGCCATTTATAGAAGCCCGCATGCTCGGAACGTCACACCGGCATGGACTTCGATCCGACGTGTCGTTCGATGACCCTTTTGACGTCGTCGTCATCGGCAGCGGAGCCGGCGGTGCTGTCGCTGCCGAAACATTTGTTAGAGCAGGACTTCGCACTCTGCTGTTAGAGGAAGGCGGCAATCTCAAAGCCGATGCCGAGAATGCGGTAGTGGACGCCGCGGCCCCCAAAGCGTTGGCGGGTAGCGATAAGCGAGGGTGGGACACACAGGGCTGGCCATGGAGCACGCGCAACCTGGGTGGCGGCACGATTTTCTACGGCGGCGCGTCTTTCCGATACACCGATTTCGATTTCGATCCAAGCGAACGCATTCGCGTCGACGGCCTGCCCGTGAAATGGCCCATCGGCGCCGCCGATCTTGCTCCCTTCTACCAAGAGATGGAGGCACGTCTTTCCGTCGATTACGCGGGATTCGTTCGCACGCATCAGTGCGCTCCCGAGTCTTTGAGCCTGCCTGGCGAATGGCTCTGGGAGGGAGCAATCCGCCAAGGCCTTTCTCCATGCCCGACCCCCGTATCGATCGACCCCGCCCTGTGTGATCGCTGTTCGCTTTGCATTTCCGCTCAGTGCGTGCGCGGCGCCAAGCGCGACGTGGTGAATACGATGCTCCGCCCGCTGGCTGACACGCCCAATCTGTTGCTGCTAACTGGTGTGAAGGCCGTATCGCTGACTCAGGAGAGGCGAAATTGCGCCGATGCGGTGCGATGCATGGACGCTGCGACCGGCCAGATCAGCGCTATCCGAGCGCGCCGCTTCGTTCTCGCCTGCAACGCGATTCAAACGGCCGCCTTGCTATTGCGGTCGATCACACCTTACGCGCAAAACGGGCTTGGCAATGACCACGATGTCGTCGGTCGAGGGCTCTGCATGAAACTTAGCGAATATTCGGAGGGAATCGTAAAAGCGAACCGGCAACACATAGATGCGCATCCGGTTGGCTACCGTGGACCGTTCTCCACAGTCTGCTTGCTTGATTATTATCTGGATGAGCGCTGTCCGACCGGAGTGGGCGGACTAATCTACGAAGCCAAGCACGACAACTGGAGTCCTTTGCAGGTGGACGGTCTCATACTACGGGTCGAAACCATTCTTGCAGATCACCCCGCTCTCGGGAACCGTGTTCGCCTCTCAAGCCGCAAGGATATCTGGGGGCTGCCGCAGATCATGATCGACTACACGGCTGACCCACGAGATCTAGCGCGCTTGGCCTATATGGTGGAACGGTCGAGCGACTGGCTGATGGCGTCCGGCGCACAGCATATTCGACAAGAACCTTCGAATTTCGTCATGGGCAGTACTCATCTCCATGGCACTTGCCGTGCGGGCGAAGACCCGCGAACCTCAGTCGTGAACCGCGATGGCCGGCTTCACTCCGTGGAGAACGTCTACGTCGCAGATGGCAGCTACATGCCCTATCCGGGCGGATTGAATCCGACTCTCACCATCCAAGCCAACGCGCTGAGAATAGCGCGCCTTATCGCACGTGAAGCAGCCTGTCGCGCGAACGTCTCCCAAACGCCGCAGCCGGCTGTTGCTTGAAGACCATTTGAAAGATCGCTACGGTCATGACGCCCTCGTTTATTCGCCAACTCATTATCCACACGGTTTGTAACGTGACTGGCGATGAGCCAAACAAGATCGCCGCGCTCGACGAGATTGAATTGAACACGCGCGACTGGGAACAGATCTTTAGCCGGCTGGAAGCGACGCTCGACATCCACACCGGCATGTTGGCGTCGGCTCAACGTTCGATCGTTATCGAAACGTTGGCGCGTACGCTTCACGGCAAGCTCGATGGACACGGTATCTGCTGATCGAGCGCCCGCGGTCGGGCCGGTGGCCAGCCTACCGTCGCATTTCGCCGTCATGGTTCCTAGAGGCTCGATGGGTATGAGAGTTCTGAAGCTAACCCCGTTTTTTCACCACCCGGACGTCGATTCTTGGCCAACGGATTACGATTCCGTCGGAGGCATGCAAGTGCAGACGTGGCGACAGGCTGTATGGCTCGCCGAAGCCGGGATCCAGCAGCACGTGATGACGATCGGTTTCCCAGGACTGCCCAAGCTACGGCAACTTCACCCGCTTCTCTGGGTAGAGCGGATGATGGTGCCCATGCCACGCATCCGCTCCGAGTTCAGCGGACTTATCGGATTAACTCAGTCTTGGGCCGCAGCGACAATCGGCGCACTGATGTATCGCGCACGCAAGCAACAGTTCGATGTCATTCATGCTCACTTGGACGGACAGATCCCAGCACTGCTAGTCGCTTGGCTCGCTCCTCGGTTATTGCGCCGTCCGCTGATCGTTACGGTGCACTGCTCACGCCTCGCGGTCTATGCCCCGAGTTCCTGGCTCGATAAGCTCCAGCACGGGCTGGCCAAATACCTGGAAAGGCGGACCATTGCTCGAGCCTTTGCAATCATGGCCTTAACGCAACGAACCGCCGATGTGCTCGCCCCTGATGCCCGGCACGTTGAAATCGTCCCCGATGTGGTCGATACGACGCAATTCACACGGCCGCCGCCCGAGGCTGTGACGGCGTTCCGCACGCGCTACGGTGTCACGAGGACGACGGTGGGGTTTGTCGGCCGGATCGCAAAAGAAAAGGGATGGACACATCTCATTCCGCTCGCCGTGGCCTTGCGCGAGCAAGGATGCGGGTTGCTGATCGTCGGCGACGGACCGCAGCGACATCGCCTGCAGCGGGCTATCGACGAGGCGGGGCTGCGGGACTGGGTGACGGTTACGGGCTTTATCCCCAATCACGAAGTACCTCTGGCCATAGCCGCCTGCCGTTTGCTAGTGATGCCTTCTCTGTATGAGGAATTCGGCGGGGCCAGCATCGAGGCTTTGGCCACCGGCGTACCGGTAGTGGCGTATGCCGTGGGCGGCCTTCAGGAGATTTTGCATGATGTCACGCCGGACTTGCTGATCACACCCGAGGACACGCATGCATTCATTGGGTGCGTCAAAGACGTGCTGGCCGGACGTCACGCGGAACAAGTTCACCCAAATCAGTTGAGGGCTTATGTGGAGGCGCGCTACACGGCGTCAGCCATCGGCGCCCGCACCTTACGTTTGTACCGGTTAGCGCCCACGAATACGAAAAAGCATGCTGAGACTTAGCAAGCAAATCGGCCGCTCCCGCTAGGTATGCATCGAAAGACCACCTCCTGCCAAGGAATCGTCCATGTCACTGATTCACCTTCCCAACAGCGCTTCAGCACAAGACGTAGAGCACTGCCTGCGCGAGCAGGGCTATGCCATCATCGACAATCTCGCGTCCGCCGGCACCATGGATCGAATTGCCGAAGAACTAGAACCCTATACCGCGGCCGCGTCGTTCGGGCCTGACAGCATTCTCGGCAAACGGACGAAGCGCGTCGGCGGCTTGATCGCACGATCGCCGAGCACGCGCGACTTGATCCTGAACCCGAAGATCCTAGAGACGACCCGGCGTTTCCTGTCGCATGCCACGACTTTCCAGATCCATTGCACGCAAGTCGTCTCCATTTATCCATGCGCCGGGGCGCAGACGCTGCATCAAGACGAGGTGGCCTGGGACATGTTTCCCTTCCCAACCGATTACCACGCACAGTGCAACACGTTATGGGCCATGACCGATTTCACCGACGAGATGGGGGCCACGCGCGTCGTGCCTGGCAGTCATCGGGTCGGCCGAAGCGTCGAATTCGAGATCGCAGACAGCTTTCCAGCGGAGATGGAAAAGGGCTCGGTCCTCGTCTACGACGGGAAGGTCTACCATGGCGGCGGCGAAAACCGCTCTAGCCGCGTCCGGTCGGCTATCAACCTGACCTACGCACTCGGGTGGCTTCGGCAGGAGGAAAATCAGTTTCTCTCTTGTCCATTCGAGATCGCGCGCACGCTGCCTGACGAGTTGCTGCACCTGATGGGTTACCAGTGCGGCGCATTCGCCCTGGGCTATGTCCACGGGTTCGAGGATCCGATGACTGTACTAGGACGAGGTCAACCCGGCAAACTCGTCGGCGGGGAATTGATGCGGAACGCCAAGCCGACCAGCGATCGAATGTCGTTTCTGCGCGACGCCGAGTTCGGTTGAAAAAACGGCGAAATGACCAATTTCCCCACCGCTACAACATCGCCACGACACGCACGTTGCCGCTGTCGACCGACGGCACGACTTTCTCGCCGACACGCCGGAACATGATCGTCACGGTGTCTTCGCCCACACGCAGATTGCGCACCTCGAGCCAATCGATCCCTTGCGGCAGCGCCGGCTGGTCGATCCGCACCTCGCCCCGAATCGCGTCGACGGTCATGCCCAAGCACGCTTCGAGCATCATGAAAGGCGCGCCCGCCGCCCACGCCTGGGGCAAGCAGGCGACGGGATAGGCGGTGGGCAACTCGCCGCGCTGACGCGCGAACCCGCAAAAGAGCTCCGGCAACCGCATATCGAAGCTCACCGCCGCCTCGAACAGCGCCTGCAGCAAGCGCACGGCGGCTTGCTTGTCGCCGTAACGCGCAAGCCCGCGCGCGCAGAGCGCATTGTCGTGCGGCCAAACCGATCCATTGTGATACGACATCGGATTGAACCGCGCTTGCCCCGCCGCCAGTGTGCGCACACCCCAGCCCGTATGAAAGAGCGTCGATTGCAGTTGACGCGCGACGGCCTCTCCGCGCGCACGCGTCGGCAAGCCGAACGCCAGCAGATGCCCCGCGTTGGACGCAAGCACGCGGCACAACTCGCCGCGTCCATCGAGAGCGATCCCATAGAAATCGAGCTCGGGCATCCAAAACAATGCCTCCACGCGCTCGCGCAAGGCGGTCGCACGCGACGCATAACGCGCGGCGTCCTCGGCAAGCCCGCGCTGCGTGGCGAACTCCGCCATCGTGTCGAATGCAGAACACGCGTACGCCTGGACTTCGACGAGCGAGATCGGGCCTTCCGGTATACGCCCGTCGGCGTGGAACACCGAATCGTGGCTGTCCTTCCATCCTTGGTTCGCCAAGCCGCGGTCGGACTCGCAACGATAGTCGACCAGACCATGCGGATTCTTGTCGCAGACATCCGAAACCCACTTCGCCGCACGCTCCAACGCGGGCCATAACTCCGCAATCAATGCGTGATCGCCCGTGCGAGCCGCATACGCACCCGCGAGTACGATGAACAGCGGCGTCGTATCCACTCCGCCGTAATACAGCGCGAACGGCACTTCTCCCGTCGCCGCCATCTCGCTCTTGCGCTGCTCGTGCATGATCTTGCCGGTGGCCGCATCGCGAAACTTCGAATTCTCCCGTGCCTGATGCTCGGCAAGAAAACGCAACACGCCGCGCGCCAGCCACGGCTGCAGCCACAGCGTCTGCAGCGACGTCACGACGGCATCGCGGCCGAACGGCGTCGAAAACCAGGGGATGCCCGCGTAAGGGTACGGGCCGGTAGGCAAATCGGTCGTCAACAGGCTCAAGTCCGCGAACGAGCGCTCGAGCCACGCGTTGAACAGCGGATTGCTGGAGCGCAGCCGCGCCGTCGTGCTCAGGCGTTCTCGCATCGACAGATGAGCATTCGCGAGCGCGGCCCGTACCGCGGCTCGGCCCACCCGCGGCCGCACCGCGTCGATTTGCGTCAAGTGCGCAGGGTTCGAGCTATGCGGCGGCTGGGCGATTTGCGCACCGGCCTGCTGCGCGCCGCGCGCCGCCGGCAACGCCTGCGCATGCGCGGCGACAGACAAATAGATCGATACGCAGGCATGCGCGGAAAGATCGATCGTATAGTCGGCGCGATCGGCGAAGAGTTGATTCGGCGCGGGAGAAAACGAGATATCGACACGCCGTTGAAGGTCGTCGAGCCCGCGGTAGGTCAGTTGCACCTCGTCGCGGCCGACGCGTGGCGGCTCGGTCGTTCCATGCCGCGTCCGCTCGAGCCCCCGTACTTCGAACATATCCTTGAAATCGCTGGCGAACGAGATCGACAGCGGCACGACGGCATCGGAATAGCCGTAGTTCGTCAACGTAATGGCGTCGTAAAGCACCGTTCCGCACAGAACCCGCAGCCGTTCGACGTGAATGA
Organism: Trinickia sp.; assembly: GCA_036384755.1. Lineage (GTDB taxonomy): Bacteria > Pseudomonadota > Gammaproteobacteria > Burkholderiales > Burkholderiaceae > Trinickia. Next base: position 100,200 of record DASVLS010000015.1, on the reverse strand, counting down.
CGCCTTCGGGCGTGCCTTCGCCGCCGACGGGCGGCAGCGGGCGATTCGTGAGATGCGCCGTAAACGACGTATTGTCGTTGCTGACATTACCCGACAGCAGCGACGGCGCCCGTCCGCCGAACGTGAGACGCAATTGCGAAAGCATGCGCGTGTCGTTGACGAACAGGCCGTCGTCGACGCCGTTGATGTCCCCGAGCGGATCGTTCACGACGAACGTGTCGCCCGACTTCAGCACATACTGGCTCGTGCGTGCGATATACGGGTGCTCCGGCGCGATGAATGCGCCGTCGGGGCCGCCCTGCAACGGGGCGCCGGTTTGCGAAGGGGGGACGGTCAGTGCGTCGGTATCGAGCATCGTCTAGCTCCTATCGGTGCGAGTGGGGCGCTAGCGCATCGGCGCGCTATGCCAACCGAATGCCTGCGGCAATGGATCTGCCTCGATTGTAGAAAGCGACGCGCGAAAGAAACAACCGGGTCATGCACGGGCAAGGCACGCGCAAGCGCGGTGCCTGCACGTACGCCGCCGTTTCGGCCGGCCGTTCAATCTTCCTCGCGAAAGAACTCATCGATGTGGCGATTGAATGCGCTCGGATGCGCAAGATTCATCCCGTGCGACGCCCCGCGTATCGTGTGGCGGCGAACGTCGGGCAACCAGCCTTCGAGCATATTCACGTTGCGCCGGAAAAGATCGGGGCTCTTCTCGCCGTCGATCAAAAGCGTCCGGCAACGCAGGCTCCACGCCGCCTCGCGCGTGTAAGCGGGCAGCGGGTCTTGAAATTGAAGGGGCAGCGTGGGCGCATTGTCCATCGCCATCGCGCGAAACGCGGCCGTGCTCTTCGCCCATGAGCCCACGCGGCTCACCGAGTCGACGAACAATTGGAGCCCCGCCTCGGTTTCACCGTTCTCGATCAAGCGGGCGGCCTTCGCGCGAAGCGTGTTCACGGTATCGGGCAGCACGGCGTGCGGCTGGCCCGGCGACGAAAGCGGACCGCCCGGATCGGCAAGCGTCAACGTGCGCAAATACTGCGGATGGCGCGTCGCGAATTGAAAGGCCACCGCGCCGCCGCGCGAGTGGGCCACGACGTGGGCAGCCTCGCCGCCGAGCGTTTCCAGGAACTGCGCCAACTCGTCGGCGTGCCTGCTCCAGCTGAACGGCGTCGTGGGCGGCAACGCGGCCAACGGCCAATAATGCGTGAGGCTCACGGCCACGCACCGGTAGCGATTCGATAAACCGGCAAGCTGCGGCTGCCAGTAGCGATAATCGCAAAGCGAGCCATGGACGAACAGTACGAGCGGCCCTGCCCCGCGCTCGACATACGGCATCCGCAGCCCGCCGTCGAGATCGACGAAGCGAACTTCGTCGCTGGGAACGAACGCGGCGCGGCGCATAGGGGGCGGGTTTGCCGTCATCGGGCCGCTCACGCGTCGAACCGCAGTTCGGCGTCCACGGATTGGCCGAGCGACAGCGTCGCGCCGGCGCCCGCGACGACGATCGCGTTTTGACCGAACGACACGGCGCCGTCGACACGGCTATCCGCGCGATAAAGACTCATCGTGTCCGTCGGCTCGTTCGGCCAGCGCGGGTCGGGCATGCCCACGGCCTGGTCGATCGTCGGAATCGGGCACCGCGTAGAGGGCTTGACGACGCGCAACTGAACTTCGCCGCTCGCGGCCTCGATGCGCAGCGTTTCCGTGTAATCCTCTTCGTAAGCCTCGACATCGCCAAGCACGAGATTCGGCCTGAATCGGTTCATCGGAATCGGGGCGACGCCTTTGCCGGCCAGTCGCGCGTTTAAATCGCCGAGCGACGCTTCGCTCAGCACGAGCAACGGAAAGCCGTCCGCGAAGCGCACCTGCGCAATGGCGTCACCGGTCCATTTCGCGCTCGCCGTACGTTCGTTGCCCGGAGCGAACCGCACGAGCCGCACCGGCGCACCGAGAAAATCGGAAAACCAGCGTGCGGCCTCGTCGCCCGCATCGAACGCCGGCACGGTATCTCGCCAGACCGTCGCCGCGACGACGGACGCACCGGCCAAAGCGGCGGCCTCGACCGGAAGCGTAAGCTCGGCCATCCCCTGCGCCCGCACCGTCAGCGTTTCGTCATCGAGCGAAGGCGTCACGAGCGCCAGGCGCGCATGCGTTCGCTGGGTGACGAAGCGGCCGTGCGCATCGATCACCATCCAATTGCGATCGTGCTCGAAGCCATGAGGAGTGAGGCGGACAAAGTCGCGCGAGATGCCTGCGCACGACTTGATGGGGTAGACGTTGAGTTGACGGATCGAAGGCATGAGTAGCCGGCGCATGCGGGACGCGGATAGCGGAACGGGGATGGTACCACCGCCCAAAGCGGCCCGCTGCCGCTCGACCTCCGCGATCCGTGCACGCCAGCGCCCGCGGCGAACCCGCCACCGTTCGGGTTCGAGCGTGACGGGCTGGTCCCTACGCCCGTAGCGTCGACGCCCGTCTATTGCAGGAAAGACGCGGAATCGACGTGTTCGGCCGCCGCCGCGGCGCCGCGCACGGCGCAGGTGAGCGGCTCGTGCGCGACGCGCACCGCGAGCCCCGTCTCTTCCACGAGGCGTTTATCGAGATTGGTCAACAGCGCGCCTCCGCCGGTCAGCACGATTCCGGTATCGGCGATGTCGGTCACGAGTTCGGGCGGAGCGTTTTCAAGGGCATTCTTGACGACGCCGACCACGACCTTCAGCGGCGCGGCCAGCGCCTCGGCCACATCGTGGTTCGACAGTTCGATGGTGCGCGGCAAGCCGTCCGCGAGGCTGCGGCCGACCGCGCACATCCGTTCGCGAGGCACGTTCGCCGTGGCCGTGCCGATCGTCTTTTTGACGGCCTCGGCCGTTTGATCGCCAAGGATGACGCCATAGGTATTGCGCACGTAGCTGACGATCGCCGCGTCGAATTGATCGCCGCCCACGCGCACCGATGTTTGATAAACCGTGCCGCCCAGCGAAACGACCCCCACTTCCGTCGTGCCGCCGCCGACGTCGACGACCATGGAGCCGCGCGCCTCCGCGACAGGCAGGCCGGCGCCCACGGCGGCCGCGAGCGATTCGCCGATCAGCGTCACGCGTGCGGCGCCCGCCGCCAGCGCGGCCTCGCGAATCGCGCGGCGCTCGACGGCCGTCGCATTAGACGGCACGCAAATCGTGAACTCCGCACGGCGTCCAAACATCGAACGCAATCGCGCCATATCGATGAATTCGCGAAACATGCGTTCGGCGGCGGAGAAGTTGGCGATGACGCCGTGCCGCATCGGCCGGACGGCTTCGACATTGCCGGGAGAGCGGCCAAGAAGTTGCTTCGCTTGATCGCCGACGGCCGTCACGCGCCCCTTGCTCACGTCGGTCGACTTCTGGAAGCAGACGACGGACGGCTGGTTCAGCACGATGCCTTGTCCGCGCGCGTAGATGAGTGTGTTCGCCGTGCCCAGATCGACCGCCACACTTTGCGGGAACAGTCGATTGAAGAATGCATGATGCGACATCGTTGACTCTCTCATGGATGACAACAACGGCATGCGCCCCGTCGCGGCAGGCGAGGCGCACGCTGTGCTCGTTGCGGGTAGCACGGCCGAGCCGATGCCCCCTTTACGGCAACATTTGCCGCGACTTTAGGGGTCCGTTGCTCTTTTTTACTTGTGCATTGCGGCAACGAATGGGCGCGTGTACCCGCGCGCGCGCTAAGCGGGCCCTTGCATGAACGCACCGTTGTTTGTGTTCCTCCGCGTTGCGTTGCCTGCCTTGCGTTACGTTGCGTTGCGGCTGCATGGCCGCGCTTCGCGTGGCATGCTTCTCGTCGGCGTCCGTACCACCCTTGCCGGGTCTTTCAATCTTTCATGCACATTACGCTTCGACGACTCCGTCTCTTGTTCTGCGTGCTGCGCTACGGCGCGACACTGTTATGGCGCGCGGCGCCGCGCGAGCACAAGGCGCGCTGGCTCGCGGACCTCGCCGCGCACCTTCACTCGTCGTCGGACATGCGAGAAGCGCTGCATAGAGCGCTCCCGCAATTGGGCCCGCTGGCAAGCGCCCTAGCGAGTCATTCCGTGCACGATCCGCAAGCGCTCGCACGCTCGCTGCATGACGCTTTTGGCGCAGTGTCGCGGGCCGAAGCCGCACTCGTCGCGCCTTTGGCGCCCGGCGAAGTCGTGCCCGCCCTGCGGGCGGCCTTGGGGCGCGCGCCCGAAACCGCATTCGCTTCGATCGATCTCGTCCCGGTCGAAAGCACGATCGCGGAAGAAGTGCACCGGGCGACGCTGAGCACACCGGAACATGCGGCGCGGCGAGAGGGAGGCTACGTCGATGTAGCCGTGAAACTGCTGAGGGTGCGCGAGGTCGAGCGGCTAGACGACGACCTGGCCGTGCTCGAATGGGTAGCGCGCTTCTTGGAGCGCTGTATGCCGGCGGCGCGGGAGTTGCAGCTTCACGCGATGGCGCAATGGCTTTGCGCCGACATGCAGCGGCGCTTCGATCTACGAGCGGAAGCCGCCAATTTGTCGCAGACGGGCCAACGCTTCAGCGACGACGAACGCGTCGCCGTTCCCGAAGTCGTATGGGCGCTCTGCACCGATCACGCGCTTGTCATCGAGCGCATCGAGACCCTGGCGGTCGTCGACGTGGAGGGTTTGCGCCGGCATGGCGTGGACTTGGAGGCCTTGGCCGAACGTATCGTCGAAGTCGTCGTCGAGCAAGCGTTCTCGCACGGCTTTTTCAACGCGGCGCTCGATGCCGAGCGATTGCGCGTCAGCATCGAGCCGAAAACGCTCGGCAAGCTCGTGTTCGGCGAGGGCAAGATCATGGCGACGCTTTCGGAACCCGAGCGCGAATTTTTCATCCATGGGGCGAGCGCGCTGTTCGACCGGGATTATGGACGGCTCGCGGCAATGCATCGCGAGGCCGGTCACGTCGCAGCCGATACGCGCGACGAGAAGCTCGAAGCCGAATTGCGCACGCGGGCCGAGCCGCACTTCGCCATGGCGGACGCGCGGCGTTCGCCCGGCGCGCTATTGCAGCACATGCTAAGCGCGGTCGTACCATTCGACGGCCGCGTTTCGGCATCGATCGAGCTCGCGCACCGCGCCCTGCTGCAAGCCGAAACGCTTGCGCGCACGCTGGCCCCGACGATCGACGTATGGCGCGTCGTCGAAGGCACGATCGAGGGGCTGGTGCGCGAGGACGTGGGGCACCGGGGCTGGATCAAGCGTCTCTCGCGCGAACTGCCGCACCTAGCGATGATGCCGCGCCTGCCGACGCTCGTCGTGCAGCGGCTGCAGCAACGGCACGACGAGCAAGCGCAGTACGATTCGATGGCCTGGCTTTCAGAATTGCGCCGGGAGCAGCGGGTCACGCGGCGGTTGCTGTGGACCTGCGCGCTAGCGGGCGTGCTGCTCGGCGCGGGCGCTGTCTGGTTGAGCCAGTAGCGCCCGGCCGTCTCGGCGGCCGAGTCTGTAAGACGTACGGCTCAATCGACCGTGTCTGCCTTGTCGGGCATGCGCGCGCGAACGTCGCGCCGCGGCTGCGGCGACCACCGTTGAGCGTCCCTTCGGCTCGGAAGTCCATGTTTTGCGGCGTATGCTCGAATACGCCGACCGGCGTCGCGAAGTGATCGTAGCGGCCGGGCGGCCCCGTCGAAACGGGCGAGGCGCCGTGTCACATCGCTTTCGTATTGCTCGCGCAGCTTCAGCGCGTCACGCGGGTCGAGGTCCGCGGCTCGTTTGGCGGCCGCAGCCACCGCCGAAGCGGCGGACGCAGCCTCCGAGGTCGCGGCTGCTTCGGCAGCGGAAGCTGCCGATGCCCAGGCATCACGCCCGGTGCCGCTCCTGCAACATCCGCACACGCGCCATGGCGGGTGCATCGGCGCCTACGGTGTCGTACATTTTGGCGAGATCGGCCTTCAACGCCGTTCGCGAACCGCCATCCAGATAGATCATGTGCCCCGACGGATAAAAACGCGCCGACAAATTGTTCCGAACCGTCTGCTCGATCAACGGCATTTGCTGCAAATCGAGCACCGTCTGGTAGAACGGCGTCACGAAATCGTAAAAGCCATTGGCCGACAGCACTTTCAGATCGATATTGAGCGCCATGACCGCGGCCAAGTCGCCCGCCGTGTACAAGATGATGTTCCCCTGCGCGTCCTTGCCCTTTTGGGCGCCGGTCGGATCGATGTGACTGAAGTCCCAGTTCTGGAACGCCTGATCGTTCAAGTCCGTAAACGACGATGTCGACGTGTACTTCAAGTGCTCGTTCAGATACTCGTTCCACATCGTCGTATAGACGCCCGACACGGCCGTCATCGTCGGATCGTTGCCGCCCGAATTGGGATCGATTTGGCCGGCGATGCCTGTGTCGATGGCCGTTACGCGACCGTCGTACGCGCCGAGCGCAACCCCTTTGGATTTGAGCAGCGTCGTCAAGAACAGCGAGTTGCCTCGGCTGTCGTAGCCGGCAATGTCGAGACTCCAGGCGAGCAGCGTAGTCTTGTCGATACCCGTGTAGTGGGCCAGCTTTTCCACGACCGCATCGTCTGTTTGCGGAAACTTGCGCAATGCCGCCAAATAATCGGTACGCGCGAACTGCGCGACTTCTTCGACGAAGGCGCCCAAGTCGGCTGGCGTCGGCGCTACGCCGAGCCGCTTGTGATACCAAGCGTCGGCCGCGGCAGTCGGCAATGCGCCGACGGGATTGCCTGCTTGCGTGTAGTCGAGAATCGACGACTGCAGCGTCACGCCGTTCAAATCGATGCCGTCTTCATGGAGCATGTAGGCGAGCACGCAACTGCGCGCCGTGCCGTACGACTCGCCGAATAGATATTTCGGCGAATTCCACCGATTGTTCTTCGTCAAAAACCGCTTGATGAACTGCTTGATCGAGCGTGCATCCTGATCGACGCCCCAGAAGTCGCGATTCTTGTTCGGCGCGATGGCCGCCGAATATCCGGTGCCGACAGGATTGATGAAAACGAGGTCGCTGCGGTCGAGCAAGCTGTCGGGATTGTCCTCGAGCGTGTACGGCGCGGGCGGCGTGAAGCTCGGCATCGACGTCTTGATGCGCTTGGGCGCGAACGACCCGAGCAGCACGAACACCGACGACGAGCCCGGCCCGCCGTTATAGAAGAAGGTCACCGGCCGCGTTTCTTCTTTCTGATTGTCCTCGGTGAATGCCACGTAAAACATCTTGGCATTCGCTTTGGAACTCGACTCGTCGACGGTGACGAGGTGCCCGGCCGTCGACGTGTAATCGATTTTTCGGCCGCCGATCGTTATCGTATGGTGCGTCACGGCGGCGGTCTCGCTGGCATCCGTGATCGAATCGTCGGGCCCCTTGCCATAAGCGACTTCGTCGTAAAACGGCTGGTCGCCCTGCTGTCGGCTCGAGAAAACGTGCGGCATCGAGGCTCTGCCCGCCGATGGCGCATGTGCGTTGTGAGGCGACGATTGCGGGCTGCCGGTGTCGGAATTCATCGTAATCGCTCCATCAGTTATGGCCGGCGTGCGAGTCCGAGCGCACGCTCAGCTGCGTTGGCGAACTACTGCTGCTAGCCCGCGCGCCTCGATCCGAAGTTCGAGGCGCGCGGGCGAAGAGATGACTCGTTCCGATGCGCTACTGCGAAGCGCCGGGGCCGCCGTTGGGTTTTTTCGAGGCGGACGCGCCCAGCGCCGCCGCAATGCGACGCCCGTTCGGGCTCCCGAGGCCGGTGCACGCGTCCCATCCGGGCGCCGCGGCAAACGTGCCGTTGTTGCCCGACGTGATGTCGTTGAACGCTTGGGCCGACCGGTAGAGCTTCGCATTGAGGAACCCGGCGGGCTTACCCGACTGCGCGTTGATGCGCGCGATCAGCCCGGCAAAGAGCGGCGCAACCGCGCTCGTACCCCCGACCGGCACGCGCTGGCCGTCGATGAGCACCTCGTAGCCCGAAGCCGGCGACGCGTCGGCGGCGACATCCGGCACACCGCGACGGGAAAGCGCTAGGGTGCCCGCCCCGACGCGCGCCGCCTTCAGCCCCTCCTGCCATGCGGGCAGCGCAAACAGCGCGCTGACCCCGCCCCCGGTCGCCCCGCCGTTCGCTCCGTCGTTCCAGACGACCTCGCTGGCGATCGAGCCGCCGCCCTTCGCAGCGGTCACGTGCGTCCCGCCGCACGCCAGCACGAACGGGCTCGCCGCCGGAAAATCGACGTGATCGCCGCCATCGGGCGCGCCGTCGTTCGAACCGCTGTCGCCCGAAGCCGCGCAGATCGTCACGCCGAGGGCAACCGCGGACCGCAGCGTATCGTTGAAGCTCGTGATCGCCTGCTCGGTCCACGATGTTTCGGGGCCGCCCCAGCTGATCGACAATACCGAGGGCTTATTGGCCGAATCGTGCAGCGCATGGGAGACGGCGTCGATAAAACCCGCGTCGCTGTTCGGCGCGAAGTACACGGCGATCTTCGCCTTCGGCGCAATGGCGCCGGCGATTTCGATGTCGAGCGTCACTTCGCCGTCGGCGCTGCTCGGGTCGCCGCTCGGGTTGTTGTCCGCGCCGTCCACCGGCACGGAAACGACCTTCGGCCCCGTGAGCCCCAGCGTATCGAAGTAGGTCGACAAGTCCGACTGCGCATATCCGCCGCCTAGTTCGATCAGGCCGATGCATTGGCCGGCGCCCTCGCCCTCGGGAAAATCGTAAAGGGCGGCCAATTGAATGGGCGTGAACGCCTGCCCCGCCGCACGCGCCGCGATGATCCCTGGCGTGGGCCGCAGCCGGAAGTGCGGCCGCGCCTGTGGCCGATCGTCCAACCCGAGGACGGCCGTCACGATGTCGGCGATTTCCGCGGGAACGGTGATGGCGCCGATCCGGCCGCGGAACCGGCCCAGCGTGGGATGCTCGTAATGAGAAAGCGCCACGCCGAACGCGGCTTGAAAGTGCTCGACGGTGCCCGACAGGACGGCCTTGGCGGCGGTCAAATCCTGCCGTTCGATGCTCAACCGATACTCGCGGGCGAAGGCTTCGAGTTTCGCGAAATCTTCGGGCGCGACGGCAAAGCGCTCGGCAAAGGCCTCGCGCGAAAGCGGCTCCGCCTGCTCGTGCGTGATCCGCTGCGCCAAATCCTCGAGTTCGCCGGCGCCGCGACGCCGCAATGTCACGACGACGCGCAGCGTTTCGCCCGGGTCGACCGGACCGAGGCATTTCGAATCCTGAACGGCCGCGCGATCGCTGCCGGCGAGATGCTGTCTCGCTTTGGTCATGGGTGACGCTCCTCACGTAGTGGGTACGTCGAAGCTCCGACACGCACGCCGGCCACACAGTTCCTGCCGGCCCTGCAGCCTGCCCCGCGGCAACGACGCGAACGCTGCGAGCGAGACAAAAGGCATTCGTCGGACAACTGCTCTGAGTGTAGTGCATGGCGGCCATGCGAGGGTCCATGAACGATGGCGTTAGCCCATCGGCGGACGCTTTCGGACGCACGCGCGGCGACGGTCGAGCCGCCGCCAGCAAACATCGCGGCATCGGCATATCATGGCGCCCACGGCAGCGTCCGGCCATGAGCCAAGCGCGCTGCCGGCCCGTCCTCGGCGGGAACCGTTGAAAGACGCAAACGAAAAAAGGAAGAACCTGTCAATGAGCCTGTCCGCTTACCAAGCCTCGGTGCCCGTGTTCATGCGCGGGCTGACGAACCTGCGCGCCGTTCTGCAAAAGGCGCACGATCATGCGCTGACGAAGCACTTCGAGCCGTCGATCCTGCTGTCGAGCCGTCTGTATCCCGACATGCATCCGCTGACGCGCCAAGTGCAAATCGCCTCGGACGCCGCGAAGTTCTGCATCTCGCGTCTGGCGGGCATCGAACCGCCCAAGTTCGAAGACACCGAAACGACGTTCGACGAACTCTACGCGCGCATCGACAAGACGCTCGCATTCCTGCAGGGATTCGACGAGAAGCAATTGGAAGGGAGCGAATCGCGCACGGTGACGTTGACGGTGCCGAGCGGCAAGCACGAATTCGTCGGGCAGGTTTATTTACTGAGCTTCGCGCTGCCGAATTTCTTTTTCCATTTGACGACGGCATACGCGATCTTGCGCCACAACGGCGTCGAACTCGGCAAGTTCGATTACCTCGGCCGGATGGCGTAAGGAACGACGGCGGCTGGCATCGCAGGTCGAAGCAGGCCGCCGTCGCATCGGCGAACGGCAGCGCTCAGTCGAGCGACAGACGCACTGCGAACCCGATCAACGCCGCCGAGAACGTCCAGCGCTGCAGCGTTTGCGCGAGCGGATACTGGCGCAGCACGACGGCGATGCGCGCCGCGCCCACGGCATAAAGCGCATCGAACATCATTCCGACTACGAGAAGCACGATCCCGAGTTCCGTCACTTGCAGCGCCACGGGGCCCGCGGACGGCCGGATGAACTGCGGCAACAGCACCGAGCAGAACAACAAGGCCTTTGGATTGAGCAGGTTCGTCAACAGCCCCTTCAAGAACGCCTGTCGCACGCCATTGCCCTCGCCCTGCGGCGCCCCCGATGCGTCGCGTGCCTGCAAGGCGAACACGGGCGACCGGAAAATCTGAACCGCCACATAGGCCAGATAAACGGCGCCGCCGTATCGAACGATCTCGTATAGCCAAGGCGCGGCCCGAAGCAGCGCCGCCACGCCGCACGCGGAGAGCGTCACGTGCGTTGCGCGCGCCACGGCGAGCCCGGCTGCCGCGGTGAGCCCAGTGCGTGTGCCGCGGGCGATGCTCGTTTGAAGGATCAATGCCATGTCCGGCCCGGGAATCGCATAGACCACGACGAGCGCGGCGATGAAGGTGACGAGCAAGTCGGCGGAGATCACGGCAACCTCGGAAAGCGATGAGTACGAAGTCTGTATTTTGCCGCGCGATGCGGAGCGATTTTAAGCAAGATACGTCGTTTTCAGGCGAGGTATTGCCAGTTTACTCTACCAACCATAAATTTATTAGCGGTTTCCCCCATTAAACTCGCCGCTCCCGTGGCGATAGCGCCCGCGCGCTCTTTGCATATCGTCAAATTCCGATATAAACTTCCATCAACGGCGATCCAACCATCCCGCACCTTCCGTGCGGAGGGCGGCTCGCCCCAACGCTCGACATGACGATAGACATCGACGCCATCCACAAGGCACTCGCCAATCCCGTTCGGCGCGAGATTCTCGCGTGGCTGAAGGAGCCGGCCGCCTGCTTTCCCGATCAAGAGGTGCCGCTCGAATGCGGCGTCTGCGCCGGGCAGATCAACGCACGCTGCGGCTTGTCGCAGTCCACGGTATCGGCCCATCTCGCGACGCTGCAAAGCGCGGGTCTCGTGACCGTGAAACGGATGGGCCAATGGAGCTTCTTCAAGCGAAACGAAGCCGTCATTCAAGCGTTTCTGGCATCGCTGCGCGACGACCTGTGAGGACCTGCGAGGCATTACGCCTTCGTGTCCGGCTCGCCCGCGGCCGATGAAAACCCTTGACGTCTGCACCGCGGCGCCTCGCATTTCGATGCGGCGCGCCCCATGAGGAAAACTTGCCATGCCTACTTTGTTCGATCCGCTCGTCGTCGGCGACCTGACCTTGCCCAACCGCATCATCATGGCCCCGCTCACGCGTCAGCGCGCGGGCGATGAACGCCTGCCGAACGCGCTGATGGCGCAGTACTACGCCGAGCGCGCATCCGCTGGCCTGATTCTCAGCGAAGCCACGTCGGTCACGCCGCAAGGCGTCGGCTACGCCGCGACGCCGGGCATTTGGTCCGACGAGCAAGTTGCAGGATGGAAGACCGTCACCGACGCCGTGCACGCCGCCGGCGGGCGCATTTTTCTGCAGCTGTGGCACGTGGGCCGCGTGTCCGATCCCATCTTTCTGAACGGCGAACTGCCGGTGGCCCCAAGCCCGATCGCACCGGGCGGCCATGTCAGCCTCGTACGCCCGCAACGCCCGTTCGTTACGCCGCGCGCACTCGAGCTCGATGAGATCCGCGACGTCGTCGCCGCCTTCCGCAAGGGCGCCGAAAACGCGAAGGCCGCCGGCTTCGACGGTGTGGAAGTGCACGGCGCGAACGGCTATCTACTCGATCAATTCCTGCAAGACAGCACGAACCGGCGCACCGACGCCTACGGCGGCCCAATCGAAAACCGCGCACGGCTCTTGCTCGAGGTCGTCGACGAATGTATCGCCGTTTGGGGCGCCGCCCGCGTGGGCGTGCACCTCGCACCGCGCGGCGATGCGCATACAATGGGCGATTCGAGCCCGGCCGAAACGTTCGGCTATGTCGCGCGCGAACTGGGCAAGCGCGGCATCGCGTTCATTTGCGCACGCGAGTCGCTCGGCGATAATCGCCTCGGGCCGCTGCTGAAGCACGCGTTCGGCGGCGCCTATATCGTCAACGAGAAGTTCACGAAGGAAACGGCGCAGCAAACGCTCGACGCAGGTGAAGCGGATGCGGTGGCATGGGGGCAGCTCTTCATCGCCAATCCCGATCTGCCCACGCGTTTCAAGCTCGATGCGCCGCTGAACAAGCCGAATCCCGAGACGTATTACGCCACGGGCCCGGTTGGCTACGTGGACTATCCCGCGCTCGAAACGGCTTGAACCGAAACCTCGTTACCTGATATGGCCTCCACATCGAATCTCGTTACGAAAGCGATCGTCACCGGGCATACGCGCGGCCTCGGCGCGGCATGCGTCGATGCGCTGCGCGCGCGCGGCATCGACGTGCTCGGTCTCGCGCGGTCGAGCCGAACGCCGGCGTCCGCCGGCGCTCACGCGCAAGCCCTGGGGACCTTCGCCGAAGTCGAGCTCGATCTGGCGGACAGCGCGCAGCTCGCGCAGTGGCTGGCCGGCGAAACGCTGGCCGCCTTCCTGCGCGGCGCGCAGCGCGCCTTGCTCATCAACAACGCAGGGACGGTCAATCCTATCGGCCCCTGCGACACGCAAGCGCCGAACGAAGTCGGGCGCGCGGTGGCGCTGAACGTCGCCGCGCCGCTCATGCTCGCGAGCGCATTCGCCGCCGCGACGGCAAGCGTTCCCGATCGGCGCATCGCGCACGTGTCGAGCGGCGCAGCGCGCAATGCCTACGCGGGTTGGAGCGTCTACTGCGCGACGAAAGCCGCCCTCGATCACCATGCGCGTGCCGCTGCGCTCGATTCACAACGCGGGCTGCGCATCGCAAGCGTCGCGCCGGGCGTCGTCGACACCGATATGCAAGGCGAGATCCGTCGCGTGGACGACGCTCGCTTCCCGCAGCGCGCGCGCTTCGAGGAAATGAAACGCACGGGGCAGTTGAGTTCGCCCGAGCAAGCCGCAAACAAATTCGTCGGCTATTTGCTTTCCGATGCCTTCGGGGAAGCGCCGACCGCGGACGTCCGCAGTTTGTAAAAGGATATCCGCCCCATGAGCAGCAAACCCGGCAGTGGGCGTCACCTCGACGCCCTGCTCCGCGAAGCCGTCGAGCTTCAGCAAAACGGCGCATTGGCCGAGGCAGAGACGGTCTATCGCGAGATCCTCGACTTGCGCCCGCGCCACTTCGACGCCCTGCAACTGCTCGGCGCGCTCGCATTGCAGGCGGGGCGTTACGAGGAAGGCGCCGCACTGCTCGAGAAAGCCGCCGTCATCGATCCACGCCAACCGCACGTTCACTCCAACCTGGCCTTTGCGCTGAACGCGCTCGGCCGGCACGACGCAGCATTGGCCGCCGCGAATAAAGCCCTCGCGCTCAAGAGCGGCTTCGTCGACGCACTGAACAATCGCGGCATGGCGCTCGCCGGCCTGGACCGTCCCGACGAAGCGCTCGCCACCTTCGAAAAAGCGCTGGCCGCGAAACCGGATTTTCCCGAAGCGTGGAGCAATCGCAGTTGCACGCTGCGCGACCTCGGCCGTCCCGAGGAAGCCGTGGCCAGTTGCGACCAAGCGATTGCGTTACGGCCCAACTATGCCGAAGCATGGAGCAATCGCGGCAACGCATTGTCCGATCTCAATCGTCCGCTCGATGCGCAAGCCAGCTACGAACGCGCGTTGGCGTCGTCGTCGATCGTCGCCGACGCTTGGAACAATCTCGGCCTGACGTTCGTCGATATGAACCGGCACGCCGAAGCGCTGACGTGCTACGAGCGCGCGCTCGCCATCGCGCCCGATTCCGCCGAAACGCACTGGAATCGTGCGCTGTGCATGCTGCAAACCGGAGCGCTTGCAGCCGGCTTTGCCGAATACGAATGGCGCTGGAAGCGCAAACGCATCGCAGCGGGCATGCGCGAATTCGATGCGCCGCTGTGGCTCGGCGAGACGCCGCTCGATGGCAAGACCATCTTGCTGCATGCGGAGCAAGGGCTCGGCGATACCTTGCAATTCTGCCGATATGCCGCGCTCGTCGCCACGCGAGGCGCTCGCGTCGTGCTCGAAGTTCAGCCCGAACTCGTGCGCCTGCTTGCCCGCCTGGAAGGGGTGGCCGAGCTCGTCGCCTCGGGCGACCCACTACCCCCGTTCGATTTCCATACCCCGCTGCTCAGCTTGCCATTTGCGCTGGGCACGACGATCGAAACGATTCCCGCCAGCACGCCTTACCTCTTTGCCGACGCCGACACTTCGGCGCGATGGCGCGCCCGTGTGGCGCAAGCCACGCCGTCGCAAACGCTGAAGGTCGGACTCGTTTGGGCCGGCGGCCATCGTCCTCACGTGCCGGAGCTACGCAAGAACGATGCGCGGCGCTCGCTCTCCTTCGATCGCTTCGCGCCGATCGTCGAGACGCCGGGCGTGCAGTTTTTCAGCTTGCAGAAGGGCGAAAAGGCCGTGCAACAGCTCGGCGAGAGGCGTGCGCACCATGCAGCTAGCGCGAACGTGATCGATTGGACCGGCGAGTTGAACGACTTTGCCGATACGGCGGCGCTCGTCGAAAATCTCGATCTCGTCATCTCCGTCGATACGTCCACGGCACATTTGGCCGGCGCGATGAACAAGCCCGTGTGGATCCTGAACCGGCTCGATACCTGCTGGCGTTGGATGCTCGAGCGCGAGGATACGCCCTGGTATCCGAGCGCCCGGCTATTCCGGCAACCGACGCTCGGCGACTGGGACAGCGTGATCGATTCGGTGGTGCGGGAATTGAAGTCGCGCGCAGCCGCGCCCATCAGCCCATGACGCGAGTGCGTCCGAATTGCTGCCGATAGGCGGCGGGACTCGTCATCGCGATACGGCGAAAATGCCGGCGCATCGACTCCTCCGAACCGAAGCCGGCCCGCTGCGCGATCACGGTGATCGACAACCGCGGCCGCGTCTCGAGCAAATCCTTCGCC
Organism: Trinickia sp.; assembly: GCA_036384755.1. Classification (GTDB taxonomy): domain Bacteria; phylum Pseudomonadota; class Gammaproteobacteria; order Burkholderiales; family Burkholderiaceae; genus Trinickia. The sequence continues at coordinate 84,924 of DASVLS010000015.1, read as the reverse complement.
AAGCCGACGCGCTCGCGAATCAGCCACTCGTAGGGACCGAAGCCCGTCGCCTCGAGGAACCTGCGCTGCAGGGTTCTCCCGCTCATCGCCGCGCGTTCGGCGAGCGATTCGATCGTATGCGCCGACGCCGCGTGTGCCCGCATCCAATCGATAAGGCGGGCCAGCCGGCCGCCGTCGTCCTCGGGCGGCATCGGCCTGGGTACGAACTGCGCCTGCCCGCCGTCGCGATGCGGCGGCACGACGAGCCGCTGCGCCACGCGATTGGCCACTGCGCTGCCGTAATCGCGCCGTACGAGATGCAGCAGCATATCGAGCCCGGCCGCCGACCCCGCCGACGTGACGATCGCCCCTTCGTCGACATAAAGCGCATCGGGCGCGACATGCAGCGACGGATAACGCGCTTTGAGCTTATCGGCGTAACGCCAATGCGTCGTGACGGTTTTTCCGTCGAGCACGCCCGCCGCCGCCAGCACGAACACGCCGGAGCAAATGGAGCACAGCCTCGCCCCGCGCCGCGCCGCCGCGCGCAGCTTGCGCAATAGCGGCTCGGGCGGCGCTTCGTCCGCATCGCGCCACCCGGGAATGACGATCGTATCGGCGCGATCGAGCAACTTGAGCGTATGAGAAGCGCTCAGCGTCACGCCGCCCGCTGCGCGCATCGGTCCGGGCTCCGCCGCGCAAACGGCGAAGCGATACCAATCGACGCCGAGTTCGGGCCGCGGCAACGCGAATAGTTCGACGACGCAGCCGAACTCGAAGGTACAAAGCCGATCGTAAGCGACGGCCACGACAAGATGAGAGCGCATGGCGCGATGTTACCGGATGTTGTCGATTGCGCCACTGCTTTCGGCGCGTGCGAAACGCAATAATGCCTTCATGCATGCATCGATTCCGATTCGCACGACGCACGACGCACAACGCCATCCCACGAAAGAGAGGTCCCCATGCGCCCTTCCTCGGCCGTCACCGCTATCGCCCCCGCTCCGAGCGACATCGCGCAGGCTCACTTCGAAGCGAGCCTGCGCTTCGAAACGGATTGTTCCGACGTGCATGACGCGCTCATCGTCAAAGGCAATGCCGACTTCGTATTGCTCGACGTGCGCAGCCCGGCGCTGTTCGACGAAGGACACGTGCCGGGCGCAGTCAACTTGCCGCACGGCAAGATCATCGAATCGAAGCTCGCGTCCTATGCGCCCGATACCGTCTTCGTCACCTATTGCGCGGGCCCGCACTGCAACGGCGCCACGCGCGGCGCGATACGGCTTGCTCGGCTGGGGCGTCCCGTCAAAGTGATGATCGGCGGCATCACCGGATGGCTCGACGAAGGCTTCGCATTGACCACCGGTCAGGCAAGCGCTTCATCGAGCGTCGATCTCAAAGCGCCGCTAGCGTCGACAACTCGCGAGTAAGCGCATCGCTCGCAGGGGTCATCGGCGAACGCAACTCGTTCTCGAGCCACCCTTGCGCCGCGAGCGCGGCCTTGACCGGGGCGGGATTCGGCTCCGACACCAACGCACGCATCAGCGGCGCAAGCTCCCGATAAATCGCGCGCCCTTCGTTCAGGTCGCCCCGAACCAACGCTCGATACATCGCCACGAAGCGCTCGGTACGAACGTGCGCCGTCGCGGCGATCGCCCCCGCCCCGCCCATGCACAGCGTCGAGAACATCGCATCGTCGTTGCCGGTGAGCACCTTGAGCCGCCCGTCGAGAATCAGCGCGAGCGTCGTCTCCGGCACGCCCGAGCAATCCTTGATTGCCTGAATACGCGGATGCGCGGCAAGGGTCATCAACGTATCGAGCTCGATCCGCACACCGGTTCGATAGGGAATGTCGTAAAGAACGATCGGCTTCGCGCTGGCATCGGCGAGCGACGTGAAATGCTCGACCAGCCCGGCCTGAGACGGCCGGATGTAATACGGCGCCGACACGAGTACACCGTCGATAGCCTGGTCGTTGAGCTGCGACAGCCGTTCGCGCAGCGCGACCGCTCGATTGCCGGTTATGCCCGCGATCACGGGCAACCCTTCGGCCGCCCGCAACACCGTCGCGAGGACGGCGTCTTGCTCCTCGCCCGACAATGCGGAGGGTTCGCCCGTCGTTCCAAGCGCCGCGAAACCGGCCACGCCCGCATCGCGATAGCGCTCGACGAGCCCCGCTAGCGCCCGATGATCGACAACGCCCCCACGAAAGGGTGTCACCAAGGGAATCCAAATACCCGAAAAAATCGACATTGCTCTACCTCGAAACGTGACCGAATCGAATCCGAGGGAGGCGCAGGGATGAAGCCAGGAGAAAAAAAGGCGGTGTGTTGCTGTCCCGTCGCGCGTCCGACGGCACAGCGCACCGGTCAGACGTGCGACTGTTTTTTGGCTTTGGAAACGGCACACGCCGCCGCTGCATCGCGCGAGACGCGCACAGCAGGCGTTGCAATCACCGACGAGAAATAAACGGGGCTCGTTTCCATTCGGCGCAGTGTACAGGGTTGCGCCGAACGAAGCCAATGTTTTTGCGAATACCGCTTGACTTCCCCGTCGCGCGACGTACTATACGCAGCGCGCACATATCCACCTCGTCCGAGGTCCGCCCCATGACCGCTCCCCAGCAAGCCTTCTTGCGCGACGCCATGCGCCGCATGAACCTGACGCGCGATGCGTTCGCCAACCGTATCGGCGTGAGCCGGCGCGCTCTCGACACGTGGCTGCTGCCCGACGATTCCCAAGAATCGCGGTCGATGCCCGAGATCGTCGGACGCTTCGTGTCGGAGATCGTCGTGAACAGCGGGCGCGAAGAAGGATATACGCAAAGCGTACATTCATCGTCGCTGACGAGTCAGATTCAATTCGAAGGCAAACCGCAGTTGCTGTCGGTCGATCAGTTCTCGCGCGAATCGGTCGAAGCGTTGTTTCGCGTCGCCGACGTCATGCAGCCGATCGCGCGGCGGCAAAAGATTTCTCGCGTGCTCGAAGGCGCCGTGCTGGGCAATCTGTTTTTCGAAGCGAGCACGCGTACGCGCGTATCGTTCGGCGCGGCATTCTGCCGTTTAGGCGGTTCCGTTTGCGATACGACGGGGTTCACCTTCTCGTCGATGGCGAAGGGCGAGTCGATCTACGACACGAGTCGCGTCATGAGCGGCTATGTCGATGCGCTGGTCGTGCGGCATCCCGAGCAAGGCTCGGTCGCGGAATTCGCGCGCGCGACGAATCTACCCGTCATTAACGGCGGCGATGGGCCAGGCGAACATCCTAGCCAAGCGCTGCTCGATCTCTATACGATTCAGCGGGAATTCTCGCGACTCGGAAAAATCGTCGACGGCGCCCACATCGCGCTCGTCGGCGACCTGAAATACGGGCGCACCGTGCATTCGCTCGTGAAGCTGCTCGCGCTTTATCGCGGCATCAAGTTCACGCTGATTTCCCCGCCCACGCTCGAGATGCCCGCCTATATCGTCGAGCAGATCGCGCGCAACGGCCACGTGATCGAGCAATCGAACGACCTGGCGTCCGGCCTTCGCGGCGCCGACGTGGTCTACGCCACTCGGATTCAAAAAGAGCGCTTCGCCGATGAATCGTTCGAGGGCTACACGCCGGAATTTCAAATGAATCAGGCGCTCGTCGATGCCGTCTGCGGACGCGACACGTTGATCATGCACCCGCTGCCGCGCGACAGCCGGCCCGGCGCGAACGATCTGAGCACCGACCTGAACCACGACGCACGGCTCGCCATTTTCCGCCAAACGGACAATGGCATTCCTGTACGGATGGCGATCTTCGCCGTCCTGCTCGGCGTCGAGCATCTCGTGCAGCATTCGATGCGCGATGCGGCATGGCGGCCGCCCGCCTATCTCGGCCCCGACGACGCCGTATTTCACGGCATCGATTGACGTTCGCGTAACGCGCGTCGCCGAGTTGCTTGCGTCGCCTTTCGACGACCTGTCTCCGCCGTTTCTGCGCTACGCGCGTCCCTGCCCCCGCACTTCCCAGTTCTTTCGCCGATGTCCGCCAACGCATTCGGGCATCGCGCTTGCGCGTGCGCGACCTGCCGATCACGCTCGACAAAGTGTTGCTGCCGGTAGATGGTTGAATGTAGCCTCTCGTCATCCTCTCGCAACAGGCCAGCGCCACCATGACCTACGCTTCGTCCGCCACCGCGCTGCTGCTGGCAGCCGGCCGCGGGACACGTTTCGATCCCACCGGCCTTCAAAACAAGCTGCTCGCCCCGCTGCCGAACGGCACGCCGGTGGCCTGCGCCGCCGCTCGCGCATTGCTGTCGACGCTGCCGCACGTCACGGCCGTCGTACGTGCCGGCGACGAAAGCCTGGCGCATGCACTCAACGGCTCAGGCTGCGACGTGGTGTTTTCGGCGGAGGCCGAGCGCGGAATGGGCGCAAGCCTCGCCGCAGGCATTCGCGCCACGAGCGAAGCGCAAGGATGGATCGTCGCGCTGGCCGACATGCCGTGGATCGCACCGGCCACGATCGAAGCGATCGCACGTCGAATCGACGGCGGGGCCTCGATCGTTGCGCCCGTCTATCGCGGACGGCGCGGCCATCCCGTCGGCTTCGGGGCGATGCATCGCGACGCACTCTGCGCGCTCGACGGCGACGTCGGCGCCCGTGCGCTGCTCGAATCGAACGAGATCGCGACGATCGACGTGGACGATGCCGGCATTCTTGCCGACATCGATACCTACGCCGACTTGCGTCGCCGGCCTTAGCGCGCGCGCGACCGCAGATCGCCGCGAAAGGCCATGCACGGCAGGGGCGGATAGCGTATAAAAGAAGCGAGTTGCAACGCCGCCTCGGGTGTGCCCGTCACTATCATCGATACGCATACGCCATGGACTACCGCATGCATACCACGCCGATCCCCGACCCGCTTGCGGATCCCACTCGCGATCCCGAGGGCGAGCCGATCGTCCCGCCCGCGCCCGGGCATCACAACGATGAGCCGCAGCGTCCCGAAGGCCCCCCGGACAGGAATCCTTCGCAAACGTAGCCTTTGCCATCTAAGCCATCTAGGCCATCGAAGCCATCGAAAACACGCGCTAAGTATCGGAACGAAGCGGGTCGGATAGGCGGCAGCCCAGCATTTTTCTGAAAGCGCTTACTGCAGAGGCGGCCGCGCCGGTACCGCCCACACCGATCTTTCGATCGCACCCTTTTGCATATTTCGCCGTTGTGTGAAGCAAACGCATCGATGCCGTCGGGCGCTCGGCCGTAGGGCTTTTTCAACGTGCGGGCCACAGGGTCGGCACGCGCCGCTTTGCTCGAGAATCAGGGTTTCCCCTTCTGCGCCACTTGAATCGACACGTCGATATACCGGGTACGCGCGGCTTCATCCCATGCTTTCGTACGACGAAGCCGTTGACAGATCGACCAATCGTGAGCGACTCAATGCAGAAAATGACTTTGAACCGAAGGCTGGGCTCGATGATCGCAGTCCTGTGGGCCGGCCTCATCTTGATCGGTGTTGCCGGTGTGTGGCAAAGCCACGCATCGATGATCGACGAACGCAAGGACCGGCTCGTCGCGTTGGTACAGGAAGCGATGAGCGTCGCACAGCATTATTACGACGCCGCGCAGCAGCACCAAATGAGCGAGGAAGACGCCAAGAAACAAGCGCTCCAGGCGATTGGGATTCTTCGCTACAGCGCCGACGGCTATTACTCGATCAACGATTCGCAAGCCGTCATGCTGATGCATCCGATCAAGCCGCAGCTGGTCGGCAAAAATTTGGCCGACTTCACCGATCCGGCCGGTAACCATTTGTTCCGCGACATCGTCAATGCGTCGCGGCAGGAACACGGCGGCTTCATTCACTATCTGTGGTCCAAGCCCGGCAGCGAGACGCCCGTCTCCAAGTTGTCGTACGGCTTGCGCTTCGCACCGTGGGATTGGGACATCGTCACCGGCATGTACATGGACGATGTCAACGCCGCATTCGTTTCGAACCTCGTTCGCTGGGCGATCGTCATCGGCGTGTTGGGCGCGCTCGCCACCGTCGCGATGATGCTGTTGCTGCGCAGCGTACGGCGCGGCTTGGGCGGGGACCTCGAAGTGGCCGTAACGACCACGCAGCGCATTGCGAACGGCGACCTGACCATGCGCATTCCCGTCCGCCATGACGACGAGACGAGCCTCATGGCCGCGCTCGCGCAGATGCAGGCGGGCCTCGCCGACGCCGTATCGCGCGTTCGCGCGGGCACGGAAAACATCAACGTAGGGGCAAGCGAAATCGCCGCCGGCAATACCGATCTGTCGCAGCGCACCGAACAGCAGGCCGCCGCGCTCGTCCAAACGGCTTCCAGCATGGACCAGATGACGTCGAACGTGAAGATGAATGCCGACAGCGCCTCGCAGGCGGCCAAGCTCGCGGAGCAGGCGGCCGAAGTGGCTACGCGCGGCAGCAGCGTCGTCGACGATGTCGTGCGCACGATGAACGAAATCACCTCGAGCTCGCAAAAGATCGGCGACATTATCGGCGTCATCGACGGGATCGCCTTCCAGACCAACATCCTCGCGCTCAATGCGGCCGTCGAAGCGGCGCGCGCCGGCGAGCAAGGACGCGGGTTCGCCGTCGTCGCGTCGGAGGTGCGCAGCCTCGCTCAGCGCTCGGCCACCGCCGCCAAGGAAATCAAGGCGCTGATCGAATCGTCGACCAGCACGGTCGATCAAGGGGCCGCGCTCGTGGCGAACGCCGGCTCGACGATGGGCGAAATCGTTCAATCGGTGCGCCGCGTCAACGAAATCCTCGAAGAAATCAGCCATGCGTCGCACGAGCAGAGCGCAGGCATCGAGCAAGTCAATCGCGCCGTCGGCGAGATGGACAAAGTCACGCAGCAAAACGCCGCGCTAGTCGAGCAGGCCGCAGCCGCCGCCCAATCGCTGAAGGATCAAGCGAGCGTGCTGCGCGAAGCGATCTCGGGCTTTTCGCTTCCGGCTTGAGCGCGGTCGCGCGAGCGAGCGCGACCGCAATATTGGCCCCGCAGTCCGGCGCGTCGATCGGCAACCCGCCGCCGATCGCTCACCGACCTCACGTCCTACCTGAACCGCCGCCATTCGCGGCGGTTTCTTTTTTGGTGGCCGCCGTTCGGCGTCGTCGGCGCCACCCATCATTACAATTTGTTTACAATGCATGACCGCGCCGCCCGGCGCTTCCGCTCGTGACGCCCGCTCCTTCTCGATGACCGAACTGCAAAAGAAACGGCCCGCTTCCTACTCGCCCGGGTCGCGCGCCGCCGAAGCGTTGCTCGCACCGCGATGGCATTCGAGACGTTCGTCGATCCTTTTAGCCATCATCTCGCTGGCGTTCGCCGGTCTCGCCGCGCGGGCCGGCTGGGTGCAAATCGTCGAACACGAATTTCACGTGGCTCAGGGCGAAAAGCGGCATCGGCAAATGCTCGCGCTCGACGCGCCACGCGGGCGCATCGTGGATCGTCACGGCGCGCTGCTGGCCGTGAGTCTGACCACCTATGAAATCTGGGCCGAGCCGCAGCGGTTCGACGCCGCATCGGCGGAGCCGCTTGCCCAGGCGTTGGCGCTGTCCCCCACGCAGTTGCGCGAGCGGCTCGCGACGGAGCGCGCCAACGTCTTGCTCAAGCGCCATGTCGATGCGCAGACGGCAGCGCGCATTGCGGCGCTTGCCTTGCCGGGCGTCACGCAAGCGGCTTCTTTCAAGCGCTTCTATCCGGAGGGCGAATCGGCGGCGCATGTCGTCGGCTTGACCGACGTCGACGACGCGGGCCAAGAAGGCATCGAGCTCGCGGCCGACGACCTGCTTTCCGGCGCGCCCGGGAAACGTGAAGTCATCCGCGACAGGCTCGGCCGCATCGTCTCCGATCTGCGTCCGCTCGTCCCCGCGCGGCCCGGGCAAACGGTGCGCCTCACGGTCGATCGCCGCATCCAGCAACTCGCGTTCGCCCAGCTTCAAGCGGCGCTCGATCGCCATGGCGCGCAGGCGGGCAGCGTCGTCGTGCTCGATGCAGGCACCGGCGAGATCCTTGCGCTTGCCAACGCACCGTCGTTCGACCCGAATGCGCGCGCCGGCTTGACCGCGCGCACGATGCGCAACCGAGCGGTGATCGACACGTTCGAACCGGGTTCGACGATCAAACCGCTCGCCATCGCCACGGCGCTCGATGCCGGGCACGTTCGGCCCGATACGCTGATCGACACGGCGCCGGGCCGCTATCGGATCGGCGCGCATACGATTCACGATACGTCGGATCACGGCACGGTCAGCGTCGCTCAGGCGCTCGCCACATCGAGCAACATCGCGCTCGCGAAAATCGCGTTGACGCTGCCGCCCGAAACGCTTTGGACTGCCTATCGGCAGTATGGCCTCGGTCTCGCCCCGCCGCTGCCGTTCCCGGGCGTCGCGGCAGGCAAGCTGCGGCCATGGCAGCGGTGGCGTCCGGTCGAGCAAGCCACGATGGGCTACGGTTACGGGCTGTCCACGTCGCTGCTGCAAATGGCGCAAGCGTATACGGCATTGGCGGGCGACGGCACGCTGCGCCCCGCGACGCTCGTCGCGCGCAACGAATACGATTTATCCGATGGACCCGACACCGACAGGCAGGATGCGGACGATACCGCGGCGAATGCGAGAGTACGCGTCACGCACGAGCGCACGGCCGCCACATTGCGCACGATGCTCGAGGCCGCGACGCTCACAGGCGGCACCGGCAGCGCCGCGCGCGTGGAGGGCTACCGGGTGGGCGGCAAGACAGGCACGGCCTGGAAGCACGCCGGAAGCGGCTACGCGAAGGGCAAATACCGGTCGCTCTTCGTCGGCATTGCGCCGATCGATGCGCCGCGCCTCATCGTCGCCGTCATGATCGACGAGCCGACGGGTGCGTCCTACTACGGCGGCACGGTCGCGGGGCCCGTATTCTCCGCCGTCGCGGGCGGCTCGCTGCAGTTGCTTGGTGTGCCACCGACCACACAGGCCGCACCCGACGCTTGATCTCGGCGATTTCCCCTTGTTTTCAGTCGCAAACGTACTAACGTTCTACAAGAACGACGGCGGCGCCATCGGGCAAGGCGCTCATCGAGGACATCGATCATGACCACGGTCGCCAGCTTCCATATCGAGTACACACGATTTCTCGATGCTGACGGCGTACCGACACAACCCCTGCCCGACTTCGCGAAAAACGCGGACACGCTCGTCGGGTTTCATCGCGCCATGACGCTCACGCGCGCATTCGACGCGAAGGCCGTTGCGCTGCAGCGTACCGGAAAGCTCGGCACATTCGCCTCCTCCGTGGGACAGGAGGCGATCGGCGTCGGGCTGGCGGCGGCCATGCGGCCCGAGGACGCGCTTTTCCCCTCTTATCGCGATCACGCGGCGCAATTGCTGCGCGGCGTCACGATGACCGAAAGCCTGCTCTACTGGGGCGGCGACGAACGCGGCAGTTGCTTCGAGGCGGCGCCCCACGATTTTCCGAATTGCGTCCCGATCGGCACGCAAGTGTCCCACGCGGCCGGTGCGGCCTATGCGTTCCGCCTGCGCGCAGAGCCCCGCGTAGCCGTTGCGATCGTCGGCGACGGCGGCACCTCCAAGGGCGACTTCTACGAAGCGATGAACATGGCCGGCGTGTGGCAAGCGCCGCTCGTGATCGTCGTCAACGACAATCAGTGGGCGATCTCCGTGCCGCGCGAGCGGCAGAGCGCCGCACAAACGCTCGCGCAAAAGGCGATCGCAGCGGGCATCGATGGCTTGCAAGTCGACGGCAACGACGTGGTCGCCGTGCATGATGCGGCGCGTTCGGCGCTTGCCAAAGCACGGGCCGGGGGCGGCCCGACGTTGATCGAAGCGCTGAGTTATCGTCTCGGCGACCACACGACGGCAGACGACGCCACGCGTTACCGCGACCCGGACGTCGTGGCGAAGAGGTGGGCGACCGAACCGATCGTGCGCTTGCGCAAGTACCTGCTGTCGCTGGGCGTATGGGACAAAGCGCGCGAAGACGCGCTCGTTCAGGACTGCCAACGATCGGTCGAAGCGGCCGTACAGGCCTACCTCGCCGTCGAGCCGCCCGATGTGACCGCCATGTTCGAGCATCTTTACGCCGCGTTGCCGCATGCATTGCACGAGCAATTGGAAGAGGCGCAACGATTCGCGGGACAGTTTGCCGGCGACAAGGAGCGCGGCCATGGCTGACGTCGCACTGGTGGAAGCCATCAATTTGGCGCTGGCCCACGCGCTCGAGCACGATCCATCGGTCGTGCTGCTCGGCGAAGACATCGGGGCGAACGGCGGCGTGTTTCGCGCGACGATCGGACTGCAGACGCGTTTCGGTGCGCAGCGCGTCGCCGATACGCCGCTGGCCGAGGCCGGCATCGCCGGCACGGCGATCGGCATGGCGGCGATGGGCTTGCATCCCGTCGCGGAAATTCAATTCACGGGGTTCATCTATCCCATCATCGATCAGGTGCTCAATCACGCGGCGCGACTGCGCCATCGCACGCGCGGCCGACTGACGTGCCCGCTCGTGATCCGCTCGCCTTGCGGCGCCGGCATTCACGCGCCCGAACATCATTCGGAAAGTCCCGAAGCGCTGTTTGCGCACATGCCGGGCTTGCGCGTGGTCATGCCCTCTTCGCCGGCTCGCGCCTACGGACTATTGCTTGCGGCGATCCGCGATCCCGATCCCGTCGTCTTTCTGGAGCCGACGCGGCTTTATCGGCTCTTCAAGCAGCGTGTCGAAGACGATGGCGTAGCGCTGCCGCTCGACACGTGCTTCACGCTGCGCGAAGGCACCGACGTGACGCTCGTCTCCTGGGGCGCGATGCTTCAGGAAGTCCTAAGAAGCGCCGATGAATTGGCCGCCGAAGGCATCGCCGCCGAGGTCATCGACGTCGCAACGCTCAAACCGCTCGACATCGAAACGATCTTGGCCTCCGTCGCCAAGACCGGCCGCTGCGTGATCGTGCACGAGGCGCCGCGCACATGCGGACTCGGCGCAGAGATCGCGGCCGCGATTGCCGAACGTGGGCTGTATTCATTGCTCGCGCCCGTCGAGCGCGTGACCGGCTATGACGTCGTCGTGCCGCTGTTCAGGCTCGAGGCGCAGTACATGCCGAGCATCGCGCGGATCGTCGGCGCAGCGAAAAAAACGCTCGAGGCATCATCATGAACATTTTCAAGCTGCCCGATCTAGGAGAAGGGCTGCAGGAAGCCGAGATCGTCGAATGGCATGTGAAGGCGGGCGACGAGGTCAAGGCGGATCAACCGCTCGTATCGGTCGAAACGGCAAAAGCGATCGTCGACATTCCCTCCCCTCAGGCCGGACGCATTGCCAAGTTATACGGCGGCAAGGGCGACATCGTGCACTTGGGTGCGGCGCTGGTCGGCTTCGAAGGCGAAGGCGGCCACGCCGATACCGGTACCGTCGTCGGTCGCATGGAGACGAGCAACCAGGTCGTGCAAGAAGCCGCGCCGTCCTCGTCCACGCCGCTGGCCTTCCGCGCCGGAACCGCCTCCGTCAAAGCGACGCCGGCCGTGCGCGCGCTCGCCCGCAAGCTCGATATCGATTTGACGATGGTGATGCCGACGGGCCCCGACGGGATCGTCACGTCGAGCGATATCGAACGCACCGCGAAGCTGATGGCCGAATTGGGCCCGCCGGAACCATTGCGCGGCGTGCGGCGCGCGATGGCGCAAAACATGGCGCAAGCGCAGAACGAGGTCGCCGCGGCGACCGTCATCGACGACGCCGATATCCATGAGTGGAAACCGGGCGCGGACGTCACGATTCGATTGATTCGCGCGCTGATAGCGGGTTGCCGTGCGCAACCGGGGCTCAATGCCTGGTTCGACGGCCGCAGCGCAAGGCGACGCGTGCTGACGAAGATCGACGTGGGCATCGCCGTCGATTTGCCCGATGGGCTGTTCGTTCCGGTCTTGCGCGACGTCGCTCATCGCGATTCGGCCGATCTGCGCGCCGGGCTCGATCGCATGCGCGCCGACGTGCGGGCGCGCAAGATTCCCCCCGAGGAAATGCGCGGCAATACGATCACGCTTTCGAACTTCGGGATGATCGCGGGGAAGTACGCCGCGCCTATCGTGGTGCCGCCGACGGTGGCGATTCTCGGAGCGGGCCGCGTTCACGATGCGGTGGTCGCTTACCGCGGGACCCCGGCCGTGCATGCAATTTTGCCGCTGAGCTTGACGTTCGATCACCGCGTCGTCACCGGCGGCGAAGCCGCACGCTTTTTGGCGGCGGTTATAGCGAATTTGGAGGAAGCCGATTAATCAGTCGCTGTCCGCCGCCTTTCTCCCGACGGCGGCTTGATACCGCGCCAACGTCGAAGCTCTCGCCTTTGCGTGATCGACGATCGGCAGCGGATAATCGCGTCCCGGCACGAATCCGGCGCCGGCCAGTTGCCCGGGCGCGGCAAGCCACGGCGCGTGAATCCATTGGACCGGCACATCGGCCAGTTCGGGTACATACCGCTTGATGAATCGGCCGTCCGGATCGTACTGCTTCGATTGCGTGACTGGGTTGAAGATGCGAAACCAGGGCTGAGCATCGCAACCGGTCGACGCCGCCCACTGCCACCCGCCGTTGTTCGCAGCGAAGTCGAAGTCGTTGAGCCATTCGGCGAAATGCGCTTCGCCCAGTCGCCAATCGATACCGAGGTCTTTGACGAGAAAGCTGGCCGTCACCATCCTCAATCGGTTATGCATATAACCGGTTCGCAGAAGCTGACGCATCGCCGCATCGACGAGCGGATAGCCTGTACGCCCCTCGCGCCAGGCGTCGAAATGGCGCTCCGCCTCGGGGCCGGTCTCCCATCGCAACGCGTCGTATTCGGGCTTGAACGATGCGCCGCCGGCCACGTGCGGATGGGTCGCCAGCACCATGAAGAAGAATTCTCGCCAAATGAGTTCGGACAACCAGGCGCCTGCGCCGCCGCCATGCGGCTGAAGCGTCAATGCGTGCGCGGTCCGTACGAGGGCACGAATCGAGAGCGTGCCGAACCGCAAGTGCGCCGACAAATAACTCGGCCCCTTCACGGCGGGGAAATCGCGCCGCTCGCCGTATCGATCGATGCGGCCTATGAAATCGGCAAGCAGGCGCGCCCCGCCGCTCATGCCGACCGGCAGCCGCAAGCCCGGCAGATCGCTTGGTGCGAAGCCAAGCTCGCTCACGCTAGGCCAGCGTGCGTCGAGCTTCTCGTGCGGTGCGCAAAGCTGGCCTCGTCTTGGATCGACGGGGTGCGGGTCGACATCCGCGGGCGCAAGCCGGGCCAGCCACGCGCGTTTGTATGGCGTGAACACCGTATACGGCTTGCCCTGCATGTTGAGAATCTCGTCGCGTTCGAAGATGACCTGATCCTTGAACGTGACCAGCCTTCGCCCCGCCGTTTTCAATCGATGGCCGACGGCTTCGTCGCGCGCAATCGCAGCCGGCTCGTAATCGCGGTTGGCGAAAACCGCATCGACGTCGAGCGCTTCGGCCAACCGCGGGATGCACGCCAGAGGATCGCCGTGCACGACGATCAGTCCGCCGCCATGCGCCCGCAGCGAGCGATCGAACTCGACCAACGACGCCATGATGAAATCGATGCGCCGATCGACAGGCGTCTCGCCGCGCAGCGATTCATTTTTGCGCCGCAACAGCGGCGCGAGAATCGTCGTATCGAAAACGAACGCGCACCACACGCGATCGGCGGCGCTCAGCGCCTGGCTCAACGCCGCGTGATCGTCGCAACGCAAATCGCGCCGAAACCAGACGAGCGCGCCCTTTGCCGTCATCGGACGGCTCCGGACCGAATGCGGGCGCTTTTCGTCGGCGGCAACGCCATTGCCCGCCGCGCGCCTTTGTCCCGAGTTGTCGCCATGCGGCATTCCGTTTGTAAATGTCGACGAACGCACGACTATAGCGGCCGCCAGCAAAAAAGTCCCAAGCCAAGCCGGTACAAGCGCCGCCGCCCATGCCTACTCCTGCGGCACACAAGTTGCGGATCAGATACGAAGCGGCTCGCGCCGCCCGTGTTCAACTACTCCAAGCGAGGGCGATATGTTAGGCACGATCTTGCTCGTCATCCTCATTCTTCTGCTGATCGGCGCATTCCCCGCCTGGCCGTATAGCCGCGGGTGGGGCTATGCACCGACCGGGACCCTGGGCCTCATCGTCATCATCGTGGTCATCCTCGTCGTACTGGGCCGAATATAGCGCGGCGTACGGCAGGCGCGCTTACCGCTTCGACTCCGACAGCGGTAAGCGCCACGAGAAAACCTGCAAATTGCCTGCGAACGAATGTGCGTCGCCGGCCGGCGGCGCTATATGCAACCCGCGAAACCGTCGCTTCCGCCGCTTCCGCCGCCTCGCGCATCATGACCGATTGAAGCGGGCCTCGTAATCGATGCAACGAACGGCGCCCACGAGCCGGCGTCGGCCCACGCTCAATCGATCATCGACCATTGCAACGAGGCCGCGCCGCTCGCGCGCCCCAGCGCATCGAACGACGACGCGATCTCATGGCGATCGAACGGTTCTTTCCAGCGCACGAGGTAACGCGCTTCGCAGGTCCCGTCGTCTTCGTCGATATGCATGCTGCGCGGCTCCATCGAACAACCGCGTTGCGCGAGCCGCTCCGCCAATCGCTGGGGACTGTCCGCTCCGAGCCGGTAGCAGAGCGTGATCCAAGCGGCCTTGCCCCGCTGGAGCTTGCGCTCGACGAAGTTGAGGCCCCAAAGCACGCCGAGGCCTAACACCGTGCCGCTCCATCCGAGCCGATACTGCCCGCCGCCGAAGCACAGGCCGACGACGGTGACGAACCACAGCGTCGCGGCTGTCGTCACGCCGATGATGAGACCGTCCTTCCGCAAGACCGCGCCCGCACCGATAAATCCCATTCCCGTCAGAATGCCGAGCGGAAGCCGCATCAGATCGAGTGTGGCGAAGCTGTCCTTTGCCTTGCCCGTTTGATCGAGCAATGCATTGGCCTGCAGCATGGCGACGCAGGCCGCAAGGCACACGAGAATCGTCGTACGCAGCCCGGCCGCCTTGCCCGATTCGCTGCGATTGAGCCCGAACGCCGCGCCCGCTACGAACGCGCAGATGAGGCGAACGGCAATGACGGGCCAGTCGAGCGTGAGCGGCATCGTCTCCATATGGATCTACTCGATATCCGGATCACCCGACGTCGAGCAAGCCACACGCCAGCTTGTCGTGGGCAGCTCGCAGCGAGTACGGGCTTGCGGCGCAGGCGGCCATCGCGCCGCATGCGCTTCGTCCGCGTCCTACGACACGGCGCTCGGCAATCGCCCGATCAATCGCCCTCCGTCCATTCGACATTGGCGCCGACCGAGCGCAGATTTTCGACGAAGTGAGGATGCGCGCGCCGAATGGGCAGCGCGTTCGTGATGACCGAGCGCCCCTCGATACTGGCCGCCACCATCAGCAGCGCGATGGCGACGCGGATGATATAGGGGCTTTCCACCTTTGCCGGGCTGAGCGCGAGACCGCCGAACGTAATGAGGCGATGCGGGTCCGCCAGGAAGACGTGCGCGCCGAACTTCGAAAGCTCCACGGACCAACCCATGGCCCCGTCGTACACTTTGTTCCAAAACATCGCGCTGCCTTCGGCTCGCACGCCGAGCGCGATGAAGATCGGCAGCAGATCGACGGGAAGATACGGCCAGGGGGCCGCCTCGATTTTCGTGAGGATATTCGGCGTGAACGGGCGGCGCACACGCAACGGGCCGTCGCGCAATGCACGCGACCAGCCGTCCCGATGAACGAGATCGACGCCGAACTTCGCGAACGTTCGATCGATCAGCGGAAATTGCTCCGGCGCGCGGTTCTTGACGACGATATCGCCGCCCGTGATCGCACCGAGCGCGAGGAACGTCGCGATCTCGTGGAAATCCTCGCTGAAGCGAAACTCGCCGCCGCCGAGCCGATGGCCGCCCTCGATGATGAGCCGCGAGGTGCCGATGCCTTCGATCGGCACGCCGAGCATCGCGATGAATCGGCAAAACTCTTGCACGTGCGGCTCCGACGCCGCATTGACGAGCGTAGACGTGCCCGAGGCGCACGCCGCGCACAAGACAAAGTTTTCGGTGGTGGTGACGGACGCGTAGTCGAGCCAGTGGTCGTTCGGGACCATGCGTGTTTGCGCGCGCACGATCAACGAATCGGGCGTGCGCTCGACGCGCGCGCCGAAACGCTCGAACACCTCGACGTGCGGATCGATCTCGCGAACGCCCAGCGTGCAGCCTTTCACGTCGTTTTCGAGCCGCGCGACGTTAAAGCGCGCCAGAAGCGGCGGCACGAGCATGATCGACGAGCGCATTTCTTCGGGCAATCGATGCTTGGCCGGGTCGAACGCGGTGGCGTGATGATGCAGATCGAGGATGCCGGTGGAAAAATCCATCGACACGTCGCTGCCGAGGGCGCGGAAAATGTCGAGAATCTTTTTGACATCGGTGATTTCCGGCACGCCAACGAGGCGCAGCGGCTGATCGGTCAACAGCGTGGCGCAAAGAATCGGCAGTACGGCGTTTTTGTTGGCGGAAGGGGTGATCTCTCCGCGAAGCGGGAGGCCGCCATGGACGATCAGATCGGACATATTCGGGGCAAAACGGATGAAAGGGGTGTGGCAGACGTGCGCAGGCGCATATCATGCCACCGTCCAGCCGCGCGCGGACGAGAAATTATTGAAGAAACCCGCAATTGCCAATTTCGGTTTCGGCACCCGATAATCGCGCGCGGCGGGCGGCTTTCGTCATATCGACCCGGTGTGGGCCGCGGCTGCAACTGCAACTGCAACTGCGTCGTCGCGCGTCGGCGACTGTGCCGCAAACGCGAACTCGCGCGCCGGGCGCTTTTGCTTCAAGGACTTGCATCGTCTATGAGCATGTTATTCACAGCCTTGCCAACAGATTCTGTGAATAAGTCGCGCCTATGCGGGCAAAGCCTTGTCCAGTTTGGGTTTGCGGAAATTTTTGCCCTCCACTCATCGGTTAGTGCTAGCCCCGTCGGTCTCCCCCCCCCCCCGCCGCGCTACTCCCGTGCGCGGTGTTGACAGCCCGCCTCCGAGCGGGCTTTTTATCCGCTCTCTACTGGCGAGCGATCAGATGTCGGAGTATCTCGGCAGCAAATCCTGATCGACCAATCGAATTTCGATGCGGTTGGCGACTTCGACGTGCTCCGGGTTATCCACCGAGAACACGTCGTCGGTTACGCTCACGATGATCGTGCCCATTTGCTTGCGGCCGGCCTCGGGCACAGGAATCAGTGCACGGGCCTCGGGCACCTGCTGCACGGTTAAGACCTTCGGCAAATACAGCATCCAGCCGACGCCCGGCTTATCATCGAACACCTGCTTCTCGAAATACGCTCGTGGAGCGACCGACACGTATGCCGGGTCATAGCTGCGAGCAATCGCCGACACGACATCCTGCATGGCGATGCAGTTGCCGAGCCGCTGCATCGGCACAGCTTGCTCGGGTAGATCAATTTCTACCTCGGAAGGCATCGGGCCTGTGTCAATCGACAGCTTGAGTTGCGCGCCGTCTACCGAATCGTTGTGTCCGTTCCAAAATCCGACGACTTTCGGGCGGCTCTTCTTCTTACCTTCGTACCGCGTGGACAGGACGGCCAATATTACGGATGATGGGAAGCCCGGTGCTTCGAACACCGGATAAAGGCGAGCCTCTTCCTCTGTCTCGCCGGTCAGATACCATTGCGCAAGGCGGTCGTCCTTGCTTGCGAGCACTTCGACCAAGGCCCACAAACGACGAAGATGAACGTCGAAGTCGGCAACATTTGCGAAGTCGGGCGGGTCTCGAAATTGAGCAAGAATATTCATGGCGTCACGGCTGATAGACGGATTGAACGCGTTGTCGGACACACGCTCGCAGCATTAGCTGCCGAGCAAGAGGCGTCATGAAATACCATGTGAGCCGCGCTGGCGGATGTGAATTCACCTCGGCTGCTTGGTTCGCAAGCTGTTCTTCCATTCCAATAAATCCCGAAAAGAACGGCTTCACCTTGCCGGTAAGCGGATCGATGAACTGATCGTAGGCGGCCTTCGTTTCTTGCAGCATGCAGGCACTTGGCATAAAGCCGTCGAACTCGATGCCCTGCCAATTCCACTCGTCACTCCATCGGCACTCTTCGGCGTCGAAAGCGAACCCGGTGATGCGCGCTTGATAGCGGTACGAGGTCCAGTTTACGCCGTGGTTCACGCGCCTCTTGAAGCCCTCCTCGGGCGGACATTTCTTGCACTTCTCGTTGGTGCGCGGCAACGTCCGTGCGACGGGCGCAGCCTTGCTGTCCTCATTCTTCGTATCGCCGGGCAGACTACCCGTTGCGCCCACCGCCGCCCCGCCCAATAAAGCCGCGCCAGCGCGCGCCAAGACCGGACCAAGGCTCTCCACTGCTCCCTCTATCACTGGAACCGCCAGACCTGCCATTGTTCAGCCCTCCCCGAAATTCAGGATGTTCGATTTTCCAGCGCATCACGCGCAAATAGTCGTGAAACCGTTCGTCTGCCGAGCGGCCCGGCCGCGTCAGCCATGCGCGTATCGCGGGCTGGTCGTAGAAGCTCGGCGCATACGCCTCAATGCGTAGGAACGCGACGAGGTTTTCATCTTCATGGATGCCCAATCCACGCGCCGCCTTGAACGCGCGCCACAGCCGCGACGAGAGCGTTGGATCGTCGGCGAGTCTTGGATCGGCCGTGCTCAAGTCTTGACGTACGCGTTCGACGAATCCCTTCGCATCGATGTCGGCAAGTGCCGCTACCTGTTCGGTCGTTAGCTCAAGCATCGGGATGCACTCTTGTCAATTTGCCGCTGATCTCGGCGAACCAATCGAACGTAGGCATGAAGAATTCGAGCCGTTGGGAAAACGAAAGCGAGTCGGCGATGTCCTTGATCAGGCGCGCATCGTAGAACCGCAGCAAGGCCGCACGGCCGTCCGGCATTCGCGCGTCCAGGCGCCCGCGAAGCTCATGCGCAAGCGCCTCAAACGGATAGGCGCTAATGAGCCAAGACACGCCTTCGCTCCGCGCCCCCATGTTGAGGAGCGATTGCCGTACGCCGTGCGATGTCCGCTCAAAATCGATGAGCCACGGCCCTGCATCGGCAAGCGACGCGTCGGGCGTGCCGTCGAATAAGGCGACCACAGACGTTGAGCGTTCAAGCGGCGGCGAGCCCGCGGCACGCTCATAAAGCAGCGCATCAACCAGGCCGTACAGAAACACCCGTAAGGAAGCCTGCGCTTGCCGCTGCGCGAGATAACTTTCGATCTTCGATGGCGCCACAGCCTACCCCCGCATCACGGTCGTCGCGCCGCTTTCGGCCGCTGCTTGCAGGCATTCGAGACAAAGTGTCGGGCTTAGGGGGGCAGTCGACGTCGCGGCGGCAGCCGCGGCTACGGCGGCGCCAGCGTCGTGCATTGGAGCGCCGTCGCCGGTATCCGTGATCGTGTCGCTTGACTGCGACGCAATGAGCACCGCACCGCATGCCGTACGCATCCCTGCCACAGCCGTATCGCGGTTGTCGATTACATGGGGGTAACGGCGGCCGAGTAAGTCCGGCAGGATGGCGAACTCGCCCTTGCAGAGTGGGCAAAAGACCTTATGCCCGACGCCTGCGATGGGGCGACCGTCTATTGATGCAGTGGGATTTCCTTCCAGTACCTTGCCGCCGTGCGACGTGGTATCGCCGACGCAAATGATCGCGCTCGCCAAATTGGCCCTCTCTCACGTGTTGTTTTGCGCGAATTTACCACGGCCGATCGCGCATCTGGCGCAAAGCAGGAGGTCCAGCACTTCGAACCTGCGGTCCGAAAGTCAGCGGCAACGATTTCAGTCGCTTATTTCGCATTCTTTGTCGAGCCGCTGGGCGTTTCAGTCGTGACGTGCGGGTCCATGACGCAGTAGTAGGTCAGCCGGGGCGGTTCTGCGCCCGTGCGCTGGCAGTAATGCCAGACGGCTACGCAGGCGTAGAACTCGTTGCCGTACCGAGGTAGGCCGCCGTCGTATTCCAGGATCGCGGCCCGCTCTTCGTGCAGTTTGCGGGCGTCGGTGTCCTCAGCCTCCATGCCGGCATAACTGTACAAAAATACAGTATGCTCGAGTTTATCGATTGATGGTTCCCCAAATTGTCCGCAGTATCCCGCATAATAAGTGGTCGATTCCACAAAACGAGGAATGCTGTGAAGCGAAACGCATTGTTGATCGGAAACACGGGTGGTCTGGACGGCGTGGTAGTGGATGTCGAGCGCACCCGAAAATTTCTACTGAGCGACAAGGGTGGGCAATGGCGAAGCTCCGAGATGACGATTCTCGTCGATCCAAGGAAGGCCGATGTCATGGACGCCATTGCCGAAATGCGGCGTGAGCGCCCGGACTACACATTTTTTCTATTCTCCGGTCATGGTTGCCACTACGGCCAGACGCAGATGAATTTGAACGAGCGCAACGAAAATCTGCTCGAATCGGAACTGCATTTCATTGCTGATCGCCAGTTGAGCATTTTTGACTGTTGCCGGGTGAATGAATCGCTTCGGAAAGAGACCATGGAGTCGGCTGCACTGACCTTTGACTCAATTGACCGTACGCGCGAAAAGTACGAGGCGCGGATCATGCAGGCTGCCTCACAACATGCAAGACTTTACGCGTGTTCAGTGGACGAAACTTCCTCTGACTTTCCGGAAGGGGCGCTCTATTTGAGCTACTTGCTTGCGGCAGCCAACTCTATCCCTGACGAGGCACGTTGGAAAACGGTCGAGGATGCGCATCATCAGGCGCGAGCCAAGACAATTGCTCGCGCAACATTGGAAGGAGAAAGGCAGACGCCTTGTGCTGTGTTGCCTAAGCTCACGGAAGACCGACAGTTGATCCTTTCGATTAAGTGATTGCCGTGCCAAATGTCGAGGAACTCGATCCGCAGCCGGCGTCCAACGCCGGCACCCTCAGCGAGCCGCTTGGCAAACCGTTACCCCCGCATTACAACTTGAAGGCGGGCGAAGTAGATCCGGAACTCGGAAAGACGATTAAAGAAATCATTCTGTGTACGGAATTGTTCATCGTCTACATCGACGAGGCGTTGACCATTCAGTGGCATACAACCGACGATCACGACCCTCCCGAGCATTGTGGTGAAGTGCTGAACCTTGTCGGTACGCTTGAGGCGCAGTCAACGTTTCTCAAAGGCAGGGCTTCACTTTTTGATTATCGGAGGCGCATTGCTGAGGGGTTGGCTCGCTGCCTCGATGGCCATGCCAAAGAGGCTTCGATCTCAGTGTTGAAAGAGGTCGCCCTTGAGTTGAAAGCTAGAAACACCGAAGTGTCATGGCAGTGGTACTTTCAGGCTTCTTATCTCGTGACGCTCGGCCTCGCGATCCTGTTTGCAATGTTATGGCTGTGTCGCGACCACGTGAGCGCTAAAATTGGTCTCAATGCATTTGAGGTGATCCTGGGGACCATCTGTGGTAGCTTCGGCGCGTTGCTTTTTGCAACGGCACGAAGTAAGAGGCTGATTCTTGATGCGAACGCGGGCGCGAATCTTCATCGCCTCGAAGGTCTAGCTCGGACCGGGGCGGGGTTGATCGGGGCGTTGCTTACCGCGCTGGCCGTCAAAGCCGGCTTGATATTGGGAGGCGCGACGTTTCCCGGCAGTAAATTGGCGCTGATGCTTTGCCTCTGTATCGTTGCGGGTGCGAGCGAGCGCGCGGTGCCCAACATCATTGCGACGTTGGAGAAAACCGTTGCCGGTGACAGCCGCGAGCGAAGTACGACAAGGGGCAGCAAGCCGCAGCAAAAATAGTCCCTGCTTTTCCATCGAGGCAGGCCGCCGTCGCATCACTTGACCGCGCGTCGCATGACTCTTCACCGCTAGCTACTGCCGTGAAAGATGTTCTGCACGGCGGTCGCCTGAGTCATTGTGGTCGTGCGGCTCGCCGAGTATGTGCTTACGGCCTTCTTAACCGACCGGCCTGCGACGTAGCCGCCGATGCCGAGCTTGAGCAAGTCCCAAATACCCGGCGGGATGGTCAGCGTGAGCCCGACGTGGAACATCGCCTGTAGGTATAGCGCGACGATGTAGTTATTCGCGATGATCGCGACGAACACGAGCATCGTAATCGGGCGCCAAAACGCGGCGAGCTTATTGCCGCTCGTCGCCTCGGCCGTAATGACTCGGGCCTGCGGCATAATGCGTTGCAAGTCGCCAGTCAAATACAGTTGCGCGAGTTGTAGCTTGGTCGCGTCCTTTTATTCTTGCGTCCGAAAGCGATCGATGATGCTATCGACGACGTTCGCGACCGCCGTAATCGGATCAGATGCGCTCATGGGTCAGTCTCTGTCGTGGTTGAATGCCATCAAGAACAGACGCTTGAACCACCCGCGCCAGAATTCTGCGTCTGCAAGTATCGGAATGCGCGCGCGGTCATGAGCAACGCCGAGTGATCGTCGCCCATCCGGTTTGCGACGGCGAGCGTCACGGGGCCGATGACGCCATCGGCCGCAACGCCGAGCGAGCGCTGTAGCGTGATCTTCGCCAGCGGTTGCCCCTGGTTGACGGCCATGTCGACCGCGTACAAGTCCTTCGCATCGTCGAGCGTCAGGTCGCGATGTAGAGATGCGGATATGAGCGTTTGCTGATGCCATACTTGGTTTCGCCGCCGGGATCGTTCGGGTCGTTGACGTAGCCCGCCTCGATGCCGACGACGAGCGCGAAAGCACGTTCAAAAGTATCCATGGGGTTCGCCTTTCAGGTACAAGCGCAGATAACCCGCCGTGTTGTAGCCGGCGCCGCCGCGCTCGGTGGGTCGCCGATGACTTCGAGATAGACCTTGGCAACTTGCCGTGTGTTGAGGCAAGGCCGTTGTCCGTGATGATTTCCGCATAGACCCTGTTCGCTTGCCGCGTGCTCGTGAGGTCGTTGTCGGTGATTATCTCGGCGTAGACCTTTTGCGATTGGGAGGTAGGCATCGCGCCAGTCTCTGATGCCCGGTTGCGGGGCGTTAACGGTCGTCGCGGTCCAATTCAGGGGGCTTGCGTCCTGGTGGAACGTGCTTTGATAGTTCGCAAGGGAATCTGTTAGCGTTCGGCTCGTGCCGCGCGCAACGGCTGGCGTCGCACCAAAGCGCAGCTTCGGCGTGAGCGATTTCGTGCCGTCGCCCGACAGGTTGAGCGCGTACATATTGACGACGACCGCATTGATGGCGCTTGCGGGCGTGTAGGTGAGGCCCGCCGTGCCGTAATGGTCGGTGTTGCCGCTCGCCGCGTCGGCGACGTACGACGAGCCGCTATAGGCTTGGCTCACGCACGAATAGTTCGCGCCCGCGCTCGGCGTAAATTGCATGCTCTCGCCGGCCGCGTTTGGATTCAGGCATGCGATGCGGCGCGCGCCGAGCGGGAAGGTGTTGAACGCCATCCCGCTCAAATCCCAAAGGATCACGTCATCGAAATACGTATGTTGGTTGTAGAGCGAGCCAATCGCGAAGCCGGACGGTGTGCCGCTCGAGATCGTCGCTACGCTCGGAACGCTCAATTCGAGCGTGCCATCGACATAGACCGTCGCGGGGTCCGCCTCGTCGTATACAGTAACCGAGCCTTGCCAACATAATCTGGGGATAACTGCGCCTTGCCGACGTACACCCTCGCCGCCCCCGTGACGGCCGAACTCGAGATTCGCAAAAGCCGCTTCATCGCGCACGCGCTCCCGGTCGCGGACCGCGACGCCGCCATGTTGGCGTTGCGCCGTCTTCGCGAAGCCTATCCGGGGGCTACTCACGTCTGCTGGGCCCTGCTTGCCGGCGGGCAATCGGGCATGTCCGACGATGGAGAACCGTCGGGCACGGCCGGCCGGCCCATTCTCGAAGTGCTGCGCCATCACGACCTCGACGGCGTACTGGCCGCCGTGGTGCGCTACTACGGCGGGGTGAAGCTCGGCGCCGGCGGTTTGGTGCGGGCTTATACGGACGCGATCGCGAGCGCCCTTCAGAGTGCGGCGCGAGTCGAACGGATCGCGCTTGCGCAACTTTCCGTCGAGATCGGCTATCCCGACGAGGCGCGCGTGCGGCGCTGGATCGAGCAGGAAGGCGTCGAGCTCGTGGAAAGCGCTTATGGCATGACGGTGCACCTCCAGTTGCGGATGCCGACGACCCTACGCGATACCGCCCGCAACGCGTTGACCGACTTGACGCAAGGGCGCGCCGGCTTCCCCGAGGCTTGAAGCGGCGGACGACGTCTCTGCTCGCGCAACGGCTCGCCGCGGGGATCGGGCGCGGCCTCGGCATCCCCCTCGGGTGCGCTTCCTATCGCCCATCTGCCGAATTGACCGTGAAAACGCACTCCTTTCACCCAATTGGTTTTCGGCGGACGGACCTACACTGCTTTCCATGGAGCGAGACATCGGCTCCATCCACGTAGCCCTCGCGATGCAACGTGGCGCAAGACGGTTGTGAGCAGTATGAAGACAGCGGTTAAGCGATTCCACTCAGCAATCCGGGTTATCGCTGGCAAGGCTCAACGGGGTTCGGGCAGTACCTAGCAGTTGGCAGTACCTAGCAGTTCGAAGCACCTGGCAGTTCGAAGCACCTAGCAGTTCGAAGCACCTAGCAGTTCGAAGCACCTGGCAGTTCGAAGCACCTGGCAGTTCGAAGCACCTGGCAGTTCGAAGCACCTAGCAGTTCGAAGCACCGAGTACCTGATGGGCAGTACCGCAGTAGTTTGCGACACCGGAAGTACCAAACTGTACCCGCAGTATTTCACCTCGGAATAGCAGCACCTAGCAGTTGCAGTGGCAGCACCCCCTCGAAGTGGCCGTACCTCCAGCAGTAGATGCACCTCACCTCGAAGTTGCAGTAGACGGGCCCTGCTTCTACCCTGGGTAGGGCCCTTCGCCTTTCCGCGTTCAACTCGGCTGCTCGAGGCGCTCCCCGGCGACGCCGTCGGACGACGCCATGACCACGCAATCGCGCCCGCGCGCCTTCGCCGCATAAAGAGCAAGATCGGCCCGTACCAAGACCCGCGCGAGCGTATCGCCGGCTTCGAATTTATCGACGCCCGCACTGAATGTGCAGGTGCTCTGACCGCACGATTGTGTGGCGACGGCAGCCCTCAGGGCATTCGTCAGCCGCAGCGCTTCGCCTTCGCTCGTAGCCGGAAAGAGCACGGCAAACTCCTCCCCGCCTAACCGCCCGAACAGATCGCCCTGCCGCAGGGACCGCGATACCGTCGCTCCGAAATGCGCCAGCGCGCGATCGCCGGCCGCATGTCCGTAGCGATCGTTGACGGTCTTGAAGTTGTCGATGTCCAGCACTGCCAGCGCAACCGGTGTTCCCTGCGCCCGTGCGGTCGCGACCGCCGACTCCGCGCGCTCCATGAAGGCGCGGCGCACGAGCGCGCCCGTCAATCCATCGACCGTGGCGAGCCGCTCCATACGCTGCGCCAACCGGTCATGCGCCAACATCACCATCGCAATCGACATAAAGGGAAAGCTCAAGATGCCAAGGCCAAGAAAGGCGACGTTGAACGGAGAAGGATCGAGAAAGGCCGTTTGATGGTCGAAGCCGAAACCGTACGTGATGGCCCGTCCCGCGTGGATCAGCGCGCCGACGAACGCGGCGATAGAGAGGAAATAGTAGTTGTACTTCGGACGCGTCGGCGGCCGATACCGCCACACCGTCCATGCAATCGCCGCGCGCACATACGCGAAGTACGTCGAACTGATCGCCACGCGAGCGTCGAAATTCGGTTTGGCGTACGTGAGATAGATCACGGCGAAAAAGATCGCGGGGACTACCGCGTACTCGGCGGCCGACGCGAGCGGCCGCCCGAAAAACTCCCGCACCCCTTGCAAAATGACGAGGCTCCCGCCGACGAACAGCGTGTGCGCAGCGATTGCCCCTAGCCACACCGGCAAGTGCGCCCCTGCTATCACCAGCGCCAGCGCACCGGCAAACATGCCGTACGCGGCGCACCAGCGTGAGACGCCCGCAACGCCGGCACGTAGAAGCGAGCCGAGTACCGCGGCGCTCATCACACAGGACATGATGGCGACGCCGAGTAGCGCAACGGTGCTGGGCATGTTGGTAAAAATCTTCGATTCGTGAATTCAATAGGCGCGGACGAGACCGCCCGCGCAAACTCACGCCAACGCCCCCCCCGTTTGCGACATATCGTATCGCACTCGTGCACGAGTCCGAAAAAGGTGTTGCGCAGGAACACGTCGCCGGGGAGCGCGCAGAAGGCACGCACCCGCCACATGACACCTGTTTATTTATACAGTATGCTACGCTCCGATCCTCGACACTGAACCGGTGCATCGGCGAGTACCTGCCCGTGTACCCACCTGGGTGCCGCCCGCGCAAACGGTGCGGCCACTTCGAAGTTAGGAGCTAAGATGTTGCGCGTTCTCTGTGTGATGCTGCTGGCGGGCTCTTCCATTGCCTATGCGGGCGAGCACTACCGCGAAGTATGGAATCCGCCGGAGGCCAGGCATGCAACGCATGCAAGCCATCATGCCAACCGCAAGCCGGCGGCTCACCCCGTCTCGGCCAAGCGGTCCGCGAAGGCGAAGCCCCCGCACGTCGCCGCTCGCGTGCACAAGCCGGCCAGGCGGCAACGCAAGGAGGCGCGTGCGGCCTCCGAGAACGCCGTTCCCCAGGCGTGGGACCGCCCGCCGGTCTACACGCCCGAGGGCAACGTGCTGCGCGTCGACTCACGCGGCGCTATCCCCGAAATAGCCCGCTAACGTACGCGAAAGTCGCAACACGTCAACCGGAACACGTCAAGCGGAACACGCCGACGATCCCTCGAACCGAAGGAACCAGAAGATGGCCGTATCGACCAGCAAGCCCCAGTTAGAGGAAGCATGGATTGCCGTGCAGTTTCAGCTTGCGGGGTTGACCGCCGAATTCGAGGAAGAGGTTCCCGATATCGTGCGCCACGTCCTCGACGACGCCTATTCGGCCATTGCGGCAGAGTATCGCGGCTTGCCGTCGATGTATCCGGAGGGCTCCGATGTCCAAGACCCGGCGTACGACATCTGCGCAAACGACGGAGATTTTCAAGAAACCCAACAGCGCCTCGTCACGGCGATAATGTTCGTCAGCGGCACCGAGTTTACTCACGAAGCCATCGCCGAATTGAAATCACTATGCACGGCCAAATTCGCGGAAGCCGCCGCGGCGCACGGTATCGAATGCGCCTTTTCGGGGATTGAAGGCTGGCGTCGCATTTCCTACATCGAGCAAGTCACGATCGAAGCGGCTGAATAACGCGGGCATTGAGCCGGCCCGCCGGCGGCAACGATATACCACGGGTATTCGGTTCGCGACTTCCTGTAATATGCGATTCACTCGTTCCCGCGCCAATAACGGCATAGTCGTATCGGCGCTCGACTCGCAAGCCTTATCGCAACCGGATTTTTCTGATGGAAGACCTGCTTCCGCATTACGAACGTGAACTCGCCATGTTGCGCCGCTCTTTGCACGATTTTGCGGCGCGCTATCCAAAAATCGCCGCCCGTTTAGCGATTTCCGGCGAGCATTCCGACGATCCTCACGTCGAGCGCATGCTTCAATCGTTCGCGCTGCTAGCCGCGCGCATCGATACGCGCCTTCATGATGAATATCCGGAATTCACAGAAAGTATGTTGGAGGCGCTCTATCCACAATACTTGCGTCCTTACCCGTCTTGTTCGATCGTCGAGTTCGATATCGAGGGCTTATTCGAAGGCCTTTCCGGCCCCGTCAAAATCGCCCGCGGCACCGATGTCGTCACCAAAGTGCAATCGTGTCGCTTTCGAACGGCCTATGATGTGACGCTCGCGCCGATGCGCATCACGTCCGCGCGCTACCGGCCAAGCGCGTCGGCTCCGGCCAACGCCTCGCTGTCGCCCGATACCGCCGGCCTGATCGCGATCACTTTCGCGTCGGCATCGACTGCCGCCGGGCTCAATGCCATCGCGCCGTCGAAGATTCGTCTTCATGTACACGGTCAACGCGAAATCGTCACGGCGCTGACCGATACATTCTTGCTGCGCGCGACAAAGGCCTTCGTCGAAGCCGACGGCTCCGGCCGATGGATTCCGCTCGAACGGCTACCGATCGCGGCTGTGGGCCTCGGATCGGACGATGCGCTCATCGATGAAGGAAGCGAGGCTTCCGCCCCCTTCCAACTGCTCGCCGAATACTTCGCTTTCCCCGACAAGTTCGACTTCGTCGACCTCGACGCCGGGTCCATGCTCGCGGCAGCCGGACGATGCAAGACGCTGACGCTTCACGTCGCGGTCGAAGGGCTCCATGAGGATTCATGGGCCGGGCGGCGTGTCTCACAACTGAGCGAGCGCCATCTCAAGCTCTTTTGCACGCCTATCGTCAACCTATTTCCGACGAAGGCCGAGCCGATCAAGATCGATGCGCTCACGCATTCGTACGTTGTCACGGCGAAAGCGCAGAAGTCGTCCGAGGCGGCGGACGTCGAAGTGTATTCGGTCGATGCGGTCTATCCCGAAAAACAGTCGGCGTCCGGTCCTTCGGCGTTTCAGCCTTTCTTCGGCCTCATGCACGGCAGCGCCGCCGCGCTGAGCGGGCCTTATTGGGTCGCTCGCACGGAGGAAGACAACGACCATCGCGGCTCGCGCGAAATGAAACTCGCGTTCGTCGGGCTCGACGGTCAACCGGCGGCCGTGCCGGTAACGCAAGTCGCACTCGACGTCACATGCACGAATCGCAGCCTGCCCGCGACGTTGCCCTACGGTGCGGCGGCGGGCGACCTCGTCGTCGAAGGCGGGTCGGTGGCCGGTCGTCTCGTCATGCTGCGCCGCCCGACGGAAAGCGTGCGCGCGCAGCACAGCAACGGTTCGCTTTGGCGCCTGCTCGCACAGTTCACACCCCACGCCATGGCGCTCAGCACGGAGGGGCTCGACGAAATCAAGCGCCTCCTGCGTCAGTACTCGGCGCTCTCACCCACGCCGGCTCGCCATATCGAAGGCATCGCGTTCGTTGGATCTCGGTCGACGATGCAGTGGATCGTCATGGACCCGTGCCCGTCGCTCGTGCGCGGCATCGAAGTCACGCTCGCCGTCGACGAGCAGGCGTTTTCGGGCTGCAGCATCAGCGCGTTCATCGACGTCATGGACCGTTTTTTCGCGCCGTTCGCGCCGGAAAACAGCTTCGTGCAACTCGTCGTCGTGACGAAGTCGACGGGCGCCATCCTGCGTCGGTGCGAACCGCGACAAGGCGCAGTGGCGTTGTTGTAGCCCGGCATTACCGCGCCGCCCTCTCCCGTTCGGCCGCGCGTCGATCTGAATTTTCGCGAAAAACCGTCGCCGTCGGAAAGCAACGCTTACGCTCGCCGGCGGCGGCTCCACGCTTCGTCTCAGCGCTACGTGGAGAACGCGATCGCCCCTCCCTGCGAGCCGCCAGTTTGTGTCACTACAAATTCAGGCTTGCAACCTATGTTTTTCGTAACCACAATAATCAGCGTAACGTTCGATCCGGCGAAAAGCGAGGCTAACCAGCGAAAGCACGGCGTCTCGCTCGCGTTGGCCCAGTTGATCGACTAGCGGGAAGTCCGGTGTGCGCCCGACTGCCGTCGCGACTACGGCGAGTTGCGCGAGATCGGCTACGCTCAAATCGAAGGCCATCTGGACTGTGTCGTCTTCACGCCGCGCGGTCGGACGTTCCGAGTCATCAGCCTACGCAGAGCCAATGCACGAGAGGTCAAACGCTATGTCGACCAAACCTAAGCTGCACGTCCCCACGCCCGAAGAAGACGCGGCCATTCAGCGCGGAATCGATAACGATCCCGATACGTTCGTGCCCACCGATGCGCAATTCGCACAAATGAAGCGGCGCGGCGGGAG
The DNA here is from genome assembly GCA_036384755.1 of Trinickia sp. Taxonomy (GTDB): domain Bacteria; phylum Pseudomonadota; class Gammaproteobacteria; order Burkholderiales; family Burkholderiaceae; genus Trinickia. The sequence continues at coordinate 55,077 of DASVLS010000015.1, read as the reverse complement.
GCCCAAGCTCGAACATCCGAAGATCGCCCTCACCGTGCGATACGACGCGGACATCATCGAGCGGTTCCGGGCAACGGGCGAAGGATGGCAAACGCGCATGAACAATGCGCTGCGCGATTGGCTACAGACCCATCAACTCGCGTAAGCATCGGTGTTGGCGGGCAGCGCCATTCGACATCGTCCGCACGCCCCATGCATCGCCCCACTTCGAAGCTCACCGCGCGTATCACGTAGCCTGTCCTTCCACAGCCAACATCGATCAAGCAAACACCGCGCGCAAGCGCGGTGTATTGCCGCAGCGCACCGCGGCGGGCGATTCGGCCGCGTGTTGCATCGCCGCGAATTTCTGCTTTCGCGTCAGCGACTAACACGTGTCCATACGGTAAATTGCCGCACCTTCCGTTCGCGCGTCCCGCGCTGCGCGGTGCAGCATTTTTTCCCTCGCTGATCTACTCTTGCGACCGGCTGCTCAGGCAGTGCGCGTCGACATCGGCCGACGTGCGTCGCTCGTCATCGGTATCACGCTATGGAATCGTCTTCGCTCAGCGCCTTCGACCTCGCGCGCATGCAGTTCGCGTTCACCGTCTCGTTTCATATCGTCTTTCCCGCGCTCAGCATCGGCCTATCGAGCTTCATCGCCGTACTCGAATGGCGATGGCTCAAGACCGGCAAAGCCTATTACAAGGACCTCTGTCTCTTCTGGTCCAAGATTTTCGCCATCGCATTCGGCATGGGCGTCGTTTCTGGCGTCGTCATGGCCTACGAGTTCGGCACGAACTGGGCAGGCTTTTCGAAGTTCGCCGGGCCGATCACCGGCGCGCTGCTGACCTACGAGGTCATGACGGCGTTCTTCCTCGAAGCCGGCTTTCTCGGCATCATGCTGTTCGGCTGGAATCGTGTCGGGCCGCGTGCGCACTTCGCCGCCACGGCAACGGTCGCCGTCGGCACGCTCATGTCGGCGTTTTGGATTTTGGCGTCGAACAGCTGGATGCAGACGCCTCAAGGGTATGCGATCGAGGGGGGACGCGCCGTTCCCGTCGATTGGTTCCAAATCATCTTCAATCCGTCATTCCCGTATCGCCTCGTGCATATGACGCTGGCTGCGTTCCTCGTCGCCGCACTGTTCGTCGGCGCTACCGGCGCGTGGCATCTGCTCAAAGGGCGCCGCGATCCGGCGATCAAGAAGACGTTCTCGCTGGCAATGTGGATGCTGCTCGCGATCGCGCCGCTGCAAGCGTTCGTCGGCGATCAGCACGGCCTCAATACGCTACGTTATCAGCCCGCGAAGATCGCGGCGATCGAAGGCCTGTGGGACACCGAACCGAACGGCACCGCGCTGAATCTGTTCGGCCTGCCCGACATGGAAAACGAAACCACGCGCTATGCACTCTCCGTCCCGCACCTGGGCAGCCTGCTGCTCACGCACACATGGGATGGTGAAATCCGCGGTTTGAAATCGTTCCCTCGCGAGGAACGCCCGAATTCGACGGTCGTATTCTGGAGTTTCCGCATCATGGTTGGGCTCGGGCTCCTCATGATCGCGCTGGCGGTCATCGCGTGGCGGCTCGATCGCCGAGGCCGGCTCTACGATACCGCCTGGTTTCATCGTTTCGCAGTCCTAATGGGCCCGAGCGGCTTCGTTACCCTGCTTGCAGGCTGGGTCACCACCGAAGTGGGCCGGCAGCCATGGGTCGTCTACGGCGTCATGCGGACATCGCAAGCGGTCTCGCCGCTCTCCGCCCAGCAAGTGGGCATCTCGCTGATGGCGTTCGTCGTCGTGTATTTCCTCGTCTTCGGCACCGGCATCTACTACATGCTCAAGCTCATGCACGCAGGCCCGAAAATCGCCTCCGACGCCGCCGCCGCATCGGAGCCGCAACGAGGCAAGCGTCACACACTCGTCGCCACGGTCTGAACTGCGGCACGCGTTCGGCGAATATCGCAAGGCAGCGCCGCTTCTCTTCATCACGTCATTCGAGGCACATCATGGATGTCACCGTCGTCTGGGCCGCGATCATCGCGCTCGGGGTTTTGATTTACGTCGTACTCGACGGTTTCGATCTCGGCATCGGGATCGTCTTCCCGCTCTTTCCCAACGAGCATGAACGCGATCTCATGATGAACACCGTCGCCCCCGTGTGGGACGGCAACGAAACGTGGCTCGTGCTGGGCGGCGCGGCCCTGTTCGGCGCATTCCCGCTCGTTTATGCGACCGTACTGTCGGCACTCTACTTGCCGCTCGTCGCGATGCTCGCATGCCTGATCCTGCGCGGCGTGTCCTTCGAGATCCGCGGGAAAGCGTCGAGGACGAAGCATCTGTGGGACCTGGCCTTCATCGGCGGCTCGACGGGCGCGGCATTCTTTCAAGGGGTGTCGTTAGGCGCGTTCGTGCAAGGCATCCCGCTCGCGGACGGCGAATTCGCGGGCAATGCTTTCGGATGGCTCACTCCGTTCACGCTGCTCACGGGCCTAGGCGTCGTCGCCACCTACGCGCTGCTCGGCTGCTGTTGGCTCGTCGCGAAGACCGAAGGCGATTTGCAACGCCGTCTGCATCGGCTCGTGTGGCCGCTCACGCTCGTGCTGATCGCGTTCATCGTGGCTGTCACGATTTGGACACCGTTGCAAGAGCCCAACGTCGCCGCACGCTGGTTCGGCAGCGAGTGGTTCCACCGGATGCTGCCCGCTCCGTTTCTCGTTGCGATCTGCGCGTACTTCATGCGCCGCGCGGCGCGCGACCGTCATCACACGCGCCCGTTCATGTTCGCCACGGCGTTCGTCGTCCTCGGCTACGCGGGGTTGCTCGCCACGCTGTGGCCTTACGCGATTCCGTCGTCGGTCACGTTGTGGCAAGCGGCGGCGCCCGAGCGCAGCCTGAAGTTCACGTTGACGGGCGCCGTCGTGATTTTGCCGATCATCATGGCCTACACGATGCTCGGCTACTGGGTGTTTCGCGGAAAGGTGCGCCATGGCGAACATCACTATCATTAACCGGCGCGCCGCGCTGCCGCGCTGGGTGTGGTTCGTCGCGCTGTGGTGCGCGGGCGTGGGCAGCGCCGTGCTGCTAGGCGAGGCGTTCAAACTCTTCATGAACCTGACGCTATTCGCCGTTTCGAAATAAAAGGTAACGCCCGGTAAAATGAATGGTCCGATTTTTGCGAAAACGTCACCGCAGCAAAAACAAACGTTTGCCCTCTGAAGAATCGGGTCTCAACCAAGCAACGATTCACTTCATGAAAGACCGACTGCGCTTTCAGCTATTTGGTTGTCGGTCCAACTTGTGATACTTTTGCGCGGCGCGCGAATTGGGGATTTTCGCAATACCTCGCCGTTCGAGGCGAAAAGCGCGAAGGCGATGTCGGGCGCAATGATCGCCGCGGCAGGCGAACAGGATGGCCAACATACGTCCGGTACCGAGAAGCATGTTGAAAAAAGGTTTTTCCAAACAGGCTCGTCTAGACCAACGAACCGCGCCGCACTGGGCAAGTCGCGTCAAGTGCGCGGCGCTGATGTCGCTCGCCTTCCTGTTCGGCGCTTGCGCGCCGGTTGCAGCGGAAGCGGCCGATGCGCCCGCTCGGCACGTCAACCTTGCAATTTATGACGGCGATCGACCGCCGGTCGATTTACTGCAAGCATTCGATGCGCTCGTCGTCGACCCCGCTTCGCCGTTCGACCCCGCTGCTCATCCGCTCGCGCACACCACTTATATTGCGCACGTCGACGCCTCGCCCGCCGAAAGCGGCGACGCCTTCGTGGCAGCGCAAGTCGAACCGCTATGGCAGCGAGGTTTTCGCGGCGTGCTGGTCGATACGCCGGCCGGCTATGCGGCCATCGACGCCATCCATGCTGCGCACCCCGATGCAAAAATCGTCGTCGGCGGAAACCAGGCGCTCGACGTGGCGCGCGCGCATGCTCAGGCCATCTATGCAGTGCTCGTGCATGCCCTCTTTCGCGCGCGGTCGAACACGGGCGGCACGCAGAGCGTCGAAGCCGACGCGCGGGCAAAGCCGCTCGCCGCGTCGCATGCCTTCCAGCGCGAAACCGGTATTCCCGTGGTCACGGTCGAATACTGCGACGGCGCCGATCGGGCATGCGCGCGCCGCACCGCGCAGCAAGCGCTCGCCGCCGGGCTCGATACGTATGTGACCGATCCGGCGCAGGACGTCGTAGGCATAGGCCGCATCGAGGTCATGCCGCGCAAGATACTCGTCGTCCAAGACTTGCAGCCGGGCCAGCAACTCGATTTGAGCCCTGGCGTCACCGCCGTCGCCACCCCGCTCAACTATCTGGGCTACGACATCGAATACGCCCAGCTGGGTGCGCAGCTTCCCGCCGACGTCACACCGGACCGGTATGCCGGCGTGGTCGCCTGGATCGGCCGCGATACCGCCCCGAATCCGAATCGGTGGCGCGCATGGCTGCAGCAGGTGATGGACGCGCATGTGCCGGTGGCGTTTTTCAGCCACCTCGGTTTCAGCGTCGGGGGGCACGGCAACGCACTCGGCCTGCAGTCGGTGCAAGGCACGCCGCGCGCGCCGCTCAAGATCGTCGAGCGAGACCCGATGATCGGTTTCGAGACGATGCCGGTTCCCGATCCGCGCGACCTCCCGACGATTCGCATCGCCCCCGGTGAAGGCAAATCGCTGCTCGGCATCGATGCGGGCGGTCAGCGCGTCGATGCGGTGGGCATCATGCCGTGGGGCGGATTCGCGCTCAATCAATACAACGTGGTTTCGCTCGATAGTATCGAGCAGCAGCGCTGGGCGATCCAGCCGATGTCGTTTCTGCGAGAAGCGCTGCGCCTGCCCATGCTGCCGGCGCCGAGCGTGACGACCGAGAACGGCAGACGCTTGCTCATGGTCCACGTCGACGGCGACGGCTTTGCCTCGCACACCGAATTTCCGGGGCCGGATTACTCGGGCCAAGCGTTGTACGACCGGATCTGGACGCGTTATCCGATTCCGACGACGCTGTCCGTGATCGAAGGGGAAGTCGGCCCCGACGGCTTGTATCCGAAGATTTCTCCGCGGCTGGAACAGATCGCCCGGCAAATGTTCGCGCTGCCCTACGTCGAGATCGGCACCCATACGTACTCGCATCCGTTCACATGGGAGAACGTCGACGCCAAGACGGGCGCGCATGCCGATCGCGGCGGCACCGATGCCGCGTTCTCGCTGAACATTCCCGGCTATACGTTCAATCTCGACCGCGAGATCGCCGGCTCGATCGATTACATCAACCGCAGGCTTGCGCCGCCGGGCAAGCGCGTCGAAGTACTTCAGTGGTCGGGCGACTGCATGCCTCCGGCGCTCGCGGTGCGGCGCGTGTACGAGAGCGGCGTCTACAATCTGAACGGCGGCGATACGACGATCACCAAAGCCGACGCCAGTTGGCTGAACATCGCGCCGATCGGCGTCGACAAAGGGCCGAACGCGTATCAGGTATACGCACCGAACCAGGACGAGAACGTCTATACGAACGATTGGCAAGGGCCGTTCTACGGCTTCACTCAAGTACTGCAGACGTTTGCGATGACGGATCGGCCGTTGCGTTTCAAGCCCATCGACATCTACTACCACATGTACAGCGGTACGAAGATGGCATCGCTGCGCGCACTCGACGAGATTTACCAAGCCGTGCTGGCGCAGCCCGTGTTGCCCGTGTATACCACCGACTACATCCGCAAGGTGCTCGATTGGCGTACGTTCGCCGTCGCACGCGACGGCGACGGTTGGCTCGTGCGCGGCAACGGCGAAGTGCGGGAGTTGCATTGGGGCGGCTCCGACGTGCCGCGCTTGGACGATGCGAGCGGCGTCACCGGCTACCACGCCGGCCCGGACGGCACGTATATCCACTTCGACGGCGGCAGCGCCCGCTTCACGCTTGCCGCCGCCGGCACTCGCAATGCGCTGCCCTATCTCGCCGAAGCCAACGGCTTCGTGCGTGATTTCAAGCGCGTCGGCCACGGGCTGCGCTTCGAATTCGGCGGCTATTACAAGCCGTTCTTCGACATTGCCAACGCGGCCGAATGCCGTGCAACGAGCGCCGGCAAGCCGCTTGCCGCGCAGCGCCTAGGCAACGCGCTGCATGTGCAGACGCCCGCCGTCGCGGGCGCCCAGGTGAGCTATCAGCCGATCGAGGTCGACTGTGGCGGTTGAACGGCCGCGCATCGTCACGCCGTTCATGCTGGCGGGCGCCACGGCTGCGATCGTCTGCGCGCTCGCAGGCACCTACGTGGCCGGCGGGCTGCGCGCGCGGATCGTCCATGACTCCGCGCCCAGCGAGCTCACCGTCGCGTACCTCGAGGCATGGCTACGCGGCGCGCCGAGCGACCCTGTCTATTTGTCCGCGCTTGCGAACCAGTACCTCTCGCTGGGCCGCTGCGATCAGGCCCAGGCCGTCGCGGGCCGTCTAGCGGCGCTCGGGGTTCAGCAATCGCGCCGTCACGCGATTCAGATCGAGCTGCGCTGCAACGAACAGCGCGCGTTCGCCGCAGCGCCCAATTCACGCGAACGCGCAGAATTGTTGGCTCGCGTGGCCGCGCAGTTGAATACCGCCGCGCAATTGGACTGGGATTCGGCTCAGCTCGAAGCGCTCGCGGGGCAAGCGCTGTCGGTCGGTGCGCCGGCGATCGCCGCACGTTACCGGGAACGGCTCGCGCAAGCCGATCCGGCCCGGCGCGAATACTGGCAACGCCAAGCCGCGCAGCAATGGCTGGCCGCCGGCGATTACCGCCGCGCTTCGGCAGCGGCGTTTGCCGCGCAAGCGGCTGCCGGCAACCGCGATGCAGCGCGCGCCGCGTTCATCGCGGGCGTACGCGCACTGCAAGCAGGCAACCTGGTCGACGAGGCGCTGGCGCAAGCGCAGGCGCATGTCGACGGGCTCGCCGACGATCGTCAAACCCTGGAAGTCTTGCTGCAGCTCGCGCGCGCCGCGCAGCGGCCGGATCTCGTCGATCGTTACGCGCGCGCGCTGATGAAGTTCATCGATTCTCGCCGCGACGAGTCCGAACGATCGCCCGATGTTCGCCGCGTCGCCAAGACTCCCACCCCGGAGGGCGGCGTGTGGCTCACGCTCGCCCTGCCCTCGCGACGCGCGCAGGCCGTCACCCTTCCCGATATGCCGCGTACTTCGCTGCCCGCGCGAATCATGCCGGCTGTGCTCAAGGGGGCGCGACGGGCTCGCCTGGTGCTCGTCGGAGACAAGGTGCCGGCCAAGGCGTGGAGCGATGCGCATGCCGCCGCCGCGATTGCGGCAAGTGAAGCCTCGAGCGAAAAAGCCGAAGCGCAGCACGCGGCGAGGACGCGCGCAAGCGCGCAAGCCGCCGCGCAGGCGAGCGCCGCCGGCGGACCGGCCGATAGCGATCTGGCGTCGACGCTTTACCAATCGTTCCTCGAATCGAACGACCTGGAAAACGCCGCGAAGGTCGCTGCGGACCAGGTGGCCCGCCACCCCGACCAGCCGCAATGGCGCAAACGTCTCGCGCAGGTCGACGAGTGGCGCAATCAACCGGCCGCGGCGCTGCAGGCGTGGCTCGCTTACGCGCGGCAAACCGACGACGCCGTCGGCTGGTCGAACGTGCAGCGCATCGCGCCCATGCTGAACGACGACGCGGCTTACGTCCAAGCGCTCATCCAGGCGGCCGATGCGACGCCCGACGACCTGACGCTCGTCGACGGCGTCGTCGCGGCCTACGAACGGCTCGGCCGCCCGGACGACGCGCTCGCATTTCTGAAAGCCCGTATGCACGGCGCCCGCGAAGCGCAAATCGCGAGCCGCTACGCGCTGCTCTCCGAAAGAGCCGGCCACCTCGATCGCGCGCTCGAGACGTGGCAAGCGCTGAGCCGATCGCAGCCCGGCAACGTCGCCTACGCGGGACACAGCGCGAACCTGCTGTACCGCCTCAACGATTTCCCGGCGGCCCTGCGCGCGCTCAAGGCGGCCCAGCCGTACGCGACCGACCGCGACACGCTTTATTGGCGCACGTTCGGACAGCTCGCGCGGCTCCTGCAAGACGATGCCGACAGCAACTTGGCATTTCGCCATCTGCTGGCCGGCGGCGAGGAGACTTCCGAGGACCTTGCAGGGATGACGTTCTTCTACGAGCGTCATCCTCTGGACGCCGCACGCACCGCCGAACGGCAGTACGAACGGGATCACACCGTCCTCGCATTGCGCGACGCGGTCAACGCTTATCTTTCCGCGCATACGCTCGAGCGCGCGGGCGCTTTGCTTCAACGGTTGACCCCCGAGGAACGGCGCGCAGCCGAGGGCAACCCCGATTTCTTGGCGACGCGTGCCGAATACGAACGTCAAAGCGGCCGGCTCGACGCGGCGCTGGCCGATTTACGCCGCGCCGTTTCGCTACCGGGCACGAGCGGCGATACGCGAGCCGCCTACCTATGGATGCTGGTCGACGCAGGCAGCGACGCCGACGTCCGCGCCGCGCTCGACCGTTGGCGCGCGCACTCGCTCGACGACGAATCGCTGTGGGGACCGTTTGCGGCCGCCGCACTGCGATTGAATCGTCCGGTCGCTGCGTTGCGCTATCTGCGGTTGCAAGCGGTCTCGAGGCAGCGCGACCCGCTGTGGCTGCTCACCTATGCGGATGCGCAGGAAATGGCGGGGCATCCTGGCATCGCCGCATCGGTGCGGCGCCACGTCTGGCTCGGCCTGCTCGCCGCCGAGCGAGATCGCGCCGCCGACGCGTCCGCGCAGTCCCACACGCATTCCGGCAACGGCGAAACGCAACGCGGCGAGCCTTCACCGTTGCAGCTGCCTGCTCGCAGCGACTGGGAATCGGTCGCCCAATTGAAGGGCCGCCGGGCCGTGCTCGCACAATCGCTCGCCGACGGCGACGCCGCACGCCGCCTGCTCGACTCGCTGACCGCGCCGACCGAAGCGGACGGAGCCGACGAATCCGCGCAGAGCCAGCTCGGCGAAGTGCATGGGCTGGCGCCGTTACCGAGCGCGGGCGAGCGCCGTGCCGAGCATGCGCGCCTGCGCGAGGCTGTCGCGCGCGACGTCGCCGTCGCTTGGGCGATCTCGGGCGAACGCTACGACGTCGCCAAGCGCTGGCTTGCGCGCCGCTACGCGCGACGGCTGCTCGGCGCGCAAGACGAGCGGCTCGCCATCGCTCTGGCCGAAGACGACGTGCGAACGATCGAGCAAGTACTCGACGAGCGCGCGGCGGCCCTGCCGCTCTACAGCCGCATCGACGGTTCGATGCGGGTCGACCGGCAAGGCGAGGCCCAAGCGCTCGCCTTCCACGGCCTGGACGGCGCGCCGGACGATACCGAGTTGCATACCCGGCTCGTCGATGCCTCGATGTTCTGGAATCAGTCGATCGACGCGTCGATCGAGAACTACGTCGAACATCCGCTCGACTACGTGCAGCAAACGCTCGCCGCGAGCATGAAGCTCTCCGACCATTACATGATCGGATTGCGCGCCCGGCAGCGCATGCAACGCTCCACCGACACGACGCAGCTCGTGAACCTGCCTTCGGTCGACCGCTCGGCTGACGTGTTCGTGCGCCGCATGACACGCGACTCGCTCTTCTCGGTCGACGTCGGCCGGCGCGACGCCGTTTCCTCGTTCTATACGGCGCGCGCGAACGCCACGCTCGGGCGCAACTCCCCCGTTTCGTTCACCGTATCGGCGCAACGCAGCGCGGAAGTGACGGAGCAACAAACATTGACCGTCGGCGGCGTGAAGGACGACGTGAGCGGCGCCGCGACTTGGCAGCCGAGCCCGCGCTGGACATTCACCGCGAGCATCGAGGGGGACCGCTTCTATAGTCAGGCGCGCAACTTCATCGGCAGCGGCGTGCTGGAACAGGCGGAAATCGACTACAAGATCAGGACGGACTACCCCGACTACACGGTGCGCCTGACCGGTGCCCACGGGACGTACAACAGCAGCGGCCAGCCCGACGCATTGCTGCAGCGCCTCGCGCCCCCCGCACTGGGCGCACTGACCGCCGACAATTTCATGCCTAACAGCTTTAGCCAGTTCGGCGCGTTCGTCGGCTTCGGCAACGATTTGCCCGATCGCTACACGCATGCGTGGCGGCCTTATCTGGACGTCGGCATGGTGCACGACACGAATCAAGGCTGGGGGCTCGAAACCGACGTCGGAATTGCGGGCAGCGTCTTCGGCGGAGACCGTGCGGCGGTGTACTTCCAGCACGAGCGGATCGCCTCGGGCGGCGCCGCGGCAACCGTGATCGGCGCGCGCTATCGCTGGTTCTATTGACGAGAGACGAAGCATGAGACGACGCCCGCGCCTGACCGACCTGGCACGCAATTTGGGACTGTCGAATCGCAGTGACTGACCACCAGATGGAAAACGGGAAAACGATATGAATTCTTTCGAGCAAATCCGCAAGACCGTGGGATGGACGATCGCGTTGGCCGGCGTGCTCGTGGCGAGCGCGTGCTCGTCCATCGACACGACGCCCGCGCCGACGCTCCAGGCGAGCGACGCCGTCGCCGTGCTCCCGATCGCGAACTACACCGAAACGCCCGATGCCGGCAACGCCGCACAGGCACTGGCGGTCAACGCGCTGCGCGATCTGGGCATCGCGACGGTCGAGCGTGTGCCCGCAAACACCGGCAGCGACCCGTTCGACGCGGGAACCCAGCCCGATCGAGACAAAGCGCTTGCGTGGGCCCGCGCGCACCACGCGCGCTACTCGCTCTCGGGCGCGGTCGAAGAATGGCGCTACAAAGTGGGCGTCGACGGCGAACCGGTCGTCGGCATGACCTTCGAGCTCCATGACATGGCGTCGGGCAAGGTCGTCTGGAGCGGCACGGGCAGTCGCAGCGGCTGGAGCCGCTCCTCGCTCGGCGGCGTGGCCCAGCGTCTGACCCGCAAGCTGCTCGCGCCGCTGGCGGCGCGTCGATAAGCGTCGCATCATCGCCAAGATCATGGACGCACACGCGAAGACTTCCGCTGCCCAGCAAGGCGCATCGACCGAAGCCGCCGGCCAAGCGAGCGCGGGCCATTCGGCGCTCGGTCGGAACGTGCGCCGCTCCGAGCCGTTCGGCAATCTCAGCCGGCTGCGGCGCCTGCTCGCGCCCGCGGCGCAACGTCCGTTCGCGATAGTCGAAAGCATCGGGGTCACCGCGGCCGTGCTGGCGCTCGCCTGGGCGATCGATCGCGGCGACCCGCTTTTGCTGCACGGCGCGTTCCCGTGGGTATGGCTCGTTCCGATGATCGTCGCGCTGCGCTATGGCGTGCTGCTCGGCGCCAGCTCGGGGCTCGTTCTGGCCGCCGCGTGGCTGCTGCTGTACCCGTCCGGCGCCGCATGGCCGGCCGCTTACTTCGCGGGCGGGCTGATCCAGGTGATCGTCGCCGGCCACTTCGGCGATACGTGGGCGGCGCGCACCACGCGCGCGAACTCGACCAACGACTATCTGAACGACCGGCTCACCGCGCTGACGAACAACCATTACCTGCTGCGCCTATCGCATGAGCGGCTCGAGAAGGATCTGCTCACGCGGCCGACCACGTTGCGCGATTCGATTATCGAGCTGCGCCAACTCTCGGTCGCCCGGACCGGCGCGGAGCGCGCGCCGCTGCCCGGCGCCGAGCGGCTGCTCGAATACATCGCACGCGTCTGCCGGATCGAAGTCGCCGCGCTGTATCCGGCGCGAGGCGGCAAGCTCGGCCGCAGCCCGATGGCGACCGTCGGCGAAGCCCCCGAGCTCGTCGCAAGCGATCCGCTCGTTCGGCTCGCGCTCGACTCCGGCAAGCTCGCGCACTTGAAGTCGGAGCACCCCGGGGCGCAGGAAAGCCGCTATCTGGTGTGCGCGCCGCTGTCGGCGGCCGACGATACGCTGCTTGCGCTGCTTGTCGTCGAACGGATGCCGTTTCTGTCGTTGAACTACGACAATTTGCAGATGATGCTCGTTTTGCTCGGCTATTACGGCGATGGCGTCGCACATTCGCGCCTCGTGAGCGAGTTGCACAGCGTCGTGCCGGAATGTCCGCTCGAGTTCGCCCTCGAATACGCGCGGCTTGCCCGGTTGCAGCGGACGAGCGGCATCGATTCCTCGGTCGTCGCGCTGTCGTTCCGGCGTGGCGAGGAGCACGACTCGCTGTTCGAGCACGTGCTGCGCAGGGGCCGCTCGCTCGATCTCGCGTGGCCGCTGCAAACCGAGCGCCGCTCGGTGCTGATCAACCTGATGCCGCTGACCGATTCGGCCGGGATCGACGGCTATCTGGCGCGTGTCGAGTCGAACCTGCAAAGCCAGTTCGACACCGATTTCGAGCGCGCGGGCATCGCAGTGCACACGCTGCATATCAGCGCAACGTCGACGGCCGCGAATCTGGCCGGGTTCGTGCAACGGGCGGACGCTCATGCGTAACACGCGCTACGCCGCCGTGACGGCGCTCGCCGTGGCGTTCGCCGTCGTGCTTCAGATCGGGGCGATCGTCGGGGTGCTGCAGGCGCCCCATGTCGTCGATCCGCTCTTGGCGCTGCTTGCCCTGCAAGCCGTCGCGGCGGCCGCGGAGGCGATCGCGTTTCGGCGTCTGCTGCCGCAGGAACTGCGCGAGCCGCGCCGCACCGCGTTGCTGCATTTGTGGCTCGCGTGTCTGCTCGTCCCGTGCGTCGGCGGGCTGATCGTGGTGCTGGCAGCCGCCTGGGGCAAATGGGTGCCGATGCGGCGCCCGTTGCAGAATGTCGGTGTCGTCGGCCGCCCGGAATTCGTGAGCTACCTCGTCTCGCGCGTCGCGCACGGCGGCGGCGCACGGGTGCAGTCGCGCCTGGCGAATACGCGCGCAGCCACGAGCGACCGGCTCGCGGCGCTCGTCTCGATTCAAGAGTTGCCGACCCACACCACGGGCACGCTGCTACGCGAGTTGCTCGCCGATCCCGTCGACGACTTGCGCCTGCTCGCTTACGGCACGCTCGATCAGGCCGAGAATGAAATCGTGCATAAAATCTCCGAAAGCAAGGACGCATTAGCCGTCGCGCTAACCGACGACGAGCGCCGAGCGCTGCACCGCCGGCTTGCCGAACTGCATTTCGAGTTGGTCTATCAGCAGCTCGCCCAGGGCGATGTGTATCAGCACACGCTCAAGCAGGCCGAAACGCATGCGCGGCAAGCGCAGATGCTCCCTGGCGGAGAGCGCGATGCGGCGTTGTGGCTGCTGCGGGCACGGCTCGCGCTTGCACAGCACCGGCCCGCCGACGCCGCGCCGCTGCTCGAGCGCGCCAACGCGCTCGGGTTCCCGCGTGAGCGGCTGCTGCCCTGGCTTGCCGAGGTCGCATTCCTGCAGAACCGTCATGCACGTGCGACCGAACTCGTATCCGCGCTGGCGCAGGGCGGCGCAGCGCCCGCGCTCAAGCCCGTAGTCGATTATTGGACATCTTGATGGAACCGTCGCTGAACCGCCGCGCCGCCGATGCCGACGTCTGCCTGCTGCTCGAAGGCACCTTCCCGTTCGTTCGCGGCGGCGTATCGAGTTGGGTCAACGAAATGATCCGCGCGTATCCGGATACGCGTTTCGGCATCGTCTTCATCGGCAGCCGCGAACAGGACTATTCGGGCGCCGCCTACCCACTGCCGGACAACGTCGTCCATTTCGAGGCGCACTATCTCTACGAAAGCGCGCCCGCCGATGCGCTCCCCCCCGGCGAGGTGACCGGCGACAAAGCGGCGTTCGAACGCTCCGCCCAATTTCACGAAGCGCTGCGCGACGCGCGTTCGCATGCGGACGTCGGCACCATGATGGCCGAGCTCATCCCCATGCTCGGCAGCGACGGTGCGCTCAGCGAGTCCCAGTTCCTGCATAGCCGCGAAGCGTGGCGCTTTATCGAAGAGCAGTACACGCGCCATTGCACCGACCCGTCGTTCACGGATTACTTTTGGACGGTGCGAATCATGCACAAGCCATTGTGGCAGCTCGCGCGGGTCGCCGCGCAGACGCTGCGCGCGCGCGTGTACCACACGGTTTCGACGGGCTACGCAGGGTATTTGGGCGCGCTGATGCATTACCGTACCGGTCGCCCGCTGATCGTGAGCGAGCACGGAATCTATACGAAGGAGCGCAAGATCGACCTGCTGCAGAGCCGGTGGATTCGCGACAATCGCGGCTTGTTCGAGCGCGACGTTTCGAACGTCAGCTACTTTCGGGAGCTCTGGGTGCGGTTTTTCGAGGCGCTGGGCGCGTTGGCGTACGGCGCGGCCGAACAGATCACCGCGCTCTACGAGGGCAACCGCCGGCGCCAAGAGGCGGACGGCGCCCGCCCCGAACGCACGCGCACGATCCCGAACGGCATCGACGTCGACGGGCTGCGCCCGCTGCTGGCGCAACGGGACAACGAGCGTCCCAGGCGCGTCGTCGCGCTGATCGGCCGTGTGGTGCCGATCAAGGACATCAAAACGTTCATCCGCGCCATTTTCATTTCGACGCGCACGATGCCCGACATCGAAGGCTGGATCGTCGGCCCCGAAGAAGAAGACCCGGCTTATGCGCGCGAATGCCGCGCGCTCGCTCAGAGCCTCGGGCTGGAGGCAAACATACGATTCCTCGGATTTCAACGGATCGCCGACGTCTTGCCGAGGGTCGACCTCGTCGCGCTGAGCTCGATCAGCGAGGCCCTGCCGCTCGTCGTGCTGGAGGGCTTCGCGGCCGGCGTGCCGGCCATCACGACCGATGTCGGCGCGTGCCGCGAGTTGATCGAAGGCTTCAGCGACGAGGATCGCGCGCTGGGCGTGGCCGGCGCCGTCGTGCCGCTCGCCAACCCCGGTGCGTTTTCCCGAGCCGCACTCGAATTGCTGGCCGACCGTGAACGCTGGCATGCCGCGCAACGTGCCGGCCTAGCGCGCGTTCAACGCTATTACGCCAAGCAGCAGATGATCGATCGGTTCCGCGAGATTTACGACCGCGCCGCGGCCTTACCCGACGCGCGAAGCAGTGACAATGCGGGCGGCGCCGGCGAAGACGGCGCACGCTGCCCGTTCCATCCCACGCACGAGGGCGGCGCGGCGCGCCGCCTGTCGTCCAGGAGCCGCTGATGGCCGGCATCGGATTCGAACTGCGCAAGATCATGCGGCGCGATACGCTGACCGGCGTGACGCGCACATACGTGTATGCCGCACTGATCAGCTCGGGGCCGCTCATTCTGTCGATCTTCGGCATCCTGGTCATCGGCTTGCTGACATTGACGATCGTCGTACCGACCGTCCTCATCACGCAATTCCAGGTCTCGGTCACCTACATGATCGCGTTCAGCCTGATCCTCACGGGGCCGATCCAGCTCTGGTTCACGCGCTTCGTGTCGGACCGCCTGTTCGAAAAGCGCGACGATCTTGTCTTGCCGAACTATCACGCGGTGCTCCTCGTGACCACGCTGGCGGCCGGCGTGTTCGCGACGATCGTCATGCTGCTCGGTTTCCGCGATCAGTCGCTGTATTACCGGCTGTTGATGGTCGCGGGCTTCGTCATCGTCAGCAACGTCTGGATCGCAGTCATTTTTCTGTCGAGCGTCAAACAGTACTGGCAAATCCTCGCCTCGTTCGCCATCGGCTACTCGTTCGTGGTGGCGCTGGCGCTTGCTTTCGCCCACGATGGCCTCACGGGGTTGCTCGGCGGTTTCGTCGCCGGACATTGGGTCTTGCTGCTGTGCCTGTCGGCGCTCGTGCACCGGCACTATCGCAGCCCGCATTACGTGTCGTTCGAAGTGTTTCAGCGGCGCTTGGCTTATCCGAGCCTCGCCTTCGTGGGGCTGCTGTTCAACCTCGGCATCTGGATCGACAAGATCATTTTCTGGTACGCGCCCGGCACGGGCAGCCGCGTGATCGGCTGGTTCAATGCCTCGATCATTTACGACATCCCCGTGTTCATCGCCTATGTTTGCGTGATGCCGGCCATGGCGACGTTCCTCGTGCGCATCGAAGCGGATTTCGCCGAATACTACGATGCGTTCTACGACGCCGTGCGCACGGGCGCGACGCTCAGGCGAATCAACGACATGCGCGACATGATGGTGCGCAGCGTGCGAACGGGGCTCTATGAAATCGTCAAAGTGCAGACCGTCGTCGTGCTGCTGATCGCATCGTTCGGTGCGCCGTTGCTTTCGGCGCTGGGCATTTCCACGCTCTACCTGCCGCTCTTGCTCGTCGATGTCATTTCCGCAAGCCTGCAGGTCTTGTTTCTCGGGCTGCTCAACGTATTCTTCTATCTCGACGCGCGCATCACCGTGCTGCGTTTGACCGCCGCGTTCGTCGTTCTGAACGGCGCGCTCACGGGCGTATCGCTATGGCTCGGCCCCAGCACGTACGGCTATGGCTTCGCGACGGCGCTCGTGATCGTCGTGATCGCCGCGGTGCGCATGCTCGACGCCAAGTTCGCCTCGCTCGAATACGAAACGTATATGCTGCGCTCCTGAGCAGGCGGCGTATTCGCGCCGGCTCGCCCATGACCGCTCCTGACCGCCCTCTCCGCTCATGACCGCCGCGACCCTGCTCCGTTCCTTAGCGCATCCGCCGCGCGCCATGTCCATCGCAATCTCGCTGTTGCTGGCCGCAGGCGCGCTGACGTTCGTGCTGCGCGCCGCGTTCGGCTCGCCGGCCGCCCGGGCCGATACACGGCTTGCCGATGCGAGACCGACCGTCGCGTTCTACTACGGAACGACGCCGCCGATCGACGTGCTGGCCGGCTACGACATCGCCGTGCTCGAGCCCGATAGCGGCTTCGCGCCGCGCGAGCACCCGCAGGCCAATACGCGCTGGTTCGCCTATGCGAGCGTTGGGGAAGCGACGCCGCACCGCCGCTACTATCGCGACATCGCGCCGGGCTGGTTCATGGGGCACAACACCGTCTGGGCCTCGCACGTCATCGATCAAAGCCAGCCGGGCTGGCCCGCCTTCTTCGTGCGCCACGTGATCGATCCGTTGTGGGCGCGCGGCTACCGGGGCTTCTTTCTCGACACGCTCGATTCGTACCAACTCGTCGCCAAGACCGAAGCCGCACGCGCGCATCAGCGCGAAGGTCTCGTGCGCGTCATCCGTGCGATCAAGCGGCGTCATCCGGATGCGCAGCTGATCCTGAATCGCGGCTTCGAGCTGCTGCCGCAAGTGCACGACAAAATCGATGCCGTCGCCTTCGAATCGCTCTTCAGCGGCTGGGATCAGGCGCATCAGCGCTATGTCCCGGTTCCGGAAGCCGATCGCGCTTGGCTGCTCGGTCAGGCCAAGACAGTTCGCACGCAGTACGAGCTGCCCGTCGTCTCGATCGATTATTGCGCGCCCAAGGACGACGCCTGTGCGCGCTCGACCATCGCGCAGATCGAAGCGTTGGGGCTGATTCCCGTCGTGACCGATGGCGCACTGCAAACCGTTCGGCCGGCGCCGAGCGCGCCGCGATAGCAGCAGATCGCGCCGCACGCCGCGAGCGATGCAGCGTCGCGTGCCTCGGGATTTACCCTCCCCTCGGCCTGGCGTTTTTTATGCAAAAATTACATAAACCATCCAAATCTCATCCGATTCGCTCGAATTTCAGCGTTCGCGCCCGTTTTGTTAGGGCAAACCCTCAGCCAAATTCGGTCAACTTTTCCTGTTACAAGAAGATGTAGAAATGACCGAAATCCTGCACTGTGCTTTTTTCCTACATTTTATTGGGAAGGGATTGATTTCGGTAAAACCGCTTCATAGAATGGCCCCAGTGATGTTACAAGTTGTAACTAGCTGTATCAAATGACGCTGCGAGTTCGCGCAAACGATGGCGGCCTACAAAGCGCAAAAAATACATGGTAAAGAATACCTAACTGGGTCAACGGGGCTTCGGAAACGTGAGACATGGACCGCAGCAGCGAAACGTTGGAATCTATCCGCGAAATTAATCTGTCGTACATCATGCTTGCGCAGCGCATGCTGCGCGAGGACAAGGCCATCGGCATGTTCCGCTTGGGCTTGTCGTCGGAATTGGCTGACTTGCTCGCCGGGCTGTCGCTCGCGCAGTGCGTCAAGCTGGCCGCTTCCGACCAGTTGTTGTGCTTCTTCCGCTTTAACGACCACGCGATGTTGTCGGCGCTGACGCAGAGCGCCAAGAACGCCGACGTCGCCGCCACGCACACTGCGATTTTGCTGGCGAGCCAGCCGGCCGAGCAGTTCGCGTAACTCGACAAGGGTAGCGTCATGGTCCAGAAGAAGAGCCTCACGGAAGACGCGCAAGAAGTCTTCCGCGCGATCGCGCTCATCGAGCTCGGCGCCCGGATGCAGGTACTCGAAAGCGAGCTCTCGCTGTCGCGCGACCGCATGATCCGGCTTTACCGCGAGATCAAGGGCGTGTCGCCGCCGAAGGGCATGCTGCCGTTTTCGGCCGACTGGTACATGACGTGGCTCGCCAACATCCACGCGTCGCTGTTCTACAACACCTACGTGTTCCTCAAGCACGAGGCCGAGTGTTCGCATCTCGACGCGCTGACGAAGGGTTATCGCCTGTACCTCGAGCACTGCAAGCATAGCGATGCCGAGCCTGTGCTCGATCTGACCCGCGCATGGACGCTCGTGCGGTTCTTCGACGCCGATATCCTGCAACTCACGCCCTGCTGCCGCTGCGGCGGCAAATTCGTCGCGCACAAGCACGACCTTCAGCACAACGTCGTTTGCGGCGCCTGCCAGCCGCCGTCGCGCGCGGGCAAGACCAAGCGCGCGGGTTCGGCCAAGCCGGCCATCGCCGCTGCCGCGTCCGAGGCCGCGCGCGCGGCTTGACCGCGGCGCATTCGCCCGCCCTTCCCCATCTCATCGTCCCCCCGCGACGCATGCCGAATGCGTCGCGGGGGGCCCCGCTTCGCCGATTCTCGGATTGAAATTTTCAGCGACGATCCGCGGTGGGATTTGCCCCGGCCCGCAGCCCGACGGCCCTGCTCGAACATCGAATTAAGCGTTTCCTCCACGCCAAATCCGCTTGCGTCGCCTCGGGATATTCCCTTAGCCGCGCGAATCCTTTGCTGCATCGCCGCATTATCGGTTGTCGATTGTCTGACGGGCCTGCTCGTCGCGGCAGCCGGCTTCTCTTACCGCAACGCACCGAACCCGCGAGCTTGACGCGTCGGCTCGCGGCTGCTGTACTAAATCCACGCAGTTGATTTAATCGAGCAGCCGAGGCCAATGCGCTGCCACTTCACCCATTCGTCGTTAACCACCGGAGGAGGAGCGTTCAATGAAGACCCGTCCGTATCTCGCTTGCGCGCGCCATGCGATGCTCGGCGCCGCCGCAGCGTCGGCATTGCTGGCAAGCACCGCATTTGCCGACCAACCCATCATCGGCCTGATCACGAAGACCGACACCAACCCGTTCTTCGTGAAGATGAAGGAAGGCGCGCAGACCGCCGCCAAGAAAGACGGCGCGAAGCTGCTGACGGCTGCCGGCCGGTATGACGGCGACAACGGCGCGCAAGTGACGGCACTGGAGAACATGACGACGGCGGGCGCCAAAGCGATCCTGATTACGCCGAGCGATACGAAGGCGATCGTGCCGTCGATCGAAAAAGCGCGCAAAGCCGGCGTCATGGTGATTGCGCTCGACACGCCCACCGAGCCGAAGGAGGCAACCGACGCGCTCTTTGCCACCGACAACTTCAAGGCCGGCCTGTTGATCGGCGAATACGCGAAAAAGGCCTTGGGCGGCAAGCCCGCGAAGATCGCCACGCTCGACCTCGCGCCCGGCATTTCGGTGGGCGAGCTCCGGCACAACGGCTTTCTCCAAGGCTTCGGCGTGAAGCCAGGGGATCCGAGCATCGTTTGCAGCCAAGACACGCGGGGCGACCGGGCGAAAGGCCAGGCCGCCATGGAAAACTGCTTGCAGAAAGCGCCCGGCATCAACGTCGTTTATACGATCAACGAACCCGCGGCAGCCGGCGCGTACCGCGCACTCAAGACGGCAGGCAAGGAAAAGGACGTGCTGATCGTGTCGATCGACGGCGGCTGCGAAGGCGTGCGCAACGTCAAGGCCGGCGAGATTGCGGCCACGGCCCAGCAATACCCCTTGAAGATGGCCGCGATGGGCGTCGAAGCCGGCGTCGAATACGCGAAGACGGGCAAGAAGGTCAGCGGCTACACGGACACGGGCGTCACGCTGATCACCGACAAGCCGATGCAAGGCGTCGACAGCAAAGACACGAAGTTCGGCCTCGAGAACTGCTGGGGCAAGTAACGGGCAACCGCTACCGGCGCGGCGATTCCCCTTTGCCGCGCCGGCGCTGTTCCTCCTTTCGATCGTAGGAGAAGACGCATCATGACGACTCAATCCGCCGGGCCCGCGTCGGCCCCCGCTCCTCACTCGCGCGGCCATCGCATGCCGACCATCGCCGAGGCAGGTCCGTTGATCGCCTTGGTGGCCGCGTGCGCCTTCTTCGTCTCGCAAAGCCACCGGTTCTTGTCGTTTCAGAATCTTTCGCTGATCCTTCAGCAGACGATGGTGGTCGCGGTCATCGCCATCGGGCAGACCCTGATCGTGCTCACGGCCGGCATCGATTTGTCGTGCGGCATGGTGATGGCTTTCGGCTCCATCGTCATGACGAAGTTCGCCGTCGTGCTCGGCGTGCCGCCGATTTTGGCGATCCTTTGCGGTATCGGCGCGAGCACCTTGTTCGGCCTCCTAAATGGCGTGCTCGTCACGC
Organism: Trinickia sp.; assembly: GCA_036384755.1. GTDB lineage: Bacteria > Pseudomonadota > Gammaproteobacteria > Burkholderiales > Burkholderiaceae > Trinickia. The sequence continues at coordinate 34,442 of DASVLS010000015.1, read as the reverse complement.
GCGTCAAGCTGCCCTCGTTCATCGTGACGCTCGGCACCTTGAACATTGCCTTCGCGCTGACGCAGATTTATTCGAATGCCGAAACGGTGTCGGGCTTGCCCGACGCGCTGATGTTCCTCGGCAACACGTTCCGCGTCGGACCGGCCGAAGTCACCTACGGCACCGTGCTCGCCCTCTTACTGTATTTCGCCACTTGGTTCGTGCTCCGAAACACCGTGCCGGGCCGGCATCTGTACGCGCTCGGCAACAACCCGGAAGCGGCGCGCTTGATGGGCCTGTCGTCGCAGCGCATCTTGCTGACCGTCTATTCGCTCGCCGGCTTCATCTACGGCATCGCGGCGTTGCTGCTCGTTTCGCGCACGGGCGTGGGCGACCCGCAGGCCGGTCAAACCGACAACCTCGACAGCATCACGGCCGTCGTGCTCGGCGGAACGAGTCTTTTCGGGGGGCGCGGATCGATCGTCGGCACGCTGCTCGGCGCGTTGATCGTAGGCGTGTTCCGCAACGGGCTCACGCTGATCGGCGTTTCGTCCGTGTACCAAGTGCTGATCACCGGCATTCTCGTGATTCTCGCCGTCGCGGCGGACAAGCTGTCGCGTCGTCGAAGCTGACGCGCCCCGCGTATCGCGCGTCGCTTTCCGCTGTTTCAATCGAACTCGTATTCGCACTCGTATCCGCATTCGCCAAGGAAACGCCATGTCGACCTCAAGCTCTCGCTCCGCGACGACACCCGTGCTGCAAGCGCGCGGCCTCGTGAAGCGCTATGGACATGTGACCGCGCTCGACGGCTGTGACTTCGAAGTCATGCCGGGCGAGATCCTCGCCGTGATCGGCGACAACGGCGCCGGAAAATCCTCGCTGATCAAGGCGCTGTCGGGCGCCACCGTTCCCGACGAAGGGGACATTCTGCTCGACGGCGCGCCGGTGAAGTTTCGCAGCCCGCTCGATGCACGCGAAAAAGGCATCGAAACGGTCTATCAGGAGTTAGCCGTCGCGCCTGCGATGACGATCGCCGAGAACTTGTTCCTCGGCCGCGAACGGCGGCTGCCGGGTTGGCGCGGCGCTCTACTGCAAATGATCGACAAGCGCCGCATGCTCGAAGAAGCCACTTCGCACATGAAGGATCTGCAGATCGGCATTCGATCGATGCGCCAGGCCGTCGAAACGCTGTCGGGCGGACAGCGCCAAGGCGTTGCCGTAGCGCGCAGCGCGGCGTTCGCGCGGCACGTCGTGATTCTCGACGAGCCCACGGCCGCGCTCGGGGTCAAGGAAGGCAACATGGTGCTCGAGTTGATCAAGCGCGTGCGCGATCGCGGGCTGCCTGTCATCCTCATCAGCCACAATATGCCGCACGTCTTCGAGATCGCCGATCGCATTCATATTCAGCGGCTCGGACGGCGCGCGGCGCTCGTCAACAAAAACGACATTCATATGTCGGACGCGGTGGCGATCATGACGGGCGCCAAGCAGGCCGACGTCAAGGCCATCGCATGAGGTCTTCGTCGAGCGCGATCCATGAAGGGCGGCTGAAATGAACGCACGCACGCATCCGCATGGGACGCGAACCGTCGGCTCGAATCAAGTCGGCATGCGGCAATTCAACGAACGCATCGTGCTGCAAGCGGTGCGCTTGCATGGACCGCTGCCGAAGGCCGATGTCGCACGGTTGACGCGGCTCAGTATGCAAAGCGTGTCGATGATCGTCGACCGGCTCATCGACGACGGCTTGCTCGCGAAGCAGGCACGCGTGCGCGGACGGATCGGGCAGCCTTCGGTGCCGATTGCGCTGCGGCCGGACGGCGCCTATACGATCGGAATCAAGGTCGGGCGGCGCAGCCTCGACGTGTTGGCGATGGATTTCACGGGCCGCGTCTGCACGCGCGACGTGCTCGAATACGCCTATCCCGATCCCGATACTTTGTTTCCCGCATTGGAAACCAAGGTCGCACGCGTGACCGATTCGTTGGGCGCGCACGCCGACAAAGTCGTCGGCATCGGCGTAGCCGCGCCGCTGTGGCTGGGCGGATGGCGCGATTTTCTCGGCGCGCCGCCCGCGGCGCTCGAGGCCTGGAACGCGATCGATATCCGCACGCGGATCGCTTCGATGACGGGGTTGCCTGTCGAGTTCGCCAAGGACACGACCGCCGCTTGCGCAGCCGAGCTCGTGATGGGCCAAGGGCGCGGCATTCGATCGTTTCTCTATCTGTTCGTCGGGACGTTCATCGGCGGCGGCTTGGTCATCGACGGACGCTTGCATGGCGGCCCGCATGGCAATGCCGGAGCCGTCGGCTCCATGCCGCTCGCGCTCGGCAACGGGCATGCGCCGAGGCAATTGCTGCACACCGCATCGGGTTTCGTGCTCGAGCAGCGGTTCGTGGCCGCCGGCGCCCCGGCAGCGGCGGCGCACGACCATCGCGCGCTGAGCGCCGACGTCTGGTCCGTGACCGAGGGTTGGCTCGACGAAGCGAGCCCCGCTATCGCGATGACGATTGCCGGCTCGACAGCATTGCTCGACTTGGAAGCCGTCGTCATCGACGGCGAGATCGACCGGCAACTCGTCAGGGAACTCATTCGACGCACGCAACGTGCGATGGATCGCATCGAGTGGGAAGGGATGGTCAGGCCGCAGCTCATCGAAGGGACCATCGGAGCCGATGCAAGGGCGATGGGCGGCGCGATCCTGCCGCTCTATGCGCATTTTGCGCCGATGCATGAGTTGTTTTTAAAGGATTGAACAGAAACCTCCGCTCCAAGCCCATGCCCCCATGCGGCTTCTCGGACCACAGCGAATGGCTACACGTTAAGGCCGGCTGCCTTTAAGCGTTGCTCGCGTGCGGCCTCTACCCATCCAGCGCCACCGCTCGTTCGCCGCGGTTTAGCGCGCGCGCACGCCGAGGCCGTGGTACCGCATCGCATCGTTCGAGAACGGTTCACGCCCGAACGAGGACGATGCGGATCAGGCGCTCCGTCTTTCAGTATCTGAGTCTTTAGGCCGCGATGAGCGACGCGCCCCCAACATTCGGTTGCATCCCCGAGACCTGGCCGGCTAGCGTATAGAGAGAAGCGATACTGACGCCCCGCATTGGACTATCAGATCGATGTAGATCCTGCGCGCAGGGAACGAACATCCTCGAATTGTCACGCCCATGCCGAGCAACGAATATCTGGGCCCAAAGCCTTCGACGCCCAAGATCACGCACGCGCGATCAAAGCCGAGCGAAATCTCTGAAGACCTGACTCGGAACACCCAGAGCCTCCAGTTGGTGCGCGCTAAGCCGAGAAGAGAACGACATCGTAACGCAGCGATACGCCCAGCCGAGGTTCATAGGCGCCTGCTCCTTTACATTGCGCTCGCACTAACCGGAGAGTATGTTTTCAAGGTTCAAGCGGAGATGAACGTCGATGCGGGCTCTCGCCTTCCTCGGCCGACACCGCAGCCCCAATCGAACGAGTCGAATCACACGTCGAAGACGAGTTATGGGCCCTCCGCCTCCGTAGTCGATTCCGAACCCGACGTATTCGCGCTCATGGCCAACGATTCCGCTTCGTCATCCCGGAATTTTGCCAATGGATCGACCGCTTCGCCGCCCCAAGCATACCCACTGAACGAGGTAGCCGGCCAACGCTCCAAGCGAGACAGCGCGGTCGCCGAGGGCCAACACCATGGTCATCATCGCCATCGAATCTATAAAGTGGAAGTTCGCCACCACCATCACCGTCGCAATCACCATCAGCGCCACCGAGGCGATGCTCACCAACGCCACACTCCCCACGTTCATTCTCGATGGGAAAATACGGTAATGGCCGACATGATACGATCGTCGGATTTGGAACAAATCGTTGCCGAAGAATTATGGCGCATGGGCATGGACCCAAACGAGAAAATGGAAGTTCGTTTTTCTCCGATATTTACATTCAACCTGACAGCGATTCGCGAACATCTTCACAACGTAGCCACGGAAGAATGGACAGCGAACGAGATCGTCGTATACCTTAGTCAGGCGAGAGCTACATTTCTTCTCAGCGGTTACTCCGATCGCGCAAGATTATTCATCAATTCGATCAAATTCGGAGACAACGTCGGCGCAAAAGCAATCGTCAACTTTCAAAAAAAACACATCAACTCGACAGCCGAAAAATTCAAAGAAAAATCGAAAACACTGGAAGATAAATTGAATTTCAACATTTATCAATCGTCAGGAACATTCAAATACATTTACGCCATGGATTCCTCCAAAAAATTCGACCCGAGATTCGAAGAGAGCCGTGGACAGAAAGCAAATACCGCCGTCATTTTCGAAACACATGACCATCACGGCAAACGACACAGATACAACATCAACATATACGAAAATTCCATGGTAGAGGAAATGCCCATGGACAATTCAGAATTTCAATCACGGATGAGGAATGCCGGAAAACAAATATCGTTCTCGAACCCCGACGCCGTTCCAAGCGACGCCGTCTTTCATCTCGTCGAGTGCGACACCCTGAATCATCGACGAGATCACAAACAGGCACGAAAATTTTCCGGCGGCGTCAAAGAGAACTTGATCGGCCCGGTCATATGGGAACACACCAAGAATGACGAACGAGCCGTTGGCCGCGACAGCGCCACCTGGGAGATCGTCAATACCGCCGGAGGCCTCGCGGCGCCAGTCGCATACGATGCGATCAATGCACTGGCACACGAGGATATTAAGGAAGCAGGGAAATACGCCATTCTGGATTTAATCTCACTAAAAGGAGGCCCGCTACTCGAAAAATTCCACAAGTGGGTTATAGGGGGCAGGAAGCTAACAGCGTCGGAAGCATTTATAAAACGGTGGGGAAGTCAGGCGTTCGACAAAGGGAAAATGTGGCATGGCGCGCACGTAACATACGAAAGCTGGTGGGACGACATGCAAGGTAAGAATGGCTAGCGAACCGCCGCGGCGCGTCAGCTGCGCGGCTATTTCACCCACCCGTTCGCTGCCGCGACCGCTCATCACGGGAATTCGGATGCCCTCGGCCGGGTGCGGCGACGACGAAATCGCTCGCCGGCGCGCGATCAACGCCCCGAGGCATGCGCTTCCGGCGACACGATATAGCGCAGCACCTCTTCCGTACGCCCACTCGAGACCAACTGCTCCGCCGTCTTGTATTCGAACCCCGAAAGCGGTTCGTTCCGATACCAAAACAGCGCTTGCCGGACGCAGCCGTGCGCATCGGTCGCGGCACGAATCACGCGCAACGCTTCGCGTAAAAAGCGCTGCACGCTCTCCGACGCAGGCATGCGACTCAATGTATTTCGATGCACCCCGGCTTGCTTCGCCAGCGTCTGCAAATCGATATGCAGCGCCTCCGAAAAGCGGCGCGCCGAAACGATCGGGGCCGCAAACGCGGGATCCCGCAGAGAATTCATGAATTGGTCGAAGCTCGCGCCCTGCGCGATGTATTCAGCATCTGCTATCGAGTTCAACTTGCCACCTCGCATTCACGTGTGCACTTGCGCACGAACAGGACGCCGGTCGGTCGCACGCGGGCGCACGAGCCGAAGTCCTGCCGATCCACGACGACGACGCACCGTCCCTGCCCTCGCCCAACCCAGGCAAGAACGGCGCGCGCTTTCAGTCTTTCACTGCTTAGCCACTTGCTGCGTATCGCCGGCCTTCATATCGCCCCATCCGCCGCCCAACGCGCGGATGAGACTGACCGTCGCCACCGCCTGCGAGCCGGCGAGCTGGCTAGCCTGGCGCTGTGCGAGCAGCACCGTGCGCTGGCTGTCGAGCACGTCGAGATAGTTGACCGCGCCTTCGCGATACTGCGCTTCGGACAGATGCTCGGCACGCGCGGCCGCGTTGACCGCATCGGTTTGCGCGCGGATCTGATCGTCGAGCAGACGCAAATCGGCAAGACTGTCCTCGACTTCGCGGAAGGCATTGAGCACCTGCGAGCGATAGTTCGCGACTTGCTCGTCGTATTGCGCCCGTGCGCGCGCAAGGTCGGCCCGACGCCGTCCGCCGTCGAAGATCGGCAACGTCAGCGCGGTGCCCGCAAACGGCCCGAGCAAGAACGTGCGGCTGGACCACCGGAACAGTTCGCTCAGCCCCGACGACTCGTATCCGAAAGCACCGGTGATATTGAGTTGCGGGAAGAACGCCGATTTCGCGAGACCGACACGCGCATTCGCCGCGGCCATCGCACGCTCCGCCGCGGCGATATCGGGACGACGTTCGAGCAACGCGGAAGGCAAGCCCGCCGGCACGCGTGCCAGCACGGGTTCGAGCGGCTGCTGCGGGAACGAGAACTCCGCCGGCGGTTTGCCCAGGAGCACGGCCAGCGCATGCTCCGACGCCGCGCGCTGTCGCGCCACACCCGCCGCCTCGGCGCGCGCCGTGGCGAGCGAGTTCGTCGCTTGCTGCAAATCGAGCTCGCTCACTTCGCCGGCGTCGTAGCGATGCTTGACGAGCTTGAGCCCTTCTTCGCGCAACGCCACCGTGCGGCGATACAGGTCTTGCTCCGTATCGAGCTCGCGCAACGAGAAGTAGTTCGACGCCACGTCGGCCTGCAACGCAAGCTGCACCGAGCGGAACAGCGCCTCGGATTGCTGCGAATCGGCACGGCTAGCCGCAACGTTATCGCTCACGCGCCCGAACAGCGGCGCTTCGTACGATACCGTCGTTTGCGCGCGCCACAACGTCACCGGCGGGACATAAGCGTTTTGCGGCAGCCCTTGCGATGCGGGCGACACGCGCTCGCGCGTCGGGCCGAAACCCGCGTCCAGCGACGGGAACCAGGCGGAACGCGCAGCGTCGAGCCCTGCGCGCGATTCGCGCACGCGCGCAGCCGCCGCCTTCAAGTCCTGATTCGCCGACAGCGCTTCGTCTTCGAGCTTGTTCAGCGTCGCATCGTTGAAGATCGTCCACCACTGGCCGCGCTCGAGCACTTCCGCAGGCTGCGCGCTCTTCCACGTACCCGCTTCCGATGCCGGCAGCGGCGCTTCTTTGAAGGCAGCCGGCGTATCGATGTCGGGCCGCTTGTAGGTCGGGCCCGTCGAGCAGGCCGCCACGAGGGTCATCAAGAGGCCGCCGGCCAGCGCACGAACCGCTAGGCGCTTCGCCCCAGCGAGGCGCCGCACGCCGGCAACCGAGTCATTTCGTTTCATCGTTTTATTTCCCCTAAGCCTCAGGCGTCCGTCAGTTCGGCTTCGACGTCCGCATCATCCTTCGAGTCCTTGCCTGCCACGTGGATCTTGCCGCCCGCAAGCGTACGCAGCACCACGTAGAAGACCGGCGTGAGCATGAGACCGAACAGCGTCACACCCAACATCCCGAAGAACACGGCGATACCCATCGCATGACGCATCTCGGAGCCGGCGCCCGTCGACAGTACGAGCGGCACCACACCCATGATGAACGCGATCGACGTCATCAAGATCGGGCGCAACCGCAGACGGCTGGCTTCGATCGCCGCAGCCATCGGCGTGCGGCCGTCATGTTCGAGCTCGCGAGCGAACTCGACGATCAGAATCGCGTTCTTCGACGCCAACCCGACGAGCACCATCAAGCCGATCTGCGTGAAGATGTTGTTGTCGCCTCGCAGCAGCCACACGCCGGTCAACGCGGACAGCACGCTCATCGGCACGATCAAGATCACGGCAAGCGGCAGCGTCAAGCTCTCGTAGAGCGCCGCCAGCACGAGAAACACGAGCAGCACGCTGATCGGGAACACCCAGATCGCCGAATTGCCGGCCAGCACCTGCTGATACGTCAAATCGGTCCACTCGAACTTCACGCCGCGCGGCAGCGCTTCCTTCGCGATGCGCTCGATCGCCGCCTGCGCTTGGCCGGACGAGTAGCCGGGCGCCGGACCGCCGTTGATGTCGGCAGCGGTGTAGCCGTTGTATCGCACGACCATCTCGGGACCGAACGTCGGCGAGACCTTCACGAGCGAGGACAGCGGCACCATCTCGCCCGAGGCGTTTCGCGTCTTCAACTGCAAAATGTCGTCGGGACGCGCGCGGAACGGGGCATCCGCTTGCACGCGCACTTGATAGACGCGGCCGAAGCGGTTGAAGTCGTTCACGTAGAGCGAGCCCAAGTAAATCTGCATCGTGTTGAAGACGTCGGTCACCGACACGCCGAGCTGCTTGGCCTTCACGCGATCGAGATCGACGTTCAACTGCGGCACATTGATCTGATAGCTCGTGAAGAGCGGACCCAACTCGGGCGCTTCGTGCGCTCGCTTGATGAACGCCTGTGTCGCTTCGTCGAGTTGCGCATAGCCGAGTGCGCCGCGATCTTCGAGCTGCAGCTTGAAGCCGCCGAGCGTACCGAGGCCGAGCACAGGCGGCGGCGGGAACACGGCGACGAATGCGCCCTTGATCCCCGCATACTGCTGATTCAACGCGCCCGCGATCGCACCGGCCGACAGCGCCCGCGAGCCGCGGTCCTTGAACGGCTTGAGCGTCACGAACACGATGCCCGCGCTCGAACTATTCGTGAAGCCGTTCACCGACAAGCCCGGGAACGCCACCGCGTGCTCGACGCCGGGCTGCTTCATCGCCATCTCGCCCATTTCACGGATCACGCCTTCGGTCCGGTCGAGCGTCGCACCGTTGGGCAACTGCGCGAATGCGATCAGATACTCCTTGTCCTGCGCGGGAACGAAGCCGCCCGGCACGATGTGCGTGATCAGCAATGTGGCGCCGACGAGCACCGCATAGACGCCGAGCATCAACGACTTGCGTCCGAGCACGCCTGTCACGCCGCGGCCGTACGATTGCGAGCCGCGCTTGAACACCTTGTTGAACTGCTTGAAGAAGCCGCCCAGCACACGGTCCATCGCACGCGTGAGCCAATCCTTCGGCTCGTCGTGCCCGCGCAGCAAGATCGCGCAAAGCGCCGGCGACAGCGTCAACGAGTTGAACGCCGAGATCACCGTCGAAATGGCGATCGTCATCGCGAACTGCTTATAGAACTGCCCGGTCAAGCCGCTCATGAACGCGAGCGGCACGAACACGGCGACGAGCGTCAACGCAATCGCTATGATCGGCCCGCTCACCTCGCGCATCGCTCGATAGGTCGCCGCTCTCGCGCTCAAGCCGGCCGAGATGTTGCGCTCCACGTTTTCGACGACGACGATCGCATCGTCCACGACGATCCCGATCGCCAGCACCATTCCGAACAGCGACAACGCGTTGATCGAAAACCCGAAGGCAAGCAGCAGCGAGAACGTCCCCACGATCGACACGGGCACGGCGACGAGCGGAATGATCGACGCACGCCAGGTCTGCAGGAACACGATCACGACGATGACGACGAGCGCGATGGCTTCGAGCAGCGTGTGAATCACGGCCTCGATGCTCGAACGCACGAACTGCGTCGGGTCGTAGACGATGCTGTAATCGACGCCCGCCGGGAAATCCTTCTTCAGCTCGGCCATTTCCTTGCGGACCTGGTCGGAAATCGCGAGCGAGTTCGCATCGGGCATCTGGTTGATACCGATCGCCACCGCGGGCTTGTTGTCCAGCAGCGAACGCAAGCCGTACTCGGAAGCGGCGAGCTCGACGCGCGCGACGTCGCGCAGGTACGTCACGCCCCCGTCGGGCGAGGACTTGACCACGATCGCGCCGAATTGCGATTCCGTCTGCAGACGGCCGCGCGCGTTGACCGACAACTGCAACGGCACGTCGGACGACGAAGGCGTGCCGCCGATCACACCGGCCGCCACCTGAACGTTTTGCTCGCGGATCGCGCTGACGACGTCGTTCGCCGTCAAATTGCGCTCGGCCAATTTGTTCGGGTCGAGCCAAATCCGCATCGCGTAGTCGCCCGCCCCCCACAGCTGAATTTGCCCGATGCCCGCAATCCGTTCGAGCCGGTCCTTGACGTTGAGCAGCGCGTAGTTGCGCAGATACGTCATGTCGTAGCGATTGTCGGGCGAGATCAAGTGCACGACCATCGTCAGCGTGGGCGAGCTCTTGATCGTCGTCACGCCCAGGCGCTGCACGTCGTCCGGCAGGCGCGGCATCGCTTGCGACACACGGTTCTGCACGAGCTGCTGCGCCTTGTCGGGATCGGTGCCGAGCTTGAACGTGACGGTCAGCGTCATGTTGCCGTCGCTGTTCGCCTGCGCCTGCATATACAGCATGTTCTCGACGCCGTTGATCTGCTCCTCGAGCGGCGAGGCGACAGTCTCGGCGATCACCTTCGGATTCGCACCCGGATATTGGGCGTGAACGATGACCGACGGCGGCACTACCTCGGGGTACTCGGAGATCGGCAGCTGGAACAGCGAGATCACGCCGGCCAGCAGGATCAGGACCGATAGCACCCCCGCGAAGATAGGTCGGTCGATAAAAAATTTAGAAATGTTCATGTCGCTTTCTGAGTAATTTGGCGCTTCTTGAACTTCGGATCGAAGCGATGTCTCAGGAATTCGTCGATTGGCCCGCTTGGTCCGCATCGGCGCTCGCGCTGCCGTTGTTGCCGCCCGCCGGATCGTCGGTCATCGGCACCATGTGCGCGCGAACCGTTTGGCCCGGACGCACGCGCTGCACGCCGTTGACGACGATGCGATCGCCCGCGCTCAAGCCGGCGGTGATGACACGCAAGTTGCCGTGCTGAGCGCCGAGCTTGACTTCGCGATACGCCACCGCACCTTGCTTGTCGACGACGAGCACATACTTCTTGTCCTGATCCGTACCGATTGCGGCTTCATCGATCAGCAGCGCGTCATGCGGCTGACCGCCGCCCACTTTGACGCGCGCGTACAAGCCCGGCACGAGCGTGCCGTCCGGGTTGTCGAAGCGCGCCCGCACCCGGATCGTGCCCGACGACGTATCGAGCCGGTTGTCGACCGATGCGATCGTGCCCTTGCGCGAGTAGCCCGTTTCGTTCGCGAGGCCGAGTTCCACCGGCACCTCGGCGCCGCTGCGCGCACGGCCGATGTACCGCAGATACGTTTGTTCGTCGACGTCGAACGAAGCGTAGATCGGCGAGACCGAGACGAGCGTCGTGAGCGGCGCCGCACCCGCTCCGGACGACACGACGTTACCCACTGTGATCTCAGCGCGGGAAACGCGTCCGGCCACAGGCGCGGCGATCGTCGTGTAGCCCAGATTGATCTGTGCCGTTTCGAGCGCGGCCTGCGCTGCCTTCACATCGGCGGCGGCGCCCAGCGCGTCGTTCTGCTTCTCGTCGTAGTCGCGCTTGGCGATGGCGTTGTCGGCCATCAGGCGCTGCGCGCGCTGCCAGTCGGCTTGGGCGTAGCTGTCATGCGCCTTGGCCGCGGCGAGTTGTGCCTTCGCGCGATCGACTTCGGCCGCATAAGGGCGCGGATCGATCACGAACAGCGTTTGGCCTTTCTTGACGAGCGCGCCGTCCTTGAAGTTGACAGACACGATCGTGCCCGATACCTGCGGACGAATGTCGACGCGATCGACGGCTTCGAGCCGGCCCGAGTAGCTTTGCCAGTCGGTGACGGTCTTTTTCAGCACCGAGGCCACGTCGACCTCGGGCGCCATCGGCGCGGCTTGCGCGGGTGCGCTCGCGTTCACGCGAATCGCACTGAACACGCCGACGCCCGCGACGGCGGCGACCGCCAGGACGGCGTACGCGATGCGGCTACGAGTAAATTGCTTCTTTGGCATGACGAGGCTCCGGTATGGTGTTGTTGTATGACGTTCGAGATCAACCGACTGTGACAGCGCGAGGCTCGAGGTGGCACTCGAAAAACCGCACTGCGTCTTGCAAAGCCTGCGGATCGTACGCGATCCGCTCGTGAGTCGCATTGGGATAGCGCATCACCTGCGTCGGGACGCCGGCGCCGATCAGCCGCGCGGCGTACGTTTCCGCTTCCACGTGCAGCACATCGTTACGCGCCGTCGCGATGAAAGAAGGCGGCAGGCCCGCAAGCCGCGACGATTCCAGCGGCGCCGCGTACGGATGCATCCGTTGCGAGGCCTGCGGCAGGTACGCCCGATAGCTCGCCAAGCACTGACGCGGCGAGATATCGGAATCGACCACACGCTCGTCCGCCAGGCACGTCATGCTCGGATCGAGCATCGGACTGAACAGCGCTTGAGCGGCCACGCGCACGTTGCCGCGATCGCGCGCGATGAACGCGAGGCCGTTGGCCACGTGTCCGCCCGCGCAGTGGCCCGCCAACAGCAGACGCTTGCCGTCGCCGCCAACGCCGCGGCCTGCGCTTTCCGCCCAACGGGCCGCGCGGTAGGCGTCTTCGAGCGCCGCCGGAAACGGATGCTTCGGCGCCAGCGAATAACCTACGGATATGACCAATACCGAAAGATGCTCGGCAAAATGCCGTGCGGCCAATTCGGCATCGTCGAGCGATCCGCTGACGAATGCGCCGCCATGAAAATACAGCATGACCGGCAATGAGCGTACGCCGGCGCGGCGATAAAGCCGTAGCCGGATATTGCTCTCATACCCTGCAATCTGCAGTTCGTCGACCTCGAGCGGCTTCGTGCCCCAAGGCGATCCCGCAGAAATCCCACGGGAGTGCGTAGTTCGCATGATCGAACGCGCAAAGCGCGATAGTTTCACGATGCTGCGAATTGTGGGTTCGGCAGAGTTCCGGATAAATGCCTATAATCCGGCAACACAATTCACTGCGCCCGAACAATTGCTGTGTTCTCACTAGTTGGGATGCCGGGGGCGCGCTTTGCCCTGCTTTGGCCCCATAGGCAGTGAATCATTTTGTTTCGGAGAACGACGATGGATCGGCTTCAGGCCATGCAAGTGTTCACGCGTGTGGTCGACACGAACAGCTTCACGAAGGCAGCGGAAACGCTCGACCTGCCGCGGGCTTCCGTCACGACGATCATTCAGAACCTAGAGGCGTATCTCGGCGTGCGGCTCATGCACCGTACGACGCGGCGGCTCAGCCTGACGCCGGACGGCGCCGCCTATTATGAGCGCTGCGTGCGCATTTTGGCGGATGTCGACGAAACGGAAAGCAGCCTGCAAAACGGCAGCAAGAAGCCGAACGGAAAACTGCGCGTGGACATGCCCGGCGCCCTCGGGCGCACGGTCGTCATTCCAGCGCTTTGCGAATTCCACACGCGCTATCCGGACATCGATCTGCAACTCGGTTTTTCCGATCGGCCGGTGGACTTGCTGCAGGAAGGCGTCGATTGCGTGATCCGCGTCGGCGCGCTGCAGGACTCCTCGCTCGTGGCACGCCGCATCGGCTTGTTCGAAGGCGTCACCTGCGCCGCGCCCGATTACCTAGCGCGCGCAGGCGAGCCGAGAACGATCGACGAATTGAGCCAATTTCAGGCGGTCAATTACTTTTCCAGCCGAACGGGCCGGATCATCAACTTCGACTTCCTCGTCGACGGCAAGGAAGTCGAAGTGAAGATGCCGGGCTCGGTGTCCGTCAACGATGCGGACGCCTATGTGACGTGCGCCGTGGAAGGCTTCGGCATCATTCAAGCGCCGCTGTTCATGGTGCTGCCGCATTTGGGTTCGGGCGCCCTCAAGGAGGTACTGCCCGAGTGGAAGCCGTTGCCGATGCCGATCTCGGCCGTCTACCCGCACAGCCGGCACCTTTCGCCGAAGGTGCGCGTCTTCGTCGACTGGGTGGCCGAGATATTCGATCGCTGCCCGCTACTGAGCGGACGCCAGAGCCTCGACACACGGTGTACCAAGCGCACGCCCGAAGACCGCGAAAGCGCCCCGCCGCTCGATACGCCCGTGCTGACGGAATGGGTAATCTAGTGTGCTAGCTCCGATTGTTTTGCCGAGGCGACATATCATTTCGCGAAATCCGGGTTTATCCTGATTCCGCGGGCGCCTACATTTGCTCCTGTCGCGACGCCGACTGTCGACGCCGCACTCGATAGAACAGGAGCACACCATGAAGCGCACTCTCGCAGCCGCCCTTTTCGTTTCGCTTTTCGCCAGCACGGCCGCGTTCGCCGACGGCGGCATCGGCCATAACGGCTCGTATCAAGATCAATCGTGGGTCGGCAAGAGCACGAAGACGCGCGCGGAAGTTCGCGCCGAACTCGTCGCCGCCCAACGCGACGGCACGTTGCCCTCGATGAACAAGCAAAGCTATCCCAGCCTCGGCCTTGCAGGCCAAACGCAAGCGGCTCGCATCGCGCTGCAAGAGGAGCGCAATGCAAACGTCGAGCTTGCACGAGCCGGGCAATAATCGATTAGCAGTCCTAAATTAAGGGAAACCTAAATGTTCGACGTATCGTCTTCCGTACTCGATCATTGGGACAGCGACGCGCCCGTTTGGACGCCGTTCGACCCGCGGCGGCACACCGCCGCCGCGGCCGGCGCCGTCAATGCTGCGGCACGCCGTGGCGCCATTCGCCCCAATGCGTCGCGATGGCCTGCACAAGCGGGTTGCCTGCCAGGTACAAGTTCGAAATCGCCAGCGGGAAGCCGCCCTGCGCTTGATAGTTGAGCAGGTTGTCGGCGCTGGTCTGCCCGGCATACGGGCGATCGAAATCGGACCCAGAGCGTAGGACGGCGACGCGAGCGAGATCGACGCGATGCGCATTGGCCGCGCGCGTCAAGGCTTCAAAGGTCGCGTTGTCTTCCTGCTGCGTCGTGCAGTAGGTGCCTTTGCCGTCCGTCAAGATCTTCGTCCAATCGCGCGCGCGCTGGCCGAGCTCGGTGCCCGAGAACCAGGTATCGCCGGCGAGCGTATCGCATTGGATGACGGTCGGCGGCTGATTGGCGGGCGCGTAGCTGAACTTCGCCCGCGCCGCTTGCGCTTGCGCGCTGTCGGTCAAAACGACATTGCGCGACAATGCGTAGGCGGCATCCGCCAATTTGGCGTTCAGTTGAAAGACTTCGGTCTTGTAATCGAGCGGCGGTTTTTGATCGGGGCTCGTCGTATTGATGCCCAGATAGCCGGTTTTCCAGCCTGCCGGGATCTCACGCGCGTCGAGTTCCCATTGAATGCCGAAGTCGACGAGATACTTCGCCCACGCGGCCGAACCGAGCGTGCCCTGAGCCGGATCGATCCCCGCAATGCCCGCGATCATGAAATAGGTGCGCCGCAGATCGAAGCGATGCGAGAACGTCAGCGCCATCGTCGAGGCAGCTGCATTCGCGTGGCCCATGCCCGTCGTCATCACGCAAATGTCCTGTTTGTTGCAGTGGACATCGGGATAGTCGGGCGAAAGGCCCGCAACGGGAATCGACTCCCACGGGCCGAGATGATCGAGCCACACCTGCCCTTCCGGCGCGAACATCGAGATGATCATGACTTTGACCGGCCGGCCGTGCGAGCCGGACTCGGCGAAAGCAGTGTCGTTGTCCTGCGCGCTCGAGGCCGTGGCCGCGCAGGCCGTCAGCGCAACCGCGCCGATCGACAAAATGGTGCGAGTAAGCATGGGCGTTCCTTTGATTCGTCACTTGTTTAAGAGAACCGCTCGCTGATGCTGGTACTGCGCGCGTCAGTATAGAGGCACGCCCATCGCTCGTCATTTGTCCGATGCCGGCTTGTCGCCTCCCGCCTGATCCATCCTTTCGCGGGCGCTGTTTTCTTTGGCATCGTGCTCGCCGTCGCGCTTGCATTGCTCGCTTGGCTCGTCTTCCTTTTGCGCCGCGCCGCCTTCGTTGCCGTCATCTCGATTTTCGTCTTCGATCGTCTCGGCCCCCTGGCTCGGCACGAGCACGTTGCGCAGCGGATTCGCGATGACGATGCCGCGCTCGCGGAAGGTGACGGCGATGCGTCGATTGAATTCGCGCTGAGTGGGCCAGCGCGCCGTGTCGCGGCATTGAAGTTGACCGAGCAGCGTCACCATCGATCCGTCCACCTGATCGACGCCCCAGAAGCTGAAGTCATTGACGATGCCGTCTTTGAACTTCGGGTCCTCCCGGAGTTGCGCGCCGATTTCGCTCAGCGTCGCCACGGCCAAATCGATATCTTGCCCATATGCGATGCTGACCTTGACGGTGGCGTTGCCTAGCCCGCGGTTCGAATTGGTCACGGTCGATACCGAACTGAACGGAACGGTGTGCAACGCGCCGTCGCCGCCGCGCAGGCGCACCGTGCGGATCGATAAGTACTCTACCGTTCCCGATACGCCCGCAAGCGTCACCCAATCGCCCACTTGCATCGCATTTTCCATCAGCAAGAACATGCCTGTGATGAAGTCTTGCACGAGCTTTTGCGAACCGAAGCCGAGCGCCACGCCGAAGATGCTGGCGCCCGCGAGCAACGGCCCGATGTTGACGCCCAGTTCGCTCAGCCCCGTCAAACCCACGACGAGCGCGATACCCACGAGCAGCGTGGTGCGCAGCATCGGTAAAAGCGTACGCAAGCGCGCCGCGCGCATCAGATCGCCCGCATCGGTCCACCGGCGCAGACGGCGCTCGATCGAGACGTTGATCGTCTCCCAAACGAGCAGCGCCGCGAACGCCGCGATCGCGACCGTCGCGCACGCCGAAACGAGCTGACGGCCGACGAAGCTGCCCGAGAAAGACCGCCAGACGTCGATGCCCCAAACCCGGAGGATCAGCACGGCCGCCGCCGCCAGAACGACCAGCCAAACCAAGCGCCGCAACATCGGGTAATAACGCTGCGCGCGCTGCAATGCGATCGAGGGCATGCCGCCGTTCTGCGGCTTGAACAGGCGACCGAGCACGCCGAACGTGATGATCGCCACGACGCGGGCCCCAACGAGCACCAGCAACGAAAAGCCGCCGTGCTCCAGCAACGCTTGGTAGCCGTTGCGTACGTCGAGGGCCCAGACGAACCACAGCGCCATGACGAAGAAGGCCAAAACGACGGCCCAGACATCGGCGAGCCAATTCGCGAAAAACCGAAACGGGCCCGGCCCTACCCATCTTTTACGGATCCAGTCGCCTACGGGCACGCGAATCTGCATGATCAGCGCGGCAATCATGAGGTGACCGACGAGCGCGACAGCCTTTGCAATCCCAAGATGCGCTGCCTGCGTCAAGCCGAGCGGAACCGGCGTTTCCGCCAGCGCGACGCCAATGCCGAGGACGACGACGAGACGCAACACCCACTCCTCGCCGAAAGCCGCCCATCTGTCGCCGAGCGGCAGCATCCGCAACCGCGGCGCATCGGGGGCGAACAAGAACCCGCTCGCGAGCAAGACGACCCGCGCGACCGCATAGATTTCGACGATCGCTTCGACGACATCCGCTTCGGGACTGCCGTCGTCGGTCAGCAACGACATCGCGACGATCGCCACGCCGACGAACGCGGCCAGCGGCAGCGCTTTTAGAAGCGTATGCAGCAGCGCGTACGGCAATCGCTGCAACAGCGACCAATGCCGCCTCGCTTGCACCGCGTTGCTTTGGGTGCGCGCGGCGCGCAATGCGTGCTCGTCGATGCTTGCGGCCGGCACGTTCGCGTTCAATTGCCTGACGGCCGCATCCGCTTGCGGGTTGTTCTCGCTGCCTTGCGCAGCGTTCGGATCGAGCGGCGCGCCGTCCTCGCCCTTTCCTATCGCCAGCGCCCTCACCCGCTTGCGCAGCAGCCCCGCCAAGAGCCAGGCGGCAAGCCAAGCCGGAACGAACGTCGCCGCGATCGTCAAGGCCAACTGCTTCAGTTGCGCGCGCCCCGCCGCGCTCGTCATTTCGTAGCGCCACCACGCGCGCACGGACCGTATATCGAGCAATGCCCCCGCCGAGTGCCGCAACGATGCGGCAACCTTGCGGATGTCATGGGCGATCTGATGGGAAACCTGCGAGACGAGCCCGTTCGATGCGATAGCGGACAACACGGCCGACGCGGCGCTGGCGGGCGGCGCTGCCGCCGCACTCGCGGCGGGCGGCGTTGCGAGGGCGCCGGCGGCGGCGATAGCCCGCAGCGTGTCTTCCATTTTCCCGCGCGACTTGGGATCGGCTAGCACGTCCAGCGCGCGCTTGGCCTGTTCGGGCGTCAGGGCGACGGTGGAAGGGTTCGAAACCGGCACCGCTGCAGCCGCGGCCGGCGCGGAAGCCGGCGCAGCGCGAGCGACCGAAACGAAAAACGATAAAAAAAGGAAACCTGCGAACAAAAATTTGCGCATAGAGACGTCGGCAAGAAACGGCAAAGACGGATACGAGCGCGACGGCGGCGCCGCGACTCGTTCGATCCCCTTCGACTGCGTCCCCGCTCAAACGATCCCGGCAATGCGCTCGTTCTCCTTCTCGTGCGCGGCCGCGACCGTCAACTCACGGCGACGCGCGGCGCGCCGCCAATGACTTCCCCGATCACCGCGGCCCGCGCAAAACCCTCGGCATGGAAGCAGGCGAGCACGTCCTGGGCGGCGCTCGCCGCACATGCGACGAGCAAACCGCCTGATGTTTGCGGATCGGTAAGCAAGGCCCGCGCCTGCTCGGGCAACGCGGGATCGAGATCGCAGTCGGCTCCGTAGGAAGCCCAGTTGCGCGCCGACGCGCCCGTTACGATGCCACGCGCGGCCAGTGACTCCACGCCGGCCAGCCAGGGCAAATCGTCATAACGAAGACGAATGCCCCGGCTTGCGCCGTGCGCCACCTCTAGCGCGTGTCCGAGCAGCCCGAACCCCGTCACGTCCGTTAACGCGTGCACGCCCGGCATATCGGCCAGTGCGACGCCGGGACGGTTCAGCCGCGTCGCCGAGTCGATCATCGCGCGATAGCCCGTCTCGTCGAGTTCGCTCTTCTTCAAGGCCGCGGACAGCACGCCGACGCCGAGCGGCTTGCCGAGCACGAGGACATCGCCGGCCTGAGCCGTCGAATTACGCTTGACGCGCCCGGGATGCACGATACCGAGCGCGGCCAGCCCGTAAATCGGCTCCACGGAATCGATCGAATGGCCGCCCGCGACGGGAATGCCGGCCTCGGCGCAAATGCTTTCGCCTCCGCGCAAGATCGCCGCGATCGTCTCGCGCGGCAGAACGTTGATCGGCATGCCGACGAGCGCCAAAGCGAGGATCGGCCGCGCCCCCATCGCGTAGAGATCCGACAATGCATTGGCCGCCGCGATGCGCCCGAAATCGTATGGATCGTCGACGATCGGCATGAAGAAGTCCGTCGTCGCGACGATCGCCTGCTCGTCGTTCAAGCGATACACGGCCGCATCGTCGGCGGTCTCGCGGCCGACGAGCAAATCGGCGAAGGCCGCCGCGGGCGAGCGCGCGGGCTGCGCGGCCAGCAGTTCGGCCAGCACCCCCGGCGCGATCTTGCAACCGCAGCCGCCGCCGTGGGACAGGCTCGTCAACCGCGGCGCCGCCTTCGCATCGATGTCGTTGTCGTTGTCGTTGTCGTGACGGCTAACTTCTCGTTGGTTCATCGTAAATCTAGCCTCGGTTCGAAATCCCGGCCTGAAGGCCGGTTGTGGGCAGTTGCCACTTGCGTTTATCCCCGTTCCAATACCGCCATTTCGCGTACGAGCACGAGCAGCATCGACAAACTTGCGCCGCCCGATGCACGTTGCTCGCCGATCAGTTGCGCGAATCGCTCCAATTGCGGCGCGCGATCTTCGCGCCACGCCGCTGCGATCGCTTCGGCCGACGCACGCTCAGGCGCATGCGCAAGCGCACTCGCGGTCAACGTGCGCTTTAGACGCGCGAGTTCCGCCAGCGCCGCCGCACGTGCGAGCATGTCCCAATGCGTATGTGTGGGCAAGGCGCTCGCACGCTCGCCGATGAAACCGTAATCGAGCACCGTGCCGAGCTCGAAGTAAACACCGGCGACGAGCTCGAGCGGCCGCGAGGCGCTCGTCGCGACCTCGGCGATATCGAGCATGGACGCCGATAGTTCGCCGCTCGCCACGCGCGCGGCCAGTTCGCTATCGACACCCGCCTCTTCGAGCGCGCGCCGCCGGACGTCGAGCGCTTCGAGCTCGCCGCCGGGCAGCAGCGTCGAGAGCCGCGGGCCCAGCCGCGCCACCGCATCGCGGCAACGCTCGATGAGCGCGCGCACGCCCTCGCTGTCGCGCGCGATCTGCGCCGTCTGCAACTGTCGCAGGAACCAGAGCGCCGCGCGCTCCAGGAGCCTCGCGACATCGACGAACATGCGCGCCTGCACGTCGTCCGCCACGCGATTGTCGAGGGCGTCGATACGCAGCCAGATATCGCCGATGTCGAATACGTCGCGCGCCATGATGCAAGCGTGCACGATATCGCTGGCTTTGGCGTCGGTCTCTTCCTGCAGGCGATGCACGAAAGTACAGCCCACGCGGTTGACGAGCGCATTGGCCAGATGCGTGGCCAGGATCTCTCGCTTGAGCGGGTGCCGCGCGGCCGCATCGGCGAAACGCGTCTGCAGCGGCGTGGGGAAGTACTCGCGCAACATGTCGGCCACGAGCGGATCTTCGGGCAAGCTCGAGTCGAGCAGCTCGTCGTAGAGCCACATCTTGCTATAGGCCAGCAGCACCGCACGCTCCGGCGAAGTCAATCCGAGCTTGGCGCCTTGCCGCTCCGCGATCTCTTCGTCGTTCGGCAGAAACTCGATCGCTCGATTCAACCGGCCTGCGCGCTCGAGCGAGCGCATCAGCCGCGCTTCCGCTTCCAGCAACTCGGGCGCATGACGCCCGGCGATCGAAAGCGCCTGCGTCTGCTGGTAATTGTCGCGCAGCACGAGCAATCCCACTTCGTCGGTCATTTCGGCGAGCAGCGCGTTGCGCTGCTTTTCCGTCATCTCGCCGTCGCCCACGACGAGTCCGAGCAAAATCTTGATGTTGACTTCGTGATCGGAGCAATCGACGCCCGCTGAATTGTCGATGGCATCCGTATTGATGCGCCCGCCCTTTTGCGCATACTCGATACGGCCCAATTGCGTGAGGCCCAGATTGCCGCCCTCGGCCACGACCTTCGCCCGCAACTGCGCGCCGTTCACGCGCACGCCGTCGTTGGCGCGGTCGCCGACTTGCGCGTGCGTCTCGCGCGTCGCTTTCACGTAGGTGCCGATGCCGCCGTTATAGAGCAAATCGACGGGCGCAAGCAGGATCGCGCGAATGAGCTCGTTCGGCGCGAGCGCCGACGCCGAGATCCCGAGCGCGGCCTGCACGGCCGGCGAGATCGGAATGGCCTTGGCCGTGCGTGGAAATACGCCGCCGCCGGCCGAGACGAGCGTCGTGTCGTAGTCGGCCCAACTCGATCGTTCGAGTGCGAACAAGCGCTCCCTCTCGGCGAAACTCGTCGCCGGATCGGGCGTCGGATCGAGGAAGATATGCCGATGATCGAACGCCGCGACCAGGCGAATATGGCGCGACAGCAACATGCCGTTGCCGAACACGTCGCCCGACATATCGCCTACGCCCACCACGGTGAAATCGGTCGTTTGCGTATCGACGCCCATTTCTCGGAAATGCCGCTTCACGGATTCCCAGGCGCCGCGCGCCGTAATGCCCATCTTCTTGTGGTCGTAACCGACCGACCCGCCCGAAGCGAACGCATCGTCGAGCCAAAAGCCGTACTCGCGCGCGATGGCGTTCGCGTAATCGGAAAACGTGGCCGTGCCTTTATCCGCCGCGACGACGAGGTACGGATCGTCGCTATCGTGACGCACGATGTCGGGCGGAGCGACGATCGCGCCGCCGCGTCGATTGTCGGTCAAGTCGAGCAAGCCGCGCAAAAACGTCTGATAGCAGGCGATGCCCTCGCGCATGACGGCTTCGCGGTCGCCGCCCAACGGCGGATTCTTGACGACGAAGCCGCCCTTCGATCCCACGGGCACGATCACGGTGTTCTTCACCATCTGCGCCTTCATGAGCCCGAGCACTTCGGTGCGAAAATCCTCGCGCCGGTCGGACCATCGCAGCCCGCCGCGCGCCACGCGTCCGCCTCGCAGGTGCACGCCTTCGACACGCGGCGAATAAACCCAGATTTCGAACATCGGCTTAGGCTCGGGCAACCCGGGCACGCGCGACGGATCGAGCTTGAACGAGAGGTACGGCAGCAACCCGCCGTTTTCGTCGCGATGAAAATAGTTCGTGCGGACGGTGGCGTTGATGACGCCGAGGAATTGCCGCAAGATGCGGTCTTCGTCGAGATTGGGCACTTGATCGAGCGCCGCCTCGATGCCTTTCAGCAACTCGTCGGTGCGCGTGGCGCGCGACGCGCCGAGCGAAGGATCGAAGCGCGCGAGAAAGAGATCGACGAGACCGCGCGCGAGCGCAGGGTTGCCCGTGACGGCGCGTTCGATATATGCGTCGCTGAACGTCGAGCCCACTTGCCGCAAATACTTGGCGTAGGCGCGCAGGATCGACACTTCGCGCGCCGCAAGCAGGGCGCGCAGCACGAGCCGGTTGAAGTCGTCGTTCTCCACCACGCCTGTCCAAACCCGCGCAAATGCCTCTTCGAACAGCGCCTTTACGCGCTCGATATCGAACTCGGCGTCGTCGGTCAATTCGAGGCCGAAGTCGTGCACCCAGGCAGGCGTGGCGCCGGGCGGCTCGATCAGATACGGACGCTCCTCGTCGACGCGCACGCCAAGATGCTCGAGCATCGGCAAGCTGCGCGACAGCGCGATCGATTGCCCGACGCGATAGACCTTGAACCGAACCGAGCGGGCCGACGCCTCGATCGGTCGATACAGATTCATCGACAGCGTCTCGTTGCGCTCGGCCGCTTCAATGAGCTCGATGTCGCGCACGGCCGTTCGTGCCGCGTAGTCTTCCCGATAGCCGGCCGGGAACGAATCGCCGTAGCGCTGCAGCAGGCGATTGCCCTCTTCTTCGCCGAAGCGTTCGAGCAGCGCATCGGCCAGATCGTCCTGCCACCGGCGCGTCGCCTGCACGAGCCGCGCCTCGAGCTCTTGCGTGTCGACCTCGGGCAGCACGCCGGTTTTGGTCCGAACGACGATATGAATGCGCGCGAGCGGCGACTCCGACAACAACGGCGTGAACTCGACGCTCGTTCCGTTGAACGCACCGGCCAGCAGCTTGGCGATGCGCCTGCGCAGGTCGGTGTTGTACTTTTCGCGCGCGACGAAGATCAGGCACGAGACGAATCGCTCGAAGCGGTCGCGCCGTACGAATAGGCGGGTGCGCTGGTGCTCCTGCAAACGCAGGATTCCGAGGCCGATGTCGTAGAGATCGTCTTCGTCCGTTTGAAACAGTTCATCGCGCGGATATTGCTCGAGTACCGTGACCAGCGATTTGTGCAGATGCCCCTTCGCGAGAAATCCCGAGCGTCGAACGATATTGGCGCACTTGCGCCGCACGATCGGTATGTCGTTGATCGAGCCCGTGTACGCCGTCGACGTGTACAGACCTAGAAAGCGGCGCTCGCCGACGAGCTTGCCGTCCGGCTCGAACAGCTTGACGCCGACGTAGTCGAGATAGCCGGGCCGGTGCACGGTCGAACGCGAATTGGCCTTCGTCAGAAAGATCGGCATGGCTTCGGCGACGATCTTGCCGGCTGCACGGGGCAGCGGAGTGAGATCGGGGGCGTCGGGAAGGCGCTGGCTTTCCCGCAAGATGCCGGCGCCCGTGCCCGCCACCCCGCGCAGCGCGAAGTCGCCGTCGTGCGGCACGAGCGCGTAGTCGCGCGAGCCCAGGAACGTAAAGTGATCGGCCACCATCCATTCGAGGAAGGCACGCGCCTCGAACGCTTCGTCGCCCGCTTCGCGCACGGCGAGCGATTTGATCGTTTCCTTGGCCACGGCCTGCATCTTCGGCCAATCTTCCACGGCGGCCCGCACGTCGCCGAGCACGCGCGCGATATTCGCCCGCAAGTCGGCCAGCTTCGCGGCCTCGCTGCACCGATCGATTTCGAAGTGAATGAACGATTCGAGCCGCGAGCCGCGAATCGCGGCTTCGTCGCCGTCCGCCGCCCCGCCGGGCTCGATGCGCGTAATCGCCCCCTGGGCGTCGCGCCAGACGCGATAGACCGGGTGAATGGCCGAATGCAGCGTGAGGCCGCAGCGGTTGACCTCCATCGTCACGGAATCGACGAGAAACGGCATGTCGTCGTTGACGATCTCGATGACGGTGTGATCGGAATGCCAGCCATGCTCGTCGAGCACAGGGTTGTAGACGCGCAGCGCCGCCGTGCCGGGCACGAATCGTTGCGCGGTCTGCCAGTGCGCCATGGCGGCGCCGTAGAGATCCGCGATGCTGCGGCTTTGCAAATCTTGCGCGTCGACGAGTTCGTAATAGAAGCTCAGGAACGACTCGAGCGGGGCGAACGAGGCTTGGGGCCAGCGCCCTCGCGCGTACTCCACGACGTCCTCGAGCAGACGGGCGACGGCTTCTTCGTTATTCGCTAGCATGGTGCCCTCCGCGGCGGGTGACGATGCGCTATCTGTTCGACCGGCGAGGCCCGATCGGCCCTCCGGATAGGCTTGGCCAGGTCGGCTCGGCTTGCTTTGCGGCGTGAGCGATTATGCGCTCGTAGGCGGCGCGACGACAGCCGAGGGATTCCCCGCCCAGGCGCAGATCGTATCGGCGAGCCAAATCGGATCGTCGTGAGGTAGATCATGCCCGGCCCAAGGATGTTCCAGGAACGTCGCGCCCCAGGCAGCCGCCAGTTTCGCTGAGCAAGCGGGGTGCACGAGCGCGTCGGCGTGCGACGCCAACAGCAGCGTCGGGCAACGCGGCGCAAGCGGCGCGCCCCGAAAGCGCGCCGCCGCGCACAGTTGCCGCAGCGCATTCGACCGCGTAGGCGCGGCGCATTCGAAGATCGCGGTCCACACGGCCAAGTCCTCGGCGCGCGTGTCGGTGCGAGCGCACGTCAGCGTATGGATGATCGCCTCCACACCTCGCCTTCTCGCCCCACGCGCGTGCGAGCCCCATCCCCAAGCCGCGCGCGCCATCGGCAGCCAAGCCCCGGGCCGCAGCCGCTCGAACGATCGGCTGTATCGCCGGATGCTCGTATTGATGAGCACGAGCGCCTCGATCTCCCCCGGGAACCGCTGCGCCCAGTCGACGGCCGCCATCGCACCTAGCGATAGGGCGATCATGCGGTAAGGGGGCGCGGGCCCCGCGGCGGCCAAGCGCGTGCGCAGGAAGTCGACCGTCGCGGCCACGTTCGCCGGCGCGCGGTCCCGGACGTAGCGCCCGCTGCCCGGCAGATCCGCAAGGACGATGTCGTCGTCGATGCCGCTCGCGTGCAACGCTGCGGGAAGATGGGCCCAGTGCCTGGATTCGCGCGTCAAGCCGCGCAACAAAACCCACGCGCTCATACGCGCCGCCTGCGATACCAATGCTCGACCGCGCGCGTCATCAACTGCTGGCGGTTGGGCTCGCACGGCAGCCAGCGCTGCGAGGCGTAGGCGGCCCGCGCGAGGAAATCGAACAAGGTCGTGTGGCGACGCAACACGCGCTCGGTCCGGTACGCCTTGATGGGGTTGAAGATGCCTTCGCGCCGCAGAATCTGCACCGGGTTTTCCTTGATCCAAAGCCATGAGCCGAGCTCGAGCGTCAGCGGCAGGAAAATCGCCGGTGCGCGGCTTTTGTCGTACGCGCAGTCCCAAAGGTCGCCGTGCGCGAGATATTGCGTGCTCTGCGGTTCGAACTGATACCCGTAATGCGGGTGCGCCTGCTCGAACATCGCCTTGAGCACGAACATCTCGGGCAAGTGCGCAATGTGCTTCGTCGACTTCGCGTAAGGAAACCAAATGCTGTCGTGAAACCCGTAGCCGGAATGGCAATCGAGCGCGAAGCTCAAGGGGCGCGACGTCAGCTCTTCCTCGACGACGCGCAGGAGCAGCGCGGCCTCCTGCTCCATCGGCGCCCCGCTCACGCCGCGATACCAGGGCAGCCAAGGCCCGATGCGCTGCCCGCCGGCCAGAAACGGCACGCGCCCGTCGGCGTTCTGCGGCGCGTTGCGCATGAGATCGACGCCGTTGGGGTTCGAGCGCGTCATGGCCCACATGCCGCCCGGATTGACGATCGGCATGAAGACGAGGCGAATCGTGCCGAGCTGCGCGTGCAGCAGCGCGTCCCATTCGAGCCGCCCGATCAGCGCGCGCATATAATCGAGCAGCAATCGCGTGCCGATACGCTCGAGCCCATGAATGCCGGCGAAAAAGCCGATGGCGGGCGCTTGCGGATCGAGCGAACCGATCGTGGCGACATGGATGGGAAAGCGGTTGCCGCCCGCGCTGACTTCGCCGACGGCACGAATGGTGAGGCGCCGGCTGCCGGCGTCGAAGATAGCCTTGAGGTCTTCGTATTCGGCGAAAGTCGTCTCGGGCAACGAAGAAAGGACGGCGGTCATCGCTGGCAACCCGAGGAGCGATCGAAAGGAAATGCGGCCTGCGCCGCGAACGGCTGCTTCAAATATAGGCGGCTTTCGGCGAAAGCCGGCGCGGTGTCCGCACGATTTTCTCCCGCGACGCGCCATAACAGGAGCATGCCGGAGCGGCAACTTGCGCTTCTCGGGCGAGAGCGTGCCCAACGCGCTGCCGACGGGGCTCCTGATGCCGATACGGCTCGCCGGGCCGTCGGGCCGTCGGGCCGTCGGGCCATCTTCCCGCCGCCTTCCAGCATGAAAGTGGCTCCCTCATTCTAGCGAAAATGGCTCTGAGGCTAAGAGCCAAAGCTAGCTATAGTCGCCCTACGAGTTGGACGGCGCGCCCGCCGGCCAAGCCCACCATCGATCAGGCAAAGACGAGGAGAGCACTGTGAAAAATTCCGATCTGCAAGCCCGTAAGAACGCAGCGACGCCCCGTGGCGTCGGCGTCATGTGCGACTTTTACGCGGCGCGCGCCGAGAACGCCGAGCTGTGGGACATCGAGGGCCGCCGCTTCATCGATTTCGCAGCGGGCATCGCCGTGCTCAATACCGGCCACCGTCACCCGCGCGTCGTCGCCGCCATTCGCGAGCAACTCGATCGCTTCACGCATACGGCGTATCAAATCGTGCCGTACGCATCGTACGTGGAACTTGCCGAAAAGATCAACGCCCGCGCGCCGGGCGCATTCCCGAAGAAGACGGCTTTCTTCACGACCGGCGCCGAAGCCGTGGAAAACGCCGTCAAGATCGCGCGCGCCGCGACAGGCCGCCCCGGCGTCATCGCCTTCGCCGGCGGCTTTCACGGCCGCACGCTGATGGGCATGGCGCTGACCGGAAAAGTGGCCCCGTACAAGATCGGCTTCGGCCCGTTCCCGTCGGACGTCTATCATGCGCCGTATCCGAACCCGGTCCATGGCGTGTCGACGGCCGATTCCCTGCGTGCGATCGAAACGCTGCTGAAAGCCGATATCGAAGCGAGCCGCGTCGCCGCGGTCATTTTCGAGCCCGTGCAAGGCGAAGGCGGCTTCTACGTCGCGCCGCCCGAGTTCGTGCGCGGCCTGCGCCGCCTTTGCGACGAACATGGCATCGTCCTGATCGCCGACGAAGTGCAGACGGGCTTCGCGCGCACCGGCAAGCTCTTCGCCATGGAGCACTACGACGTTGCGGCCGATCTGACGACGATGGCGAAAAGCCTGGCTGGCGGCATGCCGCTTTCCGGCGTCGTCGGCCGCGCCGATCTGATGGACGCCGCCGCTCCCGGCGGCCTGGGCGGGACGTACGCGGGCAACCCGCTCGCGCTGGCCTCGGCTCACGCCGTATTGGACGTCATCGACGAAGAACGCCTGTGCGAGCGCGCCACCGAGCTCGGCGACAAACTCAAGGCGCGCCTCGAAGCCTTGCGCGCCGCCGTCCCGCAACTGGCCGACGTGCGCGGCCCCGGCGGCATGGTCGCGGCCGAATTCATCCAGCCCGACACGCGCACGCCCGATGCCGCATTCGTCAAGCGGGTGCAGGCGCGCGCGCTCGAGCGCGGCTTGCTGCTGCTCGCCTGCGGCACCTACGGCAACGTCATCCGGTTCCTGTTTCCGCTCACCATCGAGACGTCCGTATTCGAGGAAGCGCTCGGCCTGCTCGAAGAAGCGTTGAAGGAAAGCGTCGGCGCGATGGCGTAAGCTGATTTCTTGCGCATTCCGATTTTCCGCTTCTTCCGATTCACGCCGTTGGAGTTGACATGCAGAACCTGGAACCGATCGAACTGAAAGACTCGTCGCTACTGCAGACGAATGCATTCGTCGCGGGAAGCTGGCAAGGCGCCGACAACGGCGCTTCATTCGAAGTCCGCAATCCGGCCACGGGCCGCGTGCTCGCCACGGTGCCCGAGATGGGTGCGGCCGAAACGCGCCGCGCGATCGAGGCGGCGAACGAAGCGTGGGCGGCTTGGCGCGCCCAGCCGGCCAAGGCGCGCGCGGCCGTGCTGCGCAAATGGTACGACCTGATGCTCGCGAACGCCGACGACCTGGCCGCCATCATGACGGCCGAGCAAGGCAAGCCGCTGGCCGAGGCCAAGGGCGAAATCGTCTACGCCGCGTCGTTCCTCGAGTGGTTCGGCGAGGAGGCAAAGCGCGTCTACGGCGATACGATCCCAAGCCCGACCGGCGACAAGCGGCTCGTCGTCGTGAAAGAACCGGTCGGCGTCTGCGCCGCGATCACGCCGTGGAACTTCCCGGCCGCCATGATCACGCGCAAAGTCGGCCCGGCGCTGGCCGCCGGGTGCCCGATCGTCGTCAAGCCCGCCGAAGCCACGCCGCTCTCGGCGTTGGCGCTGGCCGTGCTGGCCGAGCGCGCGGGCGTGCCGGCCGGCGTGCTCAGCATCGTGACGGGGGATCCGAAGGCGATCGGCGGCGAAATGACGAGCAATGCCCTCGTGCGCAAGCTCTCGTTCACGGGCTCCACGGCGGTCGGCCGCCTGTTGATGCAGCAATGCGCGTCGACGGTGAAGAAGTTGTCGCTGGAATTGGGCGGCAACGCGCCGTTCATCGTATTCGACGACGCCGATCTCGATGCGGCCGTCACGGGCGCCATTGCGTCGAAGTACCGCAACAGCGGGCAGACCTGCGTCTGCGCCAATCGCTTCTACGTGCACGAAAAAGTCTACGACGCATTCGCCGACAAACTGCACAAGGCCGTCGAACAGCAGCTCAAGGTGGGCCGGGGCACCGAGCCGGGGGTGACCCAAGGCCCGCTCATCAACGAGGCGGCCCTGTTGAAAGTCGAAACGCATATCGACGATGCCGTTTCGAAAGGTGCGCGAATCGTGACGGGCGGCAAGCGCCATGCGCTCGGTCACAACTTTTTCGAGCCGACGGTGCTGACGGGCGTGACCTCCGCCATGAAGATCGCCAAGGAAGAAACGTTCGGCCCTGTTGCGCCGCTGTTCAAGTTCTCGACGGACGAGGAGGTGGTGCGCCTGGCCAACGACACCGAATTCGGTCTCGCCGCCTACTTCTACAGCCGCGACATCGGCCGCGTTTGGCGCGTGGCCGAAGCGCTCGAGTATGGGATGGTCGGCATCAATACCGGTTTGATCTCGAACGAAGTCGCCCCGTTCGGCGGCGTCAAGCAATCGGGGCTCGGGCGCGAGGGATCGCATTACGGCATCGACGAGTACGTCGTGATCAAGTACCTATGCATGGGCATTTAAGTCGCATTAACATTTAACGCTTTGATTCTTCGAGTGTATTCCGGCGAGAAGACAAAAGTGGGCGCGATTTAGAAGAACGGTTCGAAAGCCGGCGGCCCAATGCCGCGCTTACGATTCGGCGCGCGATACGCAAACTTAAAATGTTGCATTCGCGCTCCAACCGGTGTTTTACTAGCAGCGCCTTATTTTGTCTTGGTATGCTTTGCGCCGCGCTGCCGGTCCACGGCAGCCTGGGAAACCGTCGGCCGCCCGTCAAGCAGGGCGGCGCCTCGGTGCGCCACGAGCAGCATCGGGGTTGATCGAACCACTCGAGGAGTCAACGTGAAAAAATTGTTAGCCGCCGTGACCGTCGCAACGCTCGCCTTGTCGGCCGGCGTCGCGCAAGCGAAAGACTGGAAGCAAATCCGCATCGGTGTCGACGCGAGCTACGCCCCCTTCGAATCGAAAGCAGCGGACGGCAAGCTCGTCGGCTTCGACATCGACCTCGGCAACGAAATCTGCAAGCGCCTGCATGCGAAATGCGTGTGGGTCGAAAACGACTTCGACGGCATGATCCCCGGTTTGAAGGCCAAGAAGTTCGACGGCGTCTTGTCGTCGATGACGATCACGCCGGCGCGCGAAGAGCAGATCGCCTTCTCGAAGCCGCTGTTCCAAACGCCCACGGCGCTCGTCGCGAAGAAGGGCTCGGGTCTGCTGCCGACGGCCGAATCGCTCAAGGGCAAATCGGTTGGCGTCGAGCAAGGCACGATCCAAGAAACGTATGCCAAGGAACACTGGGAAAAGGCCGGCGTGAAGGTCGTCCCGTATCAGAACCAAGACCAGGTCTACCAAGACTTGCTGTCGGGCCGTCTCGACGCCGCGTTGCAAGACAAGGTGCAGGCCGATCTGGGCTTCCTGAAGCAGCCGCGCGGCAGTGGTTTCCAGCTAGCGGGTGAAGAGATCCCGAGCGGCGCGGCCGCCATGGGTCTGCGCAAGGAAGATACCGACCTGAAGGCGAAGGTCGACAGCGCCATCGACGCCATGATGAAGGACGGTACGTACAAGAAGCTCGAGAAGAAGTACTTCGACTTCGACGTCGCGCCGAAGAGCTGATCGTCGACGGGCAAGCCTGCCCGTCCGTCAGACAAGAGGCTCCGCTTTCGGGCGGGGCCTTTTTCTTTGTGCGCCGCATTCGGCGTTTTGGCTGTCGCGCCGCGGCCGACGTACAATCGAACACCCACCACTCGTTGCGCGGCGTGCACGACCGGCCGCGATTCGCCATGCAAAAGAAGCGCCATCCGCTGATTTCCCCCTCGCTGGGCACCGAGCGTACGTTGACGAGCTTTCACTACGGCCCCACAGGCGGGAAAAAGGTCTACGTGCAATCGTCGCTGCACGCCGACGAACTGCCGGGCATGCTCGTCGCGTGGGAGTTGCGCCGCAAGCTGGCCGCGCTCGAAGCCGCGGGCCAGTTGCACGCGGAATTCGTCGTCGTGCCCGTGCCGAACCCCATCGGGCTCAATCAGCATGTGCTCGGGCAGATGATCGGCCGCTTCGAAGCGAATACGGCGACGAACTTCAATCGCAATTTCCACGACCTGGCCGCGCTCGTGATGCCGCGCATCGAAACGCTGTTGACCGGCGATGCCGAGGCCAACTTGCGCGCGGTGCGCCAAGCGATGGGCGAAGCGCTCGAGGCGCAACAGCCCCGAACCGAACTCGAATCGCAACGCCTGGCCTTGCAGCGCCTCTCGTACGACGCCGACATCGTGCTCGATCTGCATTGCGACTTCGAAGGCGCCATGCACCTTTATACGAATCCCGAGCTATGGCAGGACGTCGAACCGCTCGCCCGCTATCTCGACGCGAAGGCCTCGCTGCTCGCGCTCAATTCGATCGGCAACCCGTTCGACGAAATTCACAGCTTCTGCTGGTCGGAATTGCGCACGCGCTTCGGCCAGCGCTTCCCGATTCCTAACGGCTCGATCTCGGTGACGGTCGAGCTGCGCGGCCAAGCCGACGTATCCTACGCCCATGCCGAGCACGACTCGCAAGCGATCGTCGAATATCTGACGCAGCGCGGGTTGATCGACGGCACGCCGGCGCACCTGCCGCCGCTCGCCTTCCCCGCCACGCCGCTCGCCGGCACGGAACCGCTGATCGCGCCGATCTCGGGCGTGCTCGTCTTCCGCACGCCGGCCGGTATCTGGATCGAAAAGGGCCAGGAAATCGCCGACATCGTCGATCCGTTGACCGACCGTGTGGAGACCGTCCGAGCGGGCACGTCGGGGGTGCTGTATGCCCGGCATCGAACGCGCTTCGCGACGGCGGGCATGGAAGTGGCCCGAATCGCCGGCGCCACGCCGCTGCGCAGCGGCAGCTTGCTTTCGGCCTGACGGCCTGACGACCTCACGACCCGACGGCGGCGCGATGCCGGCAACGGGCGCGTCTAGCGCCCCTCGATCGCCTCATACGGCAAGCCCACATAATTTTCGGCGATGGTCGTCAGCCCGGCCTTCGACCCCATGTAGTACTCGTAGTCCGTACGCTGCATGCGTTTGTCGAATCCGTCGCTGTCGGCGAATTCATGCAGCAACATCGTCATGAACCACGAAAACCGTTCGGCCTTCCAGATACGCCGCAAGGCGATCTCCGAATAAAGATCGAGGGCTCGCGCGCTCCCCTCTTCGTAGGCGCGGCGCAGCAGGCGATACAGGGTGTTCACGTCGCTCGCGGCCAAGTTCAGGCCCTTGGCGCCCGTGGGCGGAACGATATGCGCGGCGTCGCCCACCAGAAACAACTTTCCATACTGCATGGGTTCGATCACCCAACTGCGCAGGGGCGCAATGCTCTTCTCGAGCGAAGGGCCGGTCACCACGCCCTCGGCGACATCGCTCGGCAGGCGGCGTTTCAGTTCGCTCCAGAACCGCTCGTCCGACCAGTCCTGCGCCTTCTCGGTCAACGGCACCTGCAAGTAGTAGCGGCTGCGCGTCGTCGAGCGCTGGCTGCACAGCACGAAACCGCGTTCATGGTGGGCATAAATCAATTCATGACTCACGGGCGGCGTGTCCGCCAGCAACCCTAGCCATCCGAACGGATACACCCGCTCGTAGGACGTGAGAATATCTTCAGGGATGGCCCGTCGCGATACGCCGTGAAAGCCATCGCAACCGGCGATGTAGTCGCATTCGAGCCGGCACAGCTCGCCGTCCTTTTCGAACGTGACGTAGGGGTGCTCGCCTTTGACGTCGTGCGGCTGCACGTTCGCCGCCTCGTAAATGGTCGTCGCTCCCATCGCGGCGCGCGCTTCCATCAAATCGCGCGTAACCTCGGTTTGGCCGTAGACCATCACGGACGAGCCCCCGGTCAAGGCCTTGAGGTCGATCCGGTCGCGCCTTCCCCCGAAGATCAGCTCGATGCCGTCATGAACCAGCCCCTCGGAATCCATGCGTTCACTGACGCCGGCTTCGCGCAGCAGGCCGACTGTCCCTTGCTCGAGCACCCCCGCACGGATACGGCCCAGCACGTATTCTCCGCTTTGCCGCTCGAGGATGACGTTGTCGATCCCCGCGCGAGCCAGCAACTGCCCTAAAAGCAGGCCGGAAGGACCCGCGCCGATGATTGCAACCTTGGTTCTCATATTCACGCGTTCTCCGCTGTATTCTTCCCGCGACTTCATGGCCTGAACGGGCGCGCGTTGGCGCGCGCGTCCGGGTCTCGTCGTCGACAGGCGATCAGTGATGAATCGATTGAACGCCGATGGCATCCATGTTCACGTTCGGCGCAGCGAACTGTTTGATCAGCAAGCCGACGCAGGCGATCGCCCCCGCGACAGCCACCGTGGCGAAAATGTCCGCGAAGGTGAACTGCCGACGCGCCAGCTCGGCAACGAGGAACGACCCGGCGATGCCGCCGAACCGCCCTACGCCGAGCATCCATGCGACGCCCGTCCCGCGCCCCGCCGTGGGATAGAACGATGCGGCCAGCGCCGGCAGCGAGGATTGCGCGGTATTCATCAGCACGCCCGCGAGGAAGATCACGGCGACGAGCGCGCCCACATTCCCTGCGGCTTGCCCGATCGCATAGACGCTCACGGCCGTCAGCGCATAGCACACCGCGATGATCCGATTGGCGTTGAAGCGATCCATCAGCACGCCGGCGAGCACCGCGCCGACGCCGCCCAACGGAAACAGCGCCGAGACGAGCGTCGCGCTCTTGGCGGGGAGCCCCGCGTCCTTGAGCAAGACCGGCATCCAATTGATCGATGCGTAGAAAATGACGAGCCCCATGAAGTAGGCGAGCCACATCATCAGAGAGCCGACGAGATACGTCTTGGACAGGACGATGTTGAGACCGCTCTTGCCCGACGACGGTGCGCTTTCGGTCAGCGTGAAATGCTCGGAGTCCAGCGCAGCGCGCGAGATACGCGCAAGCGCCTTCTGAATGCGTTGATACGGCTGTGCGTTCGCCACCATGAACCGAACCGACTCGGGCATCTTCACCGCGAGCAGTACCGCGAGCAGCAGCGGCGTGACGCCGCCGAACGCCAGGACGCTGCGCCAGCCGAAATGCGGAATCATCCATGCGGCAAGGAACCCTCCCAGCGCGGCGCCGAGCGGAAAGCCGCAAAACATCAAGTTGATGATCGTTGCGCGGCGGCGGTCAGGGCAAAACTCGCCCATCAGCGTCACCGCGTTCGGCATGGCGGCGCCGAGCCCGATCCCGGTCACGAACCGAAGAACCGTCAGTTGCTGCAGCGACTGCGCAAATGCGGAAGCGAGACAGGACGCGCCGAATATCACGACGGCCCCGAGCAACAAGGAACGCCGTCCCAAGCGATCGGACAAGGGCCCCGCCGTCAGCGCGCCGCACGCGAGACCAAACAGCGCCGCACTGAGCACCGGAGCGAGCTCGGGCTTCGTCAGATGCCACTCGGTCAACAGAGAGGGCGCGATGAAGCCGATCGCGGCCGTGTCGAATCCGTCGAGAAGCACGATGACGAAGCACATAAAAAACACGAGCCATTGAAACCTGCCGAATGGGTGCGCATTGATGAAGGTCTGGACGTTGATTGGCTGATTTCGGCTCATTGACGGTCTCCTAT